>DASXNB010000018.1:0-10464 GCA_036495305.1 Solirubrobacteraceae bacterium | reverse complement strand
CCCCCATTGCGACGCCGTCGTCTGCCACGCCGGCCACGGCACCCTCGCCCGCGCCCTCTCCTCCGGAGTTCCCGTCATCGCCTGCCCCGTCGCCGGCGACATGAACGAGAACGCCGCCCGCCTTGCTTGGGCCGGGGCGGGCCTGCGCCTCCCCCGCCGCTTCATCTCCCCCCGTCCTCTACGCCGCGCGGTCGAGCAGGTCATAGGCGACGCCTCGATTCGCGCGCACGCCATGGAGCTGGCTGACTGGGCCACCACCCACCACGCGGGCGTCTATGCCTCCGAGCTGATCGAAGGTCTCGCTGGGTCAGCCAGCGATACCGCCCTCCGTGAGGCGACGCAAGGCGTTCCTAAGCTCCGGGGGTGGGAGTCGAACCCACAACCTCTCGATTAACAGTCGAGCGCATCTGCCAGTTGAGCTACCCCGGATCGTGCTACCCCGGAACCAGGTCCGGGATCTTACGTAGACATTCTAAGCAGCATTGTCGCGTACCGGCAGCGTAACGATCCCAGCCTCGACCTCGACGTGGCAATTAGCACATAGGAGGACGCACTTCTTCGCCTCAGCGCGCGCCTTGTCCAGAGATCGCGCAACGCCGCGGTGACTGAGCGAAAACCGCTTGTCTGTGCGATCGACGTGATGAAACTCAAGTGCACCGATGCACGTTTGGTAACCGCAGATTCGACAGGCACCCCCCGCGTCTTCCACGAGAATCTGCTTGACGCGCCGCCGCCGTTCCGTGACGGCCTCCGAACGGCACTTCAGACACCTGTAACCACTTGGTGTCCGGCGCTTGAACTCAGTGGTCCCATGACGCGGGCACTCTCGTGTGACCACATCAGCAAGCGCCACGTCGCGGTCCGCAACCTTTTGGCGTCGTTGCTCTGAGCGACACGTTTTGAGGTCGTACTCCCTGAGCCAGTGGCGTACGGTCGCCTTGCTCCGTCCGACCGCCTCCGCGATCTCCGCGATCGAAGCTCCTCCTCGGACGAGACGGTCCAGGTACTCGCGTGATAGGCCTCCCTTGGAAGCGTGCTTGTCCCGACGTGCAGCCTGGAGGTTGTGCTTGCTGACCCAATAACCGACGGTCGATTCGTGCAGATGAAAGCGCCGCGCGATCTCCGCAAGCGACAGGCCCTCGCCCAACATCTGCTCGAGTGATACCCGATCCATGCACCGTATTGTCTACTATGGGTCGGACGGAAAAGCGAACCTCTGTTCGCCCAAACGTATCCCGTCGTCCGGCCTAAACCTCCGTCCCGCTCTCCGCCAAAGCCCGCTCCTGCGCGCGGTCGAAGTCTCGCTTTACGTCTCCCCTGCGGCGGGCGAGATCGCTCACCTCCCCTGCCCCCTGGACACGAGCCGTGTGGATGCGGCGGTCGATCGCGGCCAGTTGGAGTTGGAGCTGCTGCACCTCGAGCATCGCGGGCTTAGCGGTGCGTTCTGACATCGGCCACCTCCCCGCTTCCACGGTCAGCTCGGCAAGCAGCGACACGAGCTCGCGGTCTTCGTCGTCCACCCCTTTCAGTGGCTCTACGAGGTGGCCGTCCTTCAAGTGGCTCGCCGCGCGACGCAACAGATCGCTTGTGAACACACCTTCCTCCGCCACTTCCTCAAGCGCTTTCTGGCCGTGCTCGGGCGCGGCGATACACAAGGCAAGGAACGCTCTCTCGGTGTCCTCCCTCCCCGAGAGCACCCTCCCGGCGCCCGTTCCCTTACCGGCGGTGCTTCCCTGGCGCGAACGTGTGTCTGCGCCTGTGCCCTCCCGGACGCCGGACCCGTTCACGCCCGCCCCCCCGCGCTCTGCCGGACGGCTCTGCTCGCCACCACCGGCGAGCAGGGTCTCCGCGAGTCCCTCGCTCAACCCGAGCCTCCCCGACACGAGCTTTGTCAAATCCATCCGCATCGCGCTCGGGGGAAGCGTCGCGAACACCGGCCGCAACTCGCCGATCATACGGTCGCGGCCCTCGGGACTTGAATCGTCGCCCCCGGCGAGCACTCTCTCCACACGAAACCTCACGAACGGAATAGCCTTTGCGATGGTCTCGCGCATCGTATCGGCGCCCTCGCGTTGCAAAAGATCGGCGGGATCGGCGCCCGCGGGTAGCGCCACCACGCGCAACTCCAACTTGCGCCGCGCCGCCAACCTCGATGCCTTGAGCATCGCCTCCTGCCCCGCGCTGTCGGCGTCGAGCGCCAATAGCACCGTTTGCGCGAGTCGCCCCAGCTCACCCACCTGCTCGTCGGTAAGCGCCGTCCCCATCAACCCCACCGCATTGTGAAAACCCGCCTGGTGGAGCGCGATCACGTCGGTGTACCCCTCACACAAAATCGCCTCCCCCGCCTTCGCCGCCGCGGCACGCGCGAGATCGCTGCCGTAGAGGTGCTTTCCCTTGTGGTAAATGTCGTTATCAGAGGTGTTCAGGTACTTCGGCCCCCTCCCCTCGCTCATCGCCCGGGCCCCGAAACCGAGCACCCTTCCCCTCATGTCCGCCAGCGGGAACATGATGCGCGCGCGAAAGCGGTCGTACAGCCCCCCGCGCTCCTGCGAGCGTTGCGCGAGGCCGCTGTCATAGAGCTCTCTCTCGGAATACCCCCCACGGCGGGACGCGAGCAGCACACGATCCCAAGCCGACGGCGCGTACCCCACACGAAAGGCTTTCAACGCCTCCTCCCCCAACCCCCGCTCCGACAGGTAGCTCCTGGCGGGCGCCGCCTCGTCCGATTCCCAAAGGTATCGCTCGTAGTACCCCGCCGTGCGCGAGAGCAGCTCGAGCAGTCTCTCTCTGCGTGCTCTGCGCTCCGCTTCGCGGGGGTCCTCCTTCTCCACCTGCAACTCGATCCCCGCCCTGTCGGCGAGCAGCTCGAGGGCCCCCTTGAAGTCCACCCCCTCGGTCTCCTGCACGAACGTGAACACGTCCCCTGAGGCTTGGCACCCGAAGCAGTAGTACACCTTCTCGTGTGGCTCCACACTGAAGGACGGAGTTCGCTCATCGTGGAAGGGGCACAATCCCTCATAGCTACGCGGCCCCGCTCTACGCAGCTCGGTGCGCGTGTTCACGAGCTCCACGAAGTCGATCGCGTCGCGTACGCGGTCGCGCGAGTCTGGTGTGTAGCGAGCCATCGAAGCTACGCTAGCCGCTCTCGCGCCATACGGTGTCGCGGTCTCCTGCGCCTACCGCCGAGTGTTCTTGCGGCCGGCCACCTCGCGCGCGCTCAGCGGGCAAACACGCGGGGCACTTCGAGGTCGGTGTACTCACGGATGCAATACCTGTCGGTCATTCCCGCCACATAGTCGGTGACACGCTCGGCGACATCCCGGCCATCCGCCCCGTCGTCAGGAAGCAGTTCTGGATGCTCGACGTAGTGCTCGAACAGCCTCCTCACCACGTTCGTGATGCGCGCGTGCTCGGCGCGCACCGCGGGACCAAGGTACACGCGCTCGAACATGAACTTTCGCAGCTCTCCCATCGCTGGGCCCGCCTCGGGTCCCTGCACGATGTCCCCAGCGCGCTCGGAGTGCTCCACCATGTCGTGCACCAACGTATCGATCCGGTGCGACCCCGTGTCACCGAGCACCTCTATGGGGCCCACCGGCAGGTCATCGGCGCGCAACAACCCCGCCCTCATCGCGTCGTCGATGTCGTGGTTGATGTACGCCACCCTGTCAATCACCCTCACGATCCGCCCCTCGAGCGTCTTCGGTAGGGCCGCGCGGCTCGAGTGCCCCACGACCCCTTCCCGCACAGACTCGGTGAGGTTGAGACCTTCACCGTCGCGCTCCAACACGTCAACCACCCGCAGCGAATGCTCGAAGTGGCGAAACTCACGCCCGAATTGTTCTTTCAGGGAGGCATCAAGTGCCTCCTCGCCGATGTGCCCGAAAGGGGGATGCCCGAGGTCATGGCCCAAACCGATCGCCTCCACGAGATCCTCGTTAAGGCCGAGCGCCCGCGCCACGGTGCGGGAAATCGTGGTTACCTCAAGGGTGTGTGTCAAACGCGTCCGGTAGTGGTCCCCCAGTGGCGCTACAAACACCTGCGTCTTGTGGGTAAGCCGGCGGAAGGCCTTGCAGTGCACGATCCTGTCGCGGTCGCGCTGGAAAGGAGTGCGCAACCCACAATCCTCCTCCTCACGCTGCCGTGTAGCTGGATAGGAGCGCGTCGCAAGCGGCGAGAGCACTCGCTTCTCGAGCTCGTTGCGCCGCGCGGCGAATGTCCCCGCGACCGGCCCTGTGTCTTTCGCGCCGTTCATGCAGCCGATTCTTGCAACGACCGCGGAGGGCTTGCGTCGACTTGCGCTCTCCTTGACCTGCGATCTGTGGCGGGCATGAGGCGCACGTGCGCGTGGTGCTCAAGCGTCTCCGCCACCGCGTGCTCCACCTGGCCGAGCGCCCTCTCCTCACCCTCGGGCGCCTCGCTCAAGGGACGCCCCAGGGCATCCACCATGAACGTGTGCGCCTGCTCGCCCAAAGGGAAGGCACCTCCCTCGCAAGCTCCGCACACCACCCCACCGGCGGCGCCGGAGAAGCCCACGAGATGCTCTTGATCGCCGCAGCTCGCGCACGACCCGAGTTGAGGCGCCAACCCCGCCGCCAACAGCAGCTTCAAACGGAATGCGAGCGCGCTTGAGCGGGTAGCGCTCCCTGGGTTCTCGTCCAGCAGCGAGAGCTTTCTGCACAGCAGGTTGAACACTCCGGGATGGGGCTCTGACGTCTCAAAAAGCCTCCCCACGGCATCGCACGCCCGGGCGGCAGCGTCAAGCCCGCGGGCGTCCTCGCGCAAACGTGAATACCCCTCGACGGTTTGCGCCCCTGTCACCGTCAACAGCTCGCCTTTTCCTTCGTGCAGCTCGATACGCAAACGGAAGAAGGGCTCCAACCTCCCCCCGAAGCGGCTGCGCGACCGGCGTACGCCCTTCGCTATCGCGCTCACCCTCCCCTGGGTGGGGGTATAGAGGTGAAGGATGCGGTCGGCCTCGCCGTAGCGCATCGACCGCAACACCACAGCATCGGCCTTCACCAATCCGCCCATCGAACGAGTGTACGGTCGCCCGCGGCGCCACTACCCGTGGCTATACTTTATGAAGTAATGAGTGCAACAGCGAGTCCCATCACGGTTTACACGACCGAACCCTGCTCCTTCTGCGCCCGCGTAAAGGGCATCTTGAAGTCGCACGGCCTCGACTTCTCCGAAGTGAATCTGTCAAAGGACCCCGCCGGTCGAATCGAGCTTGTCAACCGCACTGGCATGATGACCTTCCCCCAGGTGCTCGTCGGAGACGAGCTGCTCGGCGGCTACTCGGAGACGCTCAAGGCCGCTGAGAGCGGACGCCTCGACGAGCTGGCCGCCGCTTAGCTCCACGCGGCGGTCGCTGGCAGCGCTCGCAAACGTAGGTCCCCCTCCCAGCCACCACCAGCTTCACGATCGTGTTCCCGCAGCGCCCGCACGGCTCGCCCTCGCGGCGGTGGGCCTGGAAGCGGTCCTGAAACGATCCCCACACTCCGTCCACGTGTCGAAAATCGTCGATCGTCGCGCCCCTCGCCTCGATCCCGGCTTCCAGCGCCCACACGAGCGCCTCGCGCAAACGCTCGTGCTGGTCTGCGCTCAGCTTTCCCGCCGGTCGCGAGGGGTGGATTTGCGCGCGGTATAGCGCCTCGTCGGCGTAGATGTTCCCCACCCCCGCCATCCTGCGCTGGTCGAGCAGGAAGGCCTTCACCGGGGTTGTCCGTCCGCGCGCGAGCGTACGTAGGTGCTGCGCGGTGAAGCGCTCGTCAAGCGGCTCCAACCCGAGCCTCGCGTCGAAGAACTCATCGAGGGCCTCTGTACCCAAGAGCAATTCGCCCGTACCGAACCTGCGCGGGTCGACTATGACAAGCGGCGGGCCCTGGTCGAGGGCGATCCGCACACGCACGTGCGTCTGGGCGGGATCGGGCCCGCACAACACCGTCCCCGTCATGCGTAGGTGCTGAGCGAGGTACACGTCCTCGCTCAGGCTCCACACGAGATACTTCCCACGCCGCCCCAACTGCTCCACTTTGCGACCTCGGAGCGCATCCTCCATTTCGCTAGGAGCGAGTGGACTGCACCAGCGGTAGTCCAACACCTCCACCCGCTCGAACGTGCGGCCCTCCACCAGTGGCGCCAATTGACGCCTGATCGTCTCAACCTCTGGAAGCTCCGGCATGCGGGGCTCAGCATAGGGACACGACGCTCCTCGCCACGGGAGGCCGCGCGCGTCAGCTCGGCGTCACGCCGTTATCAGCATGCGCGCGCGGGTGCGCGTCGAAGTACGCCTCCTTCAGCCTCTCGGAGGAGAGGTGCGTATAGATCTGCGTTGTCGCGAGGTCGGCGTGACCCAACATCTCCTGCAGCGAGCGCAAATCGCACCCTCCTGCCAGCAGGTGGGTGGCGAATGTGTGGCGCAGCGTGTGGGGCGTCATCAAGTCGGAGAGCCCAGCAGAGCGCGCGTGGTTTTGGATGATCTTGTAGAGCCCCTGTCGCGTCAAAGCCGCCCCGCGGTGGTTCACGAACAGCCGGCTCTCAACGCGCACGCCCACCAACTGTGGACGCCCACGCCCACCGTAGGCCCGCAGCGCCGCCACCGCCTCACGTCCCACCGGCACGATCCGTTCCTTGGAGCCCTTCCCCCGAGCGCGCAACATCCCCTCCTCCACGTCCACATCTCCGAGTTCCAACCCGATCGCCTCAGACACCCGCAACCCACAGGCGTACATCACCTCAAGCAGCGCCCTGTCGCGCAACGCCAGTGGGTCCATCCCCTTCGGTTGCGCAAGTAGCTTCGCCACCTGCTCGCGCGAGAGCACCTTCGGCAGACGCTTTGTCTTTGGCGGCCCCCGCAGATCCGCGGTGGGATCGTTGTCCATCAGCCCCTCCCGTCGCAAGTGGCGGTAGAAGGAGCGCAAACACGCCGCCTTGCGCTGAAGCGTCGCGGCCGCCACCGGTGGGTGGCCCTCACCGCCGTTGGCAAGCTCTGAGAGAAACGCCGCGAGGTCGCCATGCTCGACGTCGAATGGAGAAACTCCCCTACGCTTGAGAAAGGCGCCCAACTGCGCAAGGTCTGACCGATAGGCGCCTAGCGTATTGCGCGAGAGCCCCCGCTCCAACTCCAAGTAGGCAAGGAAATCGAGCGTCAACTGCTCGAAACGTGGCCCCTCGATAGCTGGAAGGGTAGGGGAATAAGCCACCCCTCCCGATTCGCCTCACCTCGGGAGCTTCCTTGATCGTGCAAGCCCACTGGCAGAAGCTTGTAGGACTTAGGTCGCAAACTTACGGCTGTTTTATCTCTCCTGAGGAGCAAGCCCGCACAGCTCCGCGAGCACCGTCCCCCCCGAGAGGGCCGCGGCGAAGAAGAGCGGGTCTTCCACCAGTCCCCTACCCATCGTCATCGCGGGCAGTCCGCTCGCTAGATAACCGGGCAAGTCCACAGCCGCGTGCCTCCAGTCGTGATGTGCCATTCGTGCCGGTCTCTCCACCTCAAGCTCCAGCTGTAGCTTGCCGCGCTCCGCCGACCGGGCGAACACCGACCCCAACCCCGCCCGCAGATCCGCGCCCACCGGCGAGCGGATGCCAGCCGGCAGCGCAACCGTCACCGGCTCTAGCAGCAGATCGAGCACCGTCAAGGTGTGGTGGGAGATCCCCCGGTGGCGCTCTCTCTCGTCCGCGGAGGACATGCGTGCGACTAGCAGCGCCTGTGCGCCCAGCGCAAGCGCCGTGTGGGTGGAGTCGAGTGCGTGCATCCCCCCGTGGCCGAGCGGCGAGCTCGAGCCCACGATCCCCGGACCGGGCCCGCACACCGCCGCGTCCCACCCGAGTATGCGCAAACCGTGGTGGATCGCCCCCGCGGTCGTGATCGCCTCGCCCTCGCCGCCGTATGACGCGCCCGCGGTGAGATGACCCGCCAGCAACCCTCGCTCACGCAACTCCCTCACCACGCGCGAGCGCCCTCCTGGCAGCGCCCCTCCCGGGGTCTGCACGAAGCCGAGCCTGAGGTCTGGTTGCGCTTGGGCAAACGCCCACGCCAACGCCGCCAACTGACCGTGCAGGGCCAGTACCCCCACGGGACGCTCCAACGGCAGGTCGAGTTCCCCGCCGGCAGATGTCCCGTTGGCGGTGGCGCCCATCTCGGTGCCCGTCCCCGTCTGGGTGCCTGTGCCCTTCAGGGCATCCTCCACGGGCACCACCGCGTGCTGCATGCTCGTGTAGTTAAGCTTCATCACGTGCGCCCCGGGTGTACCGTCTGCGACGAGGCCGCGGGTCAGGTTCACGTGCACGATGTCGAACCCCCCCGACCCCAGGGCCAGATCGCGCGCCTGCACGTTCACGATCAGCTCGTCCCCCACCACGCTCACCCCGAGCAACCTCACATCGGCGATCGCCGGACGGCGCTCCCCGTTGGCCAGCATCACCACGAGGTTCTGCTCGGGTCCGCGGGCGCGGTGGGCCTCCACGACGGTGGCTTTACGGAGCTTCAGCATCGCCGCGCAACGCTACCGATCTGTGGGACGCCCGCGAGCCGGCTGTGCGAGCCGCTCGACCTGACCGGACAAGTCCTCTGGAGGCAACCATTCGACGCTTACATCCAGGTCGCATTCCCACTCCGGCTGGTTTGCGATCTCATGCGCGCGATCCACCATCTTGGCCGCCACCGCCTGCGCCGCCCGCTCGTCTGAGAGCTTGAAATCTACCTGCACGCGCAGGCCCCCGGGCGGCCCCGCGCCCTCGCCTGTGGAGATCTCAGCGCTCACGATCTACCGGCAAGCGCGCCGTCGCCCTCGGCGTGCACGTCGCTCTCGCGCAATGCCGCGGCGATGAAGCTCCAGAACAGTGGCGCCGGGCGCTCTGGGCGCGACTTGAACTCGGGGTGGAACTGCGACGCCACGAAGAAAGGGTGATCCTCGAGCTCCACCACCTCCACGAGACGCTCGTCCGGGGAGGTCCCTGACACCGTCAACCCGGCGCTCTGCAAGCGCTTGCGCAGCAGATTGTTCACCTCGTAACGGTGGCGGTGACGCTCGTACACCACAGCCTCGCCGTAAGCCTCCCTCACCCGCGAACCGTCGTGCAACTTGATCGGGTCTGCCCCCAAACGCATCGTCCCGCCGAGGTCCGCCACCTCCTTCTGCTCGGGCAGCAAGTCGATCACCGGGTAAGGCGTCTCGATGTCGAACTCGGTCGAGTTGGCCCCCTCCATGTTCGCGACGTTACGCGCGAACTCAGCCACCGCGATCTGCATCCCGAGGCAGATGCCCAAGTAGGGGATCTGGTTCTCCCGCGCTATCCGCGCCGCCTCGATCTTCCCCTCGATCCCACGGCCCCCAAAACCACCGGGAATCAAGATCCCGTCGGCGTTCTCGAGTGCCTCAAGTGCCTTGCGGCGATCCTCGCCATGAGGGTTGTTGTCCTCCAGGCGCTCCGAGTCGATCCACTCGATCTTCACCTTCGCCCCCCGAAGCGCCCCCGCGTGGCGCAGTGATTCGGACACCGACAGGTAAGCGTCCTCCAACTGCACGTACTTCCCCACCAGCGCGATCCGCACCGTCCGCTTGGCCTGCGCGGCCATCTCGATCGGCTCCTGCCACTTCTCAAGCTCCGGCGGCGGCGCCCCCTCCATACCGAAGTGCTCGAGGATGCAATCGTCAACACCCTGATCGCGAAATACGAGCGGCACCTTGTAGATGTTGTCGACGTCCCGTGCCGAGACGATCGCGTCGGCCGGAAGGCTCGCGAACAGCGCGATCTTCTTGCGGATCTCCTGCGACAGCGGACCCTCCGAGCGGCACATCAGCATGTCCGGGGCGATACCGATACGCCGCAACTCGTTCACCGAGTGCTGCGTGGGCTTGGTCTTGAGCTCACCCGCGTGTCCGATGTAGGGCACGAGCGTGAGGTGGATGAACATGCACCGCCTCCTACCTACATCCACAGGGTATTGGCGGATCGCCTCAAGGAATGGAAGCGACTCGATGTCACCCACCGTCCCGCCAATCTCGGTGATCACGAAATCGACGTCGGTCGACTCCGCGATCAGTGAGATTCGCTGCTTGATCTCGTCGGTGATGTGCGGCACCACCTGCACCGTCCCACCCAAATAATCCCCACGACGCTCCCTGCGGATCACCGTGTCATAGATCCCACCCGCGGTCACGTTCGACGCACGGCTCGTATTGGAGTCGGTGAAGCGCTCGTAGTGGCCGAGATCGAGGTCGGTCTCCGCGCCGTCCTCAGTCACGAATACCTCTCCGTGCTGGTAGGGCGACATCGTCCCCGGGTCCACGTTGATGTAGGGGTCGAACTTCTGCAGGCCGACGGTCAGCCCGCGCGAGACGAGCAGCCGCCCGATCGAGGCCGCGGCGATCCCCTTGCCGAGTGAGGAGACGACTCCGCCGGTGACGAAGATGAACCGCGTCTTGCCCGGTGCCTGAGCGTGTCGGTCGGCGAAGT
>DASXNB010000017.1:0-22414 GCA_036495305.1 Solirubrobacteraceae bacterium | reverse complement strand
CGAAGGTGTCCACTCGCTGCAGGTGGAGGCCACCGACTCGCTCGGGCAAGTGGTGGACTCGGTGCCCGCCACGCTCAAGGTAGACCGGCGCGCCCCGCGCGTGAAGGTGAAGGTGAGCGGCTCAACGCTCATTGTCCTGGTAGTTGATGGCGCGCGCAAAGAAGTGTCGGGCGTGCGCAACTCCTCCGTGCACGTCCGCTTCGGCGATGGCTCCGTAGCGCATGGGCACGCAACGCTCAAGCACAGCTACGCGCGTGGGGGGCTCTACACGATCGTCGTGTCCGCCTCCGATAACGCTGGGAACAAGCGCACCGTGCGCAAGCGGGTGCGGGTGCCCTAGCCAGAGGCCCGGTTGCCTTGGCGCCGAAGTCGAGTCGTGTCCAGGAGGTTCATGCGCGACGCCCGCGCAGTGCCCGCAATTCCTCCAGCAGATCCAGCGGCTCGAGCACGTCCATATTGGAGGCGGCCAGCACACGCTGGCTCGCTGCCCGCCGCCGTGCGGCGGTGCACCCACGGTCGATTGCCTCGCGTACAACGGTCGCGACGGATACGCCACGCTCGCGCGCGACATCGCAGATGAGCCGGTGACGCTCGTCGTCGAGCAAGACTTGTAGGCGATGCTCTAACGGCATACACATACTGTGGCAGGTGCAGGATGACTATCGCTCGTCAGGCCAGGCAAAGGCTTCCATTCGCCCCGTCGACTGAAGCATGAGTAAACGGTTGAGTTGCTTCTGGCAACTAACGGGTTTGTGACCGTCTTGTAAACACCCATTGCGCTCTCGGGCGAGGCTCGCGAAACTCGCGTCCTATCGAGTCTGCCCTTGACTACATTCCTCTTCGCGCGCGCCGCGAGGCGTTGCGTGCGAGCTGGAGGGCGGGCTGCTCTCGCTTCTCGCTGTTTGGTTGCCGTGTCGCCATAACTGTCACGGTGGCAGCCGCCTGCCTGCTGGCGACGGGGCTGCTTGCGCCCCGGGCACTCGCGATCTATGGACCCGCCGCCGGCGGGTTTGGCGCCGACATCGTGTCGGTGGACAACGGCTCGGATGAACAGGGAGATGCATCGACTACGGATGCCGACATCTCGGCGAACGGACGCTACGTGGTCTTCCAAACGCACGCCACCAACTTCTTCGAAGACGATGGCGGTGTCATGGGGTTGCACGGGGTCGAACCGGACATGGAACCAGCCGGGACGCTCCGTCAAGGTGGGATCTTCCGCTACGACAGGGACACAGGCGCGATCCAGCTGGTAGCCGATGGATCGGAGGCTCACACCGAAGGACCGGAAAAGGGTTCGCTCATCTTTCGTGGTGCCCTAAATCCATCGGTGAGCGCCGACGGACGGTATGTGGCTTTCTCCACCGCTCAACAGCTAGTGCCAGGGGACACTAACGACAACGTCGATGTTTATGTGCGCGATATGGATGTGCCACTGACCGCAGACCGCAAGCAATCTGGTGCGTATACCTTGGTCTCTTCCACAAACGGAGGCGACGAACCAGCCACTTACGCTCAGCGCGAACAGCCGCTGAAGGGCGAAGAACCTGGTTCGGAAGTATGGCCAAACACTTCTATGAGCGCGGATGGTCGCTATGTGGTCTTTCGCACCACCGAACTCAAGTCAAATCTTCCAGAAGGATCAGCGACCGACACACCTCCGCTCCAGCTATTCGTGCGTGACCTCCAAGCGAAAACCACGACACTGCTCACTCGAAACAAGACGACTGGCGAACCCGTCTCGAACGCTCAAGCACCGGTCGGGGCCGTTGGTCCGGCGACAATCAGCCCGGACGGTTCAACCGTGGCTTGGGTGTCGACGGGGGCGCCTGAACAGACGCAGTTCATCAAGGATGAGACCGAAGATGTCAAAGAGCCGTACTACCTGTGGCGCCGTTGGCAGGAATCCGAAGCCAAGACTCGCCGCATCACGGGAATTGCCGATCCCGAAGATCCGGAATGCCACGGTCAGGAAGAAATCAATCCCGCCGAACGGCTCGCGAAGGGCCCCTGTTACGGTCCGCTGACAGAACCTGAGTCTGGTCTGGCAAGTATCGACCTAGCTGCCCCAGGGCTCAGCAGCGACGGGTATACAGTTGCGTTTCTCGCGGGCGCGGCACTGCGAACACCAAACACCAAGTCCACCGGGTTGGATGTCTTCCTCACGAGTATGCGTCCAGGTGTCACGCGCAAGGCGGGAACACGTGAGCTTACGCTCGATGTGCAGTCGGGCAATATCGGGTCAACGCCTTCGATCGAATCGTTGGCACTCTCCTCCGATGGATCGACCATCGCCTTCACTTCGGCACGCGACGATTTTGTGCTTCCAGAACCACGTCCGGTTGGCGTCTTCAAAGCGTTCCCCCACGCTACCGAGCTCTATGTAATCCATATTGCCGAAGATTCGCTTGAACGGGCGGTGGTGAACTTCGAAGGCGGCGATCCAAACGAATCGGTACTGGTCAATCCAACGCTCACTGAAGACGGCTCGACCGTCGCCTTTGTGTCTTACGCTTCAAACCTGATCTTCGGCGACGCCAACGAACAACCTGACGCCTTCGCGGCGACCGTCGAGACCCCGCTGGGTACTGCGCCGCCGTCCACGGAAGTCAACTCGATACAGGGTGGTTTCTCTCTCACGGGTACCGTCGCGCCTGAACTCGGCCTCACTCTCAAGCGCGCGAAGGACGGTGGTTTGATCCTCCTGGTCGAGACTCCTGGGGCGGGAAAACTCGTCGCCCGGGCCACTGGCGCGATCACGACGAAGACTGGCAAGAAAAAGCACAAGAAGAAGGTCCAGTTGGCCCATGCCAGCGGTGCCACGCGCTCGGAGGGCACTACCACGCTAACGCTTCACCTGGCGCCGCAATACTTCAAAGACCTCAAGAGTGTCGGCAGGCTCAATGCGCATGTCACAGTCTCCTTCGTGCCTTCCAATGTAGGAGAAACCCTCTCAGCAGAAGCCAACGGAAGGTTTGTCGCCGCGAAACGAGTAGGCAAAGCATCTAGGAAAGGGACATCCAAGAAAGGTTAAGTCTCTCCGGCATCGCTATCGCGTCGCCAAGCACGCACAGTCGAGTGATGCCGTGTCGTGCTCTTCCCATATCCGAAGTCAAGCTTACCTTCTGTTATCAAGTTGTTACGACACGGAGATTAAGTTGTGAAGGCCTCCCCATGGACGGTGACGGACATGTTTCACTACTGTGACCAGGATGTGTCGCTTCTGTAAACAGGGATTGTGCGCGCCGGGCGGCGCTGTGAGACTCGTGCACGATCACGAAGATCTCTATCTACGCTCTCGAAAGGACATCTCACGCTCATGCGCGTAAGTCTCCCACTGGCCGCTGAACGCGGCCGCCTCCGCGTCGCTCTGGCGGCGCTCTGCGCGGTCACGCTGATGGCCGTCGCAGCTATTGCCGCGCCGCCGTCGGCGCACGCCGCTTTTACGATCAAACACTGTGAAGGCGCCCCGGTGGAAGGCCAGGGGTCATCGGCGCAGAAGGAAGCCCAGCTCGAATTGTGGAGCGCGGGCATCTGGCACGGGCCGTCGGGCTGCTCGGGCGCGGCTCCGAGCGTCAAATACCAGCCAGAAGGCAGCGGATGCGGCATCGCGTCCATCGGGGGAGAAGCAAGCAAATCCAAATGCTTCGGCTTTGAAGCAGCCGAATCCGGAGCTGGGATTCGCCCGGGCCCGACACGGTTTGCCGGTAGCGATGCGCCGCTCACGGAAACCCAGAAGGCAAATGCCGATGCGGCCGGCGGTGAACATCCCGGTGTTATCCACCAGATCCCGGTTGCCTCTTTCGCGGTGACGACTGTCGTTCATTTCCCGGACGGCTGCAAGATCAAGAACCCGGCTCAGACGGGCGGTAACGGAAACACGAGCACGGGCGGTTTCCCCGTGCCGGAAGCAAAAGCTGGCGAAGTCAAAGCCGGAGAAGAAGACAGGAACAACGACCCGGTCGGTGGCTACACCGGCGATAGCTATGCCAATGAAACGTTGCGCGTTCACATCACCGATGAAGAGCTCGAGCGGATCTGGGAAGGTCGCTCCGAGAAGTGGGAAAACATCGTTCCCGTTGTCGACATGGAAAAGGATCTCAAAGCCGCTGAACCCAAGGAACCGGCCGAATGTGGTGCGCTCCCCGTGATCAGGATCGTGCGAAACGATGGCTCTGGGACGACCTTCAACCTCAAGGCATTCTTGAGCCTGCTCGAAGGCAGTCAGGGAACCTCTGGGTTGTGGACGACGGCTCCAATTGCAGGCGATAACACGAAGTGGCCTGAAACCTTCAAAGGCACCGCTGCCGAACCTCCGGTTGTGGCGGCCAAAGAAGGGCCCTGCACCGAAGTCATCTCGCCCAATCACATCTGCCGTGCGTTTGAAAAAGGCGGTGGCGAAGTTGCTACTTCCGTTCAGAAAACGAATGGCTCGATCGGCTATGTGGATTTGGCGACGGCTCGCAAAAAGGGCTTCTACATGAAAGCGGACCAGCACACCTACTGGATTCCGTTGCAGACGGTGAGCCCCGAAGAAGGCAACAAAATCGGCACGAACTTCATCGAGCCGACGAAAACGCCTACATCCAATACGAGCTCGTCGGCGGAAGGCGCCAATTGCCTGGGTGCGGACTATCGCAACTATCCGGTTGGGGAAGCCGACCAGACGCTCGGCGATTGGGAACATGCGATTGCGACGGGTGGTTCAAAGAAAGCGCTTGAACTCGAACCGCTAGCCACGTACCCGGCGTGTGGTCTGACCTACGACTTTGCCTGGGACGACGACGCGCCCGTCTACGGCGAAGGTGGGACAGAGCAAGCAAAGGCACGTACCGTCAAGGACTACCTCGAAGCGGTCGAGTCACAGGAAGGGCAGTATCAGTTGGTGCTCCGTGACTACGGCACGTTGCCGCCGGCGATCATCAATATCGCTCAGAACGGCGTGAAAGCGATCGACTGGAAAAAGGAAGCCCCATCCGGTGGTGGCCAAAAAGAAGAAATCAAAACGCCGCCGAAAGAAGAAAAATCCGGAGGTGGGGGCACCACGATAGTCACGCCTCCGAGCAATGCCTTCTCGATCGCAAGCGCGAAGGTCAAGAGCAAGAGCATCGTGCTCTCTCTCGTCATCCCAAACCCGGGCAAGGTCCAGATCAAAGCAACCGGCGGTGGAGTAACCGTCGCGAGCGTGAGCGAGAGCGTGTCGGCCGGTAAAGGCTCGATCACCCTCACGATCTCTAAATCTGCGATCGCAAAGCTCGGCAAAGCCAAAGGCCACAAGCTCAGCGTGAAGATTACGATCACCTACACGCCGACCGGTGGTAGCGCGGCAACAAAAACCAAGACCTTGACGATCACCAAGGCCGAGGTCACCCCGCCGAAGAAAGGCAAAAAGAAATAAGCCCCACGGGCGATAGCCCAACCTAAACCCCGGACCCTTGGCGGCGTCCGGTGCCCATCCGGCGCCGGGCGTCGCCTTTGGTCTGAATCGAGAAAGAAAGTTCCGACAATCAGATGACAGATGACGAGAACACCGGCCAATCACCCTCTCCGCAGGGCAACGGGCGTCCCAGGACCCCCGTACGTCAGCCCCAGCGCGGACAGGTTCGCTCCGGCCTTGCCCAGAAACGCAATCCGGCGCTTGTGACGCTGGGCGAGTTTGCCGGTACCGCCCGCCGGGTGATCTTGCGCGACAAGATCGCGTTGTTTCTCGTCTTCGCCTCGATCGCGCTAGTCATTACGTTCTTCTCGCTGCTCGGGGCGATAGGGCCTTCCGGGCACGGCTCGGAACTGCCCATAAGTCGCGTCTTTTCGCTTGCCAACCACAAGCAGATCGCGACGGCAACGATTTACGACCACGATAACCGCGTCGAGATAACGCTCAAGCAGCCCCAGACCGAAACGGCAGCCACGTCCACGGCCCCCGCCGTGCCCGCGCTTCCAGGGCTCGAATACTGGGCCGCCTACCCCGCCTCTGGGGTGCAGACACAGCAGTTGCTGCAGAGCCTGGGCGTTGCGGGGACGGTGGTCACGGTCCAACAGCAGCCCGGCAAGGCGCAGCGCACGATCCTCGTGCAGTTCCTGATCCCGATCGTGCTGCTCGTGTGCCTGTTCGCGCTCTTCATGCGCTTTGGCGCCGACGGCGGTGCGGGGGGGATCGCCGGCTTCTCCAAGTTCACTGGCAAGGGCAAGCGCAAAGGCAAGGGCACCCTGCACAGGATCACCTTCGCCGACGTCGCGGGCGCCGGCGACGCGGTGGCCGAGTTGCGCGAGATCCGCGACTACCTCGCCGACCCCTCCAAGTACCTGGCGGTGGGCGCCGCCGCCCCCAAGGGTGTGCTGCTGGTAGGCCCTCCGGGCACCGGCAAGACGCTGCTCGCCAAGGCGGTAGCGGGCGAGGCCGATGCGGCCTTCTTCTCGCTCTCAGGCTCCGATTTCGTGGAGTCGCTCGTCGGAGTGGGCGCGGCGCGTGTGCGCGATCTGTTCGCCAAGGCCCGCAAGACGGCGCCCGCGATCATCTTCATAGACGAGTTCGACGCCGCCGGGCGCAAGCGCGGCGCGGGCATCGGTCAGGGCAACGACGAGCGCGAGCAGACGCTCAACGCGCTGCTGGTCGAGATGGACGGCTTCGGGGGCGATGGCGGTCTCGTGGTGATGGGCGCCACCAACCGCCCCGACATCCTCGACCCCGCGTTGCTGCGTCCTGGGCGTTTCGATCGCCAGGTGACCATCGACGTCCCAGATGTGCACGGGCGCCTTGAGATCCTGCGTCTGCACGGAAGCAAGCGTCCGCTCGCCGCCGACGTCTCGCTCGAGGAGATCGCTCGTCTCACGCCTGGCTTCTCTGGAGCGGAGCTCGCCAACGTCATCAACGAGGCGGCGCTCCTCTCCGTGCGCGACGCGCAGGGCGAGATCGATCAGGCGACGCTGGAGGAGGCCATCGACCGCGTGGTGGCCGGCCCGGCCAAGAAGCACATCCTCACCGAGCACGAGCGCTGGCTCATCTCGATCCACGAGGCGGCGCACGCCGTCGTGGCCGAGTCACTCGGTCAGGCCTCGGTGAGCCGCAAGGTGTCGATAGTCGCGCGTGGTCGCACGCTCGGCACGGCGGCGCACATGCTCACCGATCGCGATCAGTTGATCCAAACCGAAGCCGACCTGCAGGCGCAGCTCACGATCATCGTCTCCGGCACCGCCGGTGAGCGGATCGCCTTCGGTCATTTGTCAAGCGGAGTGAGCGACGACCTGCACGCCGCCACGAGCCTCGCGCGCACGATGGTGACCTCCTTCGGCATGTCTCACGCGCTCGGCCCGGTCACGATTGGAGAGAAGGGCGGCGAGGTTTTCCTCGGCGCCTCGCTTCAGGATCTCGGCTCGGTCGGTCCCTCGACGCTCGACACGATCGACCGCGAAGTGGAGCGCCTTGTCGGCGACGCGGAGGCCAAGGCGGCTGCTGTTCTCGACCGCAATTGGCACGCGGTCGAGGAGACCGCGCACGCGCTGCTCGAGCACGAGACGCTCTCGGGGGTCGCGCTCGACGCGGTGCTCTCGACCGTGCAGGAGATGGAGTTGCACGACTTGCGCGATGTCACGCGCCGCACCCCCGAACAGGACCCGGGGCACGGGCCTTGAGGCGGTGGGCGACCGCCGCGCTGCTGGCTGTCGTCGCGGCGGGCACGGCGAGCGCTCCGGGTATTGCTCACGGCGAAGCCACGTGGCGCTTGGAACAGCCCGCGCCGCCCGCCGGGGCGCGCTTCAAGGTACCGCTCGGCACGCCGGACGACATGGAGTTTCTGGCGCCCAACGAGGGTTTGCTGAGCATCGAGGGCAACAGCGTCATTTCACAGGGGCTGCTCTTCTGGAACGGCCGGAGCTGGCGTCAGCTCGCCACGGTCTGCGGCGGGGGTGGAGAAACGTCGCGGATCGCGTGGGCGAGCCCCGACGAGTTTTGGACGATCACCGAACCGAGTGAGCCTCGTGTCGGCGCGGGTCTCGCGTTGTGCCACTTCAAGGACGGGGTTGTCGTGGGCTCCTACTCAACGGCCATTCAATCGCCCGATCCTTTCCGTCCGATGGATGCCGCCGCCTGCAACGGTCCCGAGGACTGCTGGTTTGCCGGGGTGGGGAGTGAGGATCCCAGCGGGCAGCGAGTGGGCGCGTTTCACCTGCACTGGGACGGCGCCAACCTCACCACCTCCTACCAGCCCCAGGGTCGTGGTGTAAGTGCTCTGGCCGCCTACGGCGGCGGCTTCTACGAGAGCGTCTTCGTTGGAATCCAGGCGGGCGACGACACGCATCCGGTCACGCTTGCGACACCCGAGCCAAGCGGCCCGATCCTGATTCACAAGCTAGTCGGAGAACAGTTCCTCGATACCGGCTTTCTCGCCTACCCATACCCGGGTGTTCCCTCTGAAGGCGTGGAGCTGCTTTCGGCGAAAGCCGACGGCACGGACCTGTGGTTCTCAGGCGGTGGCGCGGCTTCTGGTCCCGATGCGCCTCATGACGGATCGGTCCCCGGTCCGCCGCTCGCCGTCCACTACAACGAACCGTTCTTCCAACAAGCGCCGATCGAAACCCCCCTGTTCAGTCGCGAAGACCGCTTCGTTGACATCTCGCCGGTTCCGGGAACCAGCAGCGCTTGGGTCGCCGATCAGGCGCTCGAAGAAGTTGGCAGCGCGACCGACAAGGCAAAGGTCGCGCTGATCGGGTCCGATGGAAGCGCAACGCTTGACACACTACCCACCTCTGGCGCCGGGCGTGGCAGCGCACAATTGGTCGCCGCAACGGGCCCCGAAGAAGCTTGGATGGCGACCTCCGCCGGATGGCTCTTTCATTACACAAACGGCGCGCAGCTCACGGAAGACGCCGATCCCAGTTGGGCCACCACCATTACGCTGCGCCCCAACGAGTCGGTCGAACAGTTCGTCGCCGACACGCCCCCGCCGGACGACTCGGAACTGCTTGCGCCCCCGCCGGTGCAGGTCGAAACCAAACCTGTCGCAGAACCTGTGGCGTTAGTGATTCCGGCGCTGCTGAAGAACATCAAAGTCTCGCGGCACGGGCTGACGGTGACTATCAGCTTTCAGCTGACGCGCCTGGCAGATGTGCAACTTGTCGCCAAGCTTCACGGCAAGGTCGTCGCGCGCACACGCGACGAGCGTTTGAAGGCGGGCAAGCGCAAGCTGGTGCTCACCCTCGAACGCAAGCGCTGGCCTGACGCCCTGCACTTCAAGACGAAGGAGCTCACCAAGCCCACGCCGGTGCCGGCGAAAGGCTCGGAAGGTGAAGCGAAAACAGGCCCCTCGGCGGTTAGTACGAGTGTGCGGAAACATGGTTGAGCATCGCCACCGACGGCACCGAGTCTGGCTCTTGCGCGTGTTGGCGGCACTTCTGTGCGGCCTTGTGCTGCTCGCGGTCGTCTTGCGGGGTGGAGGTCGCGGCGCCAGGGCGGCTGCCCCGGGCGCAGCGGCCCCGATGGCTCAACCTGTGCTCGGCACCGCCGATCGCTCGACGGTCCTGATGGGCGCCGCCACCTTCGGCGCTCCCGGCGAAGCCTGGGCCTACAGGGTCTCGCAACTCGATGTCTCTCCACCCGCTGTCGCCTCCGGCGACGCCACCTTTGCGAGTGTGCCCGCCGGTGACACAACCCCTTCCGGACAGCTCGTGTTCGAGCGGGCGACCGATGCCAATCCCGACTGGACTATTCAAGAAACGCCCGTCGATGAGGAAGGACACACCTATCGCGGCATGGAACCAAACCGGCTCTCGGCGCGCATCACCCCTCACGGTGGCGGTTTGCTTCTGGGCCAAGACACCAGTCGTCCGAGCAGCAACCAGATCGTCGTGCTCGCGCGCGACCCGGGCGGTCGCTTTCGCGTGCTTCCAGCGCCACCGGTGGGGATTCTGCAGGCAGCGGGAGAAGGTGGCGAACCGGTGGCAGAGACGCTCGCCGAAAAGGAAGGCGCGGGCGCAGTAGCCGACACAGCCGTCGAGAGCAACGGCCACACAGAAGCGTATTTCGGCGCGCTGGGGCGCCTGCACGACCTCGGAGTCGTGCGATGGGATGGCGAACACTGGTCGCGCGAGACCGTCGAACCTCCATCTGGCCACAGCGGCAGCTTTCAGATCGTGGCCATCGACGGCAGCTCATCGCAGAACCTCTGGCTATTGGGCAAGGCCGCACCCAACAGCGGGTTGGGGATTCTTCTGTTCAAGCGCACTGAAGCGAAAGCCGGCGAATTCGTGTGGAAGCCGGTCTCGCTGAACGCGCCGCTGTTTTCGATTTCGGAAACGCTCGCGCGCGGAGTGTCCGCGCTCGGTCCGCTCACCGGTGCCGCTCAACCACTGACTGTCACCGAAAAAGGAGTGTGGATCGATGGCAACATGCAAGCTTTCGGCGGAGGTAGTGACGGTTTTGACTTCACGCTCTATTTCGACATCTCTCAGGGCAAGGTCACGGGCACCTGGTGCGATGCGCGCGAATCGGGCGGGGAAGCACTCTGTGAACACCCATTTGAAGCCCGTTTCGGGCGGTTCGCCGGTTACCGTAGCTTCGCGTTCGACGGTACTGGCTTCGGTACCCGCATAATCACCAACCCGCTCCTTCCTGGCGGCGATGACACAACTAACCTCGGCAGCTACCTGCGGTTGGAAGGGGCCGAGTTCGAGCGGATGCCGGGAGCGGGTGCCGACAATGCCGCGGGAGGCGCCTTCTACAGTCCCGATGACGGCTGGCTTGAAGGTCCGGTACAGGTCACCACCACCCAACAACCCCAGCGTTTGGTGAGCTGGCCTGTGTCGGCACGGGCGCCATTCACGGCGGTCGCTGCCGCTCCAGGATCGACGCCTGGGGACCCGTCGGCCCAGGCGCTTGCGGTCGGCGCCGACGGCGCGGTGGCCCGCTATATCCCCGGTCACGGATGGGAACGTGAGTTCCTGCTCACCGGCAGCGGCGCAGTAAGCTCGCCCACGCTGCGCGCTGTCGCCTGGCCCGACTCCGACCGCGCCTTTGCCGTGGGCAACCTCGGCGCCATGTGGATTTGGCGTGCGGAAACCGGACTGTGGGAGAAAGACCCCGCGGTTCCCCTGAATGGGTTCCAAGGCAACCTCGACGGCATCGCCTTTGCGCCCGGGAATCCCGGACTTGGGTATGCAGTCGGACAGGGTGGGGTGCTACTCGGATATGGCAAGAGCTGGATTCAGGAAGCACTCCCGGGCGGGTTCTCCGAAGTCAACTTCACCTCTGTCGCATTTGCGGGGTCGCAGGCGCTGGTCGCGGCCGAACACGACCTGCTGATCAACGAAGGCTCAGGCTGGAAGGTCGATCCCGAAGTCCACGCGCTCTTGCGAACCCTGCCGAGCGTGCCGACATTGAACGTCGTTGCCGGGCTCCCCAATGGCGGAGCGGTGGCGGCCGGCCACGACGTGGTGCTCGAGCGCGACAGCGCGAGCACGCCGTGGCATTTCTCAGAACAGCCGATCGTCGATGAGACCGCTGTGGCCGCCGCTGCTTACACCGAAGGCTCAAAGGTGCGCGCTCTGCTCTCTGTGGTTCCTTACTTCACCTATCCCGAACCCTTTGTGCTCCCACCGGTCGACCCCAACACGCCGGGGCCGCTGATTCCGCCGAACCCCCTCCCGGGAGACGGTTACGTGCTCCGCGAAACCCCGGCTGGATGGGAGGACGAGGAGCGCGCGGCCTACGCCGGAGACACGAGCGACAAGCCAATCAAGGCCGACCCGGTCGCGGCCTTTGATGTGAGCCCTTCCGGGACCGGTTGGGCTGTGGGTGGGTGGAGCGGCAACGCTGACGCCGCCGACCGAGGTACCAGCGCAAGCGGTGGCTCCGGTCAGCAGGTTCGCGAAAGCGTGCAGACGGCAGGCATCTACAGCTTCTCTGCGGCCGGCAACCCTCCAGGGCCGCCCGGCGAGGATGCTTCGGCTATCCCGTTGGCGCCCGGCGCGGCCAACTTCGCCGTCGGCGGGCACGCTGAGTGCGCCGACCCGTGCGCGTCACTCGCCGACGAGGCGATCGCGCCAGACCGCAACCTGAGCACAGCATTGGCGCAGATCGACGGGCTTTCCTCGCAGCCCGATGGTCCGCGTGCATTGCTTTACACGGGCGGGCGCGAGACTCCGGGGGAGGGCCGCGAGTCCGTACCTGAGGCGGATCGTTACGCGCAGCTGCTTTCCGGCGGGGGCAGCCTGCCCGTCTACCCGGCCGTCTCAGCTGGGGATAGCGAAGGTGGCCAAGACCCCGCGTTCGGCGCGGCCTTCGGCTCGTTCGACGCGCCTTTCGGCGAAGGGGGCACCCCAAGCGGCGTGAGCACGGCGAACATCCCGCCTGGACCGGCCGCGAAACCCGGGGCCCGTACCCACTATGCCTTTGATAGCAACGGCTCGGCTGGGACGGTGCGGGTGATCGTGATCGACAACTCACGCGGATCGCTCGCGGCAAGCGATCCCTACCAGAACCCCGCACAAGCGCAGGGACCATGGCTGGCGCAGATGCTCACCGACGCCAAGGCACGCGGGATCCCCGCGATCGTGATGGGTAGCCGCGAGCTCAACCCCAACCTGCCACCAGCGCTGAACGTGGCAAGCGATGCGAATGAAGAGGCGCAGATCATGGTGGCGGGCGGGGCCTCGGCTTACTTCTACGAGCGACCGGAGGAAAACCGCACGAGTCAGATCCCCTCAGGAGGTTCGGTGACGATCCCTGAGTTCGGCACGGGGGCGCTCGGCTACCGCTCCTCGATCTCCGACTCCTTCAAAGCGGGACAGCCCGACTCGCTGTTTGGCACGACGGGGTATCTGCTCGCAAGCGTGGAAGTGGCAAAGCGCAACCCCGCGACTAATGTTGCGCCCGTCACGGCACGCTTGATTCCGCTCGTGCAAGAAGTGTCACTTGACCCAGTCGATGGCACGCTGCTGCGGCGTAGCGCCCCCGCGCTTTTCACCGGCTTGGGAAGGCGCCCGCTCTCGGGCGACCGTTGGGGGCCCGTATCGGCCTCGGACGGCAATCCCACTCCACCCGGCGCAGATCCCTATGCCGAATTCCCCCCGGCCCTCTGTCGTCAATCGGACTGCTCGAGTGCGATCGAACCGGAATACACCTTCACCTCCTCTGAACCGGAAATCGCGAACTTCGTGGAGCAAGACCCCAACTCCACGAACCTCCGCAAGCCCCTGCAGGACTCCGCGGGACACCCGATCCCCGATTCTCACTCGGGCATTTTGTGCGCCTTCAACGCGGGCACCACCACCGTGACCATCTCCGCGGGTGGCCTCTCCTACTCGGCTCCGGTAACAGTGTTGGGAGGCAGTGTGGAGCAGCCGTGCGGCACAGTTCCGCTCTCCCCGAGCCACTTCAAACACGCGGCCTCGGAATCCGCGGCGCCTCCGTCATCGCCGCCTCCCTCGCCCGCACCGGCCCCAGCTCCGATCGCGCCCCCTCCTCCTCCTCCTCCTCCCGCTCCGGCGAAATCATCTCCGCCAAAACTCGCCCCGAAGGTGGCACTGCCGCTGGCAATCCTCCCGGTGTTGAAGATCGCCTCAAACGGTCCTCTACCGGCGATCCCACCCCCTCCCGCGGCGGGCTTCACTGAGCCGATCCCCCCAGGTGGGGCGACAGTGAGGGTGTTTGAAGAAAAACGCGAAGAGGAGGCGGCGCCCGAGTCCTCGCAGGCGTTCTCTCGTACTCCCGCCCGCGTCGGTCACAACCACCGGCCAATTGCGTCACTGACGGCGGTAACACGTGCGCGTGCACACGCTCGATATGCGTATGCTTTGAAGGCCTCACCTGTTGCCCCGCGCGCGGGATCGGTGAATGGCGGTAGCTCACACCTTGCGCTTTACCTACTCGGCCTCGTGCTATTCGCGGCCGCCGGTGGAGCGACCATCCGCTTTGACCCAGACCGTCGCCGCAAGGCGGCGTTCGCACAGCTTTCCCCACACCAACCAAACCCACGCCCAAGGAGGCGAACATGAGAGAGCGCATCTCCCGCCACAGCGGCCACGCCGCCCTGGTGATCTCTTTGATAGCGCTAGTCGGCTCGACCACCGGGCTGGCGAACGCGGCACGCAAAGCAGTGGTCAGCGCCATCGGGGGACACCCGATCAGCGCAAAGCCCCGCCCCAACGGGCTGCTGCTGCTGGGTAAAAACAAGAAGTTCCCGGCTGCGGCGATCCCCACGGTGAAGAGCGCGAAGACCATCTCCGGGAAGAGCCTTGCCGACATCGAACCGAGCTGCCCCCCGGTGACGGTGGACATCGGGACATGGTGCTTGATGACCTCCCCCTATCCGGTAACCAATGCGCAGGCGGGCCAGAACAACTACTTCTGGGCCAGCCAGGCGTGCGCGAAGATGGGCGGGTTCCTCCCCGACGCGGCGATGCTCATCGGGGCGGCCGAAAGGGTGAAGTTGGAGTCGACGATCCACGATTCCCAGCTCACCGCGACGATCCCGCTCGACCCGAGCGTCGGCTTGAAAGACCAGCGCGAGATGAGCTCATCGCTGGTCACCACCGCCGCGGGGTCAGATGCCGCGGGCTCTGAGGGCGTGAGCGTTGGTTCCACGGGGGACCCCCGCACGGGCGAACCCAACCCAGTGCCTCTCCCGGCCGTCCCGGCCCCCTCGACGCTGCAATACGTAACCGTGTACTCCAATGGCACCAAAGGCGGGTTCGCGGGATCAGAGCCGGTATCGACGCCCGAGAACTTCCGTTGCGCCTTTGAGAAGGTGCCCGGGGCGAACTCGAATGCGGGTGGGTGAACGGGCTTGTTCACAAAATCGTCACAGGGATGGGGCGCTTGAGGTGGACGATTGGGGGGTGACCGATCCCGCCGCAGTCAGCGAGCCGGGGACCGCCGTCACCCAAGCTATCCCGGCGGTGGCTGACCCCTGCTCGCAGTGCTCAGCGCCGCTCGCCCCCGACCAGCGTTATTGCCTGCAGTGCGGCACCCCCCGTGCGCACGTGCGCGGGCCTATCGGGGGCGCGGGTGTGAACGGCGGATCGCGGGCTTCACCGCCGTCCTCGCAACCATCCGCGCACACCCCACCGCCGGGGATTCCCGGAGGGCCGCCCGCAAGTCCGTCCGGCGCTGCATTCGGGCAGGTGGGTGGGGGGTCCAGCCGCAACAACACCCTCGCCCTGCTCGCGGGCGTGGGGGTGCTGCTGCTGGCGATGGGCATCGGTGTGTTGATAGGGCGGGCTGGCGCGGGCTCCTCCAAGGCGGCCCCAGCACAGGTGATCTCCGTGGGTGGAGCGGGTGGGACGAGCACCACCCCCACAAGCACAACCCCCACCGAAACGCCGACGACCGAAGCTAAGAAAAAAGCTCCCGCCAAAGCCAAAGCATCTTCGGGGGCGGGCTCCTCCATCAACAAACCAGCGCCACCCAGCGCGGTTGAAAACCTGCGGTCTGGGAGCGGGGAAAGTTACGAGCAGAAGTCGAAGAACCTTCCCAACAACGTGGAAACCTGACATGAGCACGCACGTAGGAGAACAGCCACAGCCACAGTCGGAGTTGGCGCGCCGGCGCGACCAGCTCGCAGCGGAAGTGGCAGAGCTTCACTGGAACCTCGGTGGGTTGACGTATGAGATGGCGATCCGCGACCACTTCCGCATCGACGTGTTGGTGCGCAGAGCGGCGATGTTGCAGGAGCGCGAGGCCGAGTTGGCGGAGGTCGAGCGGTTGCTGCACATGCAGGAGGGCTCGATTGCGGGTGCCTGCGCGAGCTGTGGTGCGGTGAGAAGTCGTGGGGCGGTGTTCTGCTGGCAGTGCGGCGCGCAGGTGATGGAGCGGACGGTGGCTCCCGCGAGTGATGCCAGCGCGGGGGAGGACGCACACTCAAACGCAACCGATGCAGCCGTGAGCGCCAACTCTCACGCCGCCACGACCCTCCTGAACGAGGGCAACGGGCATCCCGAGACGGTACGCCCCGTGGTTACATCCTCGGTGTCGCGTGAGACAACCGACGCGGCGAGCAGGGCGATCACCCATGCGGACGAGCTCAGCATCGGCCGCCCCGTGCCGATCCCGTGAACCTCGACCCGTTGCGCCGTTGGGAGGAGCGCTTCGGTGCGCTCCCACTTCCCTCGCCGCTTGCATGGGGTGCAATGGCGGCGGCATTCCTCGGGTTCGGGGTGCTGATGGGTAACGCCACTGGGGGCAGCGTGGGGACACTTGCTTCGGCGAGGACTCCCGTGAAGGTGCTGGTGGCACAAAGCAATCCTGTGGCCCCCACGAGTAGCACTCCGGCGAGTAAACCCCCGCCTGCGGAAACCGAATCGACGCCCGAACCCTCCACCACCACCGAAACGGCGAAAACGACGACTAGCGCTTCGAGTGGGAAAAGCTCGTCGTCCTCATCCTCAGGCACCTCCGCAGGTTCCTCCGGGAGTGAAGAATCCTCGAACAGCACGTCCAAACTCCCCTCCATCAAGCATGTGTGGGTGGTGATGTTGAGCGAGGAGCCCTACGCCACCGCGTTCGGCCCGGCCTCGCCCGCGCATTACCTCACGGGGACGCTCGAGAAACAGGGGACCCTCCTGGTGCGCTACTACGCGGTGGCACACGAAGGGTTGGCCGACAGGGTGGGGATGCTCAGCGGGCAGGGCCCCACCGAAGCGACCGCCGCCGACTGTCCCACCTACGCTGACATCGCCTCCACTGGTACGGGCGCTAAGGGCCAGGTGCTGGGCACGGGGTGCGTTTACCCCAGCTCCACGAAAACGCTCATGGGACAGCTCACCGCCAAGAAACTCACGTGGAAGGCATATGTGGAAGGTGAGGGTGAAGGTGGGGTAGGAACGTGCGCTCATCCCAAGGTGGGTGCCCCTGACCCGAGTGCTACAGCGGTGGGGGGCTACCAAACGTGGCGCAACCCATTCGTTTACTTCCAGGGAGTTACGGAATCGCCGTCGTGCGCATCGCACGATGTGGGGTTGAAGGTTTTGCAGGGAGATCTGTCGAGTAGTGGGAGCACCGCGAATTTCTCCTATATCGCGCCCGGCCCGTGTGACGACGGAGCCCCGCAGGCGTGCTCCGCGGGAAAAACGAGCGGGATGGCGTCCGCCGACACGTTCTTGAAGAAAACCATCCCCGAGATCACCTCCTCGAGGGCGTACAAGAAGGACGGGTTGATCGCGATCACAATCGACCAGGCGCCCACCACAGGTGAATACGCCGATTCGAGCTCCTGCTGCGGGCAGCCAAAGTTCGAAAACCTCCCCCCCGCGAGCGGGGCAGCGGCGCTCGCCCCGCCCGGAGGAGGCCAGGTGGGGATGCTCCTCCTCTCGCCTTTCATCAAGAAAGGTGGAGCGCTGGTGCAGGACACTTACAACCACTTCTCCTTCCTCGCCACGGTGGAGCAACTGTTCGGCCTCTCAAAGCTCGGCTACGCCGGGCTGTCGGAAGTGAAGACCCTCAGTCCCTCGGTGTTCTCGGGCGAATAGCGTGCCGGGGAGTTCCGTGTCGGGTGACTCGCTTATCTTCCAGTCATGAGCCAAGACCTCTGGAGTGCCGTCGACGACTACATCTGCGAGCGCCTGCTCCCGGAGGACCCGGCGCTCGAGGCCGCCATCGCTTCAAGCGAAGAGGCCGGGTTGCCGTCGATCGCGATCACCCCCAACCAGGGCAAGCTGCTTGAACTGCTCGCGCGGATACACAAAGCGCAGAGCATCCTCGAGTTGGGGACGCTTGGCGGGTACAGCACCATCTGGCTCGCTCGCTCGCTGCCGCCGGGAGGACGGTTGATCACCCTCGAGCGCGATCCCGGATACGCGGAACTCGCCCAAGCGAACATTGCCAACGCGGGCTTGGAGGAGGTTGTGGACATCCGAGTGGGCCCGGCGCTCGAGACGCTTCCCGAGCTTCACAAGGAGGGCGCGGGACCCTTCGATCTGATCTTTATCGACGCCGACAAGAACAACTACCCGGGCTACCTGGAGTGGTCGCTCAAGCTCTCGCGCGTGGGGACGGTGATCGTGGGCGACAACGTGGTCCGCTCCGGCACGATCCTCGACCCCGATGCGGAGGATCCGAGCTTCGGGGACGGCGGGGTGGCGGCGGGTGTACGCCGCTTCTATGACATGCTCGCCGCCGAGCCGCGGGTGACATCCACGGCAGTCCAAACCGTCGGCGCCAAGGGCCACGATGGGTTCGCCGTGGCGCTGGTTACCGCGCTCTGAGCTCTGGGCAAATATTCGGCTGTACGCGGCAGTCTGAGCGCCGCCTCGTCAGAGAACTCAGAGCGTTTGGACGGCACGCGGAGAGGTCAGCTCAGCCATGTGGATAGCTCCTGCAGGGCATCCGGGATCACGTAGTAATAGGCCCATAGGCCCTTGCGCTCGGAGTCCACGATCCCGGCGGCGCGCAGCTTGCCGAGATGGTGGGAGAGCGTGGGTTGGGAAATGTCGAACAGCGGCACCAGCTCGCAGACGCATACCTTCCCTGCGTGCTTACGCAACACGTCCACGAGCTGCAAGCGAATCGGGTCGCCGAGAGCCTTGGCGACTTCGGCCATGCGTAGGGCTTCCTCGCGCTGTACGTCGGGATAGACGACGGGCTCGCAGCAGCGCTCACCGGCCGCTCGCTTCTGCTTGGGGGATAGCTCCAAATCGACTGGCATCAATCTACTTATATCAATAACACTTACGTCTGTCGATGTAATAGGATTCACCTCATGAGTGTCGGCGACCACCGGAGGAACGACGTGAGCGCCAAGTCTGTCGCGGTCATCACCGACATTCACGGCAACCTGCCCGCACTGGAAGCGGCGCTCGCACGGATCGAGGAGCTTGGGATCGAGAGCGTGTTCTGCGGCGGCGACCTCGTTGGCTACGGCCCGCACCCGAACGAGGTTTGCGCGCTGATCGCCGAGCGCGACATACCGACGATCTACGGCAACTACGACTACGCCATCGCCCGCGATCTCGAGGACTGTGGGTGCGCTTATGTCACGCAGCACGACCGCGAGCTTGGACAGCGTTCGGTGGACTGGACGCTCGCACACACGACCAAGGAGTCCAAGGACTTCATGCGCGGCCTGCCGTTCGATCTGCGCTTCCCGGTCGGCGACGTTGACGTTCATCTCGTCCACGGCTCGCCCCGGAAGGTCAACGAGTATCTGTTCGAGGACAAGCCCGCGAGCCTGTATGAACGCTTGGCGGCGGCCGAGAGCGACCCGGTGCTCGTGTTCGGGCACACACACAAGCCCTGGGTCCACGAGTACGGCGGGGTGCTGTTCGTCAACTGCGGCTCGGTCGGAAAGCCCAAGGACGGCGACCCGCGCGGCGCCTTTGCCGTCCTAACACCAAGCGCGCAGAGCGTGGATGTGAGTATCGAGCGGATCGCCTACGACGCCGACGCGGTAGCCGCTGAGGTCCGCGAGGCGGGCCTGCCCGGCGAGTTCGCGGACAAGCTCCTGGTGGCCGCATGACCGGCACCCCGCCGCTCGCTCGCCGCCTGTTCGCCGAGCTATTGGGCTCAGCGTTCCTCGCAGCGCTCGTGATCGGCTCCGGCATCGCAGCACAGACGCTCTCCCCGAACGACGTTGGCCTCCAGTTGTTCGAGAACGCCGCCGCGACCGCGATGGGACTCGCCGCGATCATCCTCATGTTCGGTCCCGTCTCAGGCGCGCATTTCAACCCGGTCGTCTCGATCGCGGACGCGACGTTCGGCGGCATCCGCTGGCGCGACGCACTCGCCTACATCCCCGCCCAAGTCGTCGGCTGCGTGCTCGGCGCAATCGTCGCCAATGGCATGTTCGCGCTCGCCGCCGTGAGCATCTCTACCCACCACCGAGCATCCCCGGCGCACCTGTTCAGCGAGGTCATCGCCACCGCCGGCCTGCTGCTCGTCATCTTCTCGCTCGCCCGCACGAGACGGTTGAACGTCGCGCCGGCCGCCGTCGGTGCATACATCGGCGCCGCCTACTTCTTCACCAGTTCCGCCAGTTTCGCCAACCCAGCGATCAGCGTGGGACGCATGTTCTCGGACACGTTCGCCGGGATTGCGCCCGCGTCGGTGCCCGGCTTTGTCATCGCGCAGCTCATCGGCTGCGGCTGCGCAGTCCTCGTGGTCAGGGTGCTCTACCCCGACGTGACCCCGGAGGAGGCAGCCGAGGTCGTCCTGCCCCACCACGATCAGCAGGCGAGCATCGACGGCGCACTCGGTCAGCCCGTAGGAAGCTAGACGATACTCGCGCGGCCGAGCAGGGCGGGTCGGTCAGCGGGCTTGACGGTCAGGCCTACCACTGGGTTCGTGGCGAGAACCCCTTTGCGACTAGCTTTTGATCTCATATTGTATTAGATATAATATCTAAATGGATATTGCCGATGTCGTGACCCGTGCGCGTCGCGACGCGAACATCACACAGGCCGAGTTGGCGCGCCGGGCGAGAACCTCACAGCCTGCAGTGGCGGCGTATGAGGCTGGCGTACGCGTCCCGAGCATCGAGACGCTGGAGCGTCTGGTGAGCGCTTGCGAATGCGACCTCGAATTGTCGGTACGTCCCCGAGTTCGCCGTGGCGCGGAGTCGCTCCGGGGGATCGCACAGATCATGCGCGAGGATCTCAGCAAGGGCGAGGAGGACGATGCGCTGCGGCTGGTGTTCGGCTTCGCCGACGACTTCAGAGGCTCCTCGCGCCCAGGACGGATTGCTCTGCTGAACGACAACCCGCCGCCAACTGGCGACCCGCGCTTCGACGCCGCGCTCGCGGGCACCGCCGAGTTCTTTGCGCGGGAGGCGGAGATCGTCCCACCAAGCTGGGTAGATGGCCCGAACCGCTTCGTCGAGCCGTGGTGGTTTGTGAGCAGTCGTCCCGCGTTCGACGCCTATGTGCTTCAGCACACCCCAGCCGTGTTCGCCCGTCACGGCGTGTTCATCGCCCGGGAGGTGTTCGATCGTGCCTGACCAACCGCTCTACAAGTTCACGCGAGCGAAGATCATCAGGGCGCTGCAGGCGCTTGGCGAGGAGCTTGCCATTCGGGATGTACGCGGACAGATCTTCATAGTCGGCGGGGCCGCAATTGCGCTTGCCTATGCGACGCGGCGAGTGACTAAGGATGTCGATGCCGTATTCGAGCCCAAGGCCGTCATCTACGAAGCCGCCGCGAAAGTGGCTGAAGACCTCGATCTACCGGAGGATTGGTTGAATGATGCGGCAAAGGCCTATATGCCCGGAGAGGACCGGGATGCCCGTCCGCTCCCTGATGTCGAGGGGATCGAAATTACGACCGCTTCGCCTCGTTACCTGCTCGCGATGAAGTTGATCGCGATGCGCATAGGCGAGGACGACAGGGACGTGGAGATGCTGCTCCGTGAGTGTGGGGTTGCGAGCGTTGATAGTGCGTTGCAACTACTGCATTGCATGTATCCCACACGCGAGGCGCCGCCGAAGACGCGGTTTTTCCTGGAACAGCACTTTCAGTAGCGTACTTCGGTAGCCCTCGCTATCGCTCCCGTGCCGCGCTGAGCGCGGCACGGCGGATCGAGAGCGCGAGCAGCAAGAGCACCGCCACTGGCATCACCCACCACGCCGGCACCGAGGTCTCGGAGAGAAGGGCGGTGAGGGCGAGGGCGAGGGCCACGCCGAGGGCGGTGCGCCAGTCGTCGCCCACCACGAACTCCCACACGCCGAGGAGGAACGCCCTCACGCGCCTCATGTGCTCACCCCTATTCGCTCGGGCTTTTCGCCCGGCACCGCCTCGGCCAGTGTCGAATGGCTCGCGCGGCGTAGCGCCCACACGATGGCGTTTGCCGCCAGGAGCAAGCAGGGGACGATCACGAGTAGGGCCACGTCGCCCCCGGGCCAGCTCGCGCCGGCGCCCTCGGCTCCCCAGAACATGCCGAACGAGCTGAGCATTACGCCCACGGCGAACTTCATCGTGTTCTCGGGCACCTTCGCGAGTGGCGATCTGAGCGCGACGCCCACGGCGATGACAACCAGCACAGCCGCGGCCGCGGCCGCCGCGGCAAGTGGGATGCGGTGCTGGTTGGCGCCGAAGGTGAGCACGATGAAGGCCACCTCCAAGCCCTCGAGTAGCACTCCCTTGAAGGAGATTGTGAAGGCATATCCATCGAAGCCCGCGTGCCTTTCGCCCGCTGCCCGCGCGGCTTCGGTCTGCTCGCGGAAGCTCTCGATCTCGTCGTGCTTTGCCTTCAGCCCCGCCGAGCGCAGGATCGCCTTGCGCAACCATTGCAAACCAAAGATCAACAGCAGCCCGCCCACCACCACCCTCAGCACGCCGATCGGAAGCGCGGTGAGTGCCGGGCCAAGCGCCGCCACCAGCGCGGCTAGCGCGAGTGTGGCCGCGCCAACGCCGCTCATCGCCGATGACCAACTCCGAGTGGCGCCCATTGCGAGCACGATCGTGAGCGCCTCGATGGCCTCCACGGCGCATGCCAGG
>DASXNB010000016.1:0-48873 GCA_036495305.1 Solirubrobacteraceae bacterium | reverse complement strand
GTCCGGTTGCCCGCTCCGGTGAACGTCACACTGGCGGCGAACGGGCTGACCGGCGGCGCAGCCAGCAAAGACGACCGGCATTCTTCTCCAGCGCACGGGGAGACAGGCAGCGGGTCCTGACTGTCCAGACCACCGTCTACGCGTGCGTCATAAATGTCCACCAGTCCGTCTTGATCCTGGCGGACCAACGGCTGGTCGGTGAACAGAAACGCCTCATCGCCCGACGCGGAAGCGTCCGCAAGATGCGACGCATCTGGACTGGTTCCCGTGGACAACAGATACAGACAGCCGCCGTTCTCGGCAGAGCTATCACACGACCCGGCGCCATCAGCCTCCCACTCATACACATCGGCCGTGCCATTCGAGTCGCCCGACACCAGCGAATCAGGCGTTTCAAAGAAAAACTGGTCTCCGGAAGCAGAAAGGTTACGCGTCTCGATACCGGCTATATTTCCCTGACCAAAGAAGGATGTCCTTGCCTGCAGAGTCGGCTCGCCGACCGGCGGTTCGCCCGAGGGATTGCAGGAGACGCAGTCGATCAGGCCGGTCGGTGCGTCATAACGATAGTACTGCGGTATCCCTTTGTTTTCATAGCCGGTGAGCCGGTTCTGCGAGCGGAACACCAGCACATTCCCATAGCCGCTCACGCGAGCGGCATTGACGATGTCCCCCCCGCCTCCCGGGGTGTCGAAAGGCGCCCAGTCTTCCGCGTCTGATTCGCTCGATTCCCCAATATTACCCGATGCATTGAGCATGGCGATGAAGTGAATCTCACCGTCATGCCACAGGTAGAGGCCACATTCACCTCTCCAGCCCTCATCATTACCAGTGCAGTCGCCTTTGGCGGCTGGTCCTGGTCCGTCGAGATCGCCGTTGGCGACGAAATACACGGACGAGCCGTCTTCGGAGAGACCGAGCACGCCCTTGACTTCAGCGCCCTGCGCGTCAACCAAGTCTGGCGCCAGGTCGGTGAGCGTGCCGGACGCCTGTTCGTAACGGTAGAGATCCGCACCTTCGTCGGCGCTGCCGGTATTGGCGTCGTTGGTCAGCTCCTCGTGGCTGATGAAGAACGCCTTCGAACCGTCAGGGGTCGCCTCCACGAACGCGGCCGGTTGCGGACCGTTCGCGTCTGTGCCGCCGGCGCCCGTCCCGTTGGTCTTCTGCGAAGCCGACACCTGCACCGTCGCCGCGCTCGGGCTTGTCGGGTTTTCGCGCAGATAGATCTGACCCGTTTCACCAGCGGTGAAGTACGCCTTTTGGCCGTCCGTCGATATCGCGTGCTCAGCCTGTACGAAAAAGCCTGCGTTCGCGCCGCCTCTGCTTGTTTCGTTTTTCCACCATTCATAAGGCCCAGCGAACGAGCCGCCCGGCGGAGTGCATGGCGGTGAGCCGCAAGCCGCGTTCGGCAGGACGCCGACGAGGCTGATCGCGCCGGTGTCGCGATCCCACACATACAGGTTGAACTTTTTCGCGACGGCTTCCGGCGTCAAAATCGCTTTGCGCGCTTCGAAGAACACATTCCTGCCGTCAGAAGAAGCGCCGGCAAAGGCATACGCGGCTTCCGACGGGGTAGCGATCGTCTGGATCGCCTGGTCGGAGGTATCCCGCATCATAAACGGCTGGGTGAATGGCGGCCCCAACTGCGTTTCAAACCCGAAGGCCTCGGTAAGGCTTGGTGTCCAGCCGGTCACACTGCTCCGGTACTGACCCGCTTTTGCGGGCGGCAACAGCCCGTGAGTGGACCAACCTTTTTCGGTCCGGCTTGCCAGGAAGATAGGGAAGGCTGCAGCTCCGTCCCCGCCCGGCACGCCGGCCTGGCTGAAAAAGGTGATACCGCCGCCGTTCGTCGCCGCCTGGACGGTCTTGAAGGCGGACTGGGGGTTGGTCCCGTCCTTTTCCACGTCGGTCGCCTGTTCGTAGGCGCGGCAGTCCGGTAGATGTGCGCCGTACCCGTAGCGCAGCGATTCGTTTGGACATGCGCCGGCTGAAGCCCCGGACACACCGACCACGAGCAGCGAGCACGCACAGGCCGCAAATGCGAGCACGCACGCCCATAGCGAACTCTTTGCGGCTTTCATTTTCGCGGGCCTTGTGCTGTCTTTGGATGTCTGCCGCATTACCTCTCCCTCGTTTGTGTCAGTGCGTTCCGTTTTGCGACTGGTACTCGCTGTGGTCACGAATGCTGTGAACGACACGCAATCCCGCGTCGGTCAAACTCCAAGCGTTCGGGCCACCCTTCACTGGGCCGACCCCGGTGTTCTCGAGCATCCCGACCCGCTGCAGGCGACCCAGCAGCTTCGAAATCTGTCCCTGGTCGGAGATCTCCGCCGTCTGGCCGATCAAGCGATTGGACGCCCCTGGATGGTCGGCCGCGGCGCTGAGCACCCGCACCGTCCGGTATGTCAAGCGCATGCCCGCCGCTTTGAAGGGATCGGAAAGGGACGGCTCGTATATACGGTCACCGTCCGGCCGTGTGATAGTCGGTAGCGGCCGTTCCAGCTCGCGTCTGGCCGTCGCAGCCCCCAGGTAGGGCAGAAAGATCATGCTCGCCAGCTCGTTCGTCAACGCAAACAACGACCCGTGCGTCGGGTCGAGCAGACGATTCTGCAAAACGCTCAACACCGCTCCGACGAGGCCTTCGCTCGTCAGGGCGGGCAGATCTGAAGCCGATCTCGTCTCGTTCGCGCCCTCGTCGAGGAGGGTTGTGAGCTTTGCGATCGTCTCGCTACGACGCGCGGCGACACGCGGGCCACCGGCGATCGACTCCACGAGCAACAACCGCCCCAGACGCGGCTCTTCATCCAAGAACGAAAGCAGTGCCACCAGCCCGGTCTGGACCCGCTCGCGCCACCCGGCGGCCGGGTCGTAGCCTTCGCTCACGCGCTCGGTCGCGATAGTGAGCGTGTGCTCAAACGCAGCGACGAAACAATCGTCGCGGTCGGTGAACATCTCATAGAACGTCCGCCGCGACATCCCAGAGCGTTTCACCACATCGGTGACAGTCACGCTGCCTGCGCCCTGGTCACACGAAGCGTTGACCATCGCGTTCAGGAGGCGGGCACGTCGGACCCTTGCGATCTGCTCGAGCCCGAACGTGTCGACCCGCGTGGCCGCTCGCGTCGCCACCATCACGACCGTCCCCGCGCGGATAGGAGACAGCCGGCGCCCAACCGGGTTTCACACTCGGATTGCCGTAGAGCTAGACCACGGCGATGAGGTCTAGCGGCTAGAAGCCGGCTCGACCAGAGAGAGAGAGAGAGAGAGAGAGAGACACGCGTCAGCGTCGCTGACGCGTCCTATTACGGACCCATCGGTAGCGCACGGCATCCCCATCACGCTGTTCCCCAAAGAAAGCACGCTAACTCCAACCCCATCTCGAATTGCGACCCGGTCCCTCTCCCAAGGTCCCTCGCCAAAAGCGCTTGAAAGTCGATCGCGAACGACCAACCCAAACCAGCCTTATGTTCCCGACACCGAAGTGATGTCGATATGGCGTTCACCGTACACGAACGCCATTACTCTTGTCAAGAGGAGAACCACTATTTTCTTAATGGGCCGTAGGCGCCCGCCCGTTTCAGAGCACTTTGTCAGTGAGCTGCGGCTTCTCCGGCGCGGGTGCCAACGCGGGCTCTGACTTGGCGGCGCGCAGTTCATAGTCGCGGCGGGCGTTTGCGTCGGCGCCCGCGAGCACCTGGTCGGCCTTCAACGCGCGCGCCATGCCCTCGGAGAGCCTGCGCGGGAGGAGCACCCCGAGCGTGGAGGTGCGCTTTGCGGACTTCGGCACCCAAACTTCCACGCGGCCCGTTTGCAGAGCCTCCACGATCGCGTTGGCTACTTCGGTGGGTTGCAACACCTTCATCCCGCGCGCCTCACCGAGACCCCCGCCCAGTTCGGTGTTGACGACGAAGGGCATCACGTAGCTCAAGTCGACATCGGCTTTCATCAGGCGCAGCTCGCCGCGCACCGCCTCCGAGAGGCCCACCACCGCGTGCTTTGTGGCGGAGTAGGTGGCGCCCCCCGGTGCGCCGAACTTGCCGGCTTGCGAGGAGATGTTCACGATGTGCCCACGGTTGCGGGGCACCATGCGCTCCATCGCGAGCTTCATGCCGAGGATAACCCCGTGGAGGTTGATGTCCACCATCCTCCGCGCGGTGATGTCGTCCTCGTCGATGAACCTCCCCACCGGCATGATCCCGGCGTTGTTGACGAGCACATCTACCGGCCCCAACTGCTCTTCGGCGCGGTCGAGAAAGGCGTTGAAGGAGTCCCGCTCGGTCACGTCGAGCGGCAGCGCCACCGTGCTCGCGCCCAACTCGGATGCGGTCTTCTCGGCGGCGGCGAGGTCCACGTCGCCGATCGCCACCTTCATGCCCTGGCGTAGGAGCGCCTGCGCGGTGGCCTTGCCGATCCCGCGCGCCGCGCCTGTGATCGCCGCTGTCTGCCCGGCGAGGATACGGGGCTGCTTGGCCATGGCTCTCTCCTCCTGAAATTGGTTGCACAGCCAAAGCTACCGCTCATGGGGCCTGACCGCATCTTCCAGGGGGTTGCCGGGTTTATGTGACAGGCCATCCCATTAGGCCTATGGACGATGGCCCCGGAGAGGGGGCCGGACCCGGACGATCCACGGCTTCGTCCGGGTCCGTGTTTTATCCGCTCACCTCGCCCTCCCGCGAGGGAAGCGCCCGCCCAGGCCGGTAGGATCGAGGGGTGCCGTCGTTCCTCTTCCACGGGCATCGCATCGCATACACCGAGTTCGGCGCGGGGTTGACGGCGCTTGAAAGCAACGGCACGCGGGGGAAGACATCGCGCCGCACGGCGGCCGCCAAGCGCCCCGTGATCCTCGTACACGGGCTCCTGCTCTCCCAGAAGATGCACCGCCCGCTTGCCAAAGCGCTCGCGGCCAAGGGCAACCACGTGATCACGGTCGATCTGCTCGGCCATGGCGAATCGGACCGCCCGCGGGACATGTGGCGCTACTCGATGTACTCCTTCGGGGAGCAGTTGGTGGCGTTGATGGACGAGTTGGAGATCCCCCAGGCGGTGATCATGGGCACCTCGCTCGGCGCCAACGCCTCACTCCAGGTGGCCGCCACCGCACCGGAGCGGCTGCGGGGGATGATCGTGGAGATGCCAGTGCTCGACAACGCGCTGCTCTCGTGCGCGCTCACGTTCACCCCGATCCTCGTGGCGCTCACGTTTGGGGAGCCCGTGATGAAGCTCGTGGCGAGCGCCACCCGGGCGGTGCCGCGCAGACTGTTGCCCTACTACGGCAACGTCCTGCTCGACCTCGTGCGCCAGGACCCGGGGCCGGGAGGGGCGGTCATCCAGGGGCTCTACTTCGGACGAATCGCCCCCCACCGCACCGAACGACGCGAGTTCAAGACACCCGCGCTCGTGCTCGGGCACAGGCGCGACCCCGTGCACCCTTTCTCCGACGCGGGGATGCTCGCCGAGGAGCTCCCCAACGGGCGCCTGATCGAGGCCGACTCGCTCACAGAGCTACGCCTCAAACCCGAGCGTTTGACCGACGAAATTGCCGGTTTCCTCGATGAGGTGTGGGCAACCAGCCCGCGTAGGCGCGCCAAGAAGCCCGCCTGAGGCCTCCTCCCGCGCAGTCCCCCTGAGAGGCCTTGAAGGGGTTACTTCGGGGGGAAGAGTTCGAATTCGTTTATGGCTACAGTGCCCGGCTTTGCGGCGGTGGAGCCCGTTGGGGCCTTGGCGAGCCACAGGACGATGTAGCGGTAGGACTTGCCTTGCACGTTGAGCGTGAAGTGGGTGCTTTTCTTCTTCAGCACTTTCAACCCCACGAGGCGCTTCCACCCCGTATCGGTGATCGATCCGGGCACGGTTTTGCCGTTGGCGCCGTAGATTTCTATCGTCGCGCCGGCGGTGGTTACGATCACCGTCGCCGACCCCACTTTTTGGGGACTCTTGAGGTCGAGTAGCAACCCCTCGGCCATGTTGGGGGCCTTTTCCGCCTGCACCTGCGCGGTCCACGCGGTTTTGGTTTCCCCGTCGATTGCAAGGCTTGGGTCGCCGAAGAGGGTGGCGGGATAGGAGTAGGGGTTGTACGTGCTCGCCGCGTTCGTGTCGAGCAGGATTGGGCTGGGGGCTTCGGCTTTTTCTTTTTCGGCGGTTGTTTTTTCCGAGCTTTTCGTTTCGGTGGATTTCGTCGTGGTTTCGGTGGTTTTCGTTTCTGGCGGGAACACAGGTTCCGAGTTTGTGCTCGTCGGGGTGGGCGTCGTGCTGGGGATCGTGGGCGTACCCGGGCTGACGGTCGTGGGGGTGCCGGGCACTGTCGTCCCCGTCGGGGGGATCGTCCCCGGCGTGGTAGTGGGGGGCACTGTGGTGGGCTTCACCACCGCTACCACACGTGGCTTGGGCTTCGTCTTGGTGAGTGCCGCGTACGCCGCCACCGACGCGCCGCACACGAGCAGCGCCGTTGCACCAAGGATGGCCGCGCCCGTGCGCCAGCCGGGACCGCCGATGCCGAGACTGTCGGGCTTACCCGCGCCGCACTGCAAACACCAGTCCTGCCCATCCTGCATCTGGGCACCGCACTTGGAGCACTCGCTCATTGCGTCCCATTCTTACACCTTGGCGACGGGGGTCCGCCGGTTGTTATGTCTTTCCCGGTGGGGCTCAGGTGCGGGTCGAGTTCAAGCTGCCAGTAGTAGCGCGTAAAGGTCACGTCCCGGCGGTACTCCCCGACGTGGGGCGCCACCGGCTCACCCGATGCCATCTTCACGATCAGCTCGGGGTAGGTTTGGCCCTCCAGCGCCGCGAGCGTGGGCGCCGGGAAGGCCCCGCCGAAGCGGGTGTTCACGTCGGTGATGCAAACCCCCAGCTCGGGGTCGCGGAACACTTGGATGGTGGCGGGACCGCGCACTTTCAGCAACCCCATCGCGCGACGCCCCAGCTCCACGAGCTCGGGGTCGTCGATGACGGTGCCCTTGATCGACTCGCCCCCTCGCGACTCGAGCATCGTGCGGGGGATCGCGTTCAAACAGTGCCCGTCGAGGTCGCCGAGACAGTCGATCGAGAGCTCGGGCCCTTTCATCGCCCGCTGCACCATCGTGGGCTCGGGCACATACTCAACGAAGAAACGCGCCTGGGAAGGATCGTGGGCGAGGTGGATCGAACGTGCCCCTGAGCCCTGGCGGGGCTTCACCATCACCGGGTAGTCGAGTGAGTCGAGGTCACCGTGGTGGGGGAGCACCGTTGGGGGCGAGGGCAACCCCAACCGTCCCAGCAGCAGGTGGGCCTCGTACTTGTCGTAGGTGGCGCGTGCCACTTCCGAGGAGGGCACGAGCGCGGGCAGGAGTGGGTGGGATTTACTCTCCCGCGCAGCCGCCAGCTTCTCTATGTCCAGATCGGTCAGCGGAAGCACAACTCCTACGGAGTGCTCCTCGCACAGTCGCGCTAGCGCCGGCACATATTTGGGATCGTCAATTGGGGGAGCGCTTGCCCGTATCTGGGCGGCGTACCTCGCCGGGGCAAGCGGATTCGGGTCCACCGCCACCACTGTGGTGAGCGCCGCAAAGCACGAAACGATGTCGTAGCGCTTGCCCACGCCAGTGAGCATCACTGCCGCAGGCCCACCGGCTTTCTCGTCACGACGGCCACGGGCGTGGGTCTCCGTGAGAGGACTGAGAGGTAGGTCATCCATCCTGTCGCTCCTCCCATCCTCCCGTGTCGCCCTTGTAGAGGCCCGAGCCGCCAAAGACGATCGCCACCGTGCGCCACAGGATACGGAGGTCCAGCGCGAGCGAGCGGTGTTCGATGTAGTGGAGGTCGAGCTCGATCCGCTCGCTCCAGGGGAGCGATGCGCGCCCATGCACCTGCGCCCACCCAGTGATCCCCGGCCGGATGGCCAGGCGGTGGAGTTGGCGGGGGGTGTACTGCGCCACCTGCACCGGGATCGTTGGGCGCGGGCCGATCAGCGACATGTCTCCCCGTACCACGTTCACGAGATTTGGCAGCTCGTCGAGGGATGTTCTGCGCAGAACCGCCCCCACGCGCGTGACGCGCGAGTCGTTCTCGTTCACCGCCAATCCCGCGCCGATGTGCTCGGCACCGTCCACCATCGTGCGCAACTTGAGCATGTCGAACTCTTTCCCGTCCTTGCCCACCCGTCGCTGCCGGTAGATCGGGTGCCCCTTCGACTCGAGACGGATCGCCAGCGTCGCGACGGCGAGGATGGGGGTAGTCACAAGCAGCGCCAGTCCTCCTGCGAGGACGTCCACTATGCGGCGGATCACCGTGTGCCCTCCGCGGCCTGCCAAGAGGCGGCGGTGCCGTGGCGCAGCCAGTCCCACAGGCCCGCCGCCGGGGAGGCAGCGGTGAGGACGTAGTAGCGCGCGATGAGGAGCCCCCGCAAGGGAAGCACGGCCGCGAGGCCGGCGGCGAGGAGCAGGGCGCATTGCGCGGCGAGGGTCACCGTGTAGAGCACACCCGCCCCGCGAACCACGAGCGCGATGTTCGCGGCGAGCGCGAGGAGGTGCAGAAACGGCGTGAGATAGCGCAGTACACGGTGGGAGAGAATCATCAGCGCATACCCCACCGTGTACCCACGCGGGGAGAGCATCCCCCCGCGCACAACGATCGGCCAGGTGTGGCTCATCATGCGCCGCTTGCGCCTCCACTCGCCCTCGATCGAGGGCACCATCTTCTCGCTCGCCTTCGCGCTTGGGACATCCACGGCGCGCCATCCCCCCTTCACCATGTTGAAGGGGAAGGAGAGGTCGTGGCCCATGATGGGGTCCACCACGATGTAGGACTCCCGCCGGGTGGCATAGATCGCGCCGTTTCCCGCGGTGACCGAGCGCAAGCGCGACTCCCGCTCGCGCAGCGCCATCTCATAGCGCCAGTACAGCCCCTCCTGGTTGGTGGCGTGAGCGCCGTCGGCCGCCTGCACGAAGCTCACCCTCCCACAGGCATACCCCACACGCTCGTCGGCGAAGGCGCCCACGAGCTCACTCAAGGCGTCGGCCTCCCACAGCGCGTTCGCGTCGGCGAAGGCCACGATCTCCCCCCTCGCCTGCTCCACGGCCGCGTCCTGCGCGGCGATCTTGCCCCCGCGCGGGAGGTCGAGCACGAGGTCGGCCCCGGCAGCGCGTGCACGCTCCACCGTCGCGTCGGTGCACCCATCGCACGCCACGATCACCTGCAGCAGCTCACGCGGGTAGTTGAGCGCTTGCGCGTTCTTCACCTTCGCGGAGATCACCCCCTCCTCGTTGTGGGCAGCCACGATCAGCGACACCCCTGGATTTGGAGGATGGTTCGTACGTGCTCGCAGCACAGCGGACGCCTGTGGCGCCCTTGCGAGGAGGCGTGCGAGCAGAAAGATCGCCAGTGGATACCCCACCTGCGTCCACAAGATCAGCCCCGCGCAAACCCAGAAGACGATCTCGATAACTGTGCTCACCGCGTGCATTCTCTCCGAGCCGCGCCCCGGGGCGTCCCGCGCCGCGGCGCTACCGCCGGGAGGGGCCTTCCAACAGCCGCTCGTAGAGCCCGATGTGCGCGCTCGCGACGGACTCCCAAGAGTATCTCCCTTGCGCTGCCTCCCTGGCCTTTGCCCCCATTTCCGCGAGGGTGGAGCTGTCCTTCAGGAGCTCGCGCAAGGCCACCCCCAGCGCGGCTGGGTCCCCTGCCGGCACGATCCGCGCGGCGCCGGTGTCGGCCATCTCCGGGAACCCCCCCGCGTCGCTTAGCAGCAACGGCTTGCCGAACGCGAGCGCGGTGAACAGAACCCCCGACTGGTCGGCCTGCAGGTAGGGGAGCACCACAAGCGTGGCCCCTTCGAAGAAGTCGGGAAGCTCGCTGTCGGTTATGAACCTGGGATCGATCGTCACATTCGCAGGAGCCTTCGCTTGCAGCGCGGAGATGTCCATCTTCGGGAGTCCGGCGATCCACAGCTCTGCGGCCTCGATCTCGGGCTGGCCCTCGACGCCTCTCCATGCCTCCAGCAGCACGTCGATGCCCTTGTAGGGGCGCATCAACCCGAACATGAGGACGACCTGGTGGGTGTTCTCTTTTTGAGGTGACTCGCGCGCGTGCGCGCGAAGTAAGGCTAACTCCGCGCGCGCGCACGCGGGGTGGGTGGGATCTTCATTCCTACATACCGCCACCTCGCCCCCGCCCGGCGACCCCTCCGCGAGGTGGGTGAACACGCCGTGCGGGATCACGTGCACCCGCTCGCCCTCCACTCCCAACTCCTCCACGAGGCGGGAGCGGCCGTGCTCGGAGTGCACCACAATCGCGTCGAAGTGCTCGTAGAGGCGCCGCTGCGCTGAGAGCTGGCCGGGGCGAGGCTCGCGTGGGAGCACGTCGTGGGAGGTGAGCACCAGCGGGCGACCGCGGGGAAGCAAGCGACCGTCGACACCCTGCACCGGCAGCCACTGGAAGTGGACGATATCCGCATCCTGGGCGTGGTGGCGATAGCGCAACATGTCCGGCACGTGCTCCACGAGCTTTGAGACGACCCGCACACGACCTCCGGCGGCGCCGAAGGCATGGCGATAGAAGAACTCCCGGCGGGCATACGCGGCGGCGGGCGGCACCTCTCCGTAGGCGAAGCGACTTGTCATCAACTCGACGTCCACCCCTGCAAGGCCCAACGCATGGCACAGCGCATGGTCGTAGGGTGGCGTGTAAGCGGAGGGATCGACGACGTGAACGCGCACCAGGGCAAGACAATACGACCGGGGGCACGCGGCAGGCATGCGCCACCGCGCAGGCTCGCGCTCGCCGCCACGTTCCTACGGGGGGCAATCGTGTACTGGACCGACGTGTTCCCGCGTGTTTGCCTTCACATCGCGCGTTGGCGGCGTTTGGCGCGGCGCATACCCGATCCGGTGCTGCGCCGATTAGCGTTCGAAGCCCTCGCCAAGCGCGGCAACATGGAGGGCGCGGCAGCGTTCGCGGCATTCGCCCCCCGTGTCCACCGTCCTGCGGCGACACTCGCGGCGAGCGCGTTTCAAAGCGCCTACAACCTGCTCGACTTGCTCGGAGAGCAGCCAAGCGTTGACCCCATCCGCGACGGACACCGCCTGCACGAAGCCCTGATCTACGCGGTCACCGCGCCGGGAGGGCCGCCGTTGCCGGGAGCTGACGGGGATAAGGCGCGCGTTGCGCCACTGGACTGGTACGAGTACCACCCCCAGAGTGAGGATGGCGGTTACTTGAACGCGCTCCTGGAGCAGTGCCGCACGGCGTTCGCCGCGCTCCCCTCGCACGCGGCGGTGGAAGCCTCGACACGGGCCGCCGCCGTCCGGATAGTGGCCTTTCAGAGCCTCAACCTGAGCGAGGCACAGGGCGACCACAAAGGGCTCGAAGAGTGGGCGCTCGCGGCAACTCCCGCGGGTAGCGGGTTGCAATGGTGGGAGACCGCCGCCGCCGCGGGTTCATCTCTGGCGGTGCATGCGTTGATCGCCGCCGCCGCCGAGAAGGACCTGGACGCCTCTGAGGTGAAGGCGCTCTTCGATGCGTATTCCCCCTGGATCGGGGGGTTGCACTCGATGCTCGACAACCTCATCGACAAACGCGAGGACGAGGCTGCCGGTCATCGCAGCCTGATCGAGTATTACGGCCCCAAGCGTGCGGCCGAACGGATGCACTGGCTCGCCACGCAGGCCTCACGGGCCGCACGCGAGCTGCCGCACTGCTCCCGCCACGTGGCGATCCTCGCGGCGATGATCGGCAACTACCTCTCCACCCCCGAAGCCCACAGCGCCGAGCTGCGGCCGGTGAGCGAAAGCGTCCTTCAAACCGTCGGCGAGCTTCGCCGTCCGACGATGTTCGTGTTCGCGTTGCGCCGGCTACCCAAACGCACCTCTGCGGCGTTCTCCCGCACACCCTTCTCACGCCGGCGCGTCACCGAGCCAGGGCAGACCGCACGGCAGGGTGTGGACAATTTTGGATAGGGTTTCTGCATAGGTCAACCCAGAGGGGTCGGTAGCATTGGTCAACTACCGACGGGTAACGACGAAGAGGGATGGGTCATGCTGGAGCTGCGGGACCTCGTCAAGCATTACCAGACGGCGGGTGAGGAGACGGTGCGCGCCGTCGACGGCGTATCCATGTCTGTGGCCGCCGGCGAAATGGTGGCTCTGTACGGCCCCAGCGGCTCAGGCAAGACCACGCTGCTGTTGATGGTGGCGGCGCTCCTCTCCCCCACAAGCGGCAAAGTGCTCGTCAACGACAGGGACATCTCCTCGCTCTCGGAGACCGAGGCCTCGCACTTCAGGCTGAGCGAAATGGGGTTCGTACGCCAGAACTTCGATCTGCTCCCTGGGGTCACGGCTATCGACAACACTGTGCTCAAGCTGCTCAAGCACACACCGTGGAAGCAGGCGCACGCGCAGGTGCAGCCGCTGCTCGAGCGGCTGGGTTTGCGCGAGCGCCTCAACCACCGCTCCGAGACCCTCTCGATGGGCGAGCGCCAGCGCGTGATGATCGCAAGGGCGCTCTCCACCGAACCGAAGCTCCTGCTCGCCGACGAGCCCACCGGCAGCCTCGACACCCAGCGCGGCCGCGAGGTGTTGGAGCTACTAACAGAACTCTGCCGCGAGCGGGGCGTGGCGATCGTGCTCGTCAGCCACGATCCGCAAGCGGCCGGTTACGCCGACAGGGTGCTCGCCTTGCGCGACGGAAAATTGAGCGACTACGACCCCACCCAGGGCTTGGCCCCGGTCGAGGCCAGGTAGAGGGCGTGCGCGCCGGAGCAGGGCACGCGCCCGGCGGCGCGGAGCGGTGTGAGATGAGGCCAACGCGATGAGATTCGCCAATGTGCTCCACCTCTACCGCGTGCGCTTGCGCTCTCGGCTGTTGCAGGAGTGCTTTGCGGTGGTGGGTATCGCCGCCGGCGTGGGGTTGCTGTTCGCCTCGCAAATCGCGAGCTCCAGCTTGTCGAGCTCGGTGGGGCAACTGAACAGCGGGATCGTGGGGGCCGCGAAGCTGCAGCTCACCGCACGTGACACGCACGGCTTTCCCGAAAAGGTGGTCGGCGAAGTACGTAAACTCCCCGGTGTACGCGTGGCGGCGCCACTAGTCGAAGTCAACGCCAACGCGAAGGGCCCGAAGGGGAGCGAGTCGGTGGAGTTGGTAGGCGCCGACGACAACCTCACCAAGCTGGGCGGGGCGCTTGTGCGCAAAGTGAAACTCACGCCCTTTGGCAGCATTGGTTTGATCGTGCTACCCACCCCGGTAGCCAAGACGGTGGGCGCACGTAAGTTCGGCGACCCCGTCTTTCTGCAGGCGGGCGGGAACACCAGCGAAGCGGCGCTCTATTCAAGGCTCACCGAAAAGCAGATCGGCCCGCTGATCGACAGCCCCATCGCGGTCGCGCCGCTTGAATACGCGCAGGAAATGAGCGGCCTTCAGGGTCGCGTCACACGGGTGCTGGTGGAGCCCACACCAGGCCAAACCGCGACGGTCACCACGGGCCTTGAAAGGATCGCCGCCGGACGTCTCGGCGTCGAGTCCTCAAGCTACGACGAAGTGCTGTTCGCTAAGGCCGCTGCCGCCACCAACCAGTCGACGCAGCTGTTCGCGGTGATCAGCGCCCTCGTGGGCTTCCTATTCGCCTTCAACGCGATGCTCCTCACAGTGCCGCAACGGAGGCGTTTGATCGCAGATCTGCGCCGCGACGGCTACACCCCACGGGCGGTCATCGCGGTGTTGATGTTCGACGCAGTGGTGCTCGGCGCAATCGCCTGCGCGATCGGGCTGGTGTTGGGGGACGAGCTCTCGATCCACCTCTTTCACTCCAACCCCGGCTACCTCTCCTCCGCGTTCGCCGTGGGCTCGCAGCGGGTGGTGAGTTGGCAGAGCATCGCGATCGCGATCATCGGTGGTATGGGTGCCGCGAGCGTGGCGGTGCTGAGCCCCTTTAAGGACATCGTTTCCCGCGACCCACTCGCCGCTATCGCCACGAAGGAGAGCTCAGGAGGATCGACGTCGCGTGCACTCACCGCGGTGGGGCTCGTGTGCCTTGCGATTACTCTCGTGATCCTGCTCGCGGCTCCACAGGCGGCGATCGTGGGAATGGTGACGTTGATAGCCGCGCTGTTGGCGCTACTCGCGCTACCGCTCACCGCCATGCTCGCGCTCGTACGAAGGCTCGCGCCCACAATCGTCAGCGCGGTGCCCCACATCGCTGTGATGGAGCTGCGCTCGGGGCGTTCGCGCGCAATCGCGATTGCTGCTACCGGGGCAATCGCGGTGTTCGGGAGCGTCGCCATCCAGGGCGCCCACAGCGATCTCTTGAAGGGGCTCGACAACGCGAGCGCTGACATGAACGCCGCGACGGATGTGTGGGTGTCCCCGGCCGGGTCGTTCAACCTACTGATGACCGCGCCGTTCAAGCCCACCGCGCTGGCGAAGTTGCAGGCGCTGCCTGGAGTTCGCGAAGTGCGGTTGTACCGTGGCGGGTTGCTCGACTACAACGACCGTCGTATCTGGGTGATTGCGCCGCCCGTGCTCGCCTCTCCGCTGGTGCCACCCACCCAGCTCGTGGAAGGCAACGTGAAAACCGCCGATGCGCGCGTGCGTGGCGGTGGGTGGGCCGTGGTATCGCTTGCGCTCGCCAAAGAACACCACCTGAAAATCGGCGATTCCTTCACGCTGCCCTCGCCCAACCCCACCACCTTCAAGGTGGCGGCCGTGAGCACGAACATCGGCTGGGCCCCCGGTGCGGTACTCATGAACGCAAACGATTACGCAAGCGCTTGGGGGAGTACCGACGCGAGTGCCTACAACGTGCTCATGAAGCCTGGCTCTTCGCCGCAGCAGGGCAAGCGCGAGGTGCAGGCGGCGCTGGGCGCACAAACCGGACTCTCGGCGCAAACCGCCGAACAGCACGCCGACAAGTTGCGTGCGATCACGCGGCAAGGGCTCACACGGCTATCGCAAATCGCCACGTTGATACTTGTGGCCGCGGTGATGGCGATGGCCGCCGCGATGGGGGCGATGATCTGGCAGCGCCGACCCCGCCTGGCGAAGTTGAAGCTCGAGGGCTTTCCCCCCAACGAACTCTGGCACACGATCCTCTTGGAGAGCCTGATGCTGTTGGGCGTGGGCTGCTTCAGTGGCGCCGTCTTCGGCCTCTTTGGCCAACAGCTACTCGACCGTGCGCTGAACATAGTCATCAACTACCCCGTGGTGAGCTCGGTGGGGGTGATCGTGGCGCTGTCGAGCCTCGCACTAGTCACCGCCGCCGCCGTGCTGATGGTGGCGATCCCCGGCTACTTCGCCGCGCGCGTGCCGGCAAGTCTCGCGCTGCAAGACTGAGCGCGCCCGCCGCCGGTCAGGACCCCGCTCGGCGAGTAGGTCACGCCTCGCGCGCCCTGACCGGCACGCCCGGACAGGTGTCCAGGGCGTCCGGCCAGAAGAAGCTCAGCCTATTTGTGGGAGCGCGGGCAAGGCACTTTGGTCTTGGCCACGACCTTGCTCCCGTCGAGGAAGGCAAAGCCCGCGGCGAAGGGGAAGCCCCCGTGCGGGCACTTGTTCGGCAACGCCACACCCTGCGGGCGGTAGTGAACGAGGCGCCCGTGCACGTGCTTCGTGTAGAGCAAGTGGTTCGGGCCAATCGTGGATTTCACATCGATGATCGACACCGGCGGACCACCCGTCACGCTTTTGATTTCGGGGATGTCGGCCGACAGGTCTTCGCCAAACAGGCCCGACCCCGTGACCAGTTCCCCCCCGAACACGATCTGCGCGAACACGGGCTCAAGCCCGTTTGCGTAGAAGAGCACCACCACGTTACCATTTTTGGGCGGCCCCATGAGCGCCTGGATTTCAGGGATCTCCTGACCGGCGTTCTGGCCGAAGGGCACCTCGACGAAGGCGCTCCCGTAGCCGAGTCGCGAGTTGGCGGGACAGCCGGTGATTCCCTTTTCGACAAGCCGTTCCGGCTGGCATTCGGCCACCCCGAGCGAGCTCGTGAGGTAGTTCATGTTCGGTGGCATGCGCAGATCGACGTGCGTCAACGGCGAGGGCAGGCCCCCGGTGGTGCTCGCGATGTGGAAGCCGAACCCGATCGTCGTGGACGCTCCAAGCTTGTCGGGCGAGAACGAGGCTTTCAACGTCACCGTCTGGGACGCGCTCGCGCCGAGGGGCGCAAGCAGGCATCCGCAGACGAGCAGCGCAAAGGCGAGGAGGGCCCCCCGACCGGCCCTGGGTGTGAGCGCTCTGGGCAAGAGTCCCTCCAAGTTCGCTTTTTAGTAGGAGATTTTGCCGCTCACGTGCACCGACACAGCATCGCCGGGCCGGTGAACAGTGCCGCTGAAGCTCAGTTTGGTGCCTTTGGCTTTCGCGAAGCGACCGCTGCCACCCGTGATGTTCAGCGAGCCCGAGAACGATGCGCTCGAAGATGTCACGACGCGATAGCTCGCGCTCGCGCTCGCGCTCAGCGAACTTCCGCTCGGGTACACCTGGATCCTGGCGGTCACGCTATGGGTGTTGGCAAGCTTCAGCTGGATGTAGATCCTCCCGGGGAGGTTCCCTTTCGCGGTGCCCGACTCTTTCAGTTCAGTGCCTTTGTGATTGTTCAAGACCAGGTTGGCGCTGTCGCTCAAATTGAGCGTGCTAGCGGCTTTCGCGGCAGGCGCAGCGGCGCCTGCCGCACCAGGCCCGAAGGTCGCGGCTGTGGCGAGCGCGGCAAGCGCCAACGTGGCAGATGACGCACGCAGTCGTGTAGACGTGCGCGGACGAGATGACCCGTGATTCCCCATCGATCCCTCCAAGTGACTTTTTGTTCGGCGCCCCATGGGACGACCCTCTCCCTCTAACGACTCCCTGTACCCCAATCCTAGTCCACATAGCAGAAAGGCAGGATAGCTGGACAATACTATTGCATCTGCACTCCCTAAGCTCAACCGTCAAGGCCCACCCGAAGTTGCGGTCGAGCGCCCTCCAGAGCGACTAGGGTGCGCGGCGATGGCGGACATCGAGCTGAGCTACTGCGTCGTGAACACCTCTCAGCGCGAGCTGCTCGTTCGCGGGCTCGACGCAATCGCGCGCGAGCGCGAAGGGCTGCCCTTCGAGACTGAGGTGTTGGTGCTCGATAACGGCTCGCGCGACGGTTCCGCCGAGGCGGCACGCGGGCATCCCACCGTCGACAAGGTGATCGCGCTCGACGAGCGCCGCGGCAAGGCACTCAACGACTCGGGGCTGCTGCGTTGCGCAGGCGGACGATACGCGCTGCTCTTGAACGAGGATTCAGAGCTTCAACCGGGCGCCACGCTCGCGCTGCGAGAAGCGCTCGAGCAATATGCGAACGCAGCGTGCGCGGGCGCGAAGCTGCTGCGCCCCGACGGCTCAGAACAGGCATGCGCGTGGCGCTTTCCCACGGTCCTTACCGCGTTGGCGGGTGCCATGTTCCTGCACAGGATCTACACGGTGCAGAGCAAGGGCGCCCTCACGCGCAAGGCCGACTGGTGCCAATCCTCGGCGCTACTCGTAAGGCGCGACGCCGCCAAGCAGGTGGACTACCTCGATCCCGATTTCTTCGTCTACTCCGACGAGGTCGATTTCGCCAGAAGGCTGCGCGACGTGGGCTGGCTCAGCCTGTACGTGCCCACGGCTGTGGCGATCCACCAGGAGCAGCTCTCCACCGACACGGTCCCCGAGCCGCGGATCGTGGAGATGGCGCGCAACCGCGACCTTTACATGCGCAAGCACCACTCCTCCATCTCAGCGCTTGCGGTGCGGTTGCTCACGGCGTGGTCCTATGGAGTGCGAGCGCTCGCGGCGCTTACGCTCCCTGGGCACTCACCACTGCGCTACTGGCGCCACGTCACGGCAACACTGTGGCCCTCGCGCGGAGAGGGGTTGCGGGAGGGGGCGGCGCGCTACAACAGCGAAATTGGGTGATGTCCACCCGGCTCCATTGGATTGGCCGGACCGGACCAACCGCGAGCAAAGCTATTTGTCGGGCTCAGCGGTGTAGCGCTATTCGCTTGCCAACTCTTCGAGCAGAGCTCCCACCACGAGCTCATCGAGCTGGGAGCCCGCGACACGACGTAGCTCCTCGTACGCCTGCGCGGTCGTTTGCGCGGTGCGGTAGGGGCGGTCGGTGACGATCGCGTCGTAGGTATCGCATGCGGAGATAATGCGCGCCGCCAGCGGGATGTCCGCGCCCGCGAGACCGTCGGGGTAGCCCTTGCCGTCGATGCGCTCGTGGCTCGAGCGCACGGCCGGGGCGAGGTGGGCAAAGGCGTCGATGCGCTCCACGAGCTCCGCGCCCACAACGGTATGGCTACGCATCACCACCCACTCCTCCTCGGTGAGGGGGCCTTCCTTACAGAGGATCTCGCTCGGCACAGCGATCTTCCCCACGTCATGGAGCATCGCCGCGTAGTGCACGTCGCGCGCATATTTGCGGTCGAGCCCCATCCGCAACGCGACACGTTCGGAGAGATCTGCGACGTCGCCCCCGTGACACGCCGTGTAGTCGTCCTTGGCCTCCACCGTGCTCGTCACCACCGCGAGGGTGGTGGTGAAGGCGCGCTCGATGTCATCGATCAATCCCGCCCGGTGAACGGCCGAGCCGAGACTCGCGGCGATTGCCTCTACGAGCACCGCGTCGGCCTCGTTCAGCGCATTTGCCTCGACCGCCTCGATGTTGAGGACACCCCATACCGAGCCGTCCACCATCACGGCCACGCTCAACTCGGAGCGGGGGTCGGTGGTGGGATCGCGCGCGACGTAGTCCGGATCGTTACGCGTGTCAGCCACCAGCGCCGTGGCGCCCGAGCGCGCGACGCGCCCGTTCACGCCCACTTCCGCGGGCTGCTCTAGGAGCAGGAACTCGGTCATCACCTCCGCAAGTTGGCCGCGACCGGCGATCAAACGCAGCACACCATCCTCGTCGAGCCGTTGCACCGCCGCGAGGTAGAAGGCGAACGTCTCGTGCAGCTCATCCACGACCAGCCGTGCCATCTCCTCAACATCGCGGGTGGCCGCTAGACGCGCCGTGAGGCGTGCGGCGGCGCGTAGCTGCGAGCGTAGGTAGGCAAGCTCGCCTGCCGCCGCGATACTTTGCACGCGCTCGTCGGCACGGTGACGGCGCAGCGCCTCGGCACGGCGCGCGAGCTCACGCCGGCCCGCCGGTCGGGGGGGCTTGACGGTTAGCTCACGCACGCACGCATGATCGGCTCAATCCTTGTGAAACTTGAGTCTTTGTATAGGCGAAAACGGATGTGCGGATCAAATGTCTCGCAAAGGGTCCTCGGCGTAAGCCTCGACCTCGCCGCCGCCCGCACGGAAGGCCGCCACACGTCGCCGTGCGTCTACCGCCAATGCGCGGGCCTGCTCGCGCTCGTGGGGAGCGAAGAAGTGGGTGGCGATCAGCAGCACCGGCACGAATGCCAGCCACACCGCCCTAGTCAGCAGGCCAAAGAACCCCGAAGTGGGGAGCAGCAGCTCACCTGACACCCCCACGAGGGTGAAGATGGCGGCGAGCTTGACGAGCCGCGCCCACTGAAACTGCACGGCAAATACATTGCGGGTAAGGAGGTGCATCACCGCCACCATCGCCACATACGCCCCACACAACGCGATCCCGGCTCCCGCGATACCTAGGTTCAATCCCCCCCTTGGCACCAGCACGAACAGGAGCGCGAGGTTCACCGCCAAGCCCACGAGAGCGGCGGGAATGTTGCGCTGTGTCACCCGCGCGCGCCCAGTGATGACGATCATCACCTGATAGAGCCCATACAACGTCCAACCGAGCGCAAGCCACGGCAGCGCCCTGTACGCGCCAAAGAACTCAGGCGCCGCGAGCAGCCGCACGAGCCATCGCCCGAGCAAAGCAACCCCTGTCACCACCACGCCGGTGGCGAGCACGAAGTAGGTGGTGACTATCGAATACAACCGCGACGCCTCTCCGTCGCTGTCGATCGAATAAGCGAGTGGGGGCCACGCGTATTGAAAGCCCCGCACGAACACAAACACCACGGTGGCGAGCTGCACGGCAATCGAATACTCGCCCGCGGCGGCGTGGCCGACGCCGCGGAAGAGGTAGAAGCGATCGGCCACCTGCAGCGCATATACGCTCGCGTCCGCCGGCACGGTGGGCAGCCCGAAGCCGAGCATCGCCCGCAGGTCGGCGAGGTGCACACGCAAGGAGAAACGGCGCCGCAACACCCACCACAACCCCAGCACCGTGATCGCGGTGGCCCCGAAATTGCCGAGCAGCAAACCGCGAGCTTCCTGACCTGCGAACACCACGAGCGCGATCGTGAACGTCACGGTCATGGCAACGTTCGCACCCGACGCCCATATGTAGGCGCGTGCCCGCTCGTCCACTCGCAGTTGCGCGTATGCCATCTCGATGTTTGTGAACCCCCACAGCCCCAAAATCGCGCAGTCCATCAGCAGCGGATCGTTGAAGCCGAGGATCAGTTTGGAGAGCTCGGAGGAGAAAGCCACGGCAATCAAAGCGGCGACCGTGGTCGTCCACGCTACTGTGGCAGTCGCTGTACGCGCTATGCGAATCCGGCGTTGCTCGTCGTCGTCGTTGAAATAGAAACGCACAAACGCCTCCCCCACCCCGAGGCGCAAGAAGATGCTGAACAAGATCACCGCGGTGAGCAGCGTGTTGTAAGCGCCGTACGCGGCAGTCGACACATGACGTGTGTACAGCGGCAAGGTCACCACGGCGAGCGCCTTCGCGAAGATTTCCGCCGCCTGGTAGGCCGCGCCCGTAGTGACGAGCCGCTTCAGGTAGTCGCGCATTTAAGGCGCCGGGGCGCCGGCGGTGACAGGTGTGGTTGCCGTCCTGGCAACGGGGCTTGCGCGCATCGACGCGAACGCCACCCCCATGCCCAAGAGGGTCCACGTAATCGGGTCCTCGAGGAAGTCGGCGTATACCCACGTGTGCAGCACCAGGGCAGCGAAACACGCCGCTATCGCGATCCGGGGAGGTGAGCGGCCCGCGCCCGAAAAGAGCGCGAGGAAAGCGACAGCGAGCAGAGCCACGTAAAGGACGAGTCCCACGATCCCCTGCTCGGCCGCGACTGTGATGGGGATCGTGTGCGAGGCGGAAGTCGCGTTGGCCGCGCCGGCGGCACCTGCCGTGTGGGTGCGCCGATATTCCTTTTCAAAGGACCCCGACCCGTAGCCTTGAAGGGGGCGCTCACCCCACAGTTTCAACCCCCCCGAGATCAGTTTCGTGCGACCGCTCGTGGCGTTGCTCGCCGACCCCCCCGAGCCGTTGACACCGAAGTGAAGCGAGGCGGGGGCGCTCAGCACCACCACCCCAACGATCGCCACCAGCGCGAGCGACACGTACACGGTTGCGCGCACATCCCAGCGCCAGGCCGCCAGTACCGCGAGCCCCAGCAGCAGAGCAGCGATACTCGACTGCGAGAAGCTCGTGACGAGGCCCGCCAGCAACCACACCAGAATCGCCGCGCCGATCCACTGCACGCGCCGCGTCCGTGCCCACAGCACCGCGGTGGTTACCGCAATCGTCACGAGCGCAAGAAAGCGCCCGTAGATGCTGGGATCGAAGAAAAGCGAATTAACCCTGAAGTAGTTGCCGAATTCATCCGAGGCCACCACCTTTGGATTCAGGAACAACGCTTTGCGGCCGTACTCCACAAAGCCCACCCCCGCAAACACAACGGCGAGGGAAACCGCTGCTATGAAGCACCGACCCACGAGCCGCGGCGTCCATGGTGCCTCCCGCATGAGCAGATACAGCAGCCCAAAGGGCACATAGAAGAACGCGAGATTCTGCGCCGCCTTGGAGATGTCGCTGGAATAGCCTGCCTGCAAAGCGTAGAGGACCACGGCGGCTCCGAGCAGCCAGTCGAGCGCCATCGGGGGGCGGCCGGAGCGGTAGGCAATCGCGAACCCCCCACCATCTGCACCGCTGTCGGTGGTTCTCAAGCGAGCAACCACACGCGGGAGCAGGTGGGCGAGCACTCCCGCCGCCACCACCGCGTAGAGCGGCAGCAGCAAGTTCACCGTGCGGCCATCGGCGGAAATGGGCAGGCGGAACGGCAGCGCGATCACCGCGAGCAGCGGAAACGCCTGGGGGTTTCGCTGCATCAGCACCGTCAGTGCTCCGATCGCCACGAGCGCGCCCAGCGCCACCGCGGCCAGCACTCCAGGGCTTGGTAGTGTCGTCGCGATCACGCTGGCGTCCCTTCCGATATGGGCCGCACGTGGGCGAGTGCGGGGAGGCGACAGCAGCGCTCTAGCAGACTCACGGCGACACCAGCCTGAACTCGCGCGTGGAGGGGATCGTGCGTTTTTGCGCCCGCAGGGTCACACGCACGTGATATTCCCCGGCCGGCGCCGTCGGGCCGGCGATGTGAGCGGAAAGGCTCTTATATCCGTGCGGACTCGTGAGCACCGTGTACCCACGAGCGCTCCCCTCCTTCCCGTTCCAACGCAACGACAGCCTTTTGTAACGGGCCACAGGCCGATCGCGCACGAGCGTCGCCACATCCCTCCCCGCGGCATTCACCACCGTGACCGTCACCCTGTCTGACTTGGTGAGCTCAAAGGAGATCGCCTCCAGTTCGTGGGGACCGGTGGCGCCAGGCATGAAGGTGGGATCCATTTTCAGTCCCTGCACCAACGTGGGGGTGTGCTTCAAACGCTGCGTCACCACGAACGCGGCGAAACAACCCAATACGAGCAGCGCGAACACCACCCGCGCAAGGCGCTCGTCCCTGCCAGCGCCTTGCGCGAGCCGACTCGCGCCGCCGACACTCCCCAGCGAGGCCTCGCCGGCCTGCGAGTCGCTCAATTGCCGCCGTCCCGGGCGAAGCTCTCGACCGTGTCCGAGCGCAACCCGAGCCGCAAGGTCTCTAGGGAGAGCACGTCATCCGGCGCGATGTTGCCAAGATTGCACTCCCCTCCAAGGTGCTTGAGCAGCCACACCTGCTGCTCGCGAAGGGGCGCCTCGAAGATCATGCGGTCGGCGTCGATCGCGTGCACTATCTCGTCGATCAAGCCCGTGCGGACCTCGCCGTCGGCGCGGTAGATACCGGCGGTACCAGACTCTCTGGCCTCGGCGATCACCTTCCATGCGCCCGCCTCGAGGTCGCGTTCGATCTGCTCCACCCACACATACGGCGCCATGATCACGTCGGCATCCTTGCTCCCCACCTCGGAGAGCACCGTGAAATGGGCGGCGAGTTGGCGGATCAAGTGGGTCTTCACGTCGGGCTCGAGGGCGATCGTGCCGTCGGAGATCTCCACGTGGCGCAACCCCAACTCGCGCAACCACGCCACCAACCCCTCCACACGACCCTGCTTGATCGCGAGCTCGGTGAGCGTGCCGCCAAGCACCACCGGGATGCCATGCGCGGCGTAGCGCTCGAGCTTGGGCTTTAGGTTGGCGGTAACGAGCGCGGTGCCCCATCCGAGCTTCACGATGTCGACACTCGAGCCCACGGTCTCCATCAGACCGTCCACCGCCGCCACCGACAACCCACGGTCGATCACATGGGTGATACCCCGCTCGCGCGGCTTTGCGGAGCGGGCCGGTATGTCGAGGAACCCCTCTATGGCGTGGCTGCTGGTTCGCCTTGGCTCTGGGCGCTCCCACCACCGAGCAGCGCCGCTTGGTCGGCGCCGGCCAGCACCACCACGGTGGCCGCGCCCGCCAATCCGGCGGTGGCACTATCGATCGGCTGCACCTGGGTGACGTTGAGCGAACGTGCCACCGCCTGTGCGTCGGCGCGGTGGCCGCTGGTGTACTCCACCACGGTCGTGGTATGGGTGCCCGCAGGCACGGCGGAGGATGCTTCGGCTTGGGAATATCCGCTCTGTTGCAGATCCGAGGCGAGGTGGTGGGCAAGCCCGGCGGTGCCCGTGCCGTTGAGCACCTTCACCGAGGTTTCGGCGGGATTGGACGCCGCCTGAGTACTCGTGTGGGCGTGCGACGAGGAGACCGTTTTACTGGTGGCTGGGTTCTGTGTGGCGGATATCGAGGGGGTGGGCGTGCCACCGCCGCCTTTCAAAGCCGACACCGCGAACACCAGGCCCAAGGCCACAACGATTACGCCGCCCACGATCAACACAAGCGCGCGGGCGGGCGAGCGTTCCTGCTTGAAGTACTTGGGACCCCCCGTGCCGGTCGGCGATTCGCCGGGACGCGCCGAGGAAGGAGAGCCCCCTTGGGCGCCCACACGTACCCGCGGCGAGGGAGAGCGGGGTGGGGCGGCGCCCGCAACCGTACGCGAAGGGGTGCGCCTCGACGCAGCCACGGGCGCCGGTGGACGCGTGGAGGCAGCGGAGCGCACGGTGGGTATCGAGCCAGAGTCCTCGTCCCGCTCCTCGACCGCGCGGGACTGGGCGGCGGCGGAAGGGGCGGAAGGGGCCAGCGAATCCATAGGCGCCGGCGGGGCAGAGGAGACGGAGGGAACGGAGGAGCCCGGAGGGGCGGGCGCAGCGGGGGACGGCGGCAGCGGGGCGCGCGCGAGGGCAGCGGCCGTGGCGGGCGCCGGAGCATCGCCCTCGGCGGAAGTGGGTGTCGGCGAGTTGGGGACTGCGACGTCGGGCTTTTGCGAAGCGCTCTCCGCGGCGACTGTGGCTGCGGGCAATACGTCGGATGGAGCCTGCTGTGAAACCAGCCCCTTCTCGACGGGTGCGGCACCGCCGGCAGCGGCAGGATCGGACTTTGGGGCTTGAGTCGCCGGCGCGGGTGCACCCTCCGCTGCGGGCCCGCTGGATACCGCGGCTGCCTCGCCTGTCTGTGCGGGCACAGTCTCACCCGATGAGGCACCAGGGACCGCCGCCGAGGCGGTTGCGTTCACGGCTGTGGACACGGGGGCGCTCACGAGCGGCGTCTTGCGTGGCACCACCCGCGCCCCCGCGGCGACTCGGGCGCCAGCGGCAGCCGGCGGAGCCGGTCCGCGTTGGATACGCGCGGCGGCGTCGGCGCTCACGCGCTGTTCGGCTTCCGCCGCGCGCTCGGGAGCACGTCCGGCCCACTCGCGCAAACGCTTGATCTCGCGCGCCTGGGAGAACACGAGCAGCGAGAGCACCGCGATCCCAAGCAGCGCCGCGAAGGCCACTATCGCACCCACCTTGGTGAACGAGTTCGAGATCGACAGCGCCAGCGGGAGGGCGTTCACGGGGACTCCTATCGACATCGCGGGCGTGCAGAGGTGGAGCAGAGGGAATTCATCGATCCGGGGAGTCTATGAGGGTGGCAGGCGCGTCGCGGCGGTTGCCAGACCCATCCTGCGTGTCCTTTGCGGAACGTGCGGACTCGCTCGTCTGAGAGTCCCGTCCGCCCCCGGTCCGTCCGTTCCCGTCCCCGTTGCCGCCGCGACCCGACACCGACTCCGAGAGCTCCGCCCGTACCGCTGAGAGCTCGGACACGCGTGCGGCGAGACCGGCGGCGTCACCCTCCAGCACAAGTAGCACGATCTCGTGGAACATCGCCTCCACCGTCTCCGGCGCCAGCGGCTCGCGTTCGGCGAGCATGATCTTCTCGGCGGCCGTCGCTCGAGGCTGCTCGTAGCGGTTGAACAGCTCCTCGGTGAGCTTCTCCCCCGCACGCCTGCCCACGATCTCGACCTCCACGTCGCGGTCGGGATCGAGGCCCGAGAGCTCGATCATCGCGCGCGCGAGATCGACGATCTTCACGGGCTCGCCCATGTCGAGTACGAACACGTCGGCGCCTTTGCTCCCGTCGGAGGCGAGCGACCCCGAGCGGATTATCAGCTGCACCGCCTCGGGGATCGTCATGAAGTAGCGGGTCATGCGCTCGTCGGTCACCGTCACCGGCCCACCCCGCTCGATCTGGCGACGGAAGATCGGCACAACGCTGCCCGAGGAGCCGAGCACGTTGCCGAACCGCACAGCCGCGTAACGGGTGCCCTGGAAGCGCGCCGTGGCGGCCTCGAGCGCGAACTCGGCGAGCGCCTTGGAGGCGCCCATCACCGTTGCCGGGGAAACCGCCTTGTCGGTGGACACGAGCACGAACCGCCCAACGCCCATCTCGCCCGCCACCTGCGCCACGACGCGCGTGGCGATCGCATTGTTGCGCACAGCCTCCACCGGGTTTGACTCCATCAAGCCGACATGCTTGTAGGCGGCGGCGTGGAACACCACGGTGGGATGGTGCTCGGCGAACACCTCCCGCATGCGCTCCTCCTCCTTGCAGTCGGCGAGCACCGATGCGAGCACCGATGGTTGCACGTGACGCTCGTCGTGCAACTCGCGCTCGATCTGGAAGAGGTTGTCCTCGGCGTGGTCGAGCAGCACGATCCGCCGTGGCCCCACGTGCGCGATCTGACGACACAACTCCGATCCGATCGAACCGCCCGCGCCGGTCACAAGCACCGTCTCGCCGGCGAGGTAGGCGCCGACCGTGTCGAGCTCCATCAACACAGGCTCGCGGCCGAGCACATCCTCCACCCGCACCTCGCGCACCTGACGCGAGATCGTGCCTTGGTCCTGCAACAGCTCGAACACCGTGGGGAGCGTACGCACCGGCACCGACCGCTTACGGCACTCCCGCACAACCCGTGCGCGCGTGACACCGGGAGCGGAGGGGATCGCGATGATCACTTCGTCGGGCTCAGCCTCGTCAAGGATGCGGGGGAGGTCGCCTTCGGTGTTCCCCCTCACCGGCACCCCGTCGATACGCAACCCCCGCTTGCGCACGTCGTCGTCCATGAAACCCACAGGGCTCAAACCAAGCTCGCGGTTGCGCAAGATCTCACGCAAAACCAATCGTCCGCCGTCGCCCGCGCCCACGATCAGCACGCTGCGCTCGCGGCGGCTCCCGTCGCGGAATGCCCCCAGCGGACGGCGCTCGTGCAGGCTGCGAGCCACCACCCGCACCCCTACCAGCAACAGCAGCGAGAGCAGGAAGAAGAGGGCGATGACTCCGTTTGGCAACTCCACCGCCGTGGCCCCGCTCGTGGTCACGGAAATTGAGGCTTGGGTGCCGGGCGCCGCCGTCCCACCCGTCCCACCGTGGGCAACGAAGTGGGGGATTTGCACAGGACGGACGATCGCAACACCCACCACGGTGAGTAGCACGATCGCGAGCACTGCGCGCGCCACCGCCTCGTAATCGCGCTGGCCGGAGTAGCGCCAACGGCGTTGGTACACACGCGAGAGCAACAACACGAGCAGGCTCCCGCCGAGCACCCACCAGAGGGTGCGTTCGCGCAGGATCGAGTAACGGCCGGTGGGGCCGTTATCGAAGCGCAACTCAAACGCCAGCCAATAGGCGCCTGCCACGAGCGCACCATCGATTGCCAGCCTCGGTAGCGAGTGCCGTGTCAGGGTGATAGCCGGCGCACTGATCCGTCGGCGCATTGCGCCTGATTCTAGGGATTTGTGGCACCCGGTTGGGAGATTGGGCATACCCGCCCAAATGGCGAGCGTCAGGAGGAGAGCGGCGAGAGCAACAGGTCGACCAGTCTCCGTGGATCGCGGCGGATGCGAGAACCGCCGTCGGCTTCACCCGCGGAGTCGCGCTTCGCCAGTTTCAGCTCGTCCGCTGCGGTGAGCTTGCGCAGGCGCCCTTGCGCGATCAGGCGCTCGTCCACAGCTCCCAAACGTCCCTCGAAGGTGGTGTAAACAGGGGTGCCGAGCGCCACCGCCTCGCGGTTCATCGTGCCACCCGCAGAGATCACGAGGTCGGCGTAGGCGATCAGAGATTGCGCATCTATCGCCTGCTCGGGGACCGTGAAGCCGGGTACATCGCGTAGCTGTGGACGCTGAGCATCGGTACGGGGGAGCACCACCGACTGCACCCCATCGCTCGCGGCGGCTGCGCGCAAGCGCGTGAGTACGTCGGCGAAGAGGTCGTTCTCGAAACGGTGATAAAGCGACACCTCCGGTGGCGTCCTCACCACCACAATCGGCCGGGTGCGATCGAGGGCCAGTAGCTCCAGCACAACGGGATCGGGATCGAAATCGGCGAGGTAGTACTCCTCCTTCAAACCCTCATACCCGTGGATCTTGCCCTTGGCGCCGTACTTGTAAAGGCGCTCGGGGGGGATCGCATCGGGCACCACCACCCCCTGGGTAAGCCGGCAGTTGACTTGATGCTGCACCGTCGCCCACTCGTAGTCGAAGGTGGTGGAGCAGGGGATGCCTAGCAACCGCGCCGCCACACTCACGTCGTTCGAGCCGTGCCCGAGGGCTATGTCGAAGGGTCGCCCACCCCGGCGGCGTCGACTGGAGGACGCCTGCGAGGGGACCACGCCTCTTGGGGCGTGGACGCCACGTGCCCACCGCACGAGCGCGGTCGAGCGCGACGCCAACCCCACCGCCTTGTCGGCCAACCGCTCACCACGGTGACGCCCGATCGCCGTGTGCTCCAGCCCGAAGCGGTCGAGCAACTGCAGGGTCTGCGCGAAGTCCCGCGCAGTCACCTTCACGTCGTGGCCGTCCTCGCGCAGCACCTCGATTACAGGGCGCATCACGAGCACGTGCGGACTGTTGGTGAGGTCGATCCACACGCGCATGACGCGCCACATTAGATGGTGGTTGAGGTGGTCGTTCCGTGGATGCGATACGACGCACCCGAGCGGAGGGGTGCGCGCCGCACCTCGAGCACCGCGGGTGGGGCGCCGCGCCGCGGAACGACCCGCTCAAGGTATGGTTGCGGCACATGCTCCACCTATTCGTGTTGGCGTCGATCTCCGAAACGGTCGTCGACGAAACGTCGCACTTCATCCGCGAAGCCGGCTTGCCGGGGATCTTCGTGCTGATGGCACTCTCCTGCGCCTGCATCCCAATTCCCTCCGAGGCGGTGATGCTGTTCGCGGGGTTCGCTGTCGCCGACCCCTCCCAAAGCGGCGCGAACCATCACATGACGATGACCGGCATCATCCTCGCCGGTCTCATCGGCTCGATGGTGGGCTCGTGGGTTGCCTACGCCGTCGGCCGTGGGGGGCGGCTGGAGTTGATGGAACGCCACGGCGCGAAGTTCCACATGGGACCCTCCCAAATCGACCGCGCCGACCGTTTCTTCAAGCGTTACGGAGAGCCCACGGTGCTGTTCGGACGGCTCGTCCCACTCGTGCGCGCGTTCGTGTCGCTCCCCGCGGGAATCGCGAAGATGCCGCTGGGACGCTTCACCGTCTTCTCGCTGATTGGCATTACCCCCTGGGTGGTGGCCCTTGCCTTTGCCGGACACGCGCTCGGCGGCGACTGGACCACCGTCCGCAAAGGCTTCGAGTACGTTGACTACGCGATCGTCGTCCTCGTCGCCGTGGGGATCGTCTACGCGATCGTCCGTCGTCGTTCGCGGGGCTCTGGTGCCCCGCCCATTCCGGCACCCGAGGACGGCGAGCGCACAGCCGACGTAGGTTGACGAGCAGGCACACCGCGGAAACCGCGCTGTGAGCCCACCAGTCGACCGCCACTTGCCGCTTCGCCACGCCGTCGCGCTCGGCCTGCTGCACGGCCCCACCGAGCTGCTCCCGGTCTCCTCCTCCGCCCACACAACGCTCGTTCCGTGGCTCGCCGGTTGGCCCTACGCCCAGCTCGATCCCACTGCCCGCAAGTCGTTCGAGGTCGCCCTCCACGCGGGCACCGCCGCCGCGCTGCTCACGCGCCCGCCTGGGATCGGTCTTGGTGGGCGCCTCTCGTTCCTGCTACCCGCGCTCGTCCCGGCCGCACTCGTCGGCTACGCGCTCGGAGGGCAGATCGAACGCAGGTTTGGCACTCCCCCCACAATCGTCGCCGGCCTGCTCGCGGGCTCTGCCTCAATGGCTGTTGCGGACAGGCACACCGGCATGCGTGAGGCAAACGGCGCCAACGCACGCGACGGCCTCGCGCTCGGCCTCGCCCAAGCCGCCGCGCTCATTCCGGGCGTTTCACGCAGCGGCGCCACCATCGCCACAGCCCGAGCGCGGGGATTCTCGCGCCGAGACGCAGATCGGCTCTCCTGGCGGGTGGGCTTGCCCGTGATCGGCGGCGCGACGCTCTTGAAGGGCACGAAGCTCGCACGGGAAGGGGTACCGCGCGAGCTTTCGCTCCCCCTGGCGGCGGGCGCGGCGAGCGCGTTCGCCTCGGCGCTTCTCAGCGCAAACCTGCTCGGTCCACGCCGGCGGGCGCTACTACTCCCGGCCAGCGTCGCCTACCGCGGTGTGCTTGCCATGCTTGTGGTCCGACGCATGAGGGATAACACCCCCCACTCGCGGCTATCCCCAAGAAAATAAGAACCTCACACCCAACGACCACCATCGCAGGCATACTCAGGCGTTCGAGGTCCAAATCGTGAACAACGCCATCCTCGGCACCACACTCGGCGGTCGCTACCGCCTCGACGCGCGCATCGGGCACGGCGGCATGAGCACCGTCTACCGCGCGTTTGACACCGTGCTCGAGCGCAAGGTGGCGATCAAGCTCATGCACCGCGAGATCGCCTCCGACTCAGACCAGCTGGAGCGCTTCCGGCGCGAGGCACGGGCGGTGGCCCAACTCAACCACCCCCACATCGTCACCGTCATCGATGCCGGCGAGTGGGACGAGCACGATGAGCAGAGCGGGTCGCAGATCATCGAGGTGGGGACCCCATACATCGTGCTCGAGCACGTCGAAGGGGAGACCCTTAAGGAGCTCATCCGCCGGGACGCCCCGCTCGACGCCCCCACCGCGCTCGCCTACGCCATCGAGATCGCGCGCGCCCTGGGCGCCGCGCACGCCCAGGAGATCGTCCACCGCGACGTCAAGCCCCAGAACGTCCTCCTCAGCGGCGAGGGAGGCGCGAAGATCACCGACTTCGGCATCGCCCGCACTCTCACAGAGGAAGGGCTGACTATGGACGGTCGTGTGCTCGGCACCACCGACTACGTATCTCCCGAGCAGGCTCTAGGCCAGAGCGTCACGGGTCAGTCAGACGTCTATTCGCTTGGGGTGGTGCTGTACGAGATGCTCACCGGCAACCCCCCCTACAAAGGCGACACCCCGGTCGCCGTGGCAATGATGCACGTGCGCGAGGAGGTCCCCGACGTGCAGCTCTCACGCCCCGACGTGTCGGCGGCGACGGCGGCGGTCGTGGAACGCGCCACCGCCAAGGACCTCGACGCGCGCTACCCCGACATATCCTGCATGATCGCCGACATGGAGGAGGCCCTCGCGGTCGAGACGGCCCGCTCAGGCCAGGTGACCGGCGAGGTCACGGCCGTGCTACGCACGCTCCCCGGGCAGACGCGCCGGGTGCTCCCGTGGCGGGTGCTCCACCCCGCCCGCTGGGCCGTCTCGCTCGTACTGCTCGTCATCGTCGTCGCGTTGGCGCTCATCGCGGCGCTCAACCACACGCACAGCGGCACCGGCATCGCCCCAGGGGTGCACTCCACAGCCGGGATCGCGCCGGTCGTGCTCGCCCAGAAAGCGGCCTCTTCCTACAACCCCTTCGGCACCGGCCCCGAACACGCCGAAGACGTCTCCTCGGTGGTTGACGGCGACCTCAACACCACTTGGAGCACCGAGCACTACATCGGGGGCAACCTCGGCAAGCCGGGGCTCGGTGTGGCCCTCGACGCATCCCCCGGTGTGATAGCCTGGCAAGTTGAGATCCAAACGCCCACACCCGGCTTCTCGGCGGGCATCTACGCCTCGGCGAAGTTCCTCTCCCCGCATGAAGCCCCCGAAGGCAAGACCCTCGAGGCACTCGGCTGGACGCAGCTCGCGCCTTCCCGCGCGATCGATAAGCGCACTACGATCGCACTCGACACTGCCCACCGCTCCTACCGCTATTACCTGATTTGGATCACACATCTCCCGTCTGAGCAAACCTCGGCTGAGATCTCAGAGGTCACGCTCTTCCACTAGGGCCCTGGGTCGGGGCGATCTGAACTACTGCCCTGCTGCTGCCGGCGTGTTAGCGGCCGGAGGGGGCGGGGTGGGTGTTGTAGTGGTTGTGGTGGTCTGCTGGGAAAGCTTGCCCACGGCGATAGTCACCGCTTCGCCCTTGGCGAGCTTGTGGCCGGCTTCGGGGCTCTGCTGCACCACGAAACCCACCTTCGAGGTTTCTGTTACTTCGCGTGTCACCGTCTTCACCGTGAAACCCGCGCCGGAGAGCGTTTCGGATGCTTCCACTTCACTCTGCCCAACCACCGACGGCACGGCCGTCTTCGCCGGCGCTTGGGCCACCACCAGTGTCACCACACTTCCCACCTTCACGCTTGTCCCCGCGGCAGGCGACTGGGAGATCACGTCACCCGCGGCGGGTTCTGTCACTTCGCGCTTGGTCACAGTCACTTTCAAGCCCGCCGCCGACAGGGTGGCGGTGGCGTTGGCCTGGGGTTCACCCGCCACTTCCGGCACACCAACTTCCTGCGGTCCGCTCGACACCAGCACCGTCACCGGCCCACCTACCTGCACCTCGGTATCGGCGGCGGGGTTTGTGGAGATCACAAGCCCCTTTTCCACCGTGTCGCTCGACTGCTTCTGCACCGTTGGGAGGAAGCCCTTTTCGCGCAAAATCTTCACGGCTTCCCCCGACTTCTTGCCGTTTACGTTAGGGAGCGCGAGGATCCCCGGGCCAGATGACACGAACACGCTCACCCGCGCCCCTTTCTTCACCGCGGTGCCATGGGGCGGAGTAGTACCGATCACCAACCCACTAGCCACGTTGGCGTTGGCGGCAGTGGTAACTACCGGCTGCAACCCAGCGCCTCGCAGCGACGCCACGGCCACGGCTTGCGACTCCCCGGTGACATCGGGCACGGTCGTCTGGTCGGTTTTTGAGGGAAGCAGTAGCAGCAAGGCCACCACAACTACCGCCAAAACCGCCAAAACCGCGGCGATCCACCACGCTCGCTTGCGTCGCCGGGCCGCGTCGTCCCCCTCGGGGACGCCGTCATCGGGGGTGGGCAGGGGTGGCACAAGCAGTGCGGTGGCGGTCGGCGGCGGGCCGTTGGGAGTTGGCAGTGCCGGGCCCGGCGCGATCCCCATACGTGCCTGCTGCAGTGCCGCGATGAAATCGTCGGCACTAGCAAAGCGCGCCGCTGGGTCCTTGGCGAGCGAGCGCATCACAACCGCCTCGAGCGCCGGGCTTACTTCGGGGTTGATCCTGCTGGGTGGCACCGGCTCCACCGACACCTGCTTGAGCGCGATGCTCACAGCTGAGTCGCCCTCAAAGGGGACGTTCCCGGTGAGCAGCTCGTACAGCACCACCCCTACCGCGTACAGATCTGAGGTCTCGCTCACCGCATACCCCTGCGCCTGCTCGGGCGAAAGGTATTGCGCGGTGCCCATGATCGAGCCCGTCATCGTCATGTCTGAGGCCCCCGCACGGGCGATACCGAAGTCGGTGACCTTTGCCCTGCCCTCCTCATCGAGGATCACGTTGTGGGGCTTGATGTCACGGTGGATGATCCCCCGCTTATGGGCGAAACGGGCAGCAAGCAGGATCTGCACCACGATGTCGATCGCATCGCCCGGGGAGAGCGCGCCGTGTTCGCGCACCACCGCCTTCAGCGACCTGCCGGGCAGGTACTCCATCGCGATGTAATACGTACCGTTCCACTCCCCCCGGTCGAACACCGCCACCACATTGGGGTGAGAGAGACCAGCGGCGCTTGAAGCCTCACGGCGGAAACGCTCCACGAACTCCTGGTCCTCGGCAAAACGGTGATGGAGCAACTTGAGCGCCACGCGACGGCCGAGCAGGTTGTCCTCGGCCAGGTACACGTCGGCCATCCCCCCTGAGCCCAACCGGGCGACGACGCGATAGCGCTCGTCGACGATCGTGCCAGCCTCAACCATGCCGACCCCTTTCGCGCGGATGCGTGCTGTTCCTGCGGGCAAACGCACGATGGGTCATACCGCCCGCCGATGAATCCGCGCGTGCGGGAGCTCTGGCGGGAGGGGATCGCCAAAACGCTCACCCATGAAGCAGCGCTTCCATCACTTGCTTGGCCACCGGCGCGGCGAACTGGGCGCCCTGGCCGGGTACCCCCTTGAGCGTCACCGCCACCGCCACAGTCGGGTTCTGGGCGGGTGCGAAGGCGATGAACCAGACGTTGTTGATGGAGCTCACCCCCAGGGTCTCAGCGGTGCCCGTCTTACCCGCAACCCGCACCCCCGGGATCTGCGCGGTGGTGCCGGTGCCTTCGTTCACCACCGCTTCCATCATCTTGGTAACGGACGCGGCGGTGGAGGACTTCATCACCACCGACTGCACTTTGGGGGAGATCCGTTCAACCACACTCCCGTCGGGTTCGACTATTGCCGAGGTGAGATGAGGGGTCATGAGCACCCCGCGGTTTGCCACCGCACTCGCCACCTCAGCCATCTGCAATGGCGTCACCTGCAGCTTGTCCTGGCCGATCCCCATACGCCCCACGTCGACGTAGGTTGAGGTCGGCGGTATGCGCCTGTTGTTGCGGTACTCCCCGCTCGCCGACATCTGATCTGCCGGGTAGTCGAGCTTTGGCTTGCGGTCGAACCCGAAGCGGCTCATGTACCGCGCCATGGTGCGCTTACCGAGTTGTTCGGCCACCTGCGCGTACACGGTGTTCACCGAATGCACCAACCCTTCGGTGAGCGTGATCTGGCCGAAGCTCTCGTTGTTGTCGTTTTTGAGCGGCACCCCCGAGATCGGCACTTCGTTGCGCCCATCTACCGTCGATTCGGGAGTGAACCTGCCCGTGTCGATGGCCGCCACGGCCGTCACCACCTTGAACGTGGAGCCGGGCGCGTAGCCGAACTGGGTGGCCCGGTTCACGAGCGGCGAGCCTTCCTCGTGGGTGAGGCGTTCATAGGCCTTGGTCGAGACGAGCGCGTTAGCGTCATACCCGGGCGTCGAGGCCATCACCTCCACGGCTCCCGTTTTTGGCTGAATCGCCACCACGGCTCCTTCGTGTTCGCCAAGGCCCGCAATCGCCGCGCGCTGACCCGCGGGCGAAAGCGCAGTGCGCACCGAATCCCCCTGCAACTTTTTCCCCTGCAACTCGTCGAGGATGCTCTGCACGCTCGTCCCGGTCTGCCCGTTCAGCGCCGCCGAGCGGTAGAGCTCGATGCCCGACTGGCCGAGCGTGATGTAGGAGTAACCCACCGCGTGGGTGAACTCGGCGCCGGTGGGGTATGTGCGGGTGTAGATGCCTTCCGAGTCGCGCACGCTACGCGCGAGCACCTTGCCATTGGAGGCAAGGATCTCACCGCGGTGAATCCGCTGCTGTTGCAGCACTCCGCGCTCATTGAGCGCATTGGCCCGCAACGAGGAGGCTTCGAAGATGGTCCAACGCGATGTGAAGCCAATCAGTAGGGCGAACATCGCCACCACAAGTACGTACAAACGCACGATCGGTCGGTTCAATTCACCCTCCGCCCAGTTCGCCGAGTTCCAGCTGGCGCATCAAGTTCGCGGCGGAACTTTCCGAGCGCAAGGAGTGGTCGAGCAGTGCCTGGCGGTGCGCCACCGGCAGCGTCGAGGCGCTCACACCAGATACGTAATCGGAGCTGTAGAGCTTGATCCCCGCGGGAAGTTCGTAGGGCACGCCACGGAACATCGTCACGAGCCCGCGCTGGTTGGTGGCGATGAAGTACACCGACTGAAGCGCCAGCCACGCACCCGCGGCGAGTAGTCCCACGACTACGAGTGTCGCCACCGCGGCACCCGCCTTACGCATCCGGCGACGCCTCCGCCCCGACGGCGCCGCCGGCATCGCTGGCCGTGGATGGCGACGGTTGGCGGGATCGGTCCGTGGCTCCTGTTGCGTTGCGGCCGGTGAGGCGGTCGGTGGGGTGGGGGAAATGAGATGGGCGGCAGTACCCGTCGGGGGCGAGGAAGGCTGCGGGGCCGCTAGTGGCACCGGAGTGAGCGTGCCCGTGGTGTAGCCGTCGGCGTCGCGCTCGGCGGCGGCGCTGACCTCCTCAAGGCGGGCGAGCACGACCGTGATGTTGTCCTTACCTCCAGCCCCGTTGGCAGCCGCGATCAACGCCTCGCCCGCGTCGCGTAGAGAGACGTGTGAGCCGAGCACGTCGTGCAGCACGTTCTCGCCGATCATCGTGGTGAGTCCGTCGCTGCAGAGCAGATACACATCGCCCGAGCGGCCCCGGAGCGAGCGCACGTCCACCTCGACCGAAGACTCCGGTCCGAGCGCGCGCGTGATCACCGACCGCTGCGGGTGCTCTTCGGCTTCCTCGGGGGTAAGCCTGCCCTGGCGGATCAACTCGTCCACGAGCGAGTGGTCGTCGGTGAGCCGCATCAGCTCGCCCTCGCGCAGGCAGTAGGCGCGCGAATCGCCCACGTGCGCCACCGACACTTCCTCCATACCCACGTAGAGAGCGGTGATCGTGGTGCCCATACCCGCGTGCTCAGCACGCTGGTGTGAGAGCTCGTTGATGCGCGCGTTCGCCTCGATCACTTGGGCGGCAAGGCTCCCCTCGGGGTCAGAGCTGTCGCTCAGGCCCCCCTTGAAGGTTTCCACCGCTACGCGTGAAGCCACCTCGCCCGCCTGTGCCCCACCCATCCCGTCTGCCACCACGAACAGCGGCGAGCGCACCAGCAGCGAGTCCTCGTTGGCGCGTCGCTGCAGGCCGGTGTCAGTACCCGACCAATGCTCTGCCACCCTCAGCAAGTCAGTCGACCTCAAACGTGAATTCGGAGTCGCCAATCCGCACACGATCGCCTGGGTGGAGTGGGCGCGGCCCGTCGAGCAGCTCCTCGTTGAGGTAGGTCCCGTTGGTGGAGCCAAGGTCTTCGATCGCAAGAATCTTGCCCTGTTCATACACGCGGGCGTGGCTGGATGAGGCAAAGGGATCTTCGAGTCGTATCTCCGCGGCATCGCCGCGGCCGAACACCACGTCCCCGCCTAGGTCGTAGATCATGCCCGGGTCGTGCCCGGGGGCACGCTCCACCACCAACCGCGGCGAGCGGCTGAGCAGATCGGCAGGGCCGAGCGTTGAGGCCGAGTGAAGGCCCGTGGCGTCGGGCGGGGGTACGTGCGCGGGATCGAGCGACGCCCCCGCGCCACTGCCCCGCAAGTCGCGCAGCGCGCTGCGCGACACCCACAGCAGGAACAGGTAGAGCACGATCAGAAAGCCGAACTTCAGCATCACCGACACAGGCTCGAGGTTGTTCACGGCGCCACCTCAAACGTCATCTCGGTGGACCCCATCCCGATGCGATCGCCCGTGCGCAACTCGTGGGCGCCGGCAACGACGAAGCCGTTCACCCGCACCCCATTGGTGGAGCCAAGATCCTCGATCGCCCAGGTCGTGGCCGACTCGGGGCGCAGCTCGGCGTGACGGCGCGACACTCCCGCATCGTCGAGCACGATGTCACAGTCGCGACTGCGCCCGATCGTCGCTCCACGCGGCGGCACGAGCAAACGCCGCCCCGCAACCACCAGCAGGGCCTTCGGGCGGCGACGCCCGCCAACGCTCGCCACAGCCCCCCCGACACGCTCGGAGTTGCTGAAGATCATCGTGTTCCCCCCCTCTTCCTCGGCGGGGGGGGGTGGCACGGCGGGTGTGCGCGCCCTCGCCTCCATACGGCTCGGGCGCGGCTCGTCATGCGCCGCGTCCGCCTGCTCCTCGCGCAAGCGCGTCGTGCGGGCCTCGATCCCGAATTCGCCGAGCTGCAGCGCCTCGTCGGTGTGGAACACGATCTGTGGACGCGAGGCAAGCGCCAGGTTCTCCGCGCGAGCGTGCTCGAGCAGGTATGCACACAGCTCGTCGATCACCTCCCCCTCAACTCCCTCATAGCGGACACGGTCGCGCGGGGAGAGCCACACCGAATACTCGTTGGGCGCGTATACGCGTGAAACTGAGGCGGTCGTGTTCTCGTCCATCTCGCGCGCGAGCTTGTGCGCCAGCTCCATCGGGCGCACCTCGGCCTTGAATACGCGGCCGAACGTCCCTTCGACGAGGCCGGCGATCATGTTCTCCAGTGTCCTCAGCGGATTCATCTAAGAGGCCCCGGCCTCGCCGTGGCGGCCACGCCACCTTTGGCGGCAGCGTGTGGCACCCACTTTACGGGGAGTATGCGATGGCCACGCGCATACCCGCGCGCGCGGGCCGCTACACGGGGCCGCGCAGAGCGCGCGCACCAATGGCAAGCGCGCAACCCAGCACCGCTCCGATCAACGCCCCACGGGGACTCGGCTCGCCCGCGCGTGAAAGCAACTCCCGCTCCACCAGCGGTGTGGCGGCCAGCAGTGCAACTGTCCAGGCAACGGCTGCCACCACGTCGAGTACCGCGCTCCGTCCGCGCACGACCCACGGCAACACAGCGGCCGCGAGGGCCCACACTGCGGCTCCAATCAAGAGCTCGGGGGTGAAGATAGCGCCCACCACCTCCGAGGCGGCTTTCCCAAACGACGCCTCCCACACCACTCGAGAGGGCACCCCAGCGGGTGCCCCCAACCACAGACGCCTGGAGAGCAACGGCTCGGCGAGCGCCAACCACCAAAAGCCAAGCGCCGCCAGCCCTGCGCGCGCGCGCAGGGTCGCGCGCTGGCCGGCAAGCGCGGGGAAGGCGCCCGCCAAACCCGCCAAGCCGAGCACCGGCGCGAGCGCGGCTGCCAGCCAGCCGGGTCCGGCGCGCCGAGGAAGCAGTAGCAAGGGGGCACCGGCAGCCAGCAGCAGCAGTGAGACACCCCCACGTCCAACCGCGCCTTGCCAGGCCGCGGCGGCAAGCAGACAGCCCACCCACGCCAAACGCGGCAAGGCGATACGGCGTTGCGACGCGGCGAGGCGTGGCTCGTGCTCAGCCCTTTCCGCTCCACCCACGGGCTGCGGGGAGCGGGGCATACGAATAGCCGTCGGCGCTTGCTCCGGCCGAGGCGGGTGGGTGTCGGGGATGCTCCATTGCGGCGGAGGCTCAAGCGGCATGGGACCAGGACGGCGACTGAACAGGCGCCGTTTGAACCCCCTCTCAAGCGCCCCGTCGAGGGCTTCGTGCAGGTCTGCGAGCGTGCCCCTACGCTCAGGGTCGGGGTCGAGTGCCACATCGAGCGCACACGTGAGCTCGCGCGGAAGGTCCCCACGGCGACGCTCAAGCGGCTCGATCTGAGAGCCGATCCGTCTCGCTGTCGCCGCGGGGGTACGACCCCGTACAGGGTTCACCCCGGTGAAAGCCTCGTAGAGAACCAACGCAAGCGAGTAGAGGTCAACCGCCGGCCCAGCCTCGTGGCCTTCGCTCTGCTCGGGCGCCATGTAGGCGAGCGTCCCCAACACGTCACCCGTTCGCGTTAGAGCGTCGTCGCCTGCCAGCCGCGCCCCGCCGAAGTCCGCGAGCTTCGCCGCCGCAGGCAACACGGCGGCGCGAGAAGGTGTCTCCTCCTCGGTCTCACCGGCCGGCACAAGCACGTTCTGCGGCTTCACGTCGCGATGGATCACCCCACGCGCATGCGCATGCTCTAGCGCCTCCACCAACACCAACCCGATCTCACCGATGTCCTCGTCGCAGAGCTCGTCCGCAGCGATGAGCTCTGCGAGCGTCTCCCCCTCCACCAGCTCTGAGATCAAGTAAAAGGCGTCCTCGTCGGAGCTCGCCTCATACAGCCTCACGATCGCCGGATGCGAGAGACGGGCGCTCGCCTGCGCCTCGCGCCGCGCCCGTTCGCGATCTTCCGCGGAAGGCAGCGGTATCCGCTTGAGCGCCACCACCCGCCCCAACTGCTCGTCGTGCGCACGCCACACCGTGCCAAACCCCCCCGCCCCTAGCCGTTTGATCAGGCGGTAGCGGCCAAGCAGCGCCTCGCCACTCCCTTCAGAGCCTTCGCCGGAGACGCGGATGCCCCGATCCTCCTGCGTATGAGTGACATGAGACGCAAACTTACGGCCTCTATCCCCCTCTATGTGGGTCTCCTGCGCATCCCTGTCTGCGAAGCCAGGGCGGCGCGGTTGGAGCAGCGTCTTGACGGAATCCACAGCCCCGCGTTCGCCGTGGGCGGACCCTTTTCCTCCCCCGCGCGGGCGCGATCTCGGGTTGGCCGCAAAGTTGCAGCCGACCGCTGCGCAACACTCCAACTGCCGCTGGAGTCATACTGGTGAGCTTCACAAGCCCTGCAAGGAGCACTTTTTGTCGTTCTTCGACGACGATGACGAGGAGCCGACCACGGTCAGGCCGGCACCCACCCAGCAGTCACGACCCCAACCCCGCCGTCCCCAGAGAACCTCCGGGGCGGGCGACGTCGACCACCACGCGATGATGGTCCGCCGGCGCGTCGCCGCGGGCGTCGGTGTCGTGCTCCTCATCGTGATCGTCCTGCTGGTCAACGGCTGCCTCAAGCGCGGCAAAGTGCAGGCGCTCGAAAGCTACAACACCAGCGTCTCGAAGATCGCCCAGGAATCCCAGGCGCAGGTGTCCCGCCCGCTGTTCGCCACCCTCTCCGGCGCCGCCGGCAAGTCCGCACTCGACGTGGGCTCGCAGGTAGACCAACTCCGCATGGAAGCCCAAAAACAAGCCGAAAATGCGAAAGGCATCAGCGTCCCAAGTGCCATGACCTCCGCCCAACGCAACTTCCTGCTGGCGCTCAACCTGCGCGCGGAAGGGCTCACCAAGGTCGCCAACCTCATCCGCCCCGCCCTCGGCGGCCAAGCGCAGCAATCCACCACCTACATCGCCGGGGCGATGGAGATCTTCCTCGCCTCCGACATCATCTACTCGCAGCGGGTTGTCCCACTCATCCAACAAGAGCTCGAAGCGAGCGGCGTCAAAGGGCAAACCACATCTCAAAGTCGGTTCCTCCCGAATCTCGGCTGGCTGCAAACGGCAACGGTCCAAGCCAAGCTCACTGGCCAGGCGGCGAGCGGAACAGGGACTGCGGTCGCTCCGGGCACGCACGGTCACGCGCTCAAGGGAGTATCGGTCGGCGCTAACACCCTCGCACCCTCCCCAACCCTCAATCACGTCAGCGGGGGCGCCAACCCCACATTCACAATCATGGTCGAAAATGCGGGCTCCAACTCCGAGACCAACGTGAAGGTGGACATCGCCGTCACAAGCGAAGGCAAGACCCTCAACGCCTCACACCTCATCGATAAGACCGAACCGGGGAGCACCTCGAACGTCGACATCCCGGTCAACGGGGTCGCCTTGGGCGCCGCCTCGCGTGTGAGCGTCAACATCGAGCCGGTTCCGGGCGAGACCGACACCGAAAACAACAAGGGCACCTACCTGGTGATCTTTGCCAAATAGAGGCTTCCTCCGGAGCGGCTAACTTGTACCGATGGTCGCCTCTTCGCTCACCGATACACAGGGAATCCTCGCACTAGCCGCGCTCGCTGTAGCGCTCCTGGCCCTGATCGCATGCCTCCTGCTGATGCGCTCGCTGCGAGGGCTACGCCGCACGCAGAAGATGGTGCTGGGCGACGGCTCGCAACGCGACGTCATTGCACACGGCGCCTCGTTGCAGCAGGCTTTCGAAGCGCTGCAAGAGTACGTCGGCGACGTTGCCTCCCGTCTCGACACGCGCCTTGACGGCACCGAAACCGCGCTCACGGGCGCAATCTCACACAGGGCACTCGTCCGCTACGACGCCTACAACGAGCTGTCAGGGCAGCAATCCGTGTCGATCGCCCTACTCGACGACCGCCAATCGGGGGTGGTGCTCTCCTGCATCCATCACCGCGACCAAGCCCGCGTATACGCCAAGCAGATCTTCGATGGCTCAAGCGAGCTCGAGCTCTCCCCAGAGGAGGCTCAAGCGATGGCCGTCGCGCTCGGTCGCAACCCAGCTTCGCCCGACCCCGCGATTGCACGCGGGTCCGAAGGCGAAGACACTCGCGCCCGATGACCACCCCCAACCCGCTCCCTCGCGCCGGCTACCTCGGGCCAGAGGGCACCTTCAGCGAGGAGGCCCTACTCGGCAGCGTCGACCCCACCGCCGTGCAACCCGTCCCCATCGCCACCATCCGCGACGCGGTGATGGCGGTGCAAAATGGCGTGGTCGAGTGGGCGCTCGCCCCGATCGAGAACTCCATCGAGGGCTCTGTCACGGTCACACTCGACACGCTCGCCGGGGAGGCCACCGACGTGGCGATAGTCGGCGAGGTGGTGCTCCCGGTCCGCCACTACCTCGTAGCGCCTACACCCCTTCCCCTCGACGCGGTAACCACGATCGTCTCTCACCCCCACGTCCCTGGGCAGTGCACCCGTTTCCTACACGACCGTGTTCCCCAAGCCCGCATTGTCGCCGCCAGCTCCACCGCCGAGGCCGCCCGGCTCGTGGTTGAGCGCAAAGAACCCGGATTGGCCGCGATCTGCACCCAGCTTGCCTGCGAACTGTATGGATGCACGGTCATCGCCCCGGAGATCCAAGACCGCGCCGACAACGCCACCCGCTTTGTGTGGCTCGCACGTGAGAAATCCCCTTTGCACGGTCCTCCCCTGATTTCCCTCCCTGGGCCCGACCGCAAGACCTCGCTCGTCTTCTGGGGCCCTGGCGCCGACCGCGCGGGCTGGCTGGTGCGATGCCTGAATGAGTTTGGCTCCCGCGATATCAACCTCACCAAGATCGAGTCCCGCCCGATGCGCGAGCGGCTGGGTCACTACATGTTCTTCCTCGATCTCCAGGGCTCTGACACCGACACCCGCGTCTCCGACGCGCTCGCCGGCCTGCGCGGAATGTGCGAACGTGTGCGCGTGTTCGGGTCCTATCCGACTGCTTGAAACCGGGCATCCCGCTACACTGCGGCCGAAGATGGAAAGCACGGCGCCCACAGAGCCAGTGGGGTCCGTGTCGCCCTCAGAGCACCAGCGGCACGGACCGAACTCATCGTCGACCACGACGATGGGTGGCCGGGTGCTCGTCCTCAACGCCACCTATGAGCCCATCAATGTGTGCTCTGTCAGGCGCGCGGTGGTGCTCCTTTTGAAGGAGAAGGCCGAGCTCATCGAGCGCGGCCTGTGGGAGCTTCATTCAGAGACATCCACCCTTGCGCGGCCGGTCGTCATCCGGCTTGTCTCCTACGTCCACGTCCCCCGCGACACACACCGGCGCAAGATCACCCGCCGCGCCGTCTTCGCCCGCGACGGTTGGACCTGTCAGTACTGCGGCTCGCGCTCCTCGCTCACCGTCGATCACGTGATCCCCCGCTCCAAGGGCGGCACTTCGAGTTGGGACAACATCGTGGCCTCTTGCGCACCCTGCAACCGGCGCAAGGGCGACATGCTCCCGCGCCAGGCAGGGATGCACCCCCGCCACAAGCCCCGCACCCCACGTGCCGAGATCTTCATCCACGTCGCCTCACCCACGATCCCGGCGGCCTGGCGGCAGTATCTTCCGGCCGCGGCCTGAAGCCTCAGGGGTTTCTTGCCCTCCTAGCGTGTGCCGCGGAGGGCTTCCGGCGGTGCGCACGGGTCGCACCCCCTCCGGCGCTTAAAACACGGAGGGCGCCCTCGACCAGGCGCCCTCCGCTTTGCAACTGCGCTGGACACGACCGCGGCGGCTTCGCATCGCCGCGCGCATCCGAGTGGATACGACTTCGGCGCCGCGAGTCGGAGGGACAAGTCCGACTATCACCTTCGCGATGGTGGCCCGGGTTGGATTCCGCTAGGCGGGTCCAGCCGAGTGAATCGGCCTAACGGCCGGCCACCTCCAGAGTCCCGCAAGTACTGTCAGTCAACGTAGGACCACCTCCTTTCTCTGGTCCTAGCAATGTAGCGGACGCGGACGACGCTGTGGGGCGGTTCTCTCAGTCCGCCTCGCCGGGAGCTTCGGGACTCGGCTCTGCGTCCAGCCCTGCATCCTCGCCAGCACTCGGCTCGGCATCGAAAGGCAGACCATCCTGCACGGCCCCCTCCTCATCCTCGCCGCTGTCCACCACCAGCGCAACGGCGCTCACGACGTCTTCGTCCTTGAGATTCATCACCCGCACGCCGGTTGCCGCGCGGCCCTGTTGGGAGATCCCACCCGCGGCGGTTCGCTGAACCATCCCCCCGACGCTGATGAACACAAGCTCGTGGTGCTCACGCACGACCAAAGCGCCGGCGAGCGCCCCCTTCTGCTCTGTGAGGCCGATCGTCTTGACCCCCTTTGCGCCGCGGTTTGTCTTGCGGTACTGGCTTATCTGCGTGCGCTTCCCGTACCCGTTCTCGGTCACCACGAGCAGATCCATGTCGTCACGGGCGACATCCATCGCAATCGCTTCACCGGTGCTACCCACGTCCATTCCGCGCACACCGGTCGTGTCGCGTCCCATCGAACGGGCGTCGGACTCGGCGAAGCGGACGGTGAGGCCGGCACGCGACACCATGATCACCTCGTCGCCCTCTTCCACCCCTCGCACCGCCAACAGCTCGTCGTCGTCGCGGATGTTGATGGCGATGATCCCGTCGGCCTTGATCGGAGTGTTGTAGGCAAGCAACTCCGTCTTCTTGATCGTCCCTTTGCGGGTGGCGAACACGAGGTACTTCGTCTCCGTGAAGTCTCTCGTTGAGAGCACCGCCTGCACGCGCTCGCCCTCCCGGAGCGGGAGCACGTTGACTAGCGCACGGCCCTTGGCGGTGCGCGAGGCCTCTGGCAGCTCGTACACCTTGGAGCGGTACACCTTGCCGCGGTTGGTGAAGAACAGCAGGTAGTCGTGGGTAGAGCAGATGAACAGGTGCTCGATGAAGTCCCCGTCCTTCATGTCCATCCCGGTGATCCCCCTGCCACCGCGCTGTTGCTGGCGATAGGTGGCGAGTGGCAGCGACTTCACGTATCCGGTGATGGTGATCGTGATCACCATCTGCTGGTCGGCGATCAGATCCTCAATGTCGATCTCGTCCTCGGAGTGGCTGAGCTCGGTGCGACGCTCATCGCCGAAACGCTCCGATATCTCGCCCAGCTCTTCCTTGATGACCGCAAGCACGCGACCCTCATCGCCCAGGATCGAACGCAGCTCGGCGATCCGCTCGGTCACATCGGCGTGCTCTTGCTTGATTGCGTCAGCCTCGAGCGCCGTCAGCTGCGAGAGACGCAGGTCGAGGATCGCGGTCGCCTGGATCGTGCTCAGCTCGAACCGCTCGACAAGCTGTTCGCGTGCGGCTTCCCGGTCGCGGGAGGAGCGGATCAAGTCGATGATCGCGTCGAGGTTCTCGAGCGCGATCAACAATCCCTCGAGGATGTGTGCGCGCGCCTCCTTCTCGGCCAGCTCGTGCTTCGTGCGCCTGACTATCACCTCGCGCTGGTGGGCCACGTAGTTGTGGATCACCGCCCGCAGGTTCAGCGTGCGTGGAACGTTGTCCACTAGCGCCACCATGTTCACGCCAAACGTGGTTTGCATCGAGGTGTGCTTGTAGAGCTTGTTCAGCACCACCTTGGGGATCGCGTCTCGCTTGAGCTCGATCACCAAACGCATGCCACGCTTGTCCGACTCGTCGCGCAGGTCTGAGATCTCAGGGATCTTCTTCTCGTGCACGAGATCGGCGATCTTCTGGATCAAACCGCCCTCGCCACCCTTCTTCACCATGAAGGGCAGCTCGGTGACGACGATCGCCTCCTTGCCCTGCTTGAGCGGCTCGATGTGGGCTCGGGCTTGCACCCGCACACGGCCCCGACCCGTCTCATAGGCATCGCGGATGCCCACGCGCCCGAGGATCACACCGCCGGTGGGGAAGTCGGGGCCCTTCACGTGCGCCATCAACCCGTCCACGTCGATGTCAGGGTTGTCGATGTAGGCGACCGTCGCGTCGATCACCTCGCGCAGGTTGTGGGGGGGGATGTTGGTCGCCATTCCCACCGCGATCCCGGAGGAGCCGTTTACAAGCAGATTCGGGAAGCGCGCGGGGAGCACCAGCGGTTCTTGGCGGGAACCATCGTAATTGGGCGCGAAATCCACCGTATCCATGTCGAGATCGCGCAGCATCTCGGTGGCGATCCGCGCGAGGCGGGCCTCGGTGTAGCGCATCGCGGCGGCGGGATCATCGTCGACCGAGCCGAAGTTGCCTTGACCGTCGACGAGCTCGTAGCGCATCGAGAAGTCCTGGGCCATGCGCACGAGCGTGTCGTAGATGGCGGAGTCGCCGTGGGGGTGATAGTTGCCCATCACCTCTCCCACGATCTTTGCGCACTTGGCATACGAGCGGGTGGGCCCAAGCCCCAGCTCGTTCATCGCGTAGAGCACGCGTCTGTGCACGGGCTTCAGGCCATCGCGCACGTCGGGCAGCGCGCGCCCAACGATGACCGACATCGCGTAATCCAGATACGCGGTGCGCATCTCGTCCTCGAGCGCGCGCGGCTCGATGTTTCCTCCACTGAGCGTGTCAGGCGTTGCCATGCTGGATCACCCCCTTAGACGTCTAGGTTGGCTACGGCGCGGGCGTTGTCTTCGATGAAGAGGCGTCGCGGCTCGACCTGGTCGCCCATCAACATCGAGAAGGTGCGGTCGGCGGCGGCCGCGTCCTCGAGCGTGACCTGCGCGAGCGTGCGACTGGCGGGGTCCATCGTCGTTTCGGCGAGCTGCTCGGCGTTCATCTCACCGAGCCCCTTGAAGCGCTGCAACTTGACTCCCTTCTGGGCGACCGTCATCACCGCGGAGCGCAGCGCCTCGAAAGAGGGCGCACTTTCACGGGCGTCTCCCAACCGCACCTCAAAGGCGGGCGTGCCCGCCAACTCGATCAACTGCCGGTGCACCGAGGCCAACTGGCGATACTCCTGGGAGTCGAAGAGGGTGCGCTTGATGTAGTGGGTGCGCGCGAAGCCGGTACGCGTCTCGGTGGCCTTCACCCGCAGTTCCTCTTGGTCCTGGGAGACAAGCTCGGTGGCGTGGGTCTCTCCCTCTAGGCCCGCGCGGGAGAGCAGCTCGATCGCCTCCTGCGCGTTGGTCACCTGGTCGCCCAGCAGCGATGACTCCTCCAAGAACTGCACCATCTCGTGGCCGTGCACGGCGCGCAGCGAGGACGACCAGCCCTCGTACTGCTTGAGCAACCGCACGAACTTCTGCCAGCGCACGTCTGTGAGCTTGAACTGCGTCCCGTGACGGTCGAACACGGAGAGCTTCTCCCACTTATCGGCGAGCAACGTGTCCTCCAGCTCGTGCTCCTTCTCGATATAGCGCTCGCGGCTGCCCTGCTTGATCTTGTAGAGCGGGGGCTTCGCGATGTACACGTACCCCGCTTCGATCAAATCCTGCATCTCGCGGAACAGCAGTGTCAGCACCAGAGTGCGGATGTGCGCGCCGTCCACGTCGGCATCGGTCATCAAGATCACCTTGTGGTAGCGGGCGTTCTCGAGGTTGAACTCGTCACGCACACCGGTACCGATCGCCGTTATCAACGCCTGCACCTCGGTGTTCTGCAGCACCTTATCGATGCGGCTCTTCTCGACGTTGAGGATCTTGCCTCGAAGTGGGAGCACGGCCTGCGTGTTGCGATCGCGCCCCTGCTTGGCCGAACCGCCGGCGGAGTCGCCCTCGACCACGAACAGCTCCGCGAGGCTCGGGTCCTTCACCGAGCAGTCGGCGAGCTTGCCGGGCAGCGTGGAGTTCTCGAGCGCCGACTTGCGGCGGGTGAGATCGCGGGCCTTACGCGCCGCGTCGCGGGCACGCTGAGCCTGGACCGCCTTCATGATCACCGCACGGGCCTCGCTCGGGTTCTCCTCCAGGAACTCCGCCAAACCTGAGTTGACTATCGACTCGACAAAGCCCGCCATCCCCGGGTTACCGAGCTTGGTCTTGGTCTGCCCCTCAAACTGGGGGTCGCGCAGCTTCACCGAGATCACGGCGGTGAGCCCCTCGCGCACATCCTCGCCGGAGAGGTTGTCCTCTTTCTCCTTGAGCAGCCCGTGGTCGCGCGCGTACTTGTTCAGCGTGCGGGTGAGCGCCGAGCGAAAGCCCGACATGTGTGAGCCGCCCTCGCGGGTATTGATGTTGTTGGCAAAGGAGTGGATCGAGTCCTGATAGGAGGAGTTCCATTGCATCGCCACCTCGACGGCGCCCTCGTCGCTCTCCCCTGAGAAGAACACCACCTTGCGATGCACCGTGTCCTTGTTCTCGTTGAGGTAGGACACGAAGTCCTCGATGCCGCCCTCGTACTGGAACTCGGCGGAATGACCCTCGCCGCGCTCGTCTACGATCGAGATCTTCAGACCGCGTGTGAGGAAAGCCGTCTCGCGCAAGCGCTCCTCGAGCGTGTGGAAATCGAAGTCGAGCGCCTCGAAGATGTCGGCGTCGGGCAGGAACGTCACAGTCGTGCCGGTGGGGGCGCCGACCGCGAGCTTCTCGCCACGTTGCAGTTCCTGCTGGGGGGCGCCGCGCGAGTACTCCTGCGAGAAGGAGTATTCGTCGCGATCTATCTGCACGCGCAACCGTTCTGAGAGTGCGTTGACCACCGACACGCCGACGCCGTGCAGTCCACCGGAGACCTTGTAGCCACCGCCATCGCCGAACTTCCCGCCCGAGTGAAGCACGGTCAGGACAACCTCGACCGCGGGACGACCCTCCTTCTCGTGCATCGCTACGGGGATGCCACGCCCGTTATCCACCACGGTGATCGAGTTGTCGGGGTGGATGGCCACCGACACCTCGGTGCAGAAGCCGGCGAGTGCCTCGTCCACGGAGTTGTCCACAACCTCGTACACAAGGTGGTGCAAACCCATGACCCCGGTCGAGCCGATGTACATTCCCGGGCGCTTGCGGACAGCCTCGAGGCCCTCGAGTACTGTGATGTCTTGAGCGTCGTAGCTGGCGTCACCGCCCATCGACGTATCGGCGGCGCCTTTTGCGGCAGCGTTGCTATGCGAGCTTGAAGTGTCGGTCGCCAAATGATCCTCCGATGACGCGAAAACGCCCCGACTCCCGGGCCTTCTAAACCTCGGTTCGGGGCGGGAAACTTGTTTGTCAAACGATAGCACAACGGCCCCCCGGACTCCGGCCGCCCGAAGGGTCGAAACGCCTGCAAACAAGCCAAAACTTGGCAGTCTTGGTCTGCTGTGGAGCGGCCCGTCGCGATAGCGTCCTAAACGGGGCGCGGGAGGGCCTTAGCGC
>DASXNB010000015.1:0-29223 GCA_036495305.1 Solirubrobacteraceae bacterium | reverse complement strand
ACCTCCTCACCGACGGTTCGTCGTGCCTTTCCAGTGTCTCGTCACGGACGGTCCCCCCCGGCCGATGAGGACCCAACTCGAGCTGCCAAACGAGGTCGCCGCGGAGCTCGCGGGAAGCCAGGATGCGGTCCTCCGCGCGCTTGAGTCACACCTGCAGTGCAAGGTCTTCCTGCGCGGCAACCTTCTCACGCTCGAGGGCTCAGATGAGGACGCCGCTGCGGGAGAGCGTGTTGTGCACGAGCTTTCAGAGCTTATCGCCCGCGGCCACCAGATCGCGCCTGGCACGATCGCCGCTGTCACATCGGCGCTGGACGCCCACGAATCGCCCGCCCACGTGCTCGAGGATGTCATCTGGCGTCACCGCTCCCTCCGTGTCGCCCCCAAGACCGTCAACCAGAAGCGCTACGTGGACTCGATCCGCGCCTCCACAGTCACTTTCGGCGTCGGTCCCGCCGGCACCGGCAAGACCTTCCTGGCCGTTGCGATGGCCGCGGCGGCGCTCTCTCGCCACGAAGTCAACCGCATCATCCTCACCCGCCCCGCCGTCGAGGCCGGCGAGCGGTTGGGCTTCCTCCCGGGTGACCTCATGGCAAAGGTCGACCCCTACTTGCGCCCACTGTTCGATGCCCTCCACGACATGCTCGACCCTGAGAAGGTCTCCTCGCACCTGGAGCGTGGCGTCATCGAGATCGCGCCGCTGGCCTTCATGCGCGGTCGCACCCTCAACGATTCTTTCGTCATCCTCGACGAGGCCCAGAACACGACGCCCGAGCAGATGAAGATGTTCCTCACCCGCCTCGGCTTCGGCTCGAGGATGGTTGTCACCGGCGACATCACACAAGTCGATCTCCCACGTGAGCAGCGCTCGGGGTTGGTGGCGGTGGGGGAGGTGCTCGACTCCATCGAGGGCATCGAGTTCATCCGTTTCTCCGGTGAGGATGTCGTTCGCCACAAGCTCGTCCAACGTATCGTCGAGGCATACGACGAGCACTCTCGGCGCGAGGCCCCCGAGCTGCGCCCGGCTGAGCGCAACGACCGCTCTGTCGCCGACCGTCGTGCTTGACGTCGAGGTTTTCGGCCACGAGCTCACGCACGACTTTCGCGGTGGGGAGGACTTTCGCGGTGGGGTTAGGAAGGGAATGGGCGACCGGGCAGCTTCCTCCATCCCCTCGCCATCGGAGATCGAGCGCTTGTGCGCGTGCGCACTCGCGAGCGCCGGAATCGAGGACGGACATCTAGCTGTCGAATTCGTGTCCGCCGAGCGCATCGCCGAGCTGAACGCCGTCCACCGTGGCAAAGAGGGTCCCACCGACGTGCTTTCGTTCCCGATCGATGAACTCGAGTCACCTGCGAGCACGGAAGAGGGCGGCGATGGCGCCGGCACCCCGCGCGAGCTCGGTGACATCGTGATCTGTCCCGACCACACCGTCGATCTGCGCGAGGCCGTCGTCCACGGGGCACTCCACCTACTCGGCATGGACCACGAAACCGACGACGGCGAGATGCTCGCGCTGCAGGACCGCATCATGCAAGAGCAGGTTTCATGACCCGTAGCGGCTTCCTCGCGCTCGCCGGTCGTCCCAACGTGGGTAAGTCGACGCTGGTGAACGCCATCGTGGGGGGGAAGATCGCGATCGTCTCCGACCGTCCCCAAACCACGCGGAGGGCGATCCGTGGCGTGCGCACCGAGGGCGAGCGCCAACTCGTGCTCGTGGATCTACCCGGCGTCCAACGTCCCCGCGATGCCCTCACCGAGCGCATGGCGGGTCGGGTACGTCAAGAGCTCGAGGGCTCCGACGCCGCGCTGCTCGTGCTCAACGGAGAGCAGGGGGTGGGCCCCGGCGATCGCTTCATCGCCGCCGCGCTCGCCGACGTCCACACCCTGGCGGTAGTCATCGCCGTCAACAAGGTCGACCGGCTCGACCGGGCCGCCACTGTCGCGGTGCTCTCATCCGCCGCCGAGCTTGGCGTGGGGGAGGAGATATTCCCGATCTCCGCCCGCACCGGTCGTGGCGTATCGGAGCTGGTTGAGCACGTCTTCCAACTGATGCCCGAGGGCCCTTTCATGTTCTCCCCACAGGACATCTCAGACCAACCGATTTCTCTGATGCTCGCCGAGCTGATCCGCGAGGCCGCCATCCGCCGCACCTTCCAAGAGCTGCCCCATGCCCTTGAGACGATGGTGGAAGAGGTGGAACGCCCACGCGACGGTCTCGTGCGTGTGCGAGCTCTGATCTGGGTCGAGAGCGAGTCGCAAAAGGGCATCGTCGTCGGCTCAGGAGGGCGCATGATCAAGGCCATCGGCTCCGCCGCCCGCAAGGAGATCGAGCGCGAGCTGGATTGTCACGTCCACCTCGATCTCTCCGTCCGTGTCCGCCGCGATTGGCGCGGGGACGAGGGCCTGCTCGACCGGCTCGGGATCACCTGAGCGGCGGTAGGAAGGCTAAAAGCCGCGAGCCAAGCTGTCGGCGATCTCCCGCTCCGCGTCGAGGTCCATCTCGCGGATGAACTTGAACGGGACACTCAGCACCTTCGGCGGCTTACCCTCGGCGAAGCGCTGGCGGCGCAGTCGGGCGATCTGGCTTTGCTGACGTCGTGTGCGCTCGTAGGCGGTTCGAGCCGCTCTCGCCGCTCGGCTCGCAAGTGGCGCGTCGGCGCCGAAGTTCGCGAGCGCACCGTTCCCCGGATCGGTGGCGGCTGAGACCCGCGTCATCTCCTCGCGGGTGAAGCGGCGTGGGATCGTGCCGTTCACCACCACCGCGTCAAGGTCGCGGTCTAGGTTCACCCGCAAGCCTTCCTCGAGCTCCAGCGTCTCGGTCACCGCCATCTCTGTTGCGTGCGCCACCGCCACGTACCCCGATCGCCCCGGGTCTTGCAGCAACTCCCGCACCTTCTTTGCCTGGTCTGAGAGCGGGCCCGCCCGCACAATCGCCCCGAAGGTGTGCGGTGAGTTCAGCAGCGCCAAAGCGTGCCCGCTGGCGGGAGCATCGAGGATCACGAGGTCGTATGGGTCGCGATCTCTTCGTCCCCGCCCCCCTTCGCACAACTCGCGGACCTTCATCAAGCTCACGAGCTCCCTCGCGCCCGGCGCGGCGGCGGCGAAGTAGTGGAAGCTGCTGCTCGCCGCCATCACCCGTGCCGAAAGACGCCCGCTCACGATCCGCAACCATTCGATCAATGCCTTGTCGGGGTCGATGCACGTGCCCCACAAGTCCCTCTCGAGTTCGATCTCCTCGCCAGGGTCAGACGTCCGCGCGAGGCCGAACAGCTCGGGCAACCGATGCTGCTCGCCGAGCTCCGCCACGACAGTCCGTAGGCCCCTACGGGCCGCCACCATCCCGAGCGCGCACGCCACAGTCGTCTTGCCCACGCCGCCCTTACCAGTCACGACTATCAGCTTGCGCTCGAGCAGAGGTGCCATTGTCACTCTGCAACCTACAATCCGCTGATGAACACAACGGCCCACACCCCTGTCGAGCAGCTACTCGTCTACGACGACCGTGGCCTCGTTCCCTGTGTTGTGCAGGATTGGAACACGGGTGAGGTGCTCACGCTTGCCTACATGAACGAGCTCGCGCTCTCGCACACCCGGGCCACAGGCGAGTTGCACCTATGGAGTCGATCCCGGCAGGAGCTCTGGCACAAGGGTGCCACGAGTGGCAACACGCAAAAGGTGCGCTCCCTGCGCGTTGACTGCGACGGGGATGCCCTTCTCGCGCTAGTCGAACCCGCCGGCCCCGCCTGTCACACAGGCGAGCGCACGTGCTTCCATCGTGGCGAGCTCAGCACGGGCGCTCCGTACGAGACGCTGCCGGCTCTCGAGCGCGTGCTCGAGCAACGTGCCCGCGAGCGGCCCGTCGGTTCTTACACGGTTGAGCTACTCGACAACCCCGCGCTCATCGGCGAGAAGGTGATGGAGGAGGCAGAGGAGGTATCCCGCGCCGCTCGCGAGGAGTCAGATCTGCGTGTCGATGAAGAGGCCGCGGATTTGCTCTACCACCTGCTCGTTTTGTTGCGCTCGCGGGACCGTTCCCTGTCGGACGCCGAGGGGGTGCTCGATGAGCGTCGCCGCTGAGCGCGCCCACAACCTGATCCCGTTGCGCGAGACGTTCATCTCCGACTGTGAGACACCCGTATCAGCGTTCCTCAAGCTGCGCACGCTCGCGCCCGGTGAGCCCTCCTTCCTGCTGGAGTCAGCCGAGCAGGGCCAGCGCATGGGGCGGTACTCCTTCATCGGCATTCGTCCCCGCGCCGTACTGCGCTGGTCGCTCGGAGATGCCGGTGACCCTTATGCGCTGGCCGCGGCTGCAGTCGCGGGTGCTCGCCAGGCGCCCTCAGATGACGAGGACGAGCTGCCCCCGTTCAACGGCGGCGCCGTGGGCTACTTCGGTTATGACCTCGTCCGCACCGTGGAGTCCCTTGGCGAGGGTGGGGGGGCGCCGAATCCAGACGCCCTTGGGCTGCCAGACATGGCGCTCATGCTTACCGACACCCTGGTTACCTTCGATCACCTGAAGCACACCATCACCATTCTCGCCAACGCTGACCTCGACGCCGAGCCCGACATCGAGCGCGCACGGGAGAGGGCGGCAGGGACGATCGCCGAAGTGCGCGCGTGTCTCGCCGGCCCGGTCCCTCAAGGGCCGCACGCCGGCCCCCGCGAGGCGCCGACGTTCGAGTCGAACATGACACGCGACGCCTTCGAAGCGATGGTTACGCGGATCGTGGAGTACATCCACGCGGGGGATGCCTTCCAGGTGGTGCCCTCGCAGCGGTGGTCCGCGGAGGTGCCCGTGGAGGCGTTCTCCATCTACCGGGGCCTGCGTGCGGTCAACCCGTCTCCCTACATGTACTACCTCGACTTCGGCGACTTTCAGGTGGCGGGCGCCAGCCCCGAGCCGCTGATCACTGTCACTGCCCGCCACGTCTCCACGCGTCCGATCGCCGGCACACGTCCGCGTGGCGCCACCCCCGAGGATGACCGTCGCATCGCCGGGGAGTTGCTCGAAGACGAGAAGGAGCGCGCCGAGCACATGATGCTCGTGGACCTGGGCCGCAACGACCTCGGGCGCGTGTGCGAGTACGGCAGCGTCGTGGTTGACGAGCTGATGGAGGTCGAGATCTACAGCCACGTCATGCACATCGTCTCCTCCGTCTCAGGCACCCTGCGCGAGGACGTGAACGCGATGGACGCCCTGCGCTCGGCGCTCCCCGCGGGCACGCTCTCGGGGGCCCCGAAGGTGCGAGCGATGGAAATCATCGATGAGCTCGAGCCCACCAAGCGCGGGGGGTACGGTGGAGCGATCGGCTACCTCAGCTACTCGGGCGACCTCGACACCGCCATCCACATCCGCACGGTGGTAGTCAAGGACGGTGTCGCCCACGTGCAGGCCGGCGGTGGCACCGTCGCTGACGCCAAGCCGGTCTATGAGTACGAGGAGTCGGTGAACAAGACCAAGGCGGTTCTCCGCGCCGTCGAGTTGGCCTGTAAGCAGGGTGATTGGACATGATTTTTGAAGGAAATTCTTTCGTGCCCCACTGCTTGGCCGCAGCTGCGGCGTGCCCGACTACGCCCAAAGTGGAGGTGTAGCGATGAGGGTTGTGGTGATTGATAACTACGATTCATTCACATACAACCTCGTCCAATATCTCGGCGAGCTCGGCTCGGAAGTCAACGCCGTGCGCAATGACGCCGCCACGGTCGATGAGCTGATCGGCGAGCGCTACGACCGTTGTGTCATCTCCCCGGGGCCCTGCACCCCCAACGAGGCGGGCATTTCGCTTGAGGTTGCGCGCAGGTTGCCAGAAGCGGGAATACCCACGCTCGGCGTATGCCTCGGGCACCAGTCGATGGCCCAAGCGTTCGGCGGCGAGGTGCTGTTGCACGCGCCCGTTCACGGCAAGGCCACCACCATCGAGCACGACGGGCGCACCATCTTCCAGGGGCTCTCTTCACCGCTCACGGTGGGTCGCTACCACTCGCTGGTCGTTGGCGAAGACCTGCCCGATTGCTTGGAAGCCTCTGCGTACGGCGGCGGAGTGTTGATGGCACTGCGTCATCGCGAACTCCCGGCCGAGGGTGTGCAGTTTCATCCCGAGTCGGTACTCACGGAGGGGGGTAAGCACTTGCTCGGGAACTTCCTCAACCAAAACCCGTCAAACGGCGGCACCGCCGCGGTGCGCTCGGCCGCGTCGCAGATCTGATGCCAAACGCCATCCTCACCCGTGCCATCGACGCGCTTGCCTCGCGCCGTGACCTCTCATCGCAGGAGACCTCCGAGGTGCTGGCGCAGATCATGCACGGTCAGGTCTCGGAGACGCAGATCGCCGCGTTCTTGATCGCGCTGCGCACCAAGGGCGAGACTGTGGAGGAGCTCGCCGGGCTCGCCTCCACGATGCGCGAACTGGCAACGCACGTCCAAACCGAGGACGGCGAGCTGCTCGACACGGCCGGCACCGGCGGGGGACGGCGCACCTTCAATGTCTCCACCACCGCCGCCCTGGTAGCCGCGGGCGCCGGTTGCGCGGTAGCAAAGCACGGCAACCGCTCCGCCACCAGCTCCTCCGGGTCGGCCGACCTGCTCGAGGCGCTCGGCGCACGCATCGATCTCGACCCTTCCGGTGTCGCTAAGTGCATCGAGGAGGCCCGCTTCGGCTTCATGTTCGCCCCCGCTCATCACCAGGCCACACGCTTTGTGATCCCGGTCCGTCGTGAGCTTGCGGTCCGCACGATCTTCAACCTGCTCGGCCCCCTCACCAACCCCGCTGGTGCCACCCACCAGCTCATCGGGGTCGCCGATTCCACGTTCCTCGACACCATCGCTGGCGCCCTTTCGCGGCTCGGCGCTCACCGTGCGCTCATCGTCTCCGGCGAGGACGGTCTCGACGAGGTATCCACCTCCGCCGCCACCCATGTGGTCGAGGTCAACGGCGAGGAGGTTTCCCGCTACACACTCACCCCGCAGGAGGTGGGTATCGCGCTCGCCGACCCCTCCGACCCACTACTCGACGGCGGCTCCCCCGCGGAGAACGCAGAGGTGACGCGCTCGGTGTTCGCGGGCGAGCAGGGCGTCCGTGCCGACCTCGTGCTCATCAACGCCGGCGCCGCCATCTACGCTGGAGGGGCAGTGCAGAGCATAGGCGAGGGTGTCGAAGCGGCGCGTGCCACCATCGCCTCAGGTGTCGCCGCCTCCGCGCTTGAGCGCTATGTGCAGGCAAGTCGCACACACGCACCGGAGCAGGTTCCCGGATGACCTCCCCCGAGTTCTCGTCTGAGCTTTCCCGCACGCGCTCAACCACCGTCGGGGCGCCCACAGTCCTCGATCGCATCCTCTCTGAAACGCGCGACACAATCGAGCAGCGCAAGCTGGTTGTACCACTGGAGGCCCTTGAAACCCAGGTCGTGGCCAATACCTCCTCTCTGAGGCGGGCGCGCTTCCAAGCCGCCCTCGCGCGTCCCGGTATCGGTGTCATCGCCGAGTTCAAGCGCCGCTCCCCCTCGGCCGGCGCCCTTCGCGATGTCCCCAACTTGGAGGAGATCGTCACCGCTTATGCCCGCGGTGGCGCAAGCGCCCTCTCGGTGCTCACCGAGGGCCCCAACTTCGAAGGCTCGCTCGATGATCTAGAGCTTGCCCGCGCGAGTTGCGACCTGCCGGTGCTGCGCAAGGACTTCCTCCTTGACCCCTACCAGCTCTACGAGGCCCGGCTCGCCGGCGCTGACGCAATCCTTCTCATCGTCGCGGCGCTCGACCAGCCCACGCTCGCCGCGCTTCACGAGCAGGCGCTCGCGCTATCGCTCGACGTGCTCGTGGAGGTGCACGACCGCGAGGAGTTGGCGCGTGCCGCCGACGTGAACGCGCGTTTGATCGGGGTCAATAACCGCGACCTACGCGACTTCTCTGTCGACGTCAAGCGCACCTTCGACCTGCTCGACGCCATGCCCGACGGCGCGCTTGTCGTCTCGGAGTCAGGGATCGCCAATGCCGCGCAACTGGCCGAGCTTGAGCGCCGTGGTGTCGCGGCGGTGCTCGTGGGGGAGACGCTCATGCGCGCTCCCGATCCGAGTTGGGCGCTTGCCGGACTACTCGAAGGCTCCTCCGCCGAGGGCGCCGTCGGCACTTTCGACGCCGGTGCAAACTTCTTATAGATTTCGGATGGCTTTCTTTAGTTACTGTTCATCGCCCTACGTAATCCTTTCCTTCATATGAAGCGCACGTTCGCCATCCCCTTCATCTCGGCCCTCATCGGTGGCGGGCTGGTGGTCGCCGTCATCGCCGCCACCGGTGGGTTGGGTGCCTCGACTAAGACGGTCACGGTCGTCCAGCAGTCCTCCTCGCCGATTGCCCCCTCCAACGCGTCTGCCCAGAGCGGCGCCCTCACCCCGCATCAGATCTACGAGAAGGATGCCCCGGGGGTTGCCTTCATCACCTCCACGATCGTGCGCCAGAGCGAATCGCCCTTCTCCTTCGGCGAAAGCCAAACTCAGCAGGGCACCGCCACTGGCTCGGGCTTCGTCATCAACAAGAACGGCACCATCCTCACCAACTACCACGTCGTCGAGAACGCCGTGAAGGTGATGGTGAGCTTCGAACACGGCAAGGCTGTCGAGGCGAAAGTCATCGGCAAGGACCCCTCCAACGATCTCGCCGTCCTCTCGATCCCAACTGAAGGCCTCACACTTCATCCGCTCACGCTGGGCAACTCCAGTAAGGCCCAGGTCGGAGACCCCGTGCTTGCTATCGGCAACCCCTTCGGCCTCGACCGCACCCTCACCACCGGAGTGGTGTCGGCGCTGCAACGCCAGATCACCTCCCCCAACGGCTTCACCATCAGCAATGTCCTACAGACAGACGCCCCCATCAATCCCGGCAATTCGGGTGGCCCGCTGCTGAACGCAGCCGGAGAAGTGATCGGCATCAATTCGCAAATCGAGACCGGCGGCAGCGGTGGCGGCAGCGTGGGTATCGGCTTCGCGGTGCCCATCAACACCGCCGAGAAAGAGCTCTCGCAGCTCGAGAAAGGCGGCACTGTCCGCGGCGCCTACCTCGGAGTGTCCACGCTCGGCATCGACGGTTCGCTCGCGGGTCTCAACCTCCCGGTCAAGAGCGGTGCGCTCGTGGAGACGGTCGAAGCGGGCACCCCCGCCGCCAAGGCCGGCATCAAGGGCGGCAACATCGAAGCCCAAACGCCGGGTGGCAAGGTGGCGGTCGGCGGCGACGTCATCGTGAAGGCCAACGGTCAAGCCATATCGAGCGCCGACGACCTCTCCACCTTCATCGGATCGAAGAAGCCGGGCGAAACGATCTCCCTTGAAATCGTCCGCGCTACCGGCAGCGGCGGGTACGAACACAAGACCGTCAAAGTCATGCTCACCGGCCGACCCAACTCGGTAAAGAACGCCACCACACCCGAAGGGTAGGCGGACGGCGCCGCGTCAGGGCGCTTGCGATCCAGGGGACCGTCTCTCCGCTTGTCAGGGCCGCTACCGTTGGGGCATGTCAAGCGCCCCAACGCAAGTGAAGATCTGCGGCATAACCAGGCTCACCGACGCCGAGCTCGCAGTCGAACTGGGGGGGTGGGCCATCGGCATGGTCTTCTACGAGCCGTCTCCCCGACGCTGCTCGCTCGACGAGGCACAGGCGATCACGAGCGCGCTGCGTCGCCGCGTCGAGTTGTGCGGGGTGTTCGTCAACGCCCCCATGGAGGAGATCGTGGGCGTGAGTGAGCAACTCGGTCTCACCCTGCTCCAACTCCACGGCGACGAGGGACCTTCGTTTTGTGGCGAGGCCGCGCGTCGTACCGGCGCCCGCATCGTAAAGGCACTGCAGGTGTCCGGTCCGGGGGACATCCGGGACGCCGCCCGCTACCACACAGATTTCCACCTGCTCGACGCACGCTCCGTCACCCCCGGTCGCGAGGGCCTGCGCGGTGGCACGGGGGAGACGTTCGACTGGAAGCTGCTCGCCGGTCGCCGCTCGAAAGTGCCGCTCATCCTCAGCGGTGGTCTCGGTCCGCACAACGTGTGCGAAGCCGTCGAACGCGTGCGACCCTTCGCGGTCGACACCGCCTCGGGCACCGAGCATGCGCCCGGTCTCAAGGACCCCGTCAAGCTGCGCGATTTCTTCGCCGCGGTCGACCGCGCCGCGTACGCCGCACCGGCTGTCGAGCCACCGGAGGCTGGGCCGTCGGACGCTGAGCCGCCTGGAGTGGCGCCGCCCCATTCCGGCGCCGCCAATGGCGAGACACCGCCTGTAGGGTCGGCGGCGTGAGCGCAAACGACACGGCAAACGGTACCACCGGCGTCGAGCATCGCTTCGGCCGCTACGGTGGGCAATACGTCCCCGAGACACTCATGCCCGCGCTCGCCGAGCTCGAGATCGCCTGGACCGAAGCACGCGTCGACCCCACTTATCGCGCCGAGCTGGATCTGCTGTTGCGCGACTTCGCCGGTCGGCCCACGCCGCTGTATCGCGCCAACCGGCTCTCAGAGCGGGTCGGCAGGCCGGTGTACCTCAAGCGCGAGGACCTCAACCACACCGGTTCGCACAAGCTCAACAATGCTCTCGGCCAAGCGCTACTCGCAAGGCGCATGGGCAAGCGCCGCATCATCGCCGAGACCGGCGCCGGCCAGCACGGCGTCGCCACCGCAACCGTGTGCGCGCTGCTCGACCTCGAATGCGTCATCTACATGGGCGCGGAGGACACCCGCCGTCAAGCCCCCAACGTGCAGCGCATGCAACTACTTGGCGCAACCGTCCACCCGGTCGACGCGGGCGCTCGCACACTCAAGGAGGCCACCTCCGCCGCCATTCGCGACTGGGTGACCAACGTCGGTCACACCCACTACATCATCGGCTCCGTCGTTGGCCCCGCGCCCTATCCGGCACTCGTGCGCGACCTGCAGCGGGTAATCGGCGACGAGGCTCGCGCGCAGATACTCGAGCGAGAGGGACGTCTCCCGGGGCGCATCGTGGCATGCGTCGGCGGAGGATCGAACGCACTTGGCATCTTCACCGCCTTCCTTGACGACCCCCAGGTAGAGCTGGTCGGTGTGGAGGCCGGGGGGGAGGGGATCGACACCCCACGCCACGGCGCCCCCCTCACCGTCGCTGGGCGTCCCGGCGTTCTACACGGTGCGCTCTCGGCCGTCATGCAAGACGAGGAGGGCCAAATCATCGAAGCCCACTCCATCTCCGCCGGCCTGGACTACCCCGGCACCGGCCCCCAACACGCCTACCTACGCGACTCCGGTCGTGCCCGCTATGTGGCCGTCACCGACCGCGAAGCGCTCGCCGCCTTCAAGGAGGTCTCGCGTCTCGAGGGCATCATCCCCGCGCTCGAGACCTCCCACGCGCTCGCGTGGACACTCGCCCAAACAGGAGGCGAGCTCGACCTCGTGTGTCTGTCCGGACGCGGCGACAAGGATCTCTCCGAGGTCTTGGCGCAGTGAGACCCGCTCGTGACCGGGCGCTCGGCGGGTGTCCAACGACCGCTATCCCCACTGAGGAGACGCTCACATGAGCGCCACCGCCACCACCGGCATCGATCGCATCGCCGCGGCTTTCGCCACCAGCGGCAAGCGCGCGGCACTCATGCCATATCTGATGGGTGGCTTCCCCACTATGGAGGAGTCAGTGAGGATCGGCCAGGCCTGCATCCGGGCCGGCGCCGACCTGCTGGAGCTGGGCGTTCCCTACTCAGACCCCCTCGCCGACGGTCCCGTCATCCACGACGCGGGCAGCCGCGCCTTGGCATCTGGCGCCACCCTAGCCGGGGTGCTCGAGGTCGCGCGCGCGCTGTCTCCGGCCGTGCCGGTGGTGCTCATGTGTTACGCCAACATGGTCCTCGCCCCGGGTGCAAACGCTTTCGTGGAGCGCCTTGCCCAAACCGGCGCCGCCGGTCTGATCGTGCCCGACCTGCCCTTCGAGGAGGCGCCGGAGGTTCTGGTCGCCTGCGACGCCTGTGGGATAGCCCTCGTGCCGCTGGTCGCGCCCACCACTCCCTCCGAGCGTCTCGCCGCGATCGGCGCCCGCGCCCGCGGCTTCCTCTACACCGTCTCCGTAGTCGGCACCACCGGCGAGCGCGCCTCGCTCGCCGACAGCTTCGCCAACGTCGTTGCCCAAGCCAAGGCCAACACTCACGTGCCGGTGGCGCTCGGCTTTGGCATCTCCACTCCCGAGCACGCCTCTCAGGCCGCCAAAGCGGGGGCAGACGGGGTGATCGTCGGTACCCGCCTCGTTCGCGCCGCCGCCGAGTCAAGCGACCCGGCCGGAGCTGTGGGTGAGGTTGTGGGCGAACTTGCCGCGGCGCTGATCTCCTAGAGGGAGCGCTCCCAACACGTCCGGGTGCGTGCGGGTGGCATGCGACGCCCACCGCCTGTTATAGGATTGCCCACGCTATGGGACTGGTACTCACTGTCACCGCGGGACTGATCATCTGGATCGTGCTCTGGGCGCTCGGCGCCAAGGGCTTCGATTCCTTCATGCTCGCCACGCTGGTCATCCTGATCGGCGCCTGCATGAAGATCGTCGTCCGCTACCTACCGGGCCACCGCGACCAGTAGCTGGTGCTCTCGGTCCTAGTGCGCGCGCGCCGGCTGTGCCTCGCCGCTCTAGCCCTACTCGCGCTGGCGCCCGTCCTGGCGGGCTGCGGAGGCGTGAGCTCAAGCCCCGCCGCCGTCAACGTTGGCAAGCAGCTCACCGTCTACTCGGGCCTTCCCCTCCAGGGTCCCTCGGCCGCGATCTCCCGCCAGATCGTCGGAGGTGAGAAGCTCGCGCTCGCCGACGCCGGCGGGCGTATCGGCTCCCTTACAGTCAGCTACGTCTCACTTGACGACTCCAATCCCGTAAGTGGCGAGTGGGACCCGGGCGTCACCGCCGCCAACGCCAAGGCTGTCGCCCAAGACCCCACCACTATCGCCTACCTGGGCGACTACAACTCCGGCGCCACAGCCGTCTCGCTGCCCCTCATAAACGCCGCCTCGATCCTGCAGGTGAGCCCGGCGAGCCCATACGTTGGCCTCACCTCCTCGCTCGACGCCGGCCAGGACGAGCCCGAACGGTTCTACCCCACCGGCAAGCGCACCTTCGCTCGGGTCGATCCCGGCGATCGTGTCCAGGCGGCCGCGCAGGTTGCGCTGCTGCGAGCCGAGAACGTGCATCGCCTCTACGTGCTCGCCGACCAAGATCCCTTCGACGGCCCGCTCGCTCAGATCCTCGCCGCCGACGCCCGCCAAGCCGGCATCCAGGTCTCCGGCGAAGACACGATCACGATCGCCCCGGGCGCGAGCTTCACCGGAGAGGTCGCAAAGATCGCCCAGAGCGGCGCCCAAGCGGTGTTCGTCAGCGCCACAGCAACCAGCGAGGCCGCGCGCCTCTTCCGCGAACTGCACTCCGCCGACGCTCGCCTCGCGTTGCTTGCCGCAAGCACAATGAAGAGTCCTGTCTTCACCGCTGACCTCGGGGCCGCCGAAGCGATCACAACGGTCGGATCGCCGCTGCTTCCCGCGAGTTATTACCCAGCCTCCGCAAAGCGCGTGCTCGCGCAGTACCGGATTCGCTTCTCGAGCTCGCCAGAACCGTACGCGCTGTACGGCTACGAGGCAATGGAGGTGGTGCTCGATGCCATCCGGCGTGCCGGTAGTCATGGCGACGACCGCCAAGCCGCGATCGACGAGCTCTTCGCAACCCACCACCGCCACTCGGTGCTGGGCGACTACTCGATCCAGCCCAACGGGGAAACAACCCTCTCCACCTACGCCATCGACCGTATCGCGCGCGGCGCCCCTGTCTTCTGGCGTTCGTTTCACGCACCCGCCTGAGCGCCACTCGGCCTTCCTGGCGCGCGTTTCGCATCTCGCCTGAGGTCGCTCAGGCGAGCGCGGCTACGAGCGCCGCGTCAAGTTGGGCGTAACGGAACTTATACCCCCACATCAGCGCCCGTGCCGGTAGCGCCCGCACGCCGCCGGTCACGATCATCGCCATCTCGCCGTACATCAGTCGCAGCGCGGCACCTGGCACTGGCAGTAGCGCTGGGCGTCGCAGCGCATGGCCGAGAGCCCTCGAGAAATCGCGATTGCGTTGAGGGTTGGGCGCTGTCGCGTTCACCGCGCCCTGCCACTCTTCGCCGTCGAGCGCCGCCAACGCGATTCCCGCGAGATCGTCGGCGTGTATCCAGGAGATGTACTGCCTCCCGCCCGCAACCGGGCCTCCCACCCCCAGCTTGAACGGCGGCAGCATCTTCGCGAGCGCTCCCCCTTTGGGGTCGAGCACGACGCCGGTGCGCAACCGCACCACTCGCATGTCCAACCGTTCGGCTGCCGCTGCCTCACGCTCCCACGAAAGGCAAATCCGTGCGAGGAAGTCGCTCCCCGCGGATGCCTCCTCGTCGATCGGCTCCTCCCCGTGCGTGCCGTAGTAACCCACGCCTGAGGAGCTCACGAGCACCCGTGGGCGTTTTGCCACCGACGCAAGTCCCTGCACGAGGTTGGCAGTGCCCACCACCCGGCTCTCCTCGATCGCCCGCTTTGCGTCGGGTGTCCACCGTTGCGCGATGTTCTCACCCGCAAGGTGCACCACCGCGTCGTGTCCCTCCAGAGCCTGCGCCGGCGCCGGCTCGCTCATGAGATCCCACTGCGCGACCTCCACGCCCGGCAGTCCTTCGACTGCACGCTTGGCGTTACGCGAAAGGACCGTCACCTCATCGCCGCGTGCTTGCAGCGCCCTCACAAGTCGCGGACCGATCAAACCTGTCGCGCCCGTGACCGCTACCCGCATTGTCTCAGGCCCTACTGGTCGGTCCGCGCTCGCTGCTCACCCATCCCGCTCAGCGTATCGCTCTGCGCATACCCAACCTCGTTGCCGGCCAACGCCGTGCCGCTCGCGCGGGCCTCATCGGCGACTGCCGCCGCCACCGCCGGCGCCACGTCGCGATTGAACACAGAAGGGATGATGTAGTCGTCGCGCAACTCCTCCTCGCTGACGATCTCAGCGATTGCCCGCGCCGCCGCCATCTTCATCTCCTCGGTGATCGCGTTCGCGCGCACGTCCAACGCGCCCCGGAAGATCCCCGGGAAACACAACACGTTGTTGATCTGGTTGGGGTAGTCCGAGCGGCCCGTTGCCATGATCCGCACGTAAGGTGCCGCCTCCTCGGGGATCACCTCGGGGTTGGGGTTCGCCATCGCGAACACCATCGCGTCCTCTTTCATCTTCGCCAGTGCCTCTACCGGCAACGCCCTCGCGCCCGATAGGCCGACCAGCAGGTCAGCGCCCTCGATCACATCGGCCGGGGCGCCTGTCCGCGTGCCATGGTTGGTGGACTCCGCATACCACCGCTTCACAGAGCTCATGCTCCCGTCAAGGTAGTCCTCGCGCTTGGTGCTCAAAGCCCCACGGGAGTCGGCGCCCACGATGTCCCTGACCCCCGCCTCGAGCAGGATCTTCGTCACCGCCACGCCCGCCGCGCCGAGCCCGATCACGAGCACTTTCAAATCCGCGAGGCTCCTGCCGGTCAGCTTCGCGGCGTTGAGCAGCGCCGCCATCACCACCACCGCGGTCCCGTGCTGGTCGTCATGGAAGACGGGGATGTCCAAATCGTGCTTGAGGCGCTCCTCGATCTCAAAACATCGCGGCGCCGAAATGTCCTCAAGGTTGATCCCACCGAAGGAAGGTGCGATCAACTGCACCGCCCTCACGATCTCGTCGGTGTCCTTGGTATCCAAGCAGATCGGGAAGGCATCCACCCCCGCGAACTCCTTGAAAAGGCACGCCTTACCCTCCATCACCGGCATCGCCGCCGCGGGGCCTATATCGCCGAGGCCGAGCACCGCGGTGCCGTCGGATACAACAGCCACCGTGTTGCGCTTGATCGTGTACTGGAAGGCCTTGTCGGGGTCGTCCTTGATGGCTGTGCACACCCTCGCCACACCCGGGGTGTAGGCCATCGAGAGGTCGTCCCTCGTCTTGAGTGGATGCTTGTTGCGCTGTTCGATCTTCCCGCCCACGTGCAGCAGGAAGGTGCGGTCGGTCGTGTCGATCACCTCCACACCGGGAAGCGATCCGATCGCTGAGAGGATGCGGTTCCAGTGATCGCGGTTGCCGGCATCCACCACGATGTCCCGCACGCTGTGCTCCGCGCCGGCCTCCACGAGGTCCACCGCGATCACCATCCCCCCCTGCTCGCCGATCATGTCGGTGACCTTGCCCAGCATGTTCTGTCCCTCGTCGATCTTGACGCGGATGGTCAGGCGGTACTGCGCGCTGGGGGTGACGCTCGCTTGCATGAAGCTCCTAGTGAGCCCGACGGGATCGGCGGGGCGGTCCGGCATGTTATTTGCTTCGCCCCTCTGGGCTTGCGCCGGGGTGTTGTGTGTTGTCTTTTGGGGGTGACTCGCGCGTACGCGCGCGAAGTAAGCCTTGCTTGGAGCGCGCACGCGGGTCACCCCGTTGGGCAATAAAGTGCTCCGCGTGGAGCGCCGCCTGTTTCTGATCGACGGTCCGAGTCTCGTCTACCGGGCGTTCTATGCGCTGCCCGAGTCGATCGCCACTTCCACCGGCGAGCCCACTAACGCGATCTTCGGGTTCTCCTCGATGCTCGTGAAGATCGTCACCGACTACGGCGTCCAGCCCACGATGGTCGCCTGGGACGCCGGTACGTCCGGACGCACCGAGCTGTTCGCCGACTACAAGGCCGGACGGCGCTCGCGTCCGGATCTGCTCAAGCAGCAGTGGCCCGCGATGGAACCGCTCGTGGAAGCATTCGGCTACCGCAACGTCAGGCTCGAGGGCTACGAGGCCGACGACGTGATCGCCTCGCTTGCCGAGCAGGCGCGCACCGCCGGCGTGCCGGTCACGATAGTCACCGGCGACCGCGACGTCTTCCAACTCATCGACGAGCAGGGACTTGTACAGGTGATGGCCACGGCCCGCGGGATCACCGAGACCAAGCTCTATGACCGCCAAGCCGTCATCGACCGTTATGGCCTGCCCCCCGAGTCGATCCCCGACTTCTATGGCCTGAAGGGCGACACCTCCGACAACATCCCCGGCATCCCCGGCATCGGTGAGAAGACCGCCAGCGAGTTGATCGGTAAGTACGGCTCGCTCGAGGGGGTGCTCTCGCACGTGCGCGACATCGGGGGCCCCAAGCGTCGCCAAAACCTCATCGACCACGCCGAGGACGCGCGTATGTCAAAGCTCCTTGCCACCGTTCAGCGCGACCTGCCCGTCGAGTTCGATCTCAAGAGCGAGGCCGCCCGCGAACCTGAGCGCTCGCAACTGCGCGAGGTGTTCCGCCGCTACGAGCTGCGCGATCCGTTGCGCCGCCTGGAAGAGGCACTCGGTGAGGCCGAGCTTGCCAAGTCCAGCTCCTCGGATGAGATCACCCTGAGCGGGCGGGTACGTAGGGGCTCCCTGTCGGACATCGCGGGTCTGAAGACCGCGAGCGGTCTGCAACCGGAGGAGCTCTGCCTTGCCGTTCGCGCTACTGAGGTGGCGGAGGGTGAGCTGTTTGCGAGCGGTGCCCCCTGGCGCTTTGCCATCAGCCCGGACCCGCCGCCCGCCGGTGTCACACAGGGAAAGAAGGCCGCTGCCCGCGCCTCGCGAGCTTCGGTGCTCGTTGGCGATTGTTCTGACCCCGGAGAGGTAGTCAAGGCATGTGGGGAGGCCGCCGTCATCGCCCACGATGCAAAGACTCTCGGTGTGGTGCCGCCGGGTCTCACCCACGACACGTTGCTCGGCGCCTTCCTACTGGAGCCCGCCCGTCGCGGCTACCCCTTCGTCGAGCTGTGTGAAGAGCGCGGGTTCGTCGCCGACGTCGAGGACCCGCTCGCGGCCGACGCTCTTCTGCTTGCCGCCCTGGCCGCATGGCAGCGCGAGCAGATCGCCGAGCGTGGCCTGCAAAACCTGATGCGCGACGTGGAGCTCCCACTCGTCTCTGTCCTGCGCGACATGGAGGTGTTGGGGGTGCGCCTCAATGTCGAGCGTCTGCAGGAGATAACCCACCGTGTGCAGGAGGAGATCACGGGACTCGAACAGCGCATCTACACACTGGCCGATGAGGAGTTCACGATCGGTTCCCCCCAGCAGCTCGGGCAGATCCTTTTCGAGAAGCTCGGTCTTTCGCGCAAGCGACGCGGCAAGACCGGCTTTTCCACCGATGCCCGTGTGCTTCAGGCGATCCGCGAGGAGCACGAGATCGTTCCTTGCATCGAGCGTTGGCGCGAGCTCTCCACGCTCATCAAGACCTACCTCGATGTACTCCCCGAGCAGGTCGACGCCCACTCGCGCATCCACACAACCTTCCTTCAGGCTGGCGCGCAAACCGGACGCCTCGCCTCCACCAACCCCAACATGCAGAACGTCCCGATTCGCACAGAGCTGGGGCGCGAGATCCGCGGCTGCTTCGAGGCAGAGCCCGGCTGGATGCTCGTCTCCGCCGATTACTCACAGATCGAGCTGCGTGTGCTTGCCCATGCAGCCTCGGAGCCCGTGCTGGAAGAGATCTTCAAGCGGGACGAAGACGTTCATACCGCCACCGCCTCGCAAGTATTCGAGGTGCAGCCCGACGCGATTGACCCCGGCATGCGCTCCAAGGCCAAGATGATCAATTACGGCATTGTCTACGGCCTCTCCGACTACGGCCTCGCCGACCGCCTCAATATTCCCCTGGAGGAGGCCAAAGAGTTCATCGACGCCTACCTCGCGCGCTTCCCCCGTGTGGCCCAGTTCATGGCCGACACGATCGAAAAAGCCAAGGATGACGGTCACGTCACGACGCTCTGGGGCCGTCGCCGTCAGATCCCCGAGCTACGCGCCCGCAACTACCAGGTGCGCACTCTTGGCGAGCGCCTCGCCGTCAATACCGTCATCCAAGGCACCGCCGCCGACATCATCAAGCTCGCGATGGTCCGCTGCCACGATGCCCTCTCAGAGGGTGGCTTCTCCACCCGGCTGATCCTCACCATTCACGACGAGCTGCTCTTTGAAACAACCCCAGAGGAGCGCGAGGCCGCCTGCGTCTTGATCGAGGAGGAGATGTGCGGTGTGTGGACCCACTCTCCGCCGATGGCTGTCGACATTGGTGTCGGCCACAACTGGCTGGAGGCCAAGTGACGCGCACGCTCGCCGTCGCGCTGGCTGGTATCGCCGGTGTGCTCGTGGGGATGCAGGCGCCGGTCAACTCCCGTCTGGGTAAGAGCGTTGGGAGCGTCCAAGCCGCCACTTTCTCGTTTATCGTCGGCACGGTCGCTCTCGCGCTGGTCGCCACTCTCTTCTACGGCGGCCTCGGTGGCTTTGCGCAGGTCGGCAAAGCACCCGCCTGGGCGTGGATCGGTGGGCTGTTCGGCGCCGTCTACGTCACCGTCGCAATCCTCACGGTCCGTACACTTGGAGTGTCCGGGCTCACGGCAATCGTCATCTCCGGCCAGCTCGTCGCCGCCGTCGCCATCGACCGTTTTGGGCTCCTCGGGATAGCCAAGCAGCCGATCGGTGCCACCCGCATTGCCGGGCTCGTGCTGCTTGTGGTCGGTGCGCTCCTGGTGGTCCGCCGCTAAAGGCAACAAGGGTCGTCACCGCTTGCGCGAATCGGCCGCCGGTTGTGGTCGCCGTGTAGTCAAGCTAGCTCGCTCGCACTTGTGCGTATGCCTCGCCCAACAGTCGCACGCCCTGTTCGATCGCGGGCTCCGACATCGCCCCGTACCCCAGCAGCACACCCCCCGGCCCGTCTGCCGCGAAACGGTGCAACGCGAGACCCTCGGCGCCGACACCGCGTTCGCTCGCGGCCCGCAACAGACCCGACTCGCGCACGTCCTCGGGCAGTCGCACGAGCTCGAACAACCCCGCATCGGCGCTGCCCGTGTGTGCACCGGGCATCCAGCGCTCAACCGCCCTCAAGAGCGCCTCGCGGCGGCGCTCGTAGCGCAGCCGCATTCGCCTGATGTGGCGGTCAAGCTCTCCGCGTGCGATGAAGTTAGCCAGGGCGAGCTGGCCCAGCACCTCCGACCCGCCATCCTCGATTGTCTTTGCCGCCGTCAGCTCCCACGTGAGCCATGACGGCAACAGCATCCAGCCGAGCCGCATCCCGGGCGCCAACCGCTTACTCGCCGAGCCGATGTGGGCCACCCGCTCGGGCGCCAAACCCTGCAGCGCGCCCACCGCCACCCGGTCGTACCGGAACTCGGAGTCGTAATCGTCCTCCACGATCAGTCTCTCCTCGCCCGCCCACTCGATCAGTGCAGCACGCCGCTCGGGCGCCAGCACGGCACCCGTCGGGAACTGGTGGGCTGGGGTTACCAACACCGCCGAAGCCTCGCTCCGTGCCAGCTCCTGCACCTGTATGCCGTCCGCGTCCACTCCAATCGGCACGACCTCCATTCCCGCCTCTTCCACGATCAGGCGATGCACGTGCCAGCCGGGGTCCTCGACCGCCAACCGCTCCACGCCGCGCTTTGCAAGCGCTCGGCACAGCAGCGAGAAGCCCTGTATGAAGCCCGTGCACACCACGATGCTCTCGGGGTCAGCATCTCCGCCTCTCACCCGCCCGATGTGGCCGGCGAGGGCTTCGCGCAACTCGGGCACCCCACGCGGGTCACCGTACCCGAGCGAGTCCAGCGGCGAGTTGCGAACCGCCGTCCTCATCGAACGCAGCCACGCCTCCCGCGGAAAGCCCGCGAGATCGGGCAACCCAGGATGGAAATTGTAAGCGAAGCTCCCCACCAGCGATCGCGCTACCGGACGCGCCCCGGTTGTCTTCACCGCGCTCGCCACCCGCACCGGCGCCCCCTGGCTCGTCGTCAAATAGCCCTCTGCGCCGAGTTGGCCGTACGCCTCGGTCACCACACCGCGCGACACCCCAAGCTCCTCTGCCAGTCCGCGCGTCGAGGGCAACCGCGCACCGCTGCCGAGCCGTCCCGAGCGGATCTGTTCGCGCAGTGATCGCTCGATTTGCTCGTGTAGAGGGAGATCGCCATCGCGATCTATCTCAACGAGCAGCGCCCCCTGACCAACTGGCCCTTTTTTTGAGGTCATGACTGGAACTGTAATAGAGGCCAGTCGCGTCGTACCTTGGTATGCGTCACCAAGTCCGTCATCGCCCGGCGGACGCCAACATCTCCGGACAGGAGGCCCCCCATGAGCTCCACACACTCCAACGGCACTCGACCCCAAGAGATCACCATCGTCGGTGCCGGCATCGCCGGCTTGGTCGCCGCCATCTCCTGTGCAGAGGAGGGAGCCCACGTCCGCCTCGTCGAGGCTCACGAAGCCGTGGGAGGTCGCGGACGCTCGAGCGACGGCCCCTACAAGGCCAATCTCGGCCCACACGCCATGTACCACGATGGGGGCTTCTGGAAGTGGATGCGCGAGCGCAAGGTCCTACCGGCCCACGCCAATCCCCGCCTCACCGGCATCAGACTGCGCCTCGGTGGCACCTTGCGACGTACACCCCCGCTCGGTGCGCTGCCCTCGGTGCTCCGCCTCCGTGGCCGCGAAGCTCCGGTCAACGTCGATTTCCGCACTTGGGCCGCGGATCACACCGACGACTCCACTGCTGAAATGCTGTCCGCCGCGGCCGGAGTCTTCACCTTCCATCACGACCCAGGCGAGCTCTCCGCGGCGTTTGTATGGCCGCGTATGGTCAGGCTCCTGCTTACCGCCCCCTCCATCGTCCGCTATCCAGTCGGCGGATGGACCGCCTTGATCGATTCGCTGGAGGGTCGCGTCCGCGAGATGGGGATCACCGTCGAAACCGGCACTCGCGTGGACTCCCTGCCTGTCGGTCCCACGATCGTCGCCACCGAGCTCAACCAGGCGCGCGAGCTACTTGGCGACGACACCCTTCGATGGCAGAGCGGCCACACCGTCTGTCTAGACCTCGGTTTGAGCTACCGTCGCGGCGATCCCACCATCGTCTCCGACCTGGATGAAGCCGGCTGGATCGGACGCTACTCCGCAGCCAATCCCTCCATTGCTCCAGAAGGCGAGGAGCTTATCCAGGCCCAAATGCCCATCCGCCCCAACGAGAGTGCCGATCAGGCCGCCTTGCGTCTGGAGGGATTGCTCGATGTCGCGATCGAGGACTGGCGCGCGCGCGAGACGTGGCGCCGGCGCCAAGTCATGGACGCCCGCTCGGGCGCTCTGGACATGCCTGGCACGAGCTGGCGCGAACGCCCCGCCGTCGATCGCGGCGAAGGCGTCTTTCTCGCCGGGGACATGGTTGCCGCCGACGGGATGCTCGCGGAGGTCTCCTGGGCCAGCGCCGTCGAGGCGTCTCGTTTGGCGCTCAAGGCGCTCAATTCCATGCGACCGCGTCTGCGTGAGGTCGCCTGATCGCGGCGGTATTGTCCCCCACACAGTGGCCACCAGCGACTCTATGAGCACGCCGCCTGTCGCTCGCCAGGGCGTGCATCCAGTCGCCGGACGACGTCCACCTGGGGCGCTCGCCGCGGCTCGATTGGCCGCGCGTACCGCCCCGGCTGGTTTGCGCTCGATAGCGGAAGTCCCGCGAACCGGCACAATCGAGGAGCTGTGCGGGCACAAGCGCACGTTGCTGGCCACGTTCCGGCGCAGCGGGGCCGTAGTCGCGACCCCTGTATGGGCGGCGGAGGCCGATGGTCGCTTCTATGTGCGCAGCGAGCGTACCGCGGGCAAGATCAAGCGTCTCCGCAACGACCCGCGTGTTCTCGTGGCGCCCTCCACTGTTCGTGGCAAGCCACTTGGGGCGCCGCTTGAAGCCACCGCTTCGGTCGTCTCCCCCGAGCGCGAGCACATCGCAGAGCAAGCGCTTGTGAACCGCTACGGACTCGGTCGGGCCATCTTCGAGTGGACTTTCGATCGACTACGTATCGATATGTGCTACCTCGAGCTCATCCCCGGCGAATGGGACGCCCGCGAGTAGCTTGCGCTTGTCGTCAGACGGCGCTCGGTACAGGCGCCGGCCTAGTCGCGCGCGATGGTCCGCTATCCACGAACGAAGGCGGGGCGATGTCGAGATAGCGGTTGAAAGCCCATCCGCAGAACCGCTCGTTGGCCATCGTCTTGGCCATTGCCGTGACCGCGCGGCTCGGGGTCAGCCGTCCCACTGCTCGCTGCGTGTTGAGCAGCCAGCGGAACTTACGCTCGTGGGCGTCGGAGAAGGCGCCATAACGGGCAAGCGCCTGCTCGCGCGTCGACTCCCCCGACAGCACGGGCCTCAACTCCCGCGCGCACGCCAAACCGAAATAAAGCGCCGTGCGAATCCCCTCGGCTGTCAGCGGCAAGCAGTGCCCCGCCGAGTCGCCCACGAAGAACACCCCGTCCTCCGCCGCCGCTCGCAGCTGGTGAGGGATCCAGTTGCCTTGGTACCCCTCAGGGGGCAGCCCCAGGTCGCTAGCCAACCGCACCGTCGGCTCCTTCACATGGTGTGCCGGCCAAAACGACCCCACCCCGACCCGTAGCTCGTCGCTTGCCGGAAAGCTCCACGCATAACCCGCCCGCACATACTTGGGGTCGATCCACAGCTCGAGCTCCTCGCCCGCTCCGCCCGGATGTACCTCCAGGCCGCGCGAGAGCCGTGCGTTGGGCGGTTGAATCGCCGGGGCATTTGACAACACCCGCCGCCAGCCCAGCGCATCCACGATCAAGGGCGCCGTCAGATCGCCGCGGTCGGTATGCACGGTGTCGCCTGTACGCCCGTTCACCATCGCCGTCTCGAATTCCACCGTGTTCGCGTCGGCTTGCCCCCACAGCAGCGCACACAGCTCGCGGTAATCGAAGGTCGAGAAGCTCCACGGCAGCTTCCACCGCGCGGTCGTCCACGGCGTGTGCACCACCAGCTCATCGAAGGTTTGGCGTAGCGATCCCCTCAAGTCAAGCGCGTCCAGCCACGTCGTCGGAATCCCGCATGCAGAGGTCTGTCGCTCGCCGATCTCGTAACGGTCGAGCACGAGCACCCGTGCCCCCGTGCCCGCCAACTCACGTGCCACCGCCAACCCGGCAAACGACGCGCCGCACACCAACACATCGCAATCGCGCTCCAGCGGCGTTCGCTCCGCACCGCGCTTCGTGGCTCTCACAGGCATCCACCGCAATGATAGGCACGCCCGCTAGGCGTCGCCGAGCGCTCAAACACAGCAACTAACGGCAATGGTCAATATCCAGCTGCAAGGTCGCATCGCCCAGCGAGGCCCCTGCGCTAGGCTTCGACCCGTGCAAACACTTATCGAGAATCCCCAGGCCCACGTGGTCGAGGGGTCAAACGGACTCCTGCTCGAAATCGACGGGCAGATAGTCCCCAACTACGATGCCACGATGCAGCCCTTCGAGGAGGGCGAGGTAGTCACCGGCAACGTCGTACGCATCGACAAGGACGAGGTTCTTGTCGACATCGGTTACAAGTCTGAGGGGGTCATCCCCGCCAACGAGCTCTCCATCCGCAAGTCGGTGGACCCCCGCGAGGAGGTGTCGCTCGGCGAGGAGGTCGACGCGATGGTCCTCACCAAGGAGGACCAGGACGGACGCCTCATCATGTCCAAGAAGCGCGCCCGCTTCGAGAAGGCATGGCGTCGCATCGAGGCTGCCGCCGAGTCCGGCGAGCCGGTCATGGGCTCTGTCATAGAGGTCGTCAAGGGCGGGCTCATCATCGACCTCGGGGTGCGCGGCTTCCTGCCCGCCTCGCTGGTGGATATCCGCCGCGTCCCCAACCTCGATGAGTACCTCGGTACGCAGATCGAGACGAAGGTCATCGAGCTCAACCGCTCCCGGAACAACGTCGTGCTCTCGCGTCGTGCGGTCCTTGAGGAGGAGCGCAAGGAGGTTCGTCAGCAGATCCTCGACCGCCTTCAACCGGGGCTTGTCGTGGAGGGCCAGATCTCCAACATCGTCGACTTCGGCGCTTTCGTCGACCTCGACGGCATCGATGGCCTCATCCACATCTCAGAGCTCTCGTGGTCGCACGTCAACCACCCCTCCGAGATCCTCAACATCGGCGACACCGTTCAGGTCAAGGTGCTCGACATCGACCGTGATCGCCAGCGCATCTCGCTTGGTCTCAAGCAGACTCAGGAAGACCCCTGGCAACGCATCATGGACACCTACAACGTCAATGACGAGCTCGCCGGCAAGGTCACGAAGGTCGTCACCTTCGGCGCCTTTGTCGAGGTGCTCGACGGTGTCGAGGGGCTCGTCCATATCTCAGAGCTCGCGGGCCATCATGTCGAGTCTCCGCGCGAGATCGTCCACCCGGGCGATGAGATCCGCGTCAAGATCCTCGAGATCGACTCCGAGCGGCGGCGTCTCTCGCTGTCCGCCAAGCGCGTCGAGGACCAGATCTTGCCGCTACCCCGTGCGGAATCGGCGGTTGCCGAGCCTGCGGTTGAGGATGCTGGCGTGGACGAGGCTGCCGAGCCGACCGGAGCGGCTATCGAGGGAGAGGCTTCCGCCGAAGTTGCTGAGCAGCCGCTCGCCGACGCTGCCGTCGAGGCGCCTCCGTCTGGGGAATCCGCAGTCGAGGCTCCTACCGCCGAGACAACTACCGCACCGCCGGCTACCGAGCAGCCCGTGGCTGAGGTCGGGGTCGAGGAGACCTCCGCGTCTGAGCCCGTCGCCGAGGCAGCCCCTGAGGCTCCCACGGTGGAGGAGCCTGCCGCTGAGGTTGCGCCTGAGGAGCCCGCTGCGCAAGCGGCTACCCCCGAGGAGGAGCCTGCCGCTGAGGTTGCGCCTGAGGAGCCCGCTGCGCAAGCGGTCACCCCTGAGGAGGAGCCTGCGCAGGAGTCCCGCGCCGAGCCCGCGGCCGAAGCGCCCGCCGACGACCAGCCCGCCAGCGAGCAACCACAAGACTGACGGTAAACGCCGGTGGTGCCGTTTGTCGGGCTCACCGGCGGCATGGGGGCGGGCAAGTCAACCGCCCTGAGGGAGCTGGCGTCGCTTGGCGCGCAAGTTCTCTCAACCGATGCCATCGTGCACGAGCTCTATGGCGATGAGCGAGTGCGTAACGCCGTGGTCGAGCGTTGGGGGGCGGACGTCGCCCCCGGCGGCGTGGTCGACAGGGCTACCGTGGCAGCTCGTGCTTTTGCAGGGGGAGAGGACGAGCGTAAGTGGCTCGAGTCGCTACTGTGGCCGCTAGTCGGTGCGCGCATTGCAGGTTGGCTCGAGCACGTCCGCACACTCACGCCGGCGTCCCGAGCCGCGGTGGTCGAGGTCCCGTTGCTATTTGAGGCCGGTATGGACCAGGGCTTTGACGCCACGATCGCCGTGGTCGCCAAGGAGAACACCCGCCGAGAACGCGCTGCCGGACGCGGCCACGCCTTGGCCGACGAGCGCGTCGCCAGGCAACTCTCCCAGGAGGAGAAGGCGCAACTTGCGACCTTTACCGTCCACAACGATGGCACCGTGGTTGAGATGCGGCGCGAGCTGGCCGACATCCTTGCCAAGCTGTCTGCGTGAGCTACACACGCTATTCCGCTGCGTCGCGGCCAAGAACACGAGGCCGGAGACGATCGCGCTCGTCGGCCGGCGGCGGCGGCCTGCTGCGAGCCCTTGGTGGCGTGGCAGTGATCTTGGCGCTCGTCGTGGTGGTGGCCTCGCGGGTTCAACAGGGCTCCAACGGCAGCGGGCTACCGCTAGCCGACGCGTCCGTGATCCGCGAACAGGCTGCCGCCAAGCATCTCGACCCGGCCTTGATCGCCGGAGTCATATACGCGGAGACGAAGTTCGAACCGCGCACCTCCTCAGCGGGGGCGCTCGGCTTGATGCAGATCGAGCCCGCCACCGCCGAATACATCGCCCATCTCTCGGGCGGCATCAGCTTCACCACCGGCGATCTGGCCACGCCGAAGATCAACCTCGCGTATGGGAGTTGGTATCTGCGCTATCTCCTCAACCACTATGAAGGCGACGAGATGCTTGCGGTGGCTGCCTATAACGGAGGGCTCGCGAATGTAGATGGGTGGGTCGCCAAAGCACGCGCCGAAGGCCGTTCGCTGAGGGTCTCCGACATTCCCTTTCCCGAGACCAAGGCCTACGTGCAGCGTGTGATGAGGGCCCAGCGCGAGTATCGTTCCGTCTACCCGAGCCAACTCGGGCTAACGTAGGACGGCAAATGCCTGCGTTCAAGCTCGACAGCGCCTTCAGCCCCACGGCCGACCAGCCGAAGGCGATCGCCGCACTGGCAGAGGGCATCGGCGAGGCCGAACGCTTCCAGACGCTGCTCGGCGCGACTGGCACCGGCAAGACGATGACCATGGCGGCCACGATCGAGGCGGTCCAAAAGCCCACGTTGGTGATTGCCCACAACAAGACGTTGGCGGCACAACTCTGCAACGAGTTCCGCACATTTTTCCCTGAAAACGCCGTCGAGTATTTCGTGAGTTATTACGATTACTATCAACCCGAGGCTTACGTCCCATCCCGCGACCTCTACATCGAGAAGGACTCTGCGATCAACGAGGAGGTCGACCGTTTGAGGCACGCTGCCACCGCGGCGGTTTTCGCCCGTCGCGACGTAATCGTAGTGGCCTCGGTCTCTTGCATTTACGGTCTCGGTTCACCCGAAACGTACGAGATGAATATGCAAATTCTACGTCGCGGTGAAGAGATCGACCGCGAGGCGCTGTTGCGCAAGCTCGTGTACATCCAGTACACGCGAAACGACACGGTGCTCTCACGCGGAAGCTTCCGCGTGAAGGGCGAGACGTTGGAGGTCTTCCCGGCTTACGCCGAGACCGCCTTCAGAGCGACGCTGTTCGGCGACGAAGTGGAGCGTCTGCAGCATTTCGACCCGCTCACGGGCGAGCTGATCGCCGATGACCTGGAGCACGTGGCGATCTGGCCCGCCACGCACTACAACGTCAAGGAGGGCACGATCGAGGACGGGGTGGCGGAGATCGGCCGGGAGCTGAACGAGCGCTGCGAGCAGTTGGAGGCTGAGGGTAAGCAGCTCGAGTCACACCGGCTGCGTCAGCGCACGCAATACGACATGGAGATGCTCCGCGAGGTGGGCTTCTGCTCGGGGATCGAGAATTATTCACGCATCCTCGACGGGCGCAAGCCGGGAGAGAGGCCCTACTGCCTGATCGATTATTTCCCCGAGGATTTCGTGTGCTTTATCGACGAGTCACACCAAACCGTGCCCCAGATCGGGGGGATGTTCGAGGGCGACCGCTCGCGTAAGCGCACGCTGGTGGATTATGGCTTCCGGTTGCCATCGGCGCTCGATAACCGCCCGCAAACCTTCGAGGAGTTCCTCTCGATTACGCCACAACTCGTGTTCGTGTCTGCGACCCCGGGTGAGTACGAGCGCACGCGTTCCACCCGGATCGTGGAGCAGATCGTCCGACCCACCGGCATCGTTGATCCCGCGGTGGATGTGCGCGAGACCAAGAACCAGATCGACGATTTGATGAACGAGATCCGCAAGCGGGTGGATGTGGACGAGCGCGTGCTTGTCACCACGCTCACGAAGAAGATGAGCGAGGACCTTTCGCAGTACCTGATTGAGATGGGCTTCAAGGTGCGTTACCTGCACTCGGAGATCGACACTCTGGAGCGCATCCAGATCATCCGCGACCTGCGTCTGGGCGAGTACGACGTGCTTGTGGGGGTAAACCTCTTGCGGGAGGGGCTCGATCTGCCCGAGGTGTCGCTCGTGGCGATCCTCGACGCCGACAAGGAAGGGTTCCTACGATCGCGCAGCGCTCTCACCCAGACGATTGGACGGGCCGCGAGGAACTCCAACGGCCGAGCCATCTTGTACGCCGATCGAATGACTGATTCGATGCGCGCCGCGATCTCGCTCACCGAGCGGCGCCGGCTCCTCCAGATCGCGTACAACGAAGAGCACGGCATCGAGCCCCAGACCGTGATGAAAAACGTGGCGGACATCTTGAATCGCCTGCGCAGCGAATCGCCCCGAGAGGTCATCTCGAAGGTTCACGGTATTTCGTCCCTTGACGGAGTTCTCCCTGATGACCTGAGTCTCGAAATTGCGCGCGTGGAAGCCGCGATGTTGCAGTCCGCCCGGGACCTTCGTTTCGAAGAAGCGGCCGTCCTGCGCGACACCCTGCAGAACCTCCAACGCCAGACGGTCGCCAACGCCGACGGCCTGATAAGTGTCGAAGAACCGGTAGATTCCCCCTATGTCTAAGTCGATTCGGGTACAGGGAGCAAGGGTTCATAACCTGAAAAACCTGTCCGTGGAGATCCCGCGCGACCAGTTGGTGGTCTTCACGGGACTCTCGGGATCGGGTAAATC
>DASXNB010000014.1:0-60368 GCA_036495305.1 Solirubrobacteraceae bacterium | reverse complement strand
CTCAAGCACGTTATTCCCCAAAGAATGCACGCGAAAAACAACTCCCTCTAAGAAGTGCGACCCGGTCCCTCTCCCAAGGTCCCCGTCAAAACAAGTTGGTGTCGACCACAGAGACCGACCCAAACCCGACCTTATGTTTGTTCTACGCCCCAAAGGGCTGGCCAGCAACCCGAACGGATTGCCAACACATGGCTCTTTATACAGGAGGTGGTGCTTGCTGTCAAGGGGTACCCTTGACAAACACGTACCCGCTAGTCCGACAGGACCGGGACTAAGCTCCGCTCGGCTCCGCCAGCCCGCCCTCGGTCAGGCCAAAGCGACGGTGCAGACGGCGCAAAGGCCGCGGTGCCCACCAGGTCCACTCGCCGAGCCTCCCCATGATCGCCGGCACGAGAAGCGCCCGCACGACCGTGGCGTCGATGGCCACCGCCAACGGCACACCGACACCGAGTTGCTTGACGAAGAAGATGTGTGAGGTGGAGAAGGCGCCGAGCGCGACGCAGAAGAGCAGCGCTGCGGCGGTGACGAGGCGGCCTGTTCGCTCCAAGCCGTAGGCGACAGCGTCACGGGTGGCACGGCCGTCGTCGTGGGCCTCCTTGATGCGTCCAAACAGGAACACCCCGTAGTCGGTGGACATCGCGAAGGCGAGGATGAAGAGGAGCACGAGATTCGACTCCTCGAGGCCCCCGATGGGAGTGAACCCGAACAGCCCGTCGAGGTGACCGTCCTGGAAGATCAGCACGAGCAACCCCGCCGCGACAGCGACGGTGAGCAGGTTCATCAGGAGTGCCACCACAGGCAGCACCAGCGAGCCCGTCATCAGGAAGAGGAAGCCGGCGGTGACGAGCGCGAGGATGAGCAGCGCGAGCGGAAGGTGGGCGGAGATGGCAGCCTTCTGGTCCACAAACCAGGCGGTGGCGCCCCCCACGAGCAGCGTGGGGGCGGAACCGATCGTACGGAGGTTCTTGACTAGCGCTTGGTTTGCGCCTGACCCACTGACACCGCGGGGTTGGAGTTCGATCTCCCACACTCCCCCGCCGATATAGCGGGGCGGGCCCTCAGTGGCCTGGGCGCCTGCTATCTGGCGGGCGTGGGCGGCGATGGCGGCCACCGCGGGCGTCACCGCGACCGCCGTGGTTACTCCCGCCTTCGCCGATAGGGACCCACCCGCGGAGGCAGGCCGCGGTTTGCCGATAGCCAAACCGGGGGAGCGGGCGACGATGGTGACCGTTTGGGAGGGATCGACGGGGAATTCGCGCGTGAGCGTCTCCGCCACCCGACGCGCTTCTGAGGAAGCAGGGAGCACGTGGGCATCGGCGGGTGCAAGAGCGAGTCGTAGCGAGGGGACGGCGGCCACCAACAGCAGCACGGCGGTGAAGAGCGCGACGAGCCCGGGACGGCGCATGACCCCGCGCGCGAGCCGATACCACCCTCCCTGCTCGGAAGATTGAGCGGTGCGAGCGGCGGAGCGTTGCAAACGGGCCGGCGAGAGCGCGTTGATGCGCGGGCCGAGCGCGACCAGCACGGCGGGGAGCACGAGCAGCGAGACGAACCCGGCGGCGAGCGCCACGATGGCGCCGCCGATGCCCATCGAATAGAGGAACCGGATCGGGAATACAAGCATCGAGGCCAAGGCGCCCGCGACAGTCAGCGAGCTGTAGAGGACGGTGCGCCCGGCGGTTTGCAGCGTACGCAGCAACGCCTCGCGCGTGTCGGCGCCGCCTGCAAGCTCCTCCCGATAACGGGAGAGTACGAACAAGGAGTAGTCGATACCGAGCCCGAGGCCCATGCCGGTGACAAGGTTCACCGCGAACACCGACACCCCGGCGAACTGGTCGATAAGGCGTAGGAAGAGGAACGTGAGGACGATCGCAAAGCCCCCCACCAGAAGGGGCAGCGCAGCCGCAACGAGACCACGGAACACCCAGAAGGAGAGCAACAGCAGAATCGGGAAGGCGAACATCTCTGCTCGCTGGAGATCGGAGGACGTCGTTTTGTTGACCTCGTTGAAGGCAACATCGTTGCCGCCGAAGCGCACACCGCTGCCCGCCACCTGCGCGCGGACGTGTTCGACCGCGCGGGTGGAGTAGTCGCGGTTGGCAAACGCGGCAAGCACGAGCGTGAGGTGGCCGTCCCTGGAGACGAGCAGCGGGAGGTGGGTCTTCGAGTAGTCGATCGCCCGTTGGAAGCCGGGCTGGGCGGCGAGCAGGGCGAGCACGCGGGCACTCTCACGTTGGGCAGCAGGATCGACGCGAGCGTTGCCCCTACTGGGCACGAGCGCCACGAGCCCGAACGTGGCGGTTTGATGGGTGGCTCCTTCGATCGCCTTCAACACCTGCTGGTTTTGGGAGGCAGGGTCCTGGAAATCGGAGTTTTCGCTCTTCAGCAGCGAAACCACCGGCCCGCCGAGGGCGGCGGCGAGCAAAAACACCACGCCGGACACGATGAGCGTGCGCCGCGAGTGCGACACAGCCAGCTCTACGAGCCGAGCTATCACCGGCGATCCTGGCTACGCGGCCAATCCATGCCGAGCAGATTAGTGACCGCTAACTAATCTGTCAAGGGGGCAACTTGATCGCCCAACCAGACCTCCATCGAGGCCGTCACTCACCTGCCTCCCGCCAGACCTCCACCGAAACATCGTCCACGGGGAGCGGAATTGGGGGCTCGGGCTTGGAGGCCTTGACCCATACCCCATCTAGCTCGAAATCTCCGAGCAGACGGTCGGCAATGGCTGAGCAGAGACGCTCGAGCGTCTTGTAGGAGCGTTGCTGGGCGACTAGCGCAACGAGCTGACACACCTCGGCGTAATCGACGGTGTCCTCAACACGGTCGGTGACTGTGGCATCTGTCTCGCCCACGTCAAGACGTAGGTCGATGAGCAGGCGCTGGCCGATTTCGCGCTCGGCTTCGGTTACGCCATGGTGGGTGTAGAGCGAGAGGCCGTTGATCTCGATCGTGACGGTCTCAAAACCATCCTCCTCGTCTTCGTCCTCGCCCTCGAAGCCGGCCTCCTCCTCCAGATCCTCAGGAAGCTCCGGCTCGTCGTCGTGGGGGCGTTCCTCGTCGCTCAACTTGTCATCCCGGTAGGAGGGCAGGTGGTGCTCAAGGTAGCAGCCGCAACCTCGAGCGCGGCCGCGACGGGTGCGACATCGTGGACGCGAAATACGGTTGCGCCGCGCTCCAGCGCAAGCACGTTCGTGGCGATCGTCCCCGGTAGCCGATTGTCCCCGTCGCCTGCACCCACGGTTTGGGCGATCTTCCCCAAGAAGCTCTTGCGGGAGGTGCCGATGACGACAGGCCTACCGAGCGTGACGAGCTCATCGAGCCGGCGCAACAGCGTGAGGTTGTGGGTGGTGGTCTTGCCGAAGCCGATACCAGGGTCGAGCAAAATGCGCTCTTCGGCGATGCCCTCCGACACGGCGAAGGAGAGGCGCTCTTCCAGGAACGCCTTGACCTCGCTTACAACATCGCTGTAGGTCGGAGATTGCTGCATCGTCCTTGGCGTTCCTTGCATGTGCATGAGACAGCAATCGGCGCCGGTGGCCGCGATGAGGCCCGCCATGGAGGGATCGAGGCGGAGAGCTGTGACGTCATTTACGAGGGTGGCGCCCGCGCTGAGGGCCTCGGCGGCGACCGGGATCTTGGAGGTATCGATCGAGATCTGCATCGCGAACGGCTTTGAGGACAGAACCTCCGAGAGTCCAGCGATGACCGGGACGACCCGATGCAGCTCCTCTCGCTCATCGACCGGATTGGCGCCCGGGCGCGTCGATTCGCCACCTATATCGAGGATGTGAGCGCCCTGCTCTGCCAGATCGACACCGTGGGCGATTGCCGAGGACGCATCGAGGAACAGCCCGCCGTCGGAGAAGGAGTCGGGGGTCACGTTGAGGACCCCCATGAGTCGGTAGGCGCCCACGGAGTCAGCCTATTGCGCCCCACCCGGAACGAAGTCCGAAGCGCCGCTGGCCAGGTTCAGGTGACTGAGGGACCGTTGGGATCGGAACTGCGCATGTCGGCCGTGCCGCCCGCCAAGCCTGGGCGTGGCAGCGGGCGTGGAGCTTCCCGACCGGCACGGTCGGCGGACGCCGGCGGAAGGGGCAACTCGGGCGCGGGGGGCTCCTCGGCGCCGAACACCTCGACCTCATCCTTGCCTTCGAGCAGCGCCAGGAACTCCTCCTTCTCAATCGTCTCGCGCTTGAGAAGGATCTCAGAGATCTTCTTGAGGTCCTGCTCGTGATCGGTGAGAATCGCCTTCGCACGCTGGTGGGCGGACTCCACGATGCGGCGCACCTCGTCGTCAATCTCGCGGGCGATCTCATCGGAGTAGTCGGGCTCGGAGGAGAACTCCCGGCCTAGGAAGGGCTGGCCGTGCTCGTGACCGAACACACGCGGGCCGAGCTTCTCGGACATCCCGAAGCGCATCACCATCTGCTTGGCGGTGGCGGTGACCTTCTCCAGATCGTTTGAGGCGCCGGTGGTGATCTCTTCGAAGACAAGCTCCTCAGCCGCCCGGCCACCGAGCGTCATTGCCATCGTGTCGTTGAGCTCGGCGCGGGTGGTGAGGAAGCGGTCCTCTTGAGGCATGGAGATCGTGTAGCCGAGCGCCTGGCCGCGGGAGATCACCGAAATCTTGTGAACGGGGTCTGAGTGCTCGAGGAAGTGGCCGACCAGTGCATGGCCCATCTCGTGGTAGGCGGTGATGAGGCGCTCTTTCTCGGACATCACACGCGTCTTCTTCTCCGGGCCGGCGATCACGCGCATGATCCCCTCCTCGAGCTCTTCCTGGCCGATCTCGCGCTTACCGATGCGCGCGGAAAGGAGGGCGGCCTCGTTGATGAGGTTCGAGAGATCGGCGCCGGTGAAGCCCGGTGTTTGTCCGGCGAGCGCGTCGATGTCGATGACCTTCGCGAGCGGCTTGCCACGAGTGTGAACCTCGAGGATCTTGGCCCTTCCCTTGCGGTCGGGGCGGTCGACGGCGATCTGGCGGTCGAAGCGGCCGGGACGGAGAAGCGCGGGATCAAGGATGTCGGGACGGTTGGTGGCGGCGATCATGATGATGTTGTCCTTCGCCTCAAAACCGTCCATCTCAACCAGCAGCTGGTTGAGCGTTTGCTCGCGCTCATCGTGCCCGCCACCCAGGCCCGCGCCACGGTGCCGACCAACGGCGTCGATCTCGTCCATGAAGATGATGCAGGGGGAGTTCTGCTTAGCCTGCTCGAAGAGGTCTCTCACGCGCGAGGCACCCACTCCGACAAACATCTCCACGAAGTCCGACCCCGATATTGAGAAGAAGGGCACGCCTGCCTCCCCGGCAACAGCACGGGCGAGCAAAGTCTTTCCGGTACCCGGTGGTCCGTAGAGGAGCACTCCGGTCGGTATCCGGGCCCCCAGCGCCTGGAACTTCTTGGGGTTCTCAAGGAACTCCTTGATCTCATGAAGCTCCTCAACGGCCTCGTCGACCCCGGCGACGTCGCGGAAGGTGATCTTGGGGGAGTCGGCCGAGAGTCGCTTTGCGCGCGACTTGCCGAAGGACATCACGCGGGAGCCGCCCCCCTGGACCTGGTTGATGAGGAAGAACCAGAAGCCGAGGATGATGACGAGCGGGAGCAGGTAGGTGAGCAGCGACGGCCAGATCGAGGTCTTGTTCGATTCGACGTTGAAGGCGACGCCCGACTTGCGAAGTTCTTCTTCGAGCTTGGGGACCTGCTGATCGACGAAGCCGACTTCGTATTTTTCTTCTTTGTAGGTCGAGTTGAGCGTGACCGCGACCGAGTTGTCTTTGACCTTCAGCGTCGCCGACTTGACCCGGTGGTTGGGGATGTCTTCGGTGACTAGCGTCTTGTAGCTGTGCACCGGCCCCTTCTGCGAGCTGGGCACGATGAGCTTCGCCGCAAAGAAGGCGATGATCACCACGATCAGGATCGGGAAGGCGGCGCTCTTGAAGAATCGGCTCATGGCTTCAGACTGAGTGCTCTCATCGCGAGTGCTCTGGCGAGGGATGTAGGGGTCGCCGCCAGTCCCCCAGGGTACCACGCGGGTGGTTTCTTCCCGCTGTTTGCGGCCTCTGGGCGGTCGCGTGCAGACGGCGCGCGCACATGCGCCGCGGAGGCGATCAGAGCTCCAGCGCGGCTATGTACGGAAGATTGCGGTAGCGCTCGTCGTAGTCGAGTCCGTACCCCACAACGAAGCAGTCGGGGATCTCAAAGCCCACGTAGCGCACGGGTAGGTCCACCTTGCGGCGGGAGGGCTTAGTGAGGAGCGAGCACACCTCGAGCGAGGCGGGGTTACGCGAGCCCAGGTTGCGCAGTAGGTACTGCAACGTGAGCCCTGAGTCCACGATGTCCTCCACGATCAGAACATCGCGGCCCTCAAGAGGCATGTCGAGGTCCTTGAGGATGCGCACCACCCCTGAGGAGTCGGTAGCCGAGCCGTAGGAGGCGACCGCCATGAAGTCCACCTCTACGGGGATGTCTATGTGGCGCATCAGATCCGAGAGGAAGAACACCGCGCCCTTTAGAACGCAGACGAGCAGCAGGCGCCGACCGTCGTAGTCCCTCGAGATCGACTCCGCAAGCTCGCGCACGCGTGTTTGTAGATCCTTGGCTAGGACGAGCGTCTCGCCGATCTCACGGGTCTCCGTGCGCTCATCGCTTGGCACGGCGCCGATCCTAGCGGCGGGGGACACGGAAGGCAGGCTCGCCAGAGCTATGCCGGTCCCAACCGCACCCGAAATCGAAATCAACGGCGCGGCGGGACCAGACTCAAGACACTTACTCAGACCCTAATCCTACGAATGCTCTGGCGGGGCGAATCTAGGGGTTGTTCGTTTGGCTTTCTGCCGCGCCCGTGGTCGGGCCACTGCTGCCATGCACCCAGCGTGCCAGCGCCGCAGCCGAAGACCTCGCAAGGGACGGTGGGGTCACCGCCTTCCAGGCAGCCGTCGTTGATGACTTTGGACTGTCCGCCTCCGTAATACAAACCGCTGCTTACTTTGAACTCTTTATCGCCAACACGGTAATCAGCCTGGGGCCCGGGGCATCCCGGAGCCCGACCTTTAGGTTTGTTTGGTTTTGGTCCTTCGGGATCCCCGCTTTCGCCACATCTGATTGAGAAAGGTCTCTTGCAGTCTTTGCCTTGGAAGCCGCCTTCGTGCACCATCATGGCAATACCGGGTTTAACTTTGGATGCTTTGGCCGACTTAGCAGCTTTACCTTTTTTGCCTCCGCCCGTGTACGCTTCGGTCGCGGCTTCGGCTGCTTCTGCTGCTTCCGCGGCTCCTATGATTGCTTCTCTGGCTTTTTCTTCCGCCTCTTCGCGTGCCGCTTGTTCTTCTGCGGCCTTCTGGATCGCGGCTTCGGTCGCTACTTCGGCTTGTTCGTTGAAGAACCCGCTCACCCAGGTAGGTGTCGCGACCGTGTATTCGCCGCTTGGGTCTGAACTGTTGATCGGGTCGCCGTAGGTGTAGGCGTACTCGTTTGCTGAGCCGCCTTCGATCGGGTCGGGTTGCAGGAACCTGCCGATCTGCGGCAGGTAGGAGCGGGCGCCCATCGCGACGATCCCGGACGGGAGTTCGGTGCGTAGCGCACTCGCGCCCTGCCAGGAGTACTTCGGGGGGCTGCTCGTTCGCGGAACACCGTACTCGGTCGTGTCGCCTTTGCTCAACAAGCCCGTGGCGGTTTCGCTCGCGGACATGGTGCCGACGATGTTTCCTTTCAGGTCCTGGACCTGGAGTATGGGCGATTCGCCGCCAGCCTGTGTCGCGACGAGACCTTCGAAACCGTAGATGTTGCGGGTCCATTTCCCGGCCGTGTCTTCAGTCCACGCCGGCGAGCTTCCGTCACCCGCATAGTGATAGGTCACCGTGGAGTTGATCGTCCCGGTCGAGACGATCTGACGGTCGCGACCTTCGGGATCCAGGTTATAGCCGAGGGTCTGCCCGTTCTGTACCTGGCTCGCCAGCGTCTCATCGGCATAGAACGTACTCGTCACTTCATTACCACCCGCGTCGGCCGCGGATAGTTTCGTGACGTCGCCAAACGAGTCATAGGCGATCCCCGTGTCCGTCAAACGGTTCGCTGTGTCATATGTGTGGTTGAGCGCGGTTCCGCCTTCGGTCGCGCATACCCCCCCTGTGCCCGGTGGGCGTGTTGTCAGACTGTTCACGTTCGTTTCCTGGTCGTAGGCGTAGATCCTTGTCGTGCAGCCTTCGCCCGCCGGAGTGTCCTGAGTCTTGGTCAACCGGCCAGCCGCGTCGTAGGTGTAGGACTGGCTTGAGAGCGTGCTCGATTGGCTGAGCGTCTGTCTGTGGATCGACGGCGATTCGCTCTGGCTAAACCATGTACACCCAGACGAGCAATGCGTCGTCTTTACATATTCCACCCCGGTCTCGCTACCCGTCGCATCGTACGTGTGGTTGACGTTCATCCCGTTTGGATAACCCGTGGTCGTGAGGTTGCCTTCCGCGTCGTAGGTTCCCGTGAACGTGCCGGCCGCGGAATCCACCAGTTTGCTCGGAAGACCTGTCGTCGTGTCATACGTGTAGGTCTGCGTGCCCTTCCCGTCGTTCAGCGATTCCAGTCGACCGTAAGGATCGTAATAGAAACTCGCCGTGTTACCGTCCGCATCCTTGTAAGACGACAGCTCGCCACGCTTGTCATACACAGATTCAAGCGTCCGAGTCGTCCCTTCCACCGTCGTCTTCGACTTCGTCGCATAACCCGTTTCCGGGTTGTATTCGTATTCCACGCTCGGCAGCGCAGTCCCGACAGACGAGCTGACCGTATCCTTCGTCATGCGGCCCGCTTCGTCATACACATCCGTATTAGTCCTAGTCGCGCTCCCGACCGTTTCGGTCGACACCAGCGGCTCCTCCCACACGTTGTATGTGATCGTCGTCACCGGCAGGTTCGGCACCCCACTCGTTTCCGGCTGCGCCGCCGGCCGCTTCTCACACGGCATGCCCGCCCATTCCGCACGATTCCCACACGCAGACACTTCCGAGTTCGTGCCGGCCGTGTAATAAACCGTCTGCATCCCATGCGTACCACCATTACCACGGCTTTTGTGATCCCCACCAGACGGCAGCCACTTTTCGATTCGATTGTTGTTGGTGTCGATCACAAACATGTCATCAGATCCATCGAGAACGATGCCGGTGGGATCTTTGAATTGGCCCGGTAGACTACCGCCCAGGCCAAATTCGTACTGATACACACCCGACGGGGAGTACGATTGCACGTCGTTACCCCAACCATCGGCGATGAGGATATTGCCTTTGCTGTCAAACGCTATGCCGTCCGGCCCGCTCATGTGTTCGCTGGCGAACTGCGATATGTAGGCGCCGGCGGCACTAAACTTCTGCACGCGGCGACTTGTGTCGGTTACATAGATGTTGCCCGAAGAATCGGCGACTATCCCTTCGGGGTAGGAGAATTCCCCATTGCCGGTGCCTTTTTTACCGATTATCGTGTATTCACCGTAGACTTCGGGCTTGAACTCGAGGACCCGACCGTCGCCCGCATCGGTTACATAAAGGCGGTTGTTGTAGTTGGAATACGCAAGCCCGATCGGTTCTTTGAGCACCCCTTCGCCCCACTTGCCGAGGTACGTGCCAGTCTTGCTGAAGAACGCTACACGGTTCTTACCGGTGTTCGTGACCCAAATGTTCCCTGATTTGTCGATCGCCAGCCCCGACGGATGGTTGAGTTCGCCTTCGCCGATACTCGGACCCCCGAACTTCTGGATGAACGTACCCGCCGAAGAGAACTCCTCGATTCGATTGTTGTAGGTGTCTGCGATCCAAATGTTGCCTTCGGAGTCCATGGCGATTCCAGCCGCTTCGTTCACCTGGCCGTTACCGCTTCCTTCGCTGCCGAAGTCAGAGCTGTACTGGTAACCGACATAGCTTTCGTCGGCCGCGCCCGCTGCCGGCGTCCGGGTTTCGGTCACCTTGCCGGTGGTCGGATCGTAGACCGTGCTGTACACCAATTTCAGACCCGCCGGATCGACCGTCGTGGCGGTCGGCTCGCGCAGGGTCCAGCCCAGATTGTTCTGCCCCGCGTAGGACTTCGTTGTCGTGCGCACGTCAGCTTCCGGTTCGCCGCTGATCTGGGCTCCTTCGGTGACTTTTGTCACGAGTCGGTAGGTGCCGCCTTCCGGTGCTCCTTCGTCATAGCTGTACGCGGTGTGGAGACGTGCTTTCACGACGGCCCCGCTCGCGAGCTTGACCGTGTGCAGCGGCCCGAGCGAAGTCAACAGCTCTGTTCCGTCACCGTTGTACGTGCTCTGCGTGTCGAGCGTCTGCGAGACTTCCGCCGCTTTCGAGCCTTCTTTGAGGGCCGCCGCGCGATCGTCTGCGCTCAAGTTGCGCACGACATCATTGTGCGTGTTGTATTCGCTTGTCGTGATAGCGCCCCCCGGACTCGCCGCGTTGACGACGCGGTCGTTGATGTCCAGATAGTCGATCGTCGCGCGACGATAGTCGGGCGACGGCCAACCCACCGGCTCGTCTGCGGGGAAGATCGCGGTCGCTTCCACCGGCGTATCCGCCTGCGCCCATTTGGAGGCTTCGGTGCTACTCAGCGAATACGGCGCGCCACTACCGGACACCGGCACGTTGTACTCCACAGTCATACCAGGTTGCGGCGAGCGCGCTTCGCCTTCGCTGACGACAACCGCGGTGGGGTCGAAGGCGAAAAGGTGACCTGTCGTGTCGACAGTTGCGCACAGTTTGCTCGAGGCACATGACACGCTGGTCAGATTGTCTTTGAGCGCATACTGCTCGAGCCACGTTTTTCCGCTGTCGGTGGAACCGAAGATGTTGCCGTGGTTGTCGACGGTCACGCAGCTCGTGCCAGAACACGTGACTGCGGTCAGGCTGTTGGTTTCATCGATGTCTTGCTTTGTTGCGCTGGCTTCACCGCTCGACCCTACCGTCAGGTTGAGCACGTTGCCAACAGCGTCCACCGCGACGCATGATGTCGTCGAGGTGCAGGCCACACCGTTGAGCGACGTCCCGACATCCACATTTGATTCCGTGAGTTCGCCTTCGATCTTGGATGTGCTGGTGCCTACGTAGAGGACGCCATGGCTGTCAACCATCGCGCAGAAAGACGACGATAGACAGAAGACAGACTTCATTGCGTATCCGCCCTGTTTTTTCAGCGTCCAAGTCGTTGAGGCGGGTTTTGTCGAGTAGCGGTAGTAACCGAGGCCGTCGTGTCCCGATACGCAGAACGAAGACGAGGCGCAGGAAATCGCGTCCGCGCCATACGTTGGGGCCACGGCCTGGGTCCACGCGCCGCCGAGCGCGCTCGCGTAATACAGGTTCCCTCCGTAGCCTTCTTTGCTGCCATCGGCCATCACGCACAGCGTGCTGGTGGGACACGACAGCGCCTCGCTCGGGCTCATGCCGCTAGGACCGCTCCACGATGTCCAAGTCGCGGGAGCGCTGACACTCATATTGGTCGAATAGTAGGCGCCTCCGTTGCTGTCGCTGATAACACAGTCGGTCGTACCCGGAACACACGCCACCGCATTGATCCCGTTGGACTCCACCGGCTGCACAGAGTTGGGATTGAACGCCGTCAGGTTCCCGCTTGTGTCTACCGTCGCGCACAGAACTGTCGAGGCGCACGAGACGCTGGTCAACCCATGTTTCAGCTGATACCGCTGTGACCAGGTTTTGCCGCTGTCTGTGGATACAAACACATTGCCTTGGTTGTCCACCGTCACGCATGTGGTGCCGGTGCACGTGACGGCAGTCAGGCTGTTGCTACCGTCGATATTCTGTTTGGTAGCCGTCGCTTCGCCGCTTGAATTGATTGCCAGGTTGAGCACGTTGCCTGCTGCGTCCACCGCGATGCAGGCGCTCGTGGACGTGCATGCCACCCCGTTGAGCGCTGTGGTGCCGTCAACGCTGGATTGCTTCCACGTCGAGGACTCGATCTGTGCCGTACTTGTCGCAACGTGCACTTTGCCTGCCCCGTCGCCTATGGCACAGAATGACGTAGACAAACAGTAGACGGACTTCATCGCCGCTGTGCCCTGTTCCTCAAGCGTCCAAGACGATGACGCCGGGCTGGTCGAATAGCGGAAGTATCCATAGTTGTTCTGGCCCGCCACGCAAAAGGATGCGGACACGCATGAGATGGCGTCCGCGCCGTAGGCCGGATTGGCCGCCTGCGTCCACGATCCGCCCAGGGAGGTGGAGTAGTACAGCGTGCCCCCGAAACCACTTTTTTCGCCGTCGGCAATCACGCACAGCGAAGTGGAGGGACACGACAGCGCCTCGCTCGGACTGGTGCCCGGACCTGACCATGAGGTCCATGTCGCCGCCGCGGTGGCACTTACATTGCTGGCGTAGTAAGCGTTGCCTTTGCTGTCGCTGACGACACAGTCGCTGGTACCTGGAACGCACGTCACAGCATTGAGAGCGTTCGACTCGATTGACTGCGTCACACTCGCGAAGCCGCTTCCCGCCGCCGCGACGACCACAGCACTTGGCGACGAATTGACAGCCACCGAGCCTCCACCGCTGGTCGCAGTCACCTGCGCCACAAGCGTATGCCCGATGTCGCTGGACACCGGCGTGTAGTTGGCGTTCGTGGCTCCTCCGATGGCTTTGCATTCGCCGCCGGCGCTGTTGCAGTCCTGCCACTGATACCCATAGGCGACCGGTCCGCCCGACCAGCTTCCGTTTGAGGCCGTCAGCCGAACCCTGACGATCGGGGAGCCCGACAGGGTAGGCGCACCCGTGTTTTTGAGCACTTCGCCTCCCCACAAGGCTTCCGAGGCCGGCGGGCGCATCGCCTTGATCAACCTGCCCGGACGCGTATCCGTGGAGGTCGTGCCGTACGTAAACGCCCAACTCTCCTTCCCGGCCGGTGAGATCACGGTTACGTGCCCTTCGGAGTCATACCCATAAGTCGTCTTCAAAGCGGGTGAGATGCGCGGATCCCACTCGGCTCGCAAGCGCCCTTTGTTGTCATAGGCGTATTGCGCAACCGTCTTTACGACCTGCACGACTTTGCCTTCTTTTTCTTCGCCGGTGGTGAAGTACACGCGGGTCAACCGACCCGTGTAGTCGCCCCATTGGCTTGAACCTTCGCCCGTCGCGGTTGTCGAGCTTGCGTAGTTGAAGGTCAGGGCGCGACAGCCGGGGTTCAACGTAGGCGTACACGAGACCCCGGCTGGGACCGGCCCCAGCTCCTCTTCTGGCTCCACGACGCCGCCAACCGACTGGTAGGTGTACTGCGTCGTGTTCGAGCCGACCGTGCCGGATACGACTGAGGCACGGTACACCGATTCGGTATCGCCGCTCACGTGCTTGAAGACCGTGCTCGCGCCGTTGTCCTTCAGTGTGTATTCCGTTTCACCGGCGTTTGCGCTCAAGACAAGGCCGGTGTCGCCAGTCGGCGGTTCATATTTGCCCCCGCCAGTGGCTGTGAATGTGCTCTGCGACCCGGTCGCCGAGACCAGCGTCACGTTGCCGTTGGGGAAGCGCACCAACTGCTGTGTCCCCCCTACGCTCAAGCTCCACGGCGCGCCGAAGGAGCCTACTCCGCCGGAGGTCGGTTCGCGCGAATCGTAGCCGCGAACGACGCTCAGTGCACCGCCGATCGTCGACACCGACGCATCGGTTTCTTCAAGATCGAACTCACCCGTGACAGGGTTCAGTTCGCCTGGACCGAACGAAACGGGATTTGCGTGATGCACACTGAAGTTCGTATTGCTGGTGGCTACGTTGCCGACGACATCCGTCGCGGTGACTGTCAGCGTGTGTTCGCCTACAGCGAATTCTTCACCGTTGATCGTCCATTCGCCCGTGGCCGTACACGGACCCGGCGAGCAACTCCCGTTGGCGGAACCGACTTCGCGACCATCCACCGACAACTTCAGCGACCCCACACCCGAGCTGAGCGTGCCCGTGACGCCGTCCGTCGCATGCGCGACCAGTTTGACGCCTCCCTGCGTGGCATCGTTGATCACATTGCTCGTAGGCAGACCGGTCAACGTGATTTCGTGCGGTGCGGCGCTATCCACCTTGATCGTAGCGGTCGTTGTCGCACTGCTACCCATCGCGTTCAACGCCTTTGCTTCGATCGTCTCTTCGCCTTCGGGAAGGTGACGCGTACCTTCAATCGCTATCACTCTTGTGGATGTCGACGGAGTGCACTGAGCGCCGCTTTCGCAGAGCTTGTAACCCCATTTGGTGGCACCGACCGTATACTGCACTTCATCAACGCCAACACCGGGATCGCTGAGGTCGAAAACCGCCTCCTGGCCTCCTGGTGAAATCCATTCGTTGCCACCGTGGTAGAAGGCGTTCCGATAGAACCCATCCGGCCCGCGTTCTTTGGTCGTGTCCTTGACGATTGCCGGGCCATTGCTCTGCGCGATATACACCGAAGTCTGATAGCCAACCACTTCGCCCGCTTCGGGCGTGGACGCGATCGCATTGACCCAGTAGGCGGCGATATTCGCCGCCGTGCCTCCGGTCGAGGAGCAACTCGACACGCAAACGCTCGCCCCACTCCTCCCATAGCTTTTTGCCAGTGCGGTGCTCGCTTCCCATCCACCCGCGCCAGCGATTACGAGATGATTTTCGACGTTGCTACCAGTGCTCGCCGAGGTTTCCATGCTGACCTCATAGATGTGCGATTCACCCTGCGTGGGATAGACCACCGCACCCCATTGATTGGCTTCGGTCCCATATGGAAACGTGATATTCCAATACGAAGACCAGATTATGCCGCCATGGGAGACACCGGCGGGACCGCCCTTTTCGAACCGCCAATTGGGAAACCAGGAGGTCGAGGAATCGATCACCGTGGGATCCACAATGATCGGGTAGAGATAGTCACCCGAGCGATGATCCACTTTCAATTCGAGCGTGTCGCCCGATACGGTCGTAGAAACAGGCACGGGCGTACCGGCGGCGTCGACTGCCGAAGCTGGCGCGATGACTGCCAGTGGGCGACCGTACGCGACCACGCTCGCCATGCCTGACTTGCCCGAAACAAGCGACGCCCCTCGCGGCATCCCAACCTTGTAGGAGAGCACCTGCGGACTTTCAGCCGAGCGCAGCGTGCCGTACAGCTCCATCCCCCCGGCCGTTGGCTTCGCCGCCGTATCGGTGTCCTTTGCGGTGTTCGGATATATGACCGCGTTACCGTCGATCCGACCGCTGCCCCTGGTCGGAGCCCCCGCGACATCGAGAGGGATGAGCGACACCGCGCTCGCATCCAGGCTGACGCCCGCCGCGAGTTCGCGCGGAATGCTTACGGGAACGGCAGAATTCTCCGCCGCGAAGCCCTGCCTCATTTCGTGCAGTGTCAAGTTGACCGGCGCATAGCCGCCCGACCGCGTGCGCGTCGCGGCCGGTGCCATCGATTCGACGATCGCGCGCTTGCCACCCGGCAGTTCCAGTCGTGCCGAAGTGGTGCTCAGGTATCGGGACACCCGAGCGCCTGGGGGCAACGTGCCGAAACCGGCCGGCGACTCACTCACCACCGCTGGAGCGTCCCGCCCGATCACGCCAACCGCCGCCCCGGCGGAGAGGTGCTCGTAGCGCGTACGCGACAGCAAGCGGTCGGCGACGGCTGCCGGATCGGTCCGATTTACGATCAGTTGGTCGCGTTCCTGCTCACGCCCGTCAAGACCCTGCACACTAGGCACCGCGAGAGGGTTCGAGCCAAGCGAAAGCGGGCTAGGGTCGGTGTTTGCGTGAACCTGTGCGACATCACGGTTGTGAGACGAGGAAAAAGCGAAAATCCCAGCCACTCCCACCATGCAACACAAGAACCACGCCACGTAAAGACGCCAAGAAGACACCATGCCTTCGCCCCCTCCAAGTCGAGCTTGAGACCGCGAGTACAGCTGTGCGGACTTCGCCGACCCTATACACGGTGGCTAGTTGCTGTCAAGGCTTTGCGCAAAATTGATTTATGTAATCACAATGCGCGTAATTACAGGCGGGCCATATCAATATCAAACTCTGTTTATTACACCAAAGCGGACTAAAACGCGGCTGTGTGTAGTCAGATCACTTTTGAGAATATCGGCCACGTGCGCCTAACGCCATATCCACCAGGGTCGCAGGATCTATTGACCGTATCCCGATACTGCTCCTCCAACAGCTTCTTGCTCAGCTTCGCCAACTATTTCCCACACCTTTTCTTTCTTCCTTCTTTCTTCTTCTTCCTTCTTAGTGGGTTTTTCTTTGATTGGCTTGGTTCCGGTACCAGGTTCGGAGCACCGATACGGCCCCGGACCTTTACAGGCATTCCCCTTATATTTGCCTCCGTCGGCTCCCCCGCTCGTCGTCCTTACGATACGAGGACTGACTTTGCGCGCCTCTTTGCCTTTTTTACCTTTCCCTTTTTTGCCGCCACCCGAGTACGCTTCTGCCGCGGCTTCTGCCGCGGCTTCGGCGGCTTCGGCTGCCGCTTCTGCCGCCTCTTCAGCCGCTTCTCGCGCTTTTTCTTCGGCTTCTTCGCGCGCGGCCTGTTCTTCAGCGGCCCTCTGGATCGCGGCTTCGGTCGCTATTTCAGCTTGTTCGTCGAAGAACCCGGCAACCCAAGTGGGCGTCGCAACCGTGTATTCCCCGCTCGGATCGGAACTGTTGATCGGATCGCCATACGTGTATGCGTACTCGTTGGCCGACCCACCTTCGATCGGGTCGGGCTGCAGGAACCTCCCGATCTGCGGCACGTAGGACCGAGCGCCCATAGCGATCACACCAGAGGGAAGTTCGGTCCGCAGCGCACTGGCGCCCTGCCACGAATACTTCGGCGGGCTACTCGTACGCGGAACACCATACTCGGTCGAGTCCCCTTTGTAGGACAATCCGGTCGCGGTTTCGCTCAACGACATGGTACCGACGATGCTCCCTTTCAGATCCTGTACCTGCAGGACCGGTGATTCGCCGCTCGCCTGTGTGGCCACAAGACCTTCGAACCCGTAGATATTGTGAGTCCATTTCCCGGCCGTGTCTTCCGTCCACACCGGCGAGTTTCCACCCCCCGCATAGTGGTAGGTCAAAGTCGAATTGACCGTGCCGGTAGAGACGATCTGACGATCGCGACCGGCCGGATCGAGGTAATAGCCGATCGTCTGGCCATTCTGTACCTGGCTCGCCAGCGTCTCATCCGTATAGAACGTGCTCGCCACTTCGCTGCCACCCGCATCGGCGGCGGGAAGTTTTGTGATGTCGCCGAACGTGTCGTAGGCGATCCCGGCGTCGGTGAGACGGTTCGCTGTGTCGTAGGTGTGGTTGAGCGCTGTCCCCCCTTCGCTCGCGCACACGCCCCCGGCACCCGGCGGGCGCGTGGTCAGGCTTCCGATGTTGGTTTCCTGATCGTAGGCGTAGATCCGCGTCGTGCAGCCTTCTCCCGTCGGGGTGTCCTGTGCCTTAGTCAAGCGACCGGCGGCATCATAGGTGTAGGACTGGCTGGAGAGCGTGCTCGACTGACTGAGCGCCTGCCCGTGGATCGACGGGGATTCGCTCTCGCTGTACCACGTACACCCTGAAGAGCAGTGCGTCGTCTTGACGTATTCGATCCCGGTTTCACTGCCCGTCGGGTCGTACGTGTGGTTCACGTTCATCCCGTTCGGGTAGCCGACGGTCGTCAGGTTGCCCTCCACGTCATAGGTTCCCATGAACGTACCCGCCGCCGAATCGACGAGTTTTGTGACCAAACCTGTGGTCGTGTCGTACGTGTATGTCTGCGTGCCCTTGCCGTCATTTAGCGATTCCAGCCGACCGTAAGGGTCGTAGTAGAAACTCGCCGTACTACCGTCGGCATCCTTGTAGGAGGTCAACGCTCCACGCTTGTCATACGCCGATTCGAGCGTGCGCGTCACCCCTTCCACGGTCGTCTTTGACTTCGTGGCCTCGCCTGTTTCCGGGTTGTATTCGTATTCCACACTCGGCAGCGCTGTCCCCACCGAGGAGCTGACCGTGTCCTTGGTCAAGCGCGCCGCTTCGTCGTAAACGTTCGTGTTCGTCCGCGTCGTGGTTCCCACAGTTTCGGTCGTTTCCGTAGGCTCGTCCCAGATATTGTACTTGAGCAACGTCACCGGCAGGTTCGGCACTCCACTGGTTCCCGGTTGCGCAGCCGGCTGCTTCTCGCAAGGCAGTCCCGCCCATTCTGGGCGAAAGTTACAAACTTCAGGATTCTGGGGAATCCAACCTTCTGAGTAATAGCTTGTCTGCATTCCGTGCGTGCCACCGTTGCCGCGGCTTTTGTGGTCGCCGCCAGAAGGCAGCCATAGCTCGAACTGACTGCGTTCCGAGTCCAGCACATACGCATCGTTGGCACTGTCAAGCACCAAACCGGTGGGATATTCAAACTTTCCTGCTCCCACACCATACTGGCCAAACTGGTACTGAAAGACGCCTGATGACGAATACGACTGCACATTGAATTTAGTGCCATCGGCGACCAGGATGTTGCCTTTATTGTCGAACGCCATGCCGAGCGGCATTCCCATGTGAGTGCTGGTGATCTGCGAAATGTAAGCCCCGGTCCAAGCATTCAGCTTTTGAATGCGTTTGCCCGTGTCGCTCACATAGATATTGCCTGAAGAGTCAGCGATGATACCTCTCGGACTCGTGAATTCACCGTTGCCTGTCCCTTTTTTGCCGAGCGCTTTCGTTTCTCCAGTTTCGGGATTATATTGAACGATAACACCGTCGCCCGTGTCAGCGACGTACACGCGGTTGTAGTAGCTGGAGTATGCGATCCCGACCGCTCCTTTGAGCGCGTAGCCGCTCAGGGTTTTGAGGTATGTGCCCGTGCTCGAGAAGCTCACCACGGTGCCCTTGCCCGTGTCTACGACCCAGATGTTCCCCGAACTATCGATCGCGACCCCTGACGGGTGTTCCAATTTCCCTTCGGTCGCGCCCGCACCTCCGAACTTCTGGATGAAGGTACCGGCGGAGGAGAACTCCTCAATACGATTGTTGTACGTATCGGCGACCCAGATATTGCCTTTGGAGTCTCGCGCGATCCCTTCCGGCGCGTTGAGCTGGCCGTTTCCGGCCCCATAGCTACCGTACGTGGCGTTGTACTCGTAAGCAACGTAGCTTTCGTCCGCCGAGCCGGCGGCGGGCGTACGGGTTTCCGTTACCTTGCCCGAGATCGGATCGTAAACGGTGCTGTGAACCAGATGCAGCCCGGATGGGTCTACGACGGTCGCAGTCGGCTCGCGCAGACTCCAGCCCAAATTGTTTTGACCGGCGTATGACTTGGTCGTGGTGTGTATGTCAGCTTCCGGTTCGCCGCTGATTTGGGCGCCTTCTGTGATCTTGGTTACCAGCCGGTACGGTTCGCTGGCGCCTTCCGGAGCGCCTTCGTCATAGCTGTACACCCTGTGCAGCCGGGCGCTCACGACCGCTCCGCTGGCGAGCTTGACGGTGTGCAGCGGCCCAAGCTGGCTCAACAGCTCCGTTCCTTCGCTGTTATATGTGCTCTGGTTGTCCAGCGTTTGCGACACTTCCGCGGATTTTGAGCCTTCTTTGAGCGCTGCTGCGCGATTGTCGGCCGACAGGCTGCGCAGGAGGTCATTATTAGAGTTGTATTCGCTGGTCGCGATCCCACCTCCCGGCATCGCCGCATTGACAACCTTGTCGTTGATATCGAAATAATCTATCGCGGCGCGACGATAGTCCGGTGCCGGCCAGCCAACAGCCTCGTCGGTCGGGAAGATCGCCGTAGCTTCAAGCGGCAAGTCCGTTTGCGCCCATTTAGACGCTTCGCTGCTGCTAAGTGAGTAGGGAGCGCCAGTGCCTGATACCGGCACGTTGTACTCCACCGTCGTCCCCGGCTGCGGCGAGCGCACTTCGCCTTCGACTATCGTGCCGGTTGCCGCGACCACGGCGCTCCGGGCGGTATTGGCCGTCACCGAACCGCCACCGTTGGTGGCGGTCACCTTTGTGACCAAGGTGTGCCCTACGTCACTTGCGACTGGCGTGTAGTTTGCGTTAGTTGCTCCGCCGATCGGCTTGCATTCAGCGCCAGAGCTGTTGCAATCTTGCCACTGATATCCATATGCAATCGGTGCACCGGACCAGCTGCCGTCGGATACAGTCATACGGGCTTTGACTATCGGCGAGCCGGAGAGGGTCGGCGTCGCGGTATTTTTGAGAATTCCACCGGCCCACAGCGCTTCAGAGGCGGGCGGACGCATCTCCTTGATCAGCCTTCCGGCCCGGGTATCCGTCGTCGTCGTTCCGTACGTGAACGCCCAGCTCTCTTTACCGGGTGGGGAGATGACCGTCACGTGCCCTTCGGCGTCATATCCATACGTGGTCTTCAAGGCTGGCGAGATGCGCGGGTCCCAAACGGCGCGCAGGCGCCCTTTGTTGTCATAGGCGTACTGCGCCACAGTTGTCGATACCTGGACGACTTTCCCTTCTTTTTCTTCAGCGGTCGCGAAGTACACACGAGTCATGCGACCGGTGTAGTCGCCCCATTCGCTTGCGCCTTCTCCGGTAGCGGTCGTGGATGTCGCGAAGTTGTAGGTCAGCGCGCGACAGCCGACGGTCAGTGGCGGCGTGTGCGGACACCCTGTCCCACCGGGGAAAGCTTTCGCCTCCTCCGATGGCTCCACTACGCCGCCAACCGTCTGGTAGGTGTATTCCGTCACGTTAGACAAGCTGATATTGGCGATCCAAGCGACGCGATAGACAGATTCCGGATCGCCCGTCTGGTGCCTGAAATCCGTCGTCGCACCTTTGTCCTTTAGTCTGTAGTCCGATCCGTACGTGCTGAGCACGAGACCGCTGTCGCCAAGCGGCGGTTTGAACGTTTCGCCGCCTCCGGCCGTGAAGACACTCTTTGCTCCCGTTGTCGAGACCAAGGTCATGTTTCCGTTGGGGGCGCGTTCAAGCATGCGAGCGCCGCCCGAGCTCCAGCTCCAAGGCGCTCCGTAAGCCCCGGTGCCGCCGGCGGTCGGTTCGCGCGAATTGTAGCCACGAACGATGCTTAGCGGAACACCCGATGTCGCCACGGACACGTCGGTTTCTTCGAGGTCGTACTCGCCGGTAATCGGATTCAGCTCACCGGGGCCAAACGACACCGGGCTCGCGTGATGAACGCTGAAGGTTGCGGTGCCGGCGGCGACGTTGCCCGCGACATCCGCAGCCGTAACCGTCAACGTGTGTTCGCCCACGCCGAATTCTTCGCCGTTGATCGTCCATTCGCCGGTGGCTGTGCACGGCCCCGGCGAGCAGCTGCCGTTGGCGGAACCGAGTTCGTGGCCCTCCACCGAAAGTTTCAGCGACGCCACACCGGAGCTCGGCGTGCCTGTGACGCCATCGGTCGCATGCCCAACAATTTTGATGCCACCTTGTGTCGCGTCGTTGATCACGCCCCCCGTGGGCAGGCCGCTGATCGTTATTTCATGTGGCGCCGCGCGATCCACCTTGATGGTGGCGATCGCCGTGGTGCTGGTGCCCATGTGGTTCAGCGCCTTCGCTTCGATCGTAGGTTCGCCTTCAGGGAGGCCCCCGCCGTTGAACGCCTGCGCATACGAGGTCATTGAGGGCGGACACTGAGTCGAGTGCGGGCATTCCCCTGGGAACGTCCATTTGGCGGTGCCGACCGTGTATTGAACTTCGCTGACCCCGATCCCCGGATCGCTGGCGTCGAACATGGCTACCGTTTTGGCGGGTTCGGAGATCCAGCCCCCGGAACCGTAGAACACGTTCCGTTCGCCCCTGATGTTGGTTTCTTTCGTAGTGTCCTTGGAGATCGTGGGCCCGTTGTTCTGGGCGATGTAGACAGAGGCGGCATAACCCTGCACATCGCCGACTTCCCTCGCGGAGGCAATCGCGTTTACCCAAAAAGCGGTTATGTTGCCTGCCGTGCCTCCGGACGAGGAACAACCGCTTGTACAGACCGTATATCCGGTACGAGCGCCCACTTTGGGAATAGCGGTGGCGCCTTCCCACGTACCGCCTTCCCACGAGCCGGATCCCGCAATGACCAGGTGCTCTTCGACATCGCTGCCGGTGGACTCAGACGCTTCCATCGTTGTCTCGTAAATGCGCGATTCCCCCTGCGTCGGATAGAGGATCGCGCCCCATTCGTTGGGCTGGACGGTGCCGATTTCCATCCACCATTCCGGCGACGAGTGACTATATATGAAGCCGAGCCCACTGCTTTTCACGAAACGCCAATTGGTTTCTCCGTAAGTGTAGGAGGTAAACAGCGTGTCTACCACCGTCGGGTCAACGACGATCGGGTAGCGGTAGTCGCCGGCGGAATGGTCTACACGCAGCTCCAGCCGATCCCCAGCCACACTCGTCGACACGGGCACCTTGGCGCCATCGGCATCCTGTGCGGAGGGGGCCGGAATGATGGCAAGGGTCTGCCCAGCGTCAATCACCTTGACCGCGCCCACGTTGGAGCGACTCGGCACAAGCCGCGCTCCCTTGGGAATCCCCACCTCATAAGAGAGCTGTTGTGGGCTGTCTACCGAGCGCAGGAGGTCGTAGACCTCCATGCCCGTATCGGTCGGCTTGGCCGCGGTGTCAGTGTCGGTCGCGGTGTTCGGATAAACGACCGTGCCACCGTCGAGCTGACCGCTGCCCTGTACAGGCGTACCCCCACTGTCGACAGGTGTCAACGACACTCCACTGGAGTCCAACCTAACGCCGCCGGCAAGCTCGCGCGGAATGCTCACCGCAACAGCCGGATTATCCGCCACAAAATCGTGGCCTGACTGACGAAGGGAAAGGTCGACCGGAACATAGCCGCCCGACCCAGTATGGGTGGCCATGGGCGTCAACGATTCGACAACCGCGTGCTTGCCGCCTGGAAGGTCGAGCTGGGCGGCATCATCGCCCAGGTAACGCGCCACGCGGGTGCCTCCCGGCAGATGACCGAGCCCCGACGGCGACTGTGCCACCAAGGCCGGTGTCGCTTCGCCGATCACATGTGCGACGGCGCCGGCGCCAAGGTGCTCGTAGCGGGTGCGTGACAGCAAACGGGCATCTACAGCTTCGGGGGTCTCACGATCGGAAATCAGCTGATCGCGTTCCTGTTCACCCCCATCGAGGCTCTGCACGCCCGGCACCGCGAGCAAATTGGAGGCAAGCGAAATAGAACCGGAACGGGCGACTACGGCGCCATCCGCAGCCTGTTTGCTGGATGAAGTAACAGCCAGAGCGCCGAATACCCCAACAACGCAACACGTGAACAACGCCACATAAGTACGCCAAGAAAAGACCATGCCGCCGCATCCCCCCTAAGTCGAGCCGTGAGACCGCGGTAGCGATGCTGCGGTCTTTGCCGACCATATACATAGTGAGCGGTAGTTGTCAAGGTCTTTCTACCTAATTTGGCTTAATTGATCTGGCTGCGAACCGTTTTAACGTGCCCGCGAGACAATGCGCACCATATGAAGTTCACCCCCCTCGACGACAGCGCCCACAAGCCCACCCAGGTGCAGCTCGGCGCGCCCGCCCCGCCGTCCCAGCGCCAGAATCTCCGCCACCTTCTCTCCCGCCTGAGGCACGAACGTGCCGGAAACATCCTCCGCCAGACGGATCACAACTAGACGCGCAAGCGCGGGGGCGAGCTCGCCCAGTCGCTCGATCGCGATCCTCGAGCTGCCTCCAAGCTCCGCCTCGACCAGGGCGTCGAGCAGATCAGTCTCCTCGCGTAGCAAAGAGGCTGTACGGAGCACGTTGGTTTGCGCAGCCGGGTGCACCGCATCGAGCGCCTCCAGCAACCCGTGGCGCACCCGCGCACGCGCGTAGCTTGGGTTGTCGTTGCTTGTGTCTTCGCGCCAGATCAGACCTCGCTCGGTGCAATACGCGGCGGTTTGCTCGCGGGTGATCCCGAGCAGCGGACGCACGAGCGCTCCCTCGCTTGCCGACATCCCCAGCAACGCCCGACGCCCAGGCGAGGCCGCCAGCCGGTAGAGGATCGTCTCCACCTGGTCGCTGGCGGTGTGCCCGGCGGCGATGAGCGCATCGTCGCCATCGGCGAGCTCCCTGGCTGCGCGATAGCGGACATCGCGTGCCCAGGCGTGCAGATTTCCACTCGCTTGCGGCTCGCGCTCGGCACGAACCACCTCGATCTCCACTCCCAACTCCCTACAAAGCGTGCGACAGTGAGCCTCGTCATCCTCAGACTCGGGGCGAAGGCCGTAGTTGACGTGCAACGCACGCACTCGCTCAGCGCCACAGAGCGCCACCGCCACATCGAGCAAACACACCGAATCGCGCCCCCCCGAGAGCATCGCGACGACGTGCCCCCTGGAGGGCAATAGCCGACCGGCACGTACAAGTTCCCGTACCTCCTCTGCAGTCATCGCCCTACCTCATCACAACACCGCGACGGCGGCCGCCAGAGGATCGGGCTTCACGCCTCGGGGGGCAGCGCGTGGAACAGCTCGATCGGCTCGGAAAACCCCTTCAACCCGATTTCCCCGATCAGCTCGAAACGCAACCCATCCACGCCGGTTGCCGTGTCGACCACCCGGCGCGTGACCAGCACCTCTCCCCCGGCTGCCCGCGCCACCACGCGCGCCGCCTGGTTGACGTCGCGGCCGTAGTAGTCGCCGTCGCGGTAGATCGCCTCGCCGTAGTGCACCCCGATGCGTGGGGCGGGCGCGTCGGGTGGGGTTTCCTGTTGGAAGCCCACCGCCCATTGGGTGAGTGCGATCGCGTCGGCGCCTACCACCATCACCTCGTCGCCGAGCGTCTTAATGACGCGCGCGTCTATGGGCAAGGTCTGCTCCACAGCTTCCACGAAGCGTTCCACCACGCCCACCGCCTCCTCGTCGCCACGCTCCTCGGTGAGGCGCGTGTAGCCGGCGAGGTCGGCGAAGGCGACCACCACCCTCATCCTCCCCTCCTCGGGGATGGTGTCGGCAAAATCGGCCTCCATGTGACCGATCACGTCCTGCTCGATGAAGTGCCCGAGAAAGCGGCCATGCAGGTAGCGCATGAAGGGGGCGGCGAAGGGGAGTAGGTCGCCCGCCAATCCCTCCATCGCCTCAGCCATCTCCGCGCCCGGGAGCCCTTCACGCATCATCGGCTCGTGCACGTAGAGATGGATCAAACGCACCTCCGCGTCGGCAATCTGGGCCATCGTCTGGCCGTACACGCGCGCGAGCTGTAGCAGCACCGCCTCCGGCATCCCGGCGGAGAGCATGGCGGCGACGTAGCGCACCATCTCCATGTCTTCCTCGCCCATCGAGTCAAGCGACAGGGCGCTCAAACCGAGGTTCATGTAGAGCCGCTCGATCATGGCCATGTCGATGTCTGCCTCTCGCGCGGCCTGCTCGAGCGTGTAGCGGCCCTCCGGGGGGGCGAACATCCCCTGCACGTACCCCGCAAGCTGCCCGCTCTCTTGCGCGCGACGGATGTCATCGAGGGTGTGGCCGCGGTCGCGCAAGCGTGCGACGATGCGCACATGGGCGACGGCTTGCGGTGTCCAAGCCCCTTCGTACTGGGGGACCAGCCCCTCCTTGATCCACCGTCTCACAGTTGCCGGGGTGACGCCGGCTCCGTCAGCCACCCACGCGAGCGTCGGCGTACCAGGCACTGAGCCTGCCCCGCCAACATCCTGGTCGGGGAGGTCACCCGGTGGCCCCCCGTTCGGCGGCGAAACCTCCGCCTCCTGTGGCGTCTCCTCCTCGAGACGATCACGTCCGCGGCGCGAGCGGCCGCGGCGCCTTGTGGTGCGCGCCACCTTCCTCAGACCACCAGATGGGGGTATGAATCGGCGATCATCGCCCGGTAGCGGGCGTAAGCAGGCTTGGTGATGGGAATGAGCGCGAGCGAAGCCTTGATGTCCCCACCCGTCTTGATCCGTCGGCGGGCGATCGCAAGGGGGATGTTCTCCTTGCCTTGGAAGTAGCGGTTGGCGACCTCGGAGGACATCTTCATCTGCACACGCGGCTTCCAATCGACCTCATCGGTCCACTCCCAGTGGAGATTGGGCTCCTCATCTCCCTCGCACGCCCTTATGTTCATCACCAGGTCAAGGTCATCGAACTCGAAGCGCTGCGGCACATCGGCGTCGCGCAGCGCCGGCCCCATCTCCTCGTCTTCGCTCATCATCGTGAACAGGCGATCCATGACCTCCCGGAACTCTTTTGAGGAGGCAAAGGGCGAGCTCATGTAAGGCAGTCTAGAGTCGCGGCGGATGAACCACCCCGAGACGATCCACCTACACCCGACAGCAGAACTGGCCGACCGAGTACTGCTACCCGGCGATCCGGGGCGGGCACTGGCGTTGGCGCAACTCCTGCTCGAGAAGCCATTGATGTTCAACCACCACCGCGGGCTGTGGGGGTACACCGGGGAGGCCGCGGACGGCGAGCTGCTGACGGTGCAAAGCACGGGCATGGGCGGACCGAGCGCAGCGATCGTGCTGCACGAGCTGATCTCACTCGGGGTCACGAAGGCGATCCGCGTGGGGACCTGCGGGGCGCTCGACCCTACGCTCGGGCTCGGAGATCTGGTGGTCGCACGCGAGGCGATCGCGGCCGACGGTACGAGCTCCGCGCTGATGGGCGCCGTTGTGACGGAGACGGGAGCGGGATCTATGGCCTCTGAGGGGGGACTCGCACGCGCGCGTAAAGTAAGCCTTCCTTCGCGCGCGCGCACGCACGCACGCGAGTCACTCCTAAATCGAATACACCACGCCCTCACCGGATACGAGCGAACAGTCCACCGGGACGCGACGATCGTGAGCACAGACCTCTTCTACGACCCCGACGAGCACCGCAACGAGCGCTGGCGCGAAGCGGGAGCCATCGCGGTTGAGATGGAGGCCTCGACCCTGTTCGCCGTGGGCGAGCGCGCGGGAATCGACGTGGCGTGCCTACTCGCCGTCAGCGACACCTTCGACGCGCACGGAAACCGCACCCGCATAGATGAGCATGCGCTGGTGGAAGTCGTCGAGTCGATGGGCAGAGCAGCCGCAAAGGCGCTCGCCGGCTGATCTCAAGCGCTCTTCTTGGCCTTGGAGGCGGCGGTGGAGCGCTTGGGCGCGGCGCGCTTTGCCGCCGCCGGCTTGGAGGCCGTGGTCCTACGAGCCGCCGTGGTCTTGCGGGTTGCCGTCACCTTGGGCTCCGCCGCGGCGCCCGACCCCGTGACCCCACCCGAGAGCTTGCCGGAGAAGGTCTTGAGCTGCTCTTCCATCGACGCGAGCCGCCGCTCGACGCCACCGTCCGACAGTGCGCGGTTGAGGCGATGAACGCCGTCCTCGATGCCCTCCAGACGCTGGGAGACAGACCGCAAGCGGCGGGTGAGGCGCTCAATGTCGGCGGCCGTGGGGATGTTGAGGGCACTGAACGCGAGCTCCTGCGCTTGCGAGGCGCGCTCGCGGGCGTCGAAGGCGCGACCGATGGTGCCGGAGATGAGCGGATTCTCGATCAGATCCGCGAGCGCCTTGCCGAGCTTGTCCTCGGTGCCGCTGGTCAACCGCTCGCGTAGCCCGGCGGGGCCTCTGGTGCCTTCAGACATCGAGCAAAGGGTACCGTGCGGGGATGGCAGAGCGCTTGTTCACCTTCGTGCAGATGGAGTTCGCCTGGGAACTGGGGCCCGCCGACGGGCGCTACTTGTTGCGCAAGGCGCAGGGAATGGAGGAGAACAAGCCCGAGCACGTCGTGGTATTGGGGACCGTGGGGGCAGAGCGGCGCGGGATGCTGCCAAAGCGGACGCGTACGAAGCGCACCGATGCGCAGCCAGCGGCGGTGCCGGTGGCGCGAGCGACCGTGGTGGACCCCGTGCCGCTTTCAACCAACGGGCAGGGGAAGACGTGGCTGTCGGAGCTCGACCCCGAGCAGGAGGCGACGAGGGCGACGGGGGCGCTCAACCGGATGCTGTTCGCACACCGCATAGCCACGGCGACATCGCACGTCCACGAGGTGTCCCCGGCTCAGGCGCTCATAGTCAGGGCCGGTTACGGCGAGGGCGAGCAGGTGGCGGATGGATTGTGGCGGGACGCGCGCGAGTTGATCCTCTCCCACACACGAAGCGGAAGGCGAGCCACGGTGTTGCGCCCGCAGGAGCGCCTCGCGGTGCTGCTGGGGGGACGCGGGAAGGCACTGCTCTGCGAGGAGCTCACCTTGCGCTCACGTCAGGATCTCGACAGCGGTCGTTTCGCGCTTGCGGCGATCGAGCTGGAGCGCGCTTATGTGGCGGCGCTGGTCGAGTTGCCAGCCGAGGGACGGGTGGATTTGAGCGAGCGCATCGCGGAGCTGAAGGCGTTGTCGGAGGGTGTGGAGCGCGCCGCCCAAGCCGCCACCAGGGCCGGGGATGGCACGGAGGGGATAGACGAGCCCGTTGTGCGACGCGGGCTCGAGCGGTTGGAAGCCGCTCTGCGCGCCCGTACCGCGGTCGGGTTTAGTGTGCAATGACTATGGACCCCACTAGAACCATGATCGGCACCTGGAGCGGGGGGCGCTTCATGCACTTCGGGGAGCCGCTAGATGACGAGCGGCTGCTCGCACTGTTGCGCCCGGGCGAGGGGATCGACACGGTGATGAGCGCCGACGCCTATGGGGCGGGCGAGGCCGACCGTCTGCTCGGGTGCGCGATCGAGGGTGTAGCGCGCGATGATTTCTGCCTGGTGGGGGCGATCGGACATGACTTCTACGAGGGGGAGCGCGAGGGGGCAAAGGGGTATCCCCGTTTCACAGACCCCCGTTTGCGTGCGGAGGGGGAGTACGGCGACTACATCCGCATGGCCACCGAGCAGAGCCTCGAGCGCTTGGGGACCGAGCGCTTCGACCTGCTGATGCTCCACAACCCCGACCGTATGGGGTACACGAGCGAGGCGGTGTGGGAGGGGATGGCGGCGGTGCGCGACGCCGGGCTCACCCGTTTGCTCGGGGTGGCGCCAGGTCCGGCGAACGGATTCACGCTCGATTTGATCGACTGCATCGAGCGCTATGGGGAGCTGCTTGACTGGGCGATGATCATCCTCAGCCCGATGGAGCCGTGGCCGGGTGAGCTGGTACTGGATGCAGCCAAGCGCCACCAGGTGAAGTTGATCACGCGGGTGGTGGACTACGGGGGGGTATTCCACGGTGACGTCCAGCCGGGGCACGCTTTCGCCGTTTACGATCACCGCAAGTTTCGTCCGCAGGGGTGGGTGGAGGCGGGCGTGGAGCGCCTTACGCGGATGCGTCCCTACAGTGAGCGGCACGGCCTCACCATGTTGCAGTTGGCATGCGAGTGGAACCTCGCGCATGGCCCCGTGGAGTGCGTGGCGCCGACCTTGATACAAGAGAGTGGCGAGGGAGCCCGACCGATAGAGGACAAGCGCGCGGAGCTTGCGAGGCTGCCCACGGAGAACCCGCTCAGCGCCGATGAGGTGAAGGAGTTGCGGGCGATCGGGGACAACAGTGGCTCGATGGTGTTGAAGGGAGCGAGCGTCGAATACGAAGGCGCACCGGTGGCCGACCGCTGGGAGCTGGGGACGGACTTGCAAGAGATCGCCTCGCGCTGGAGCATCGCGCCCGAGCGCGACCTTGTGAAGAGCGCCTGAAGACCCGGCTTGCGCGCCCCGGCGCCGCAACCTGACCGGCGGTTGACCCGATCGGGCCGCTCGCCGCTCAGCGTCCTTGAAAGCGTGGGGCTCGCTTGCCAAGGAAGGCGGATATCCCCTCCTTGGCGTCCTCGCTGCCGAAAGCGGTGGCAAAGCCCCGCTTCTCCGCCTCGATGCCCTCGTCGAGATCGCCCGCGCCTGAGACACGCTTGATTTGCTCGAGCGCGACCGGCGCCTGGGAGGCGAGCTTGCGGGCCCAGGCGAGCGCGGTGTCGAGCAGCTCGTGGTCGTCCACCATGCGGTTGACCAGGCCGAGTTCAAAAGCCTCTTCGGCGAGGATGGGATCGCCGACGAGGTTCATCTCGAGCGCCTTGTTCTCGCCCACGAGCCGGGGTAGCCGCTGTGTGCCGCCGAAGCCGGGGATGATGCCGAGCTTGATCTCGGGCTGACCGAACGTGGCCGAGCGGGCGGCGATGCGGACATCGCAGGACATCGCAAGCTCGCAGCCGCCACCGAAAGCAAGGCCGTTGACAGCGGCGATCGTGGCGATACCGTCGCTTCCGAATTCGCGCAGGAGGTCGTGGGCGGCGTGGATCAACTGCTCCCCGGAGGAGGCATCCATCGAGGTGAAGGCCTTGATGTCGGCGCCCGCGCTGTAGAGGAAGGGGTTTGAGGAGGCGATCACGAGGGCTTTCACGTTCGTGTCCTTAGCTGCCTTCCACACCTTGCCGAGGTCTTCGATCACCTGTGGGGAGATCGAGTTCATCTGGCCATTGGCGAGCCATGCGATCGCCACGCCGTCCTCTCGGTGCTCCAGCTTGACGACCTCCACCTTCGATGACGACGCCGCAGGCTGCTCGGCGTCGGGTTGAGGGTAGGCGTAAAAGCCCTGACCGCTCTTCTGCCCGAGCCTGCCCTGGGCGACCAGACGGCGTAGCACCGTCGGCGGGGTGAAGCGCTCGCCGTAGCGCTCCGTGGCGTTCTCCAGCCGTTCGAGCACGGAGTCGAGCCCTTCAACATCGGCCTTCATGAAGGGGGGCATCAAACCCCTGCGGGGGTCGAGACCGGCGCCGGCCATCATCCCGAAGTCGATGTCGCGGTGGGTGGCGACACCCTCCTGCAGCACAAGCGCGGCCTCGACGAACGTCTTGAGCGTGAGCAGCTCCACGAGCTCGGCCACATCGGGGTCGTTCTCGCCCTTGAGGTTGGGATCGCCGGTGGGCGAGTACACGCCGTCGCCGCCGGTCTTCGCCCCTAGCTTGCCTTCTGAGACGAGTTTTTGCATGCCCTTGGGGACGTAGAAGCGCTCCTCGCCGTAGGCGTCGGCGACGTGTTCGGCGACGTGGAGCACCGTGTCGAGGCCGAGCAGGTTGACGAGGAAGTAGGGGCCCATCGGCACAACACCGGCAGCTCCGATGCCTTCATCCATCGCCTTGATGGAGAGTTTCTTCTCCTCCTGCTCGCGCCACAGCTCGGACATGGAGGCCATGAGGATGCGGTTCACCACGAACCCTGGCACCTCCAGGCAGGCGATCGGCTGCTTGCGGATCGCCTGGGCGAAAGTGAGCGCGGCGGTGACGGTCTCTGCGGAGGTCTCATCGCCCTCGACTATCTCCACGAGGGGCATAACCGAGGCGGGGTAGAAATAGTGAAAGCCCACAACCTTGTCGGGGCGCAATGTGGCTTCACCGATCTCCGCGATCGAGAGCGAGGAGGTGTTGGAGGCGAGGATCGCGTGGCCCGGTGTCACGGCGTCGAGCTCTGAGAACACCGATTGCTTGATCTCCATCCGCTCAGGGACGGCCTCGATCACAAAATCGACGTCACCGAAGCCCGCGTAGGAGGTCGTGCCCTCGATCCGGCCGAGGATCTCCTCGATCTGGGCGGCGCCCTGCTCGGGAGTGATGCGCTCCTTGGAGACGAGCTTGCCGATCTGGCCCTCGGTCACTTTGCGGGCCTCGTCGAGCCCGGCTTGGACGAGGTCCTGGTTGATGTCCTTGAGCACCACCGGGAACCCGGCGGCGGCGATCGTTTGGGCGATCTGCCCGCCCATCGTTCCCGCGCCTACAACCGCCGCCTTGAACACGAACATGCTCTCTCCTTGTCGCTTATGTGGAGCCGGGAGAGTAACCGAGGGGCCGTGAGGGCAGCGTTATGCCCTGATCGCGTGAACCCATTGCCGAGGCGAAGCTATAGATTGTTCGTCTGGCTTTCTGCCGGGTTCGTGGCCGGGCCACTGCTGCCAGGCCTCAAACCCGCCCTCACATCCGCGAAGGCACGGAAGGGTAGGGTCGCCGCCTTCTATGCCGCAATAGACGTCTTTCGAGCGCGAATCGCCGTAGTACAGACCATCGCCGTGGACAGCCGGATCCTCGCCAGGACGATAACCACTCACGACATGGCCGCATTCCAGTTCTTCTTCAAAGCGTTCTTTTTCTTCTCTTTTTCGCTTTTCTTTTTCCTTTCGTTTTTCTTCTGCTTCATTTCGCTTGGCTTTGCATCGGGCGTCACAATGTATCTGGAGCGGACCCTTTTCACACTCCAGCGCATTACAGGAGTAGGCCGACCCGGCACTGACCTTACCGCCCGATTTGCCTTTTTTGCCTTTTTTACCGCCGCCCGCAGACGCTTCGGTCCATGCTTCGGCTGCTTCGGCTGCTTCTTCGAGTGCTTCGAGTGCTTTTGCTTCTGCTTCTTCGCGTGCCGCCTGTTCTTCCGCGGCGCGCTGGATCGCGGCTTCTGTTGCTATTTCGGCCTGTTCGTTGAGGAACCCTCTTACCCAACTAGGCGTCGCAACGGTGTATTCGCCGCTTGGATCGGCCGTGTTGATTGGGTCGCCGTAGGTATAGGCGTACTCGTTGGCGGATCCGCCTTCGATTGGATCGGGCTGCAGGAACCTGCCGATGCTTGGAACGTACGAGCGAGCCCCCATAGCTATCACTCCGGAGGGAAGTTCCGTGCGCAACGCCAAAGCGCCCTGCCACGAGTACTTCGGGGGGCTGCCGGTACGTGGGACGCCGTACTCGGTAGCGTCGCCCTTTGACAGCAACCCCGTCGCGGTTTCGCTGAGCGACGCCGTGCCGACCACATCGCCTTTAACGTCCTGGATTTGAAGGACAGGCGATTCGCCGCTGTTCTGCGTGGCGACCAAGCCTTCGAATGCGTAGATGTTACGGGTCCATTTCCCGGATGTTTCTTCTGTCCAGGACGGAGCGCGTCCTCCGCCAGCGTAGTGATAGGTCACCGTGGAATTGGTTTTCCCAGTCGAGATTATCTGACGGTCCCGGCCGGAGGGGTCCAAATAGTAGCCAAGCGTCTGTCCGTTCTGCGTCTGTGTCGCGAGCGTCTCGTCCGCGTAGAAAGCGCTCGTCAGTTCATAGCCTCCCGCGTCGCCTGCCGGAAGTTTCGTGATGTCGCCGAGCGCGTCATAGCCGATCCCGGCGTCCGTGAGGCGGTTGGCCGTGTCGTAGTTGTGGTTTGTCGCGGTCCCTTCTTCGGTGGCGCATTTGCCGGCGCTACCAGGTGGCCGTGCGGTCAGGCTCGTGGCGTTCGTTTCTTCGTCGTAGGTATAGATCCGCGTGGTGCAGCCTTCGCCGGTCGGCGTGTCCTGTGTCTGCGTCAATCGTCCAGCGGCATCGTAGGTGTAGGACTGGCTGGACAGTGTGCTGGACTGGCTCAGCGTCTGGTCGTGAATCGACGGGGACACCGTCTGGCTGTACCACACACAGCCAGAGCTGCAATGAGTCGTCTTCACGTATTCGACGCCGGTTTCGCTGCCGGTAGCGTCGTAAACGTGGTTCACGCTCATGCCATTCGGGTAACCCACGGCCTTCAGGTTGCCTTCGGCGTCGTACGTCGCAGCGAATCCGCCCGCCGCCGAATCCACCAGTTTGCTGAGAAAGCCAGTGGTGGTGTCGTACGTGTAGGTCTGGGTGCCCTTGCCGTCGTTGACCGATTCCAATCGACCGTACGGATCGTAACCGAACGTGCTGGTGTTCCCGTCAGCGTCCTCGTAGGAGGAGCGCTCACCACGCTTATCGTAGACCGATTCGAGCGTCCTGGTCGTACCTTCGACTGTCGTGCTCGCCTTCGTCTGGTCTCCGGTTTCGCTGTTGTATTCCAGCGTGACGCTCGGCAACGACGTACCGATCGTGGAGGCGACAGTGTCATTGGTCAGCCTGCCCGCTTCGTCGTAGACGTTCGTGTTCGTCCTGGTCGTAGACCCGACCGTTTCCGTCGACACCACTGGCTCATCCCATATGTTGTAGGTGATCGTGGTCACCGGAAGATTGGGCAAGCCGCTCGTTTCCGGCTGCGCCGCGGGACGCTTCTCACACGGCAATCCAGCCCATTCGGGACGAACACCACACGCAGACACTTCTGAGTTCGCAGCCACCGTGTAATAGATGGTCTGCATACCATGCGTACCACCGTTGCCGCTGCTTTCATGCAACGCAGCGCTGGAGAGCCATTTCTCCACACGATTATTGCCCGTGTCGAGCACATAAGCATTGTTGGATCTGTCCAGCCCAAGCGCCGCGGGCGCTTTGAGCTGACCTTCGCCGGAGCCCACCGTCCCAAACTGGTACCGGTAGGCGCTCGCGGCCGTAAATGACTGCGCGCGGTTGTTACCGGCATCGGCCACGAACAAGTTGCCTTCGTTGTCGAAGCCGATCCCGGACGGTTCTTTGAACTGCCCGTTACCGGTGCCGACCGTACCAAACTGTTTGATGTATCCACCGTATCCATGGAACTCCTGAATACGGTTGTTGCCCGTATCGGCGACCCATACGTTGCTGTGAGCGTCGATCGCGATGCCCTTCGGGTTTTTCAGCTGACCATTTCCCGTCCCACCTTCGCCAAAGCCGTAGCTCCTTTCCCATTCCGCCGTATATGCAAGGACTTTGTTGCCGTCGACTACATACATCAGCCCTTCGCCCGTTGCGGCATTTGGCGAGTACGCCAAGGCGGTCGGTCTTTCGACCCCGAGCAGTTCGATTTGGCCGAGGAAGCTTCCAGTGTGGGAGTAGATCTGTAGCAGTTTGTTGCCGCTGTCGGCGATCCAGACGTCATTTTGACCGTCGATAGCGATGCCTTGCGGTTCTTTGAAGTTACCGTAACCGTTTAGGCCGGACCTGCCGAACTTGCGGATGAAAGTGCCGCTGGAGGAGAACTCCTCGACGCGACTATTGGCTGTGTCCACCACCCAGATGTTGCCTTCGGAATCGACCGTGATCCCTCCAGGTTTTGAAAACTGCCCATTACCCGTACCAGAACCCCCAAAGCTCGTCTTGTACACGTACGGTGGCAGCACTTCTTCCCCGACCGGGTTGGCGCCCGGCGTACGTGTTTCGGTGACATTGCCACTGGTCGGATCGTAGACCGTGGAATTGATCAATTTCAGGCCGGAGGGATCGGCCTTGGTCGCCGTGGGCTCTCGTAGCGTCCAGCCGAGGTTGTTCTGGCCACTGTATGACTTCGTCGTGGTGCGGATGTCCGCTTCCGGTTCGCCAGATATCTGCGCGCTTTCGGTGACCTTCGTTACCAGACGGTAGGGTCCGCCCGGTTCCGGGGCGCCTTCGTCATAGTTGAGGACGACGTGCTTGCGCGCCTGCACCGTGGCCCCGCTGGCCAGCTTAACGCTGTGCAACGGTCCAAGCGTGCTCAGCAACTCCGTGCCTTCGCCTCCGTATGTGTTCTGCGTATCCAGCGTCTGTGAGACTTCGGCGGATTTGGCGCCTTCTTTGAGCGCCGCTTCGCGATCGTCCGCGCTGAGGTTCCGAGTCACGTCACCGTAGGAATTGTATTCGCTGGTGACGATCCCACCCCCAGGGCTGGCCGTGTTTACGTTCCGGTCGTGACCGTCCAGATACAAAATCGTCGCGCGGCGATAATCCGACGCGGGCCAGCCCTGCGGCTCGTCCGCCGGGAAGATCGCCGTCGCTTCCACCGGCACGTCCGTCTGCGCCCATTTCGCGACTTCCGTGCTACCCAACCCGTACGGAGCTTCGCTGCCTGAAACCGGCACGCCGTACTCGACGGTCGTGCCGGGTTGCGGCGATCGCGCTTCGCCGGCCGTGGACCCGCCCGAAGAAGCAACCAGCGCCGACGGGCTGCTGGAAGCAAGCGCCGAACCACCACCATTGGTCGCCGTGACCTGCGCCACGAGCTTGTGACCAACGTCGCTCGACACCGGCGTGTAGTTCGGGTTGGTGGCGCCGGCGATAACTTTGCATTCCACACCGGCGGAGTTGCAATCCTCCCACTGATAGCCGTAAGCAAGGGGACCACCTGACCAAGAACCGTCAGTCGCGGCCATCCGCACCCCGACCACGGCAGACCCCGACAACACCGGCGCCGCCGTGTTCGACAGCGCGGTACCGCTCCACAGCGGCGTCGCCGCGGACGGTCGCGTCAACTTGATCGCGCGACCAGCGCCGGCGTCACCAACCGTAGTTCCATATGTGATCACAGTCGGCTCCTTGCCCGGCCGCGAGACGACAGTCAGGTGCCCTTCGGCGTCATACCCGTACGTAGTCTTCAACGCTGGTGAGATACGCGGGTCCCACTCAGCACGCAGATGTCCTTTCGTGTCGTACGCATATTGTGCGACCGACTTTGAGACCTGCACAAGTTCGGAACCTATTTGTTCAGCGGTCGCGAAATACACTCGTGTCAAGCGGCCCGTATAGTCGCCCCACTGGCTCGGACCTTCCCCGCTGGCGGTGGTCGAGGTCGCATAGTTGAAGGTCAACTCGCGACACCCCGGTTTCAACGACGGCGTGCACGCCACCCCCACGGGCACTGGCGCCAGAACCTTCGTCATATGCAGAACACCACCGACGACCTGGTAGCTGTACTGCGTCGTGTCGATTCCGCCCGTACTCGACGCCAAGGCCGCCCGATACACAGTCGAATTGTCGCCAGTCACGTGCCTGAAGGTGGTGCTGGCTCCTTTTACGGTCAGGGTGTATTCCGTTTCCGCCGCGTTGATCGACAGCGTCATGCTGTTATCGCCAGCGGGCGGTTCAAATTTCAGCGCTCCCTTGTAGACAAAGGTGCTCTGGGAACCGTTTACAGCTACCAGGATCACGTTGGAGTTGGCAAGTCGGATCAACTCCTGAGCGCCACCGAAGCTCATGCTCCACGGCGCACCCAGCATACCTTCTGCACCCGCTGTCGGTTCACGCGAACTGTAGCTGCGACCCACCGTCAATGGCGACTTGATCGTCGCGACGGACACATCAGTTTCTTCCAAATCGAACTCGCCCGTCGTAGGGTTCAGCGTACCCGGCCCAAACGAGACCGGCGCCGGGTCACGGACGATCACAGTCGTTTCGCTTGTCGCCGCGTTTCCCGCGGCGTCGGTCGCGGTAGCCTTGAACGTGTGCTTACCCGCACTGAATTCTTCGCCGTTGATCGTCCATTCCGCGGAAGCGGTACACGGGCCGGGAGAGCATTTCCCGTTTGGGCTGCCGACTTCACGCCCATCAACGGTCAATTTGAATGACGCCACACCCGAGCTCGGAGTGCCGGTCACGCCATCTTTCGCTTTAGCCACCAGTTTCAGGCCACGCGTTGAATCGTCGATTTCGTTCCCACCAGGCAAACCGCTCAAAGTAATTTCGTAGGGCGCGCTTTCATCGACCTTCAATTTCGTCGTTACAGCGGAACTGCTGCCCATCGAATCAAAGACCCTTGCTTCAATCGTCGATTCGCCTTCAGGCAACCCGCTACCCGCAAAGCTCGCAAACAAGCTCGGCGGGCACTCCGCCGATTCGTTGCAGCTCTCTTTTTCGCTCCATTTTTTGGACCCGTCGGTGTACTGAACTTCGCTCACACCCACTCCAGGGTCGCTTGCGTCGAACTCGGCGACTGACTTGCCGACCGACAACCAGCTTCCACCTCCATAGAAGACGTTCGGCACCCCCGCCCCGTTGCGTTCTTTGCCGGTGTCGACCGCCACGGTCGGGCCGTTGGTTTGGGCGATGTACACCGAGCCCGCTTTATATACGTACACATCATTAGATCCCCAGTTAGCTTCGGAGATCGCCGTCAGCCAATACGTCGCAAGGTTCGACGCTGTGCCCCCGCTCGAGGAACAGCCGGCCACTGCGCACACGGTATTGGTCGTATTGGTGTAGCTTTTGGGAAGCGTGCTGTAACCTTCCCAACCGCCCGTTCCGAATATCCCAATACGATTTTCGAGGTACGGCTCGGTTTCCGCGGAGGTTTCCAAGCTCACCTCGTAAATATGCGATTCGCCCTGCGTGGGGTATAGCAACGCTCCCCATTCGTTTGCTTTCACCCGGCTTTCGGTATAGAGGAACCACTCCCCGTTTCCGATGTTGTGTTGATCCCATCCGTATATGCCTTCGCCGGATGCTCCTTCCCGCTGGAATCGCCAGTTGGTCAGTTCGCTCGGTTTCGCTACGTTCGAGTCGATAACTGTTGGATCGACGACGATCGGATACTGGTAGTCGCCAGACCTGTGTGGCACCGCCAGTTCGAGCGTGCCGCCCGAAAGTCTGGTCGACATCGGGACCGTCGTGCCTGACGCATCCGTCGCGCTCGATGCCGGGATCACAGCCAGCGTGCGCCCCCCATCCACCACTCTTACGATCCCAGACCTGTCGGCAACCAGCGAGGCGCCGCGTGGCAGACCCAGCTTATAGGAGAGAGTCTGCGGACTCCTGATCGAGCGCAAGACGTCATAGGCCTCGACCCCCAAAGTCGTCGGCTTGATCGCCGTGTCCGAGTCCTCCGCGGTATTTGCATAGACCATGGCGGAACCGTCGAGTCGTCCCGTTCCCCGCAGCGACGCCCCAGTCCTGTTGACAGGCGTCAGCGTAACCCCGCTGTCGGACAGCGTGACCCCGTCAGAGAGCGACTTGGGGATACTGACCGGCACAACGGTGTTCTCGGCGACGAAGTCCTCACCAGATTCACGGAGCCCGAGGTCAAGTGGCTTATAACCCTCGCTTCCGGAGCGAGCCGCGATCGGCTCAAGGGTCTCCACAAGAGCGTGCTTGCCACCCGGAAGGCTCAACCGTGCCGCGTGACTATCCACATAACGAGATATACGAGCACCACGAGGCAACGCTCCTGGGCTCGACGGCGACCTGGCCACCACGACAGCTGCGACATCGCGAAGCACGTGCGACGCTTCACCGACGCTAAGTCGCTCGAACTCCGTCCGCGACCGCCACCGCGCCACAGCCGCAGCCGGGTCGGCGCGATCTGCGATGAGTCCATCGACTTCCTGTTGGCCTCCGTTGAGGTCCTGAACACCAGGCACCACAAGGGAGCCGCCGACAACCGAAGCAGGATTCGCTTGGACGGGCAAGTCGGCGGATACATCCGGCTCGCTCGATGTTGGCATGAGAAGCACGGCGGTCGAGCCGATCAAGCCGCAAAGAAGCAATGCGAGACAAAAGCGCCGAAGCAACATGAAATCCAACCCCCCTAGATCAAACAGTGTCAGTCCCGGGCGCCAGCCGGCGCGACGAGTAAATGCTGCTTACGACCTCTTGTGCTTACGCGCCCGGCGCGCCGCGCAACCGTTCACCTTTATAGAGGTGGATTGACGCATCACAGAGCCATTCTGTCCCGTGAATATGGTCGGCATCTTCAACTTCGAGTTGCAAAGGTTGCCGTTTGCCGCCAGAGCGCTGAACTTGCCCTGGGGGAGCTTCAGTTCGAAACTCACGATCGGCACGTCAGGCACCTGCCGGAAGGTGCTGCTGGTGATTCCGTTCTTTTCGTTGATGAACGTTTCGCCGTGGAGGCTCACGGTCACGCCGTATCCCTGCAACACGATCACCAGTTCTGGGAACTTGGCGCCACCGTAGGAGACGAAGTAGGCTGGGCCAGTCAACGTCACCGGCAGCACCGGTGTCACCGCAGTGGCCATCCCCACCTTCGATTCGGACGGGCAGCTGGCCGGATCGGCCTGGAACTTCGCGGCCGGACATGCCTTCTGCAGGGTGGTCAAGCGCGAGGGCAGTTGCTTTGGCAGGTCAACCTTGACGCTCTTGACGTTGGCCTGCGAGGAGGCCTGGTTGGCGCCCGGCACTACCTTCGGGTAGACGATCTTCGCATCGAGGCTAGCGCCGTTGGCGCGTGACGTTTTCCCCGACGTCGATGCCGTGAACTTCGGCGCGAACGTCAGGCTGCGACACGAACCCATCTGGAAGTGACTGGAAATAGGCGCGGTCGTGCCTTCGGTGCTCGTAGCGACGCCGGAGAAGGTCTGCGCCTCGCAGCCGGTCGGGTTAAACATGAATTCGGGCCGATCGATCACCGCGTCAATCGCCCGCAAGTCGGCCGGCACGCCGTCGACGATCGTCGGCAGCGGATCGGTCGTGATGGTGAGCCGTGTCGTGATCGGGTCGACGGCGATCTTCGCCCGCACGACCTGGGTCTGCAAGATGAATGGTCCCACGTGCAGGGGTACCACAATCGACAATCCATACGGCGCGCCCTCGTAGCCTCCGGTCAGGTAGATCGGGGCTGGCGGTTGGCCCGGTTGGGGCACAACCAGCGGATAAGGGCCGGGTCCGGCCTCGAGCACCGTGTGACCGATCTGCGAAGCGACCGAGCACGTGCCCTGTGAGGCCTGCGGCTCAGGACAGAGCGGCACCTTACCGATCATCCCCAGCAGGCCCTCCGGCGTCTCGAATTGCAGCGAGCCGATTCGCTGTTGGCCATCTTCGCGAGTCAGCAGCATCGAGAAGTCGGTGAAGCCACCGGCCTGATCTGTGGTCGAACCGGCGATCAGCGATGGGCTGAACGGCAGTGGCGAGGAGCACGGCGAACCCCCGGGACCGTGGTCGATCAAGAAGCTGCTGGACTCCAGGCCGTCGCCGACGAACGGCGTCGCCCAGGGGGTGAAGTCGGCGGCAGTGGAATAGGCGCCGCAGGTGGTCGGCGTGGTCAGGGCAGCCTGTGCGCCACCGCTGAACGCCAGCTTGAAAACGGTGAACGGCAGCTCCGGCGTTTTCTCGAAGGTGGTCGTTAGCTGTCCTGTGAACGTGTCCATGTGGACGTCACCGACCAGCTTCAGATGCACGCCGTCCGCGGACGCCGCCACCAGCAGCTTCACGTCGGGCGGATTCGATTGCAGCACGTAGATGCTGCCTTCGAGCTTGTCCGGTAGTAGAGGAGTCGAGATCTCGACCGTGCCGACCTTCGAGGCATTCGGACAGCGCGCCGGACCTTCCGTGCCCAAGCCGCTCTGATCTTCCTGACACGCGGCGAGGCCTGCGGCCTGACCTGGATTGATCACCATGCCGGGGGGCAGCGTCACCTGCGTGTTCTCGATGTCCGCGGTGGTGATCCCTTCCGGTGCCTGCAACGCTTCCTGGGGAACGCGCACTTCGACGCTCACGCCAGTGGGGGTGTCCGCAAAGGAGGTGTCGGGCGAGACGCTGATCGACGGATTGAAGCTCAGGCGGTCACAGCCGCCGAAGCCCACCGGGTTCAAACTCTCGTCGTGGGTGAGAATGCTCTGCTGCGAGTGGAGCGTCGGCGCTTGCCACGTGTCGGCATGGACGGTGACCGTCTGTGCCCCAGAGCAGGCCGTGGGCATGGTCAGCAACGGTCTTGGAGCGTCGCCGGAGGAGCACCCTTCCTCACAGTTCGGTATCGCAAACCGTTCTGAGTCGTGGATCGGGTCTGCCGGCACTCCCCAGATCGTGGTGGTGCTGTAGATGATCTTCCGTTGCGGGATGTTGTTGACGTGCTCGGCGATGCTGTAATCGCTGCCGCTGCGCACACCTGCATTCAAGTAGACGTGTATGCCGTTGAAGTCGAACCCGAACTGAGCGGGCAGGCCAGGTGACGGGACGAGGTTATAGATCGGGAAGTGCCCCTCAGCCGGATGCACTTCGAAGTTACCGAGCGCAGCCACCTCTCTACCTATTTGGGACGCGGCCGAACAGCCGTCTTCGTCGAACTGCGCGTGCGTGCACTGAGGCACGACGCCAGGATCCCCTATCAGTCCGGGAGGGAGGTCAACTTCGACGTCGCGTCCTTCGCCAACCGGGATCGGCGAACCGCCGATCGGATTGAACTGGTTGTTGAAGCCGAACACGACCGTCATCTCGTACGGGTGCGAGCCCGCCTGCGTATCGGACGTGCCGTCGGCGTTCGTGAACCACGTGTCCGAGCCGGTCAGGCCGAAGGATGCCGGCACGCTCCCGTAGACGAGTTGAGCTTCGGTGCTCGCGGGCTTCAGCGCGCCGCCGCCTGTCACGGTCACGTGATTTGCCTCGCTGCCGGCGGCACTCGGCGAAACTTGCACTTCGATTCCGATTTTCACGAATTCACCGGTGTGTATGCTCGGCAGCCCGGTTTCATCGCTGGTGCAGGTGACCACGCTGGTGCCTGAGCAGTCCCACAGGAATTTTTCGATCCCTCCCTGTTGCACCAGCTCGCCGGATTCGACGGCTGTCACACCCGGCGGCAGAGTGTCGGTCACGGTCACCGTCCCATTCGAGGGAGCGCCGCCAACGTTGTAGAGGGCGATTTCGATCACACCCGTCCCACCGGGTGGCAGGTTCGTGGGAAACGAGCGTGACACCAGCTCCCACCCAGCGGCGGGCGTCAGCGCGGAGGCGCTTGCACCAGCCACTGCCATCGGGCACGCCATTGCAGCTGTTAGAAGAAGCCCCAGCGAAGCAGCTCTCGCGGTCTTGCCGATCATTGCCGGTTCCCCCTGTTCTCGTTTGTGCGCGCCGCGGCGCCGCTCTTTCGCTTGCCACGCTTATGTGCCTTCTTAGATCCCTTATTCTTCGGCTTCTTTTTCTTCTTGGGTGTCTTTTTCTTGGGCTTGACCTTGACTGCGCCCTTGGTCGACGGACTGAAGTTGCCGACCCCGGCGAAGGTGACGCTAGCCGGAGTGGCAAAGATAGGCGGAGCACCCGGCACGCCCTGACAACCCGTGCCGATGCACGACGGCGCCATCGGCCTGCTCGCACCCACGCGCGCGTCATATACATCGAATTCTTCACCGGTGTCCTGCGGAAGCAGCTGTGCACTCGTCACCAGGAACACGTCGTCGGCGCTCGTGCTCGCTTCGAGCACATACGAGTAGCGAAGACTCGTACCGGCGCTCAGCAGATACACACAGCCACCGCTTGTCCTGCAGCTGCCGGATCCCTCGCGCTCCCACTCGTAGGCGTCGAGCATGCCGTTTGTGTCCTGGGGCACGAGCGGCTCGATACTGTCGAAGAACACGCGACTGCCGTCGGCTGATATCACCCTCGGCTGGTGCACGCCCGACCAGCTGACCGGCAGGAAGCTCGCGGTCTGGTCGAAAAGCTCGTCCGGAACGCCAGAGAGGGGTGGCGGCACTCCGGCCGGATCGCACGAAGCACAGCTCAACTTCGCCGCGTCGGCGTCGTAAACGTAGACCTCATAGAGCCCTTCGTTTGGATAGCCGGTGAGGCTGCGGTCGGACATGAAGGCCACGCTGTGGCCATCCGAGGTCACGACGGCGGTCCTATGTCCCTGATTGGGCTGAATGTCGTTGAAATAGCCACTGCCGTAGATGTCACCTTTTTCGGTCAGTTCGTTACTTGCAAGGGTCGTCACGAAAGTGGTGATGCCCAGATGGCGGAGATACAGGTTCGGCTCTTCCGCCGTGGCTCCGGCCGCTAGCACGCCGTCGGCTACGAAGTAGACGTATTCCCCGTCTTCGCTCGTGCCGACGACTCCCTGCACATCGGCCCCGTTCGAATCCGAGGCGTTGGCGTCGACCGTCAGGTCGCGCAAGCTCCCGCTGGGCGCTTCGTATTCGTACAGGTCGTTGCCAGTCGGCCCGGTTTCCGAGTCGACTTCTCCGCATCCGGCGCTCGAGACCGCCGTCGAGTCGGGCGTGAGCCGACTGCAGTCGGTGAAGAACACCTTCGAGCCGTCGCTGCTGGCCGTCCAGTACAGACCGCCTCCGCTGCTGCCCGTCCCCTGCGAGGCGTCGATCTGCTTTGTGGTCGTGGCATCTTCGCGGACATACAGTGTCTTAGTACTCAAGTCCGTCCAGAACACACGCGAGCCGTCCGCGGAGATCGCGTGGGTGACGTCCGGTGGATCGGCATAGTCGATCAGACCCGAGCCGAACGTCGCGTTGGGCTCAGTCGAGCCGTCCGGCAACACGTTGACCAGCCGCAACCCGTTACCAGAAGATTCGTACAGGTTGTTCACGCTTGTGCCGCCATCGACGGCGTCGTTGGTGAGAGAGGCATTGGCGGCAAAGAACTGTCGGGCGAAGTCCGACGAGGCACCTGCATAGAATTCCCACAGCGCCTTTTTTTCGCCGCCGGCGCCGGCCGCTCCGAACTGTCCGACCGTGCGGTTCGGTGGCGCGCCCGTGAAGAATGTTTCATATTTCCCGTCCGCAAATTTGCGGTAATAGAGACCTGCGTATGAAGCTGGCGGCGCGCCGGCGGCAAGCGGCACGTTGGACTGGAGAACCCCCGTGGTCAGGTCCGTTGAGAACGCGGCATAGAAGCTGTTGAGCACGCCGGCCGGCTGCACATTCGCGGTGGTCCATTCGCCCGTCGCCGAGCGTCTGGCCAGATACTCGTTGCCAGCGCCTGGCCCGATCGACCCGCTGCCGGCGGAACCGGCGGTCGGGTCGGCCACGTACACGATCGCGCTTCCGTCAGACGACGCCTGCACCGGACGCTTGGTTGTCAGACCGGCGGCGCCTGGGTACGGGCCGTTATCGTCGAACGGCACATAGACGTATGGGGCGTTTTCGACCGGCGTGACCAGTTCGTATTCGCGACCGTCCGGCAGTTTCTGTCCGCCAGGAGTCGTGGCCGCAAGCGCTTGCACGCGCACGGTCACGCCCCCCGTCGATGCACCCACGCCGGCGAGCGAGAGCACGGCGGCGAGTATGCATGAAACAGCGAACTCGATCTTGTGAAAACGCATCACATCATCCCTTTCTCACGTGCCGTGACACGTACGAATGCTCGATCCCTCATCCCCGCCCCTCTCCATTCCGATAGACGCCTTCGACGTGCGCGTGAATGTTTGCCACGATCCGCGTGCCGCTCTCTTTGAGAGTCCACGCGTTGGCGGCACCCGCTGCTCTGATGCCTGTGTTGTCGATCAATCCCGCACGCTGCAACCGCCTGAGCAATTTCGAAACCTGACCCTGATCCCTGATGTCCGCCGCATCCCCGATCGCACGGTTGGACACGCCGGGCCGCTCCGAGATCGCGGCCAACACCCTCAGCGTCCGGTAGGTGAGACGCAGGCCCGCTTCTTTAAATGGGTCGGACCTCATGCCCTCGACCGTAGGCTTGCGTTCGGTTCCCTTCACCTTCGGACGTCGCAGTTCCCTGTTGGCGGCGTCAGCGCCGAGATAGGGAAGGACGATCATGCTCATCAGCGGATTGGCAAGCTCGAGCAGCGGCTCGTGATCCTTCCGCGAAAGGCGCGAATGAATCACACCCAACACCCCGCCAACGACACCCTCCGCCGCCAGGGACGACGCGGCGCTCGCCTTGCTCCGAACCCGTCCCTCGTCGACCGCGGCCATGAGCGCCGAGGCAACTTCTTCGCGCCGCTCCAACGTCGCCTGGCCGCCGCTCAACGACTCGACGATCAAGAGCTTTCCCTGTTGCGGCTCCTCGTCAAAAAAGGAGAGGAGCGCGACGAGACCGTGACGGATGCGCTCGCGCCACTCCGCGCCCGGATCGTAGGCCGCCGTCACGCGCTGAGTCGCGAACGCGAGCGAGTGCTCAAACGCGGCGGCAAAGCAGTCGTCTCGACCGGAGAACATCTCGTAGAACGTGCGTCGCGAGACACCGGAGCGCTCCACCACGTGCCCCACGTTCACACCGGCGCCACCCACCTCGCAGGCCATCTCGACCATCGCGTTCAACAACCGCGCGCGCTGAACGCTGGCAAGCTGATCCGCGCCGGTCCGCTCGGCTGACACCGGACGCGGGCCCCGGATAGCGCCGCGGCGCGCGGTGACGGTCGTGCGTGACCTGGAGGCCATCCTCACGACCTCCACCCCGCGCGTGCGGGAGCCGACCGGGCGTTCCGCCCGGTTGACGGCGAGATTACGCCGCTGTGAGGGGCGCTATCGCCAGAAAGGCGGCCGGTGCAGAGAGAGAGAGAGAGAGAGAGACGCGTCAGCGACGCTGACGCGTCCTATTACGGACCCGTCATTGACACACCGACTCTCAAGCACGTTCATCCCCAAAGAAGACACGCGAAAAAACCAACCCTCTCTCGAAAACGACCCGGTCCCTCTCCCAAGGTCCCCGTCAAAACAAGTTGGTGTCGACCACGAAGACCGACCCAAACCCGACCTTATGTCCAACCGACACCACAGTGATGTCGATATGGCCGCAACCGTACACCAACCACACTCCCCTTGTCAAGAGCAAAACGTAGATTACGCTCCCGACAGGGCCTTAACCTCCGCCAAAAAGCGCATCGGTTGGGTGGCTCTCGGGTTTACAGACACAAGAGAGCGGTTAGCTACTGGCCGACATCGAGAGGAGCCGGGATGAGCGCAGCGACAGCCACACATATGAGAAGGCGCGCAGCAGGGGTTGCGCTGACGGTCACACTCGCACTTGCACTACCGGCGCTCGCGCAGGCGGCGTCCCCCACCGTGTCCACCGGGAACGCAAGCGCGGTGAGCTTTGGCTCAGCGACGTTCAAAGGGTCGGTTAACCCCAAAGGGGCTGACACCTCCTACTACTTCCAGTACGGGATCACGAAAGGGTACGGCCTGCAAACCACAATTCTCGGCGCGGGCGCGGGCACACATGGTGTGCCGGTCGCGATCCCCGTAGGCGGGTTGCAGCCGCTCACCGTCTACCACTTCCGGCTAGTGGCGGTGAACGCGAGCGGCGCCACGATCGGCGCCGACAAAACCTTCCTTACCAAGAAGGTGCCGCTGTCGCTTGCCATCCTCGCCTCCCCCAACCCGGTGATTTGGGGAGGTGCGATCACGGTGCAAGGCAGCCTCTCTGGCACCGGCAACGGCGACCGCGAGGTGGTGCTGCAAGCCAACGGCTTCCCCTTCACGGCGGGTTTTGCGAACGTCGGCAACCCCGAGTTGACTACCGCCACGGGGGGCTTCAGCTTCGCGGTGTTCGGCCTCACCCAGGCAACCCAGTACCGGGTCCTCACCACCACCAACCCACCGGTCATCAGCCCGATAACGGGCGAGGGGGTGGCGGTGCGCATCAAAGCGCGTATGGGAAGGATCGGACCGCACGGGAAGGCGCTCTTCTTCGGCACTGTCTTCCCCGCGCTCGACGGGGTGGGAGTGGCGATCATGCACGAGACGCACGGGCGCGAGGTGTTCGTGAAAGGGAGCGTCCTGCGCCACGCAACCGCCATAACCTCAAAGTTCAGTCGCGTGGTGGCGGTGAAACGGGGCGGGGTGTACCACGTGCTCGTGCACTTCACGAGCGGTCCCCTCGTCACCACTTATAGCGCTCCGTTGATTGCCAGGTAGGGACAAGACCCCGCGCCGGCGTCTGAGCGCCGGGCGCGGGAGCGCCGCCCGCGATTGGAGGGCGGGCGGCGCGTGCGCGTGTACTTGTGCGGCGGTGGCTGTCCGCCGCGGGTGGATCAGACGGCGGCGGGCTCCTCGACACGCCGCGGGAGCAGCGTTTCGCGGGCGATCACAAGCCGCTGGATCTGCGAGGTGCCCTCGTACAGCTGCATGATCTTGGCGTCGCGGAAGAGCTTCTCCACCGGGTACTCCTTGATGAAGCCATAGCCGCCATACACCTGGACCGCATCGGTGGCGATCTTCATCGCCGCATCCGCCGCAAAACGCTTGGCGTGCGAAGAGACGAGCGTGTTGCGCTGGCCCTGGTCGAGTAGCGTCGCCGACTTCCAGGTCAGCAGACGGGCAGCTTCGATTTCGGTGGCCATGTCGGCAATCATGAACTGGATCGCCTGGTGCATCGCGATCGGCACACCGAACTGCACACGTTCGCGCGAGTAGTCGGTGGCGAACTCAAAGGCCGCACGGGCGATGCCCGTGGCCATCGCCGCCACACCTGGACGGGTGCGGTCGAGGGTCATCATCGCGAGCTTAAAACCAGCGTTTTCCTCGCCCAGCAGATTCTCCTCCGGGACCTCCACGTCGTTGAAGGAAATGGTGGCGGTGTTGGAGGCGCGCTGTCCGAGCTTGTCCTCCTTCTTGTCCACCACAACACCCCAGTCGCGCTCCACCACGAAGGCGGAGATACCGCGGTGGCCGGCCTCCTTGTCGGTCTTGGCGTAAACCGTGTAGTAGTCGGCGTAGCCACCGTTGGTGATGAAGCACTTAGAGCCGTTGATGACGTACTTGTCGCCTTTCTTCACGGCGGTGGTGCGCATGCCCGAGACATCCGAGCCGGCGTCGGGCTCGGTGAGGCAGAAGGAGGCGAGCTTGGGCGATTCGGTGAGCATCCCCAGGTACTTCTTCTTGATCTCCTCCGAGCCGCCGAGTGCGATCGGGGCGGTGGCAAGGCCATTACAACCGAGCGATGTTTGGATGCCGGAGCAGCCCCAGGAGAGCTCCTCCTCGATCAGGCAGCCGTCAAGGTAGCCGGCGCCGGGGCCGCCGTACTGCTCCTCGATGTGAGTGTTCATGAGGCCTACATCCCAGGCCTTCTGGATGATGTCGGCGGGCCAGGCGCCGTCCTTGTCGTACTCCCAAGCGACCGGCCGGATCTCTTTCTCAGCGAAGTCGTGGGCCATCTCGCGCAGATTCTTCTGCTCGTCGGTGAGCGTGAAATCGACCATGGTTTTGCAGTTCTCCTAGGGGTGGCGCGGGCAATAGACTGACTGGTCAGTCAATCTCAACGACTAAAGGGTAGCGGAAGGCCCTGCACGCACGAGCGCCCCGCGCGGCGCACAAGGTCATCGCAAAACGGGCACAATCAAGCGATGGAACCGTTCACGTTCGTGGTGGTGGGCGCAGTGGTGTTGTTCGTGCTCGTTGGAGTGGGTTCGTTCCTCGCCGGGGGCAGCCTCTACGACAAGATCGGCGAGGGTGGCCTTTCAACCGGAACCCCCACCCACCCGAGCGGACCGCCCGCCGGGTCGCCGATGGCGCAGGCCGAGCGCGAGATGGAGATCCGCCAGATGTTGCAAGCACGCAGCGACCGCCAGGTCAGGATGGGGGGCGAGGCGCTCGACATCGACGCAGAGCTTGCGCTGCTGGAGCAGCCGAGTGGGGATTCGGTGGGAAGACACGACCCCGGCCTCACCGAAGAGGTGCGCCAGCTTGTGATGGCACGCAACGAACGGCGGGTGCGTAGCGGCGAAGAGCCGATGGACGTCGAGGAGGAGGTACGCCGCACCCTCGACGAACTGGATCCTGACGGCCGTTGACACTGCGTGTTACGGCGTCCTCCTCCCTTGTGTGCGAACACACTGCGGTCGGTGCGTCCTTGTACCACTTGGTCAACGACCGTCAGGCGCGTTGCTCAAAGACCTTCGGTCTGGACGCCCTGAACCGCGCCGAGAAGCTGTTGGAGCGCGGGGAGCAGTTGGGAGGCCGACTGTGGGTTGGGCGGAGCGGAGATCGTTTGCGACTGGTTGAGGTTGGCGAATTCGAGCGTCACCTTCACGGCGGCTGTTTTCAAGCCGCCGAGGATGGCTTCGGTTTGTGGGGTGGCGGTGAGCGTGGCGGTGACTTCCAGACGGCGCAAGAGGTGGTCGTCCTTGCCCGTGTAGACATCCACGTGCGCCGATTTGATCGACTTGGCCAGTTCGCCCGCGATAGCGGGCGAGAGCGAACCAGCGCCCCCGCCGGGGATGACCGAGCCGACGCCAAGCGCGGCGGAGGCCTGAGAGAGTTTGGAGACATCGGCGAGGAACGCCGGGATGTTCACGCTCGCGGTGAGGTGGATCGTGGGGTCGCCCTGAATCGTGGTTTCACCGGCATTGGTTGGATCTGAGAGCCACTTCCCCGGTTCGATCCCAAGCGTTGAGAACGTCGAGTGGACCTTGGTTGTGGAGTTCGAGCTGGTGGCTTGCGCGTAGCCCTTTGCGATCGCTTGGTAGGTGCTCTGTGGTGTCGAGAACCAGGTTCCCCCGAGCTCCACGTAAAGCGCCGAGCCCGTCGAAGTGGCACCCGCGCTCAGCGTGTGCCCGGCCGCCCCGAGGTCGAGTTTGAGCGAGAAGCGCGGAAGCTTGCCGGCGCCCTCACTTTGAAAGGGGCCGGTGAGGTTGACTGCCAACGGCTTGGTGGTCCCTTTCCCACCTGTCCCCGAAATCGCGAAGGAGAGGTTGACCTGGCCGCTTTCAATGGGGGTGTTCCCGGAGAACGTGTCGCTGAGCAGCGCCTGCGGACTGTTGGAGGAGCCACCACAAGCAGCCAGGCCGAGGCAAGCGAGAACCACGAGCAGCGCAACTGCAGGTCGGAGAGTGGTGTTCTTCAGGCGTGCCCTCAATGCGAATACCCGGCCGACCGCGTGCAACGGACGCTGCAGGACCGGACGTAAACGAGCCTAGCATCAGCCGGATGCCAAATGCCCCGGCGCGCGCCGCCTCCAGAATGCCCAAAAAGGTTATGGCGGCAATCGCCGCGATCGTGCTCCTCATCGCCTGCTCATCGGGGGCCACCGCCAGCGCCGCCAAACGGGTGACGGTGACGGCTGCGCTACAGGCATTGCAGCGCAGCACAGCGCTGAGCGAAGCCTCTTACAAGCAGTACGAGGGCGTGTACGTGGCGGCGAAGACCTCGCTGCGCCGGCTCTCGGGTACGCGCCGGGCAGAACTGGGCGCGGTGTTGACTAACGTCGAAGCGATGGCCGCCAAAGGGCAACTGGTGCTCTCACGGCTGCCGGTGGTGTTCACCACGATTGAAAGAAACCGTCAGTGGTGGACTACCCAAGCACTGCTCGGTGGAAGTCAACGCGTGAGCTTTATGGGGAGCAAGTTGGTGTGGGAGTACTACCCCGGACAGGGCATCGAGATCCAGTGGTTGGCGACATTCGGTGAGGCCAACGGGTATTACAACTCCCATCAAACCGCCGCCCTGAAGGAAGTGCTGAGCGAAGCAATCGCGCTTGCCACCAGACGTGCCGGGGGGATCGCGTGGGAGTACATGTTCCAGTTCGACGGGGGCGCCCCGCCTTGGACGAGTGGACTCTCCCAAGGCACGGCCTTGCAGGCCCTTTCACGCGCCTACTCGCGCACCCACGAAGCCCAGTTCCTCGACGCCGCCAAAGAAGCACTCGGGATCTTCCGGACACATCCCTCCGCCGGGGTGCGCGTGGTGACGCCGGCCGGGGCTCACTACCTGGAGTACACCTACGCCCCAAGCGAGCGCATTCTGAACGGCTTCATCCAAAGCCTGGTTGGGCTCTACGAATACACGAAGCTCACAGGCGATCCCCTTGGACAGCAGTTGTTCGAAGCGGGGGACGCCGAGGCGCGCGCGGAGGTTCCCGGGTATGACACTGGCGCGTGGTCGTTATATGACCAGAGCAGCGAATCGAACCTCAATTACCACGAATTGCTCGCCGAATTCCTCGAACACCTGTGCGAACGCACGAGCAAGGGTGAGCCGTTGACCCCCACGGCGGGGCAGATAGCGGGGGACGAGATCTACTGCACCACCGCCAAGCGCTTCCGCGAAGACGAGAAGACGCCGCCGGTCATCGAACTTCTCACGCACGCGGTGCGCGCGAAGGAACGGGCTGGGGTGCAGATGAAGCTCTCGAAGATCTCCACCGTGAGCATGAAGATCAAGCTCGGGGAAAAGACGGTGTGGACGAACACCGTGACCGTCGAAGGGGGCAGGCCGCGGCTACTGTGGGTTACCCCGTCGAAGACCGGTACCTACGCGGTCGAACTGCGAGCAACCGACCTTGCGGGCAACGAAGAAGTGGCGAGCGGGTCGATCGCAGTGAAGGCGGCGCCCAAGCGCGCCCACAAGAGCGCGCGGACGGCGCGGGTGCAGCGGATCTCGCCGCCGGCGCGGCGGCTGCCTCCGATTTGAACCATCCCGAAGTAAGTTGGATATCCCGAATCATAGTCCGACTTAGTTTGTAAGTCGGCATAAGACGCTAAGCTAGTCCGACTTGGGACATTTCGTCACACATCGCTGGAGTCCAGATCCCTCGCTTCCGATGGAGCCCCGCTTCAGCATGCCCTTCGACTACGAAGCGTATGTGCCCGACGAGATAGCGGAGAGCGATCCCAACCTGCCCGCTTCGGTCTCAAGAGTGCTGCAGAAGGCGGACGAATCCGTCCACAGCCTCAATGACGATCTCCCCAGCGTCACCGGCCTGGAGGCATTGGCCAGACAACTGCTGCGCCAAGAGTCGGTCGCTTCTTCACGAATCGAGGGACTGGTGATGTCCCACCGCCGCCTGGCAAAGGCCGCAATCGCCGAAGACGGGCAACATCGCGACGCAAGCGCCGAGTCGATACTCGCAAACATCGCGGCAATGGACCACGCGATCAGTGTGACCTCAGCTTTGGAGACCCTGGGGCCGGCGGCAATCATCGATATCCACCGTGTCCTCATGGAGAACACGCGCGACGCGCGTATTGCCGGAATGGTTCGCACGAGCCAGAACTGGATCGGAGGGAACAGCTACAACCCAGGCGGCGCGGCATTCATCCCGCCTCCCGAGACCGAGGTGGAGAGGCTGCTCACTGACCTCGCCGCGTTCATGAATCGATACGACATCTCTCCGACCTTGCAGGCAGCGATGGCCCACGCGCAGTTCGAGACCATCCATCCGTTCCCGGACGGCAACGGACGCACCGGCCGCTGCCTGATCCATGTCACCTACCGCCGCGCTGCGCTGGCTCCACGCTTTGTGCCACCGGTATCGCTTGTGCTTGCGACAAACAGCGACGCTTACGTTCATGGCCTCAACTCATATAGGACCGGCAACACCGAAGATTGGTATCTGGATTTCGCGCTCACGGTGATCAGGGCCTGTGACGCGGCTCGTCTGCTCGCCCGAGAACTCGATGTTCTCGAGCAACGCTGGCTGGAGCAAGCCGGCAAGCCTCGACGCAACAGCACAGCCCACAAGTTGATTCAGTCGCTGCCCGCCCAACCTATCCTGCGTTTGAGCCATGCGATGGCCCTGACCGGGGCTGGAACCAGCGCCGCCAACGATGCCTTGAACGACCTCCACAAGGCGGAAGTGCTCAAGCAGGTAACCGTCGGCAAGCGCAACCGTGCATGGGAGGCCGTTGGCCTGCTCAAGCTCGTCGACGAGTTCGAGCACCGGCTCGCCGTTCCAGACACCGGCAAGAACAAGCCGATACGCCCGGTGCCATTTCTAAATTGAGGAATCGCCGACCGCCGCTCGTACAATCCCTTCAATGGCAGCTGCCACCCCCCAAACCTGGATCCTCACCGCCTCGCCTGAAAACCACGAAGCCACGCGCGAGCACGGCTTCACGGTGATCGGCGTCAAGGAGCGCAACCGCCCGCGGGCGCTGCAGATCGAGCAGGGCGACCGCATCGTTCTCTACCTCACGAAGGTGATGTCCTTTGCCGGGAGCATCGTCGTGACGGGAGAGATGTACGAGGACCGCAAGAAGCTGTGGCCGGGCAAGCCCGGCAAAGCCGACGCCTACCCCTGGCGCTTTCCCACAGAGCCCGAGATCGTGCTCGAGCAGGATGAGTGGATACCGGCGGAAACACTCGCCACGAAGCTCGACCACATCAAGAAGTGGCCCGCCGAACACTGGAAGCTCGCCTTTCAAGGACAGTTGCGCACGGTCAGCGAGAAGGACGCGAAGCTGCTGCTGAAGCGGATGCGGGCCGCGGTTCCTACACACGCGTAGAGCTGGGCCATCTGGCGGTTGGCGCTGGGCCACGCCATACAATCGATCCATGCCGCACGAAGCCTCAAGCGCCCGCGTATGACGCGCATCTCACGCGCTTGGAGTGCCCTCGGGTACGAGCAACGCATCGCCGGGGTAGCGGCGTTGGGGCTGCTCGTCACGATGTTCCTCCCCTGGTATGACCTGCAGTCGCTGAACCGCAAGACCGGGACGATCAACTCCCACTCCATCTCCGCCTTCGGCGACGTCTCATTTGTCGAGGCCGCCGTCTTCCTGGTGGCGGCTGGGGTGCTCGCCCTGCTGTTCGCGAGAGCCGAGCGCCGCGACTTCCACATGCCCGGCTCCGACGGCGCCGTGGTGATGGTGGCGGGCGGCTGGGCCACACTCTTGATCTTCTACCGCGTGTTCTCCCGCCCCGCCGGCCACGGCTACCCCGTGGGCATCCAGTGGGGCTTCTTCCTCGCGTTCGTCGCCGCCGGAGCGCTCACCTACGCAGGCTGGCGCATGCGCGCGAACGCCGCACCAGAACCGCCACTTGTGCGACCCCGCAACCGCCGACGACCGCCCGAGGAAGTGGAGGATGTGACCGTAGTGGCCCCCGCCCCCAGGCGCCCCGAGCGTGCAATCCCGGTCCCGGCACGCGCCGACCAGCTCCCACGACCGGCCAGCCCGGCAGCCCAAGGCGGGCATGCTCCGCAGAGCACGAGGACACCCCCAATGCCGGCAAGCGCGCCCTCACCCACGCCGGACTCCGCGCCATCGGCGCCCGCGGCGAACCCCACCGCGCCGCGCAATCCGGCGCGCAAGCGCCCACGCTTCCCTCCCGGACCGTCCGATCAGCTCTCCTTCGAGGACCCCCCGCCCGAGCGGACCTAACCAGAGCGCCCCCTATCATTCCCCCGACGATGCCCGTCGAGGGACCCCTCTCCTCCACCGAAGTCGCCGCGGGGTTGCGCTCCGTGGGCTACCTCCCGAGCGACTCCACCGCACTCGTGGCGTTCCTCGCCACCAAGCTCGGCAAGCCCGTGTTGGTGGAGGGACCGGCGGGCGTGGGCAAGACGGAGTTGGCGAAGGCGCTGGCGCGATTCCTCGACCGCGAGCTGATTCGTTTGCAGTGCTACGAGGGCCTTGACGAGGCCAAGGCGCTGTATGAGTGGAACTACCGCAAGCAACTCCTGCGCATCCAAGCCGAGGCCTCAGGCACCGGTTGGGAGGCGGTGCAGGAGGACATCTTCGGCGAGGAGTTCCTGCTGGCGCGGCCCCTCATGTCCGCCATCGCATCCGAGCAGCCGGTGGTGCTGTTGATCGATGAGATCGACAAGACCGACCAGGAGTTCGAGGCGATGCTCCTGGAGGTGCTCTCCGATTTCCAGATCTCCATCCCCGAGCTGGGGCGCGTCGCCTCCACCACCCATCCCGTGGTGCTACTCACCTCCAACAACTCCCGTGAGCTCACCGAGGCGCTCAAGCGCCGTTGCCTCTACCTGTGGCTCGACTACCCCGCACTCGAGCACGAGCTCGAGATCGTGCGCCTGCACGCCCCCGACCTGCCAGAGGCGGTAGCCCGCAGGCTGGTTGAGGTGGTGGGGATGGTGCGCGAGCTCGACCTCAAGAAGCCCCCCTCCATCGCCGAGTCGATCGACTGGGCGCGCGCACTGCTCCTTCTCGGCGCCAAAGACATCGACGCCTCCACCTTCAACGAAACGATGTCGGTCATAGTCAAGCACCGCACCGACATGGACATCGTCGCCGAGCGCGTCGGGCTGAAGCTGGCCGAGGCCGATGCCCAACCCGCCTGAGAGCCTCCCTCCTCCACAAAGTCAACCGGGCGCCCCCGCACCCGAGGGAATGGCCGCAAGGTTGCTCGAACTGGGCGAGCAGCTCCGCGAGGAGGGCGTCGCCGTCGGCACCTCCGAGTTGCTCGACGCTTTCGCCGTGCTGCGCGAGGTCCCCTGGACCGTCCAGGGCGACTTCCGCGAGGCGCTCGCCGCCACCCTCGCCAAGTCCCAGGACGACCGGCGTGTCTTCGAGCTGGTGTTCGACCGCTTCTTCTTCCGCGCCGTGGAGCTGGCGTCCGTGCGCGAGGGCGTCGAGGAAGGCGAGCAAACCGCCGCGTCTGACCTGAGCGAGCTCTCGGAAACCGAACTCGACGCGCTCCGCCGCCAGATCGCGGCCGCCCTGCGCGAAGGCGCGGAGGGCGCGATGCGCGACCTCGCGCGCATGGCCATCGCCACGTTCGGCCAGCAGGAGCAAGGCTCGGGCGTGATCGGCGTGGACGTGCAACGCATCCGCCGCTCCCTCGGATTGCGCGCTGAGCCCCAGCCCGAGCTACCTGAGGACGACCCCCGCCGCGACGGGGTCCCCCGCGACGCCCTGCGCCGCTTCGAGGCTCTGATGAGGCGGGAGCTCGAACGCTCCCAGGTGCAACGCTCCGGACGCCTTCCCCCCTCGCGACCGCTCGGCGAGATGGACCGCGCACTCCCCTCCGGTCCGCTCGCCGACCTGGCTGCGGTGCACCGTGTGGTCACTCAACTGCGGCGGCGACTGGCGACACAGGGCAAGCAAAACCGTGGCCACCGCCACCATGCCCACGTGGACGTGCGCCGCACGATGCGCGCCTCCCTGCAAACCGGTGGCGTTCCCGTCGAGCTGCGCTACCGCCCCCGCCGCCCCCGCCGCCCGGAGATCTACGTGCTGTGCGATGTCTCCACCTCGGTCACCTCCGCGTCAGTGTTCTTCCTCTCGGTGCTCCACGCGTTGCACGACTCGTTTCGCAAGATGCGCTCGTTCGTGTTCATCGAGAGGATCAGCGAGGTCACAGACGTGTTCGCCCACGAGCGCGATTTCCGCGCCGTCTCCGAGCGCATCTCCTCAGACGCGGGCGTAGCCGACATCTCTGGCTACACCGACTACGGGCGCGTGTGGTCGGAGCTGCTCGAGCTGATCCAAGACGACCTCAACCCCCGCGCCACCATCATCGTCCTCGGCGACGCCCGCACCAACGGGCGCGACCCCCGCGCCGACCTCTTCGGTCAAGTGGCCACCCGTGCGGGCCGTACGTTCTGGCTGAACCCCGAGCCGCGCCTCTACTGGAACTACGGCGACTCGGTGATCGCCGCCTACGAGCAATACTGCACCGCGTTTGAGTGCTGGACCACCGCCCAGCTCGAGGACTTCGTGAAGGCCCTCACCCGTCCGGTCATCGCCGCTCCGCGCTAGCATCGACGGTGACAACAGGGGAGCTGGCGGAGGCCGGCTGAGATGGCGTTCGACCCGACGCCGACCCTTCGAACCTGTGGGGTAATGCCCGCGGAGGGAGCGAAGTGCAGACCCAAGAGAAGGCCCACGAACGCCAAGCGCCTCAGGTGCCCGGCCCCGAGCTTGCGTCGCGCACACCGCGCCACGGTGTGCGCCTGCGGGGGGTGACCCGCGCCTACCGCGACCGCGCGGGCGCCCATCTACAGGCGCTCGACGGCGTGTCCCTGAGCATGCCCCCAGGTGGGGTGCTTGCCGTGGTGGGGCCGAGCGGGTGCGGCAAGACCACGCTGCTTGAGCTCATCTGCGGCCTGCAGCAACCCGACGCTGGGGTCGTGGAGTGCGAGCCGGCGGTGTTGATGCCCCAGCGCGATCTCCTCTTGCCGTGGCTGAACGCCCTCGACAACGCGGGGTTGGCATTGCGGATTGCAGGTGACTCGCGTGCACATGCGCGCGAGCGCGCAAACCAACTGTTCGCGGAGCTTGGCTTGGAGGGCTTTGAGGGGGCCCGCCCACACGAGCTCTCCGGGGGGATGCGCCAGCGCGTGGCCTTCCTGCGCACGCTGCTCTCTGGTAAGCCCGTACTCTGCCTCGACGAGCCCTTCGGTGCGCTGGACGCGATCACCCGCCAGGAGATGCAGGAGTGGCTGACGGGGGCGTTGGTGCGCGAGCCGCGGACGGTGGTGCTCGTGACACACGATGTGGAGGAGGCCATCGTGCTCGCCGACCGCGTTGCGGTCCTCTCCCCCCGCCCCGGGCGCGTGGTGGCAGAACTCGCAGTCGATCTGCCGCGACCCCGCACCCGTACCGACAGGCAGGTGATGGCATTGCGCGAGCAGGCCCTCGAGACCCTCGCCCGTAGCCGGCGTATATGAGGCGCCGACTCACACCCGTCCTGCCACCGCTGCTATTGGCGCTTGCCTTTCTCGGTTTGTGGGAGCTCTACGTCGACGCACGCGGAGTCGATTCGCTGCTGCTCCCAGCTCCCCACGAAATGTTCGCTGAAGTGTGGAACAACGGGGCGCTGTTGTGGTCTAACTTCGCGATCACCGCCAAGGAGGTGGTGCTCGGGCTAACGCTGGCATTGGTGGCGGGCTTTGCGATGGCGGTGGCGATCCACTTGTGGGGACCGGTGCGCCGCGCTGTTTACCCACACACCGTTGGCTCCCAAGCGGTACCGATCGCGGTGATCGCCGCTCCCCTGTGCTTCTGGTGGGGTTTTGGGATCTTCCCCAAGTTGTTCGTCATCGCCCTCATCTGCTTTTTCCCGGTGGTGGTTACAACCGTTGACGGACTCTCGGCGGTGGACCCGGACGAGCTGAAGCTTCTACGCACGCTCGACGCCTCACGCTGGCAGGCGTTCCGCTTCGCGGAGCTCCCGGCGGCCCTTCCGGCGGCGCTCAGCGGGGCGCGTATCGCGCTGGCGGTGGGTGTCATCGGGGCGTTCATCGCCGAGACGTCCACCCCCAGCTCAGGACCCTATGCGGGCCTGGGCCGGGAGATCACCTCGGATCTCACAGCCCTGCAAACGCCGCGCGCGTATGCCGCCACAGCGGTGCTGTTCGTGTTCGCGATCGCCTGCTTCTACGCCCTGAGCATCGCCGAGCGCAAGCTCGCCCCCTGGACCCACCGCACATGAGGAGACGACCTACGTTGACCGCAAGCCCCACCGCACGCACACCCCCCCGTCGCACCGGCCCGCTCGCGAGGGCGGTGGTGTCGCTGCTGCTCGCATGCGCTTGCGTGGCGATCATTGCGGCTTGTGGCTCCAAGCAGGACGCCCTCTCCGCCCCGGGTGCGAAGCCCTTCACGGTGATGCTCGACTGGTTTCCCAACGCCGACCACGCGGCGCTGTATACGGCGATCCACGACGGCTACTTCAAGAGCGTGGGCCTCGATGTTCGCCCGCTTGTGCCAGGTGAAACGGCGGAACCGCTGAAGCTGCTCGCCGCCGGGAAGGTTGACATGGCGATTTCCTATGAGCCCCAACTCCTGCTCGCCCGCGACCAGGGCCTGAAACTGGTTTCCATCGGCGCGCTCGTGCAGCGACCGCTCACCTCGATCATTGCGCTCCCGCAGGCGCATGTGAGGAGCGTCGGGGACCTCGCGGGCAAGCGTGTGGGGACCGCCGGCATCGCCTACCAGGCGGTCGAGCTCCACACCGCGCTCGCGGCGGCGGGCGTGAACCCGAGCACGGTGCAGGAAGCGAACGTCGGCTTCAACCTCGTGCCGGCAATGCTTTCGGGCAAGGTCGCCGCCACATTGGGTGGGTTCTGGAATTACGAGGCGATGCAACTTGAACAGCTCCACAAGCACCCCGTAGTGATCCCCGTCGACAAGGCGGGGGTTCCCACATATAACGAGCTGGTGCTGGTTGTACGCGAGGATGAGGCCGGCTCCCGCGGACAGGATTTGCGCGCCTTCCTGCAAGCCCTCACACACGGTGAGCAAAAGGCACGCGAAAACCCTCAAACCGCCGCTTCGCTGATCGTGGCCGCCAACCCCAGCGCGCAACTCAAGTTGCAGGTGACGTCGCTCGAGAAGACGCTTGCGGCAACGCTCCCCGCAGAACACTCAAAGCCCTACGGTTGGCAGAACCCCAATGCCTGGGCCGTATTTGGCCGTTGGATGCTCGCACACGGGCTGATCCGGTCAAACCCCAACACCGCCGCCCTACCGCCGTTCACCAACGAGTTTCTGCCCGGCGAAGGGATTTAGCGCGATACGGCACTCCATCATCTGGGTCTTTTTTGCGCGCCGAATCCGTATCGCCCCGCGCCAACATCGGTAATTTGCCGCGAGCGGACGTCGCCACCGAGCTGTAGCGTCCGGGCCATGACAGGCCAGAGCCAACAAACCGAGGGCGCCATGGATGAGAAGAGGGAGTCCACCGGAGACACGATTCGCGTCGTGCTCGCAGACGATCACGCGGTGGTGCGCAGCGGGCTGAAGCTGTTGCTGGAGAGCGAGTCGGACTTCGAGGTGGTAGCCGAGGCCGGTGACGTCGAAAGCGCCCAGCGCTATGTGCGCGGCCACAAACCGAACGTACTTGTGCTCGACCTCAACATGCCCGGTGGCTCGAGCCTCGAGGCGATCCCGTCGATCCGTGAGAGCAACCCCGATACGCAGATCGTGGTGCTCACTATGCAACAGGAGCCGGCCTTCGCCCGCCACGCCCTCAGCGCCGGTGCGATCGGATATGTGCTCAAGGAGGCCGCCGACGACGAGTTGGTGGAGGCGGTGCGCAGAGCCGCCCGCGGCGAGAGCTACCTCAACCCCCGCCTAGGCGCTCGGCTTGCCTCAGAGCCTGTTCCCGGCCCGCCGGACGACCTCAGCGAGCGTGAGGTCGATGTGCTGCGCCTGATCGCGCTCGGCCACACCAACGCGGAGATCGCAGAGCGGCTTTACCTGTCGGTGCGCACCGTGGAGACCCACCGCGCGCACATCCAGCAGAAGCTCAACCTGTCTTCGCGTGCGGAGCTCGTGGCATACGCGCTCAAACGCGGTCTCATCCACGCTTCCTGAGGGATCTCACGTCAGGGAGTTCCAGGATCGCCGGTGTGGAAAACCCCCGATTGCGGCTAGTGGTGCGTGCGGATGACCGCGCCGCCCGTGACGGGGAGCATGTGGCAGATGCGAAAGCCCTCAAACTGCCCCGACCGCGCCGTCGCGGTCTCAGCGCCGCCCCCCGACCCGAGGGCGGTGGAGATGGCGCATCATCCACCGGGACAGGCAGACGTCCAGCACTCCCTATCTGGACGCCATGGAGCCGGTCGCGGGGGGGGG
>DASXNB010000013.1:0-35398 GCA_036495305.1 Solirubrobacteraceae bacterium | reverse complement strand
GTCGTAGACTTCAATGATCGTCCGGCATGGATCGTCACGGCCTTCGTCCAACGTAACGATCCAAGGGAATGACTATGAAGATCAACATCTCCGGCATCGAGTTCGATCATTGGCACTACGACGAGCGTGGTGACGTGCTCTACCTGAGTATTGGCAGACCGCGCAAGCCTGCTACCGCGTTCGCGACCGATGAGGGGCACAACGTCGAATACGACGAGGATGACAATGTGATCGGCATCATCTTGATGAATGTCCGGTGGACGCTTGAGCGTGAGGGCGAGTTGAAGTTGACGTGGCCGCCGGTGCATCTCGCGCCGGGTGACCTCGCGGCAGCGTTGGCCGCTTGAGCGCGTTGCGAGAGAACCTCGTCCTGCTCCACGGCTTCGGCGGCACGCACCGCGCGTGGGATCGGGTGGTAGAGCATCTGCCTGCCGAACGGTATCGCCCGCTGGCGCTCGACCTTCCCGGGCACGGCGATCGGGTGGACGCGCCGAGGCCGATTGACTTCGACGGTTGCGTGGCGAGCGTGCTGGAGCGCAGTCCTGAGCGGTTCGTGCTGGTGGGTTATTCGATGGGTGGGCGTATCGCGCTCCACGTTGCTTTGGCGGCACCGGAGCGGGTTACGCGACTGGTGCTTGTATCTGGGACGGCGGGAATCGAAGACGACGGCGAGCGTGCGGTGCGTAGTGAGCGCGACCACTTCCTTGCCGACGAGATCGAGCAGGGCACTATCGAGCGGTTCGTAGACCGTTGGCGCTCGCAAGCGATGTTCGCTGAGGACCCACCTGAGGTTGACGCGCTCGCTCGAGCCGATCATTTGTGTAACCGGCCGGAGGGCATCGCGGCGTCGCTGCGCGGGGTGGGCACAGGGGAGATGCAGCCGCTTTGGGGACGCTTGCACGAGCTCATGATGCCCGTCGCGATTCTCGTCGGCGAGCGCGACGTTAAGTTTCGTGCACTTGGGCAACGCATGGCCGAGTTGCTCCCGCACGCCACGTTCAAGCTCGCTCCCGGCGGTCACGTGCTGGCGCTCGAGTGCCCGTGGGCTGTCGCCGACGCGATCGCCTAGAGCGTTGTGCGGTTGGTGCGCCCCGTGCGATGCGGGTGTCGCGGGCCGCACGGATGCGAGAGTGCAGGCAAGGAGGCTGGGCTATAGCGGCTCCACACCAAGCCCGGCACCGGTTGGCATCGAGATCTCACCCCGCCCGGGCGCAAGTGGGTTGTCGATCCCCTCAAACATCCCGAGCGTCGCAAGCCCACACGGCGGTAGCGGCCCGCGCGAGGCGAGCGCGGCGGCGGCGTGCACACCGGCGGCTACACCCAACGGACCGTCAAGCGTGGACGCGATATAGGGCTCGGCCCCTGAGGCCCGCACGAGCGTGGCAGCGGCGAGCAAACCTGAGATGCCCCCGCAGCGGGAGATCTTCAGGCACACCGCGTCGGCCACACCGGCGGTGAGCGCGCCGTGCTCGGCGGCGGTCTCGTCGATCGCCACCCGTGTGGCCACCCGCTCGCGCACTTGCCTTACCGCCGCCAACCCGTGCACCGGCTCCTCCACCAGCTCCAACCCGCAGGAAGCGAGTGCTTCGATGGAGGCCACCGCTTCCTCCACATCCCATGCCCCGTTAGCGTCTACCCGCAGCGCCACCTCCGCCCCGGCGAGCGCCCGCACCGCCGCCAACCTGCCCGCGTCATCGCCGACCCCCACCTTCACCTTCAGGCAACTAAAGCCCTCATCTACCGCTTGGCGCGCCTGCTCCCCGGCGCTTGCGCGATCGAGGGCGGAGAGGGTTGCATTCACACTCACCGCCTTCGCGGGGGTGTCGGTGATGAGCGACGCCACCGGTCTTCCGGTACGCCGTCCCGCGCGATCCCACAACGCGAGGTCGATCGCGGCGAACGCCTCAGGGAGATCGTCCACACGCCGGCACGCATCCACGATCTCCGCACCGTTCATCCCCTCGGCGTTTTCTACGACGGGGCGGTAGAGATCGAGGGCCGTTTCCACGCGCTCGATGCTCACCCCGTCGTAGGGCTCCAGCGGCGCGGCTTCGCCGTAGCCCGTCACCCCGTCCTCACCGGTCAGCGACACCGCGAGCAGCTCGCGCTCGTTCACCCTCCCGTAGGAGGTCTCAAGCGGCTCGCGCAACCGCAGCGAGTGGCGGCGGACGGTGAGCTTCAAGACGGAATCGGAGGGTCGCCTCAGGACCCGATCCCTCCGCTCAGGAGGATGCCCGCCGAGAGGAGCAAACAGAACACGAGTTGCAGCATCCCCGTCTTCGCGAGCGCCCCGTTGAGTGTGGGGCCGTCGGTGCGTGTCCGCACTACCTTCACGAGCGGCACCGCGAGCGGGATGGCAAGCCAGGGGAGAAGCAGCCAGGGGGTCATCGACCCCAGCCACCAGGGGAGCGGGGCCAGCAGGAAGGCGCCACCCACCATCGCTGCGTAGAGCACCCTCGTGCGCTCTCTACCGAGCCGCACCGCCAGAGTGCGCTTGCCGGCGCGCCTGTCGGTCTCAAGGTCGCGTACGTTGTTCACCACGAGGATTGCGCTCGCCAACAGCCCCACCGGCACCGCGCACGCAAAGGCCTCCCACGGGAGCTGTTGCACCTGCACGAAGTACGACCCACTCACCGCCACAATCCCGAAGAAGAGGAACACGAACAGCTCCCCCAACCCCTCATACCCGTATGGGCGAGGTCCGCCCGTGTAGAGCACCCCCGCGAGGATCGACGCGCCACCCACCGCGATCAGCTCCCATCCCGCCACTGCCACGAGGTACACCCCGCACAGCACCGCCAACCCGAACGTTACGTACGTGGCGAACAACACCCTTCCTGGGGGCACCAACCCACCGGCGGTCACCCGTACCGGGCCCAATCTGTCCTCGGTGTCGGCGCCCCTACGCGCATCGGAGTAGTCATTTGAGAGGTTCGTCCCCACCTGGATGAAAATCGCCCCCAGCAGTGCCGCCACGAACGCAAGTGCATGGAAATGGCCGGCACCGAGCGCGAGCGATGTACCCACGAGCACGGGGGCCACCGCTGCCGGAAGGGTGCGCGGGCGGGCGGCCATCACCCAGATGTGCACGGTGTTCGTCGCCCGCTCGGCGGCCGGCTTGCGTGCGATGCTCTCGAGGGAGCTCACGAACTTCTCTTTGGGGACACCGGGTGGTGGCAAAAAATCCTCATCCTCACGCCCTCCGCGGGAACTGGTCGAAGTTGGGTTGTCGCTTCTCCTTGTATGCCTCGCGGCCCTCTTTGGCCTCTTCGCTGCCGTAGAAGAGCAGGTTGGCGTCGTGGGCGAGCTGCTGGATGCCGGCCAACCCGTCCTCGGAGGCGTTGAAGGAGGCCTTCAACAGACGCAGGGAGAAGGGGGAGAGGGCAAGCATCTCCCTGCACCACCCCACCGTCTCCTCCTCCAAGCGATCGAGCGGGACCACCGTGTTGACGAGCCCCATCGCAAGCGCTTCCTGAGCGTCGTACTGGCGGCACAGAAACCAGATCTCCTTCGCCTTCTTCACGCCCACCACGTTGGCCAACAGCCCCGCCCCAAAGCCCCCGTCAAAGGAACCCACGCGCGGTCCGGTTTGTCCGAAGCGGGCATTATCGGCGGCGATCGTGAGGTCGCAGATGAGGTGCAACACGTGCCCTCCACCTACCGCATACCCCGCCACCATCGCCACCACGGGCTTTGGCAGCCGTCGGATCTGCACGTGCAGGTCGGTTACGTGAAAGCGCCCCACACCGGCCTTCCCCGGCTCGTCATCTGAGAGATACCCGGAGTCGCCCCGCACGCGCTGGTCTCCCCCCGAACAGAAGGCGAGCGGGCCCTCTCCAGTGAGAACGATCGCGCCCACCTCTGTGTCCTCGCGTGCCTGCTCGAAGGCCTTTGAGAGCTCCACCACGGTGTGTGGGCGGAAGGCGTTTCTCACCTCCGGGCGGTTGATCGTGATCTTCGCGATGCACGGCTCTCCCTCGGCGGCGGCGGTCTTCTCGTAGCGGATATCGGTGTAGCTGCCTGCTGTGATCCAGGTGGTGGTCAAGGTGCGCGACTCTCCTGTCCTACCCGTGGGTTGTTGGTGTCTTTGAAAATGGGTGACACGCGCGTGTGTGCGCACGCGAAGGCTAGCTCCTGAACGGCAAAACCCAGCGCCTCCCGGCAGCTAGCCTATGGGCAATGCAGGTCGAGGCATGGCTTCACCGCGCTTCCCGCTCTACCCCCGGGCTGACCGCGGTCCAGACGCCCCAAGAGCGGCTCACCTACGGCGAGCTGTGGTCGGCGGCACGCGCGGGGGCGAGCGAGCTACAAGCGCGCGGCGCACGGAAGGGCGAGCGCGTGGGGATCGTGCTCCCACCCGGTATCGCGTTCGCCCAAGCGCTCCACGCTTGCTTTCTGCTGGGTGCGGTGGCGGTCCCTGTGGACCTGCGGCTCACCGCTCCCGAGCGCAGGCATGTGGGGGCCGGCTGTCGTGTGCTGGTCGAAGAGCCCCTCGCCCGCGGGCCTTCGGGGGAGGGGTTGCGAGTGGGGGGAGGCGATGGAGTTTGGGAGATAAATGCCCGTACCCACGACCTGGGGGAGGTTTGCGCGGTAATCCACACCTCGGGTACAACCTCTGCCCCTAGACCCGTGGAGCTCACCTACGGCAACTTTCTGTGGTCGGCGCTTGGCTCGGGTGTGGCGCTCGGGGTCGATCCCGCGGAGAGGTGGCTCTGTCCCGCGCTCCCCGTCTCCCACGTGGGCGGGTTGTCGATCCTTGTGCGCTCCTGTATCTACGCCACCACCGCTGTGGTGCACGAGCGCTTTGACACCCAGCTCGCGCTCGCCTCCCTGATGGAGGAGGAAGTCACGCTTGTGTCGCTCGTCTCTACCACGCTTTCCCGGTTGCTCGACGCGGGTTTGAGCAACCCCCCGCGTTTGCGTTACGCGCTGACCGGCGGCGGCCCAGTGCCCGATGTGCTGATTCACCGCGCCCGCGCCGCCGGCGTGCCGGTGGCCCCCACCTACGGGCTCACTGAGGCCTGCTCGCAAGTCACTACCAACGGACCCTCCCTGTTTTGTACGAAGGTGAAGATCTCAAGCGACGGGGAGATCTTCGTGGCCGGCCCAACCGTCGCCCCCGTCTCACTCGGTGAGGATGGCTTCCTTCACACCGGAGATCTCGGGCATCTCGACACCCACGGCCACTTGCACGTGAGCGGGCGTGCCTCTGACACGATCGTCTCCGGTGGTGAGAACGTTTCCCCCAGCGAGGTGGAGGGGGTACTCGAATCGCACCCTGCTGTCTCTGAGGCGGCGGTTGTGGGGCGCCCAGATGAGCAGTGGGGGGAGGCGGTGGTGGCTATCGTCCTACCTTCAACCACCCTCGATGAGGACGACCTGCGTGCGCACTGCGCTTCTCTACTTGCACCTTTCAAGGTGCCAAAGCGCGTCGAGTTTGTCTCGGCACCGCTCCCACGCACGCGCTCTGGCAAGCTACTGCGCAGGGAGCTATGAAGGGATACTGAAATGACCGTGGTTCAACCTGAGGAAGAGCACGGCGACGAGGCCTCGCGCGCACACCGCGCGGCGAGCCTCGAGCACTGGGAAGAGGCCGCTTCGGGGTGGGTTGCCCGCCAGGACACACTGCGCCAACTCTCAGAGCCCGTATCGCACTGGATGATCGACGCGGTCGACCCCCAACCCGGCCAGCGTGTGCTGGAGCTCGCCGCGGGACTGGGGGAGACGGGGTTCCTTGCAGCCGAACTGGTCGCTCCTGTGGGCGGAGTCATAACATCGGACCAAGCCGACGCGATGCTCGACGGCGCGCGCAAACGCGCCGGAGAACTTGGCCTCACCAACGTCGAGTTTCAGGTACTCAACGCCGAATGGATCGACCTCCCCGTCGCCTCGGTGGACATTGTGCTGTGCCGCTGGGGGTACATGCTGATGGCCGACCCCGCGGCTGCACTCGCTGAGACACGCCGGGTGCTGCGCCCCGAAGGCCACGTGGCGCTCGCGGTTTGGGATTCGCTCGAGCACAACCCATGGGCGCTGCATCCCGCCGCCGAGCTGATCGAGCGGGGCCTCACCGATCCACCTCCTCCTGGAGCGCCCGGGCCATTTGCGCTGGGTGATAAGCAACGCATGCGCGCCCTACTGGAAGGGGCGGGCTTTCAAGAGGCATGGGTGCAACGTCTCGACCTTACCCAGCGTGTCCCGAGCTTCGATGAGTTCTGGGACACCACACTCGACCTCTCCCGCAACTTCCACGATGCCGTCCTCTCGCGTCCGGAGACGGAGATCGCTGACATCCGTGCCGCGCTTGCCAAGCGCCTCTCCGAGTTCACCGCCGCCGACGGTTCGCTCGAGATACCGATGAGCACATTGGCGGGAGTGGGCACGGCTTGAACGTCTCGCCAGGCTGCTTGCGCCACCGGTGGGATAACCTGCCGCCATGCTCTATGACGACGACGCCAACCTAACGCTCCTCGACCCCCCGTCCGGGGGGCGCGGCGGTAAGACCGTCGCAATCATCGGCTACGGCTCACAAGGCCACGCCCACGCGCTCAACCTGAAGGACTCCGGTGTGTCCGTCGTCGTTGGGTTGCGCCCCGACTCAACCTCTGCCGGTAAGGCCCGCGAGGAAGGCCTCGAGGTGCTCTCACCCGTCGAGGCCGCCTCGCGCGGTGACCTCGTGATGATGTTGGTCCCCGACGAGCTCCACCACCAAGTGTGGGATGAAATCTCAGACGGCATCGCCGAGGGCAACATGCTCCTCTTTGGCCACGGCTTCTCGATCCACTATGGCGAGGTCGTGCCCCCGCCAGGAGTGGATGTCGGGATGGTCGCCCCCAAGGGCCCCGGACACCTCGTGCGCCGCCAGTTCACGGAGGGCTCGGGCGTCCCCGGCTTGATCGCCGTCGCCCAGGACGCAACAGGCAATGCACGCGCGCTCGCGCTCGCCTACGCCAAGGGCATCGGTTGCACCCGCGGAGGGGTCATCGAGACCACCTTCAAGGACGAGACCGAGACTGACCTCTTCGGCGAGCAGGCCGTTCTCTGCGGTGGCGCCTCAGAGCTGGTGCAAGCAGGATTTGAGACGCTGGTCGAGGCGGGGTATGACCCGGAGATGGCCTACTTCGAGTGCCTGCATGAGCTCAAGCTCATAGCCGACCTCATGTACGAAAAGGGTCTCGCGGGGATGCGCTATTCGATCTCCAACACGGCCGAGTACGGCGACTACACGCGTGGTCCCCGCGTCATCACCAAGGAGACGCGCGCCGCGATGCGACAGATCCTCAAGGAGATCCAAGACGGCGACTTCGCGCGTGAGTGGATCGCCGAGAACCGCGCCGGCCAGGAGAATTTCTTGCGCATGCGCGCCGAGCAGGCCGACACCCAGGTCGAGCATGTGGGCGGCGAGCTGCGCGAGCATATGGACTGGATCAAGACGTCGTTCTGAGAACGTGTAGCGCTCTCATCAGCCAAGGCTAGGATCTAGCCATGTCTCGCCCGGCCTTTGTCCAACCACGCGCCGGCACGGTGAGCCAGGTCAACAAGGCTGCACGACGTCTCGCGCAGCTTCGCATAGAACTGCTTTCTGGCGCGGAGTTCGGACCTGAGAAGGGCAGGCAGGCGATCGCCGATATGGGTCTCGTCGAGGGCTGGCGCGATATGCACGCCGGGCCGCTCCGTGCGACGAGCGCGAACCTTCGTCACTACATCCGGCCTCACTCGGCCACATCGTCGGCAAACGTTTCCGTCACTCAACGCTTGAAGAAGTTCTCAACCATCCTCGACAAGCTCAATCGATATCCAACGATGCAGTTGAGTCGTATGGAGGATGTCGGAGGTGTCAGGGCGATTCTTCCGAGTCAGGACACGGCGGACGAGGTCACTCGGCGCTTGCGAAAGAACTGGACGGTTCATCGCTATCGCGACTACGTACGCGATCCCAAGCCTTCTGGTTACCGGGCGCTGCATCTCATCGTGGTGAAGAAGGGCGTGAAGATCGAGCTGCAGATAAGGACTGCGCTCCAGGACCTCTGGGCCAACCAAGTCGAGCTTGACTCCCGTTATCTCCATGTCGACTTCAAGTCGGGCAAGGGCTCTGAGCTCGTTCATGCCTACTATTTGGCTATGAGCGAGTTCTTTGCGATGAGAGAAGCATCTGAAGAGCCACCCGAGAAGTTCATGGTCGATCTCACCAGCCGCTACAGGCTTGCCAAGCCATATCTGACATCCTCTCAGACAAGGAGCGACGATGGACGTTGAGGAGATTCGCCACTTCCTCGTGGTCTATGACATCGCGGCCGCTAAGGCGGTCGTGACCGAGTTCGACGACTACGACAAGGCGCTTACGGCCTACGAGGAGATCGAGAAGGAGAACTTCGGACGAGACGATCTCGACATCGTGCTGCTCGGCGCTGACTCGCGTGCGACCATCGAAAAGACCCACTCAAGCTACTTCAGGACAGTCGACGGTGGCTTCGAGCAGTTCTTCAGTGACCGCCTAGAGCGCGTCTGAGCGTCGAGGTCTAGCTCTAGCTGGGTTCGCTACACTCGCCTTCCTCGTCGCGACTGGCGCTTCAGGTGGAGTGAACCACCGGGGAGCGGCGAGACATTGAGCCGCGCGCCTGGGCATCCTTCTTCTATCGACATACCGAGGATGCCCCGATGACGCCACCGAACCCCACAGACTCAAGCACCGAGATTGTCATCCCCGACGGGCTGAAGCCCGCCGACGGGCGCTTTGGCTGCGGGCCGTCGAAGGTCAGGCCGCAGGCGCTTGCCGGGCTCGCCACAGAGGGCGCCGCAATCATGGGCACCTCCCACCGCCAGGCTCCGGTGAAGGACCTTGTCGGTGAGATCCGCGCGGGTCTGTCCGACCTGTTCTCGGCTCCCGAGGGATATGAGGTAGCGCTTGGTAACGGCGGCGCCACCGCCTTCTGGGACGCCGCCTCCTTCGGGCTCATCGAGCGCCGTGCGCTGCACCTTTCCTTTGGCGAGTTCTCACAGAAGTTCGCCACCGTCACCTCTGAGGCACCGTTTCTCGACGACCCTGTGGTCGTGAAGGCCGAGGCCGGCTCTTCCCCCTCCGCCGAGGAGCTCGACGCGGCGCTTGCGGGGATCGAGGGGGCTCCGGTCGATGTCATCGCCTGGGCGCACAACGAGACCTCCACCGGCGTCATGACCCCTGTGCTGCGACCGCGAGACGCTGGGGATGCACTGGTACTCATCGACGCCACCTCTGGCGCCGGGGGCCTCCCGGTCGACATCTCTCAAGCCGACGCCTACTATTTCGCGCCGCAGAAGTCCTTCGCCGCCGACGGTGGGTTGTGGCTTGCGCTGCTCAGCCCGGCCGCCCAGGAGCGCATCGCGCAGGTCGCGTCCACCTCACGTTTCACCCCCGCGTTTCTCTCTCTCCAGATCGCCCTTGAAAACTCGCTCAAAAACCAGACCTACAACACCCCGGCGCTTGCATCGCTGTTTCTGCTCTCCGAGCAGATCCGCTGGATGCTTTCCCTGGGCGGGCTCGAGGGCTGCGTTGCCCGCACGCGCGAGTCCTCGTCGCATCTCTACAACTGGGCCGAGCGCTCCACTTTTGCCACCCCCTTCGTCTCCGCCCCCGCCAACCGTTCGTTGGTGGTGGGCACGATCGACTTCGACCCTGCCCTAGACGCGAAGCTGCTCGCCTCCACGCTGCGTGCCAACTCCATCGTGGACGTCGAGCCCTACCGCAAGCTGGGTCGCAACCAGTTGCGCATCGGCATGTTCCCTGCCATCGACCCCTCTGATGTGCGGGCGCTCACCGCCTGTATCGACTGGGTGGTAGAAAGGATCACCCAATGAGCGCCACAGAGAGCGATACCCGCATCGGCGCCCATCCCAGTGAGCAAGAGCGCCTGAAGGTGCTAGTCAAGGAGAAGGTCGGCGACTCCGGCATTAAACTGCTTGAAGATCACTTCGACCTGGATCTCGGCATCGACTGGTCGGATGAGCAGCTTTCAGAGCGCATCGGCGACTACCACGGCATCCTCATCCGCTCGGCCACGAAGATGACCCCCGAGCTGATCGCGAAGGCCACGAGCCTGCGTGTCATCGGCCGTGCCGGGGTGGGGGTAGACAACGTCGATGTCCCCGCCGCCACCGCCCGCGGGATCGTTGTCGCCAACGCCCCTCAATCTAACGTCGTCACCGCCGCCGAGCACACGATGGCGATGTTGCTGGCGCTCGCTCGCAACATCCCCCAAGCGCACGCCTCGCTCACCTCCGGCAAGTGGGAGCGCTCCAAGTTCTCAGGCGTCGAGCTGTATGAGAAGACGCTCGGCATCCTTGGCTTCGGACGTATCGGCCAACTCGTGGCCCAGCGCGCCCGTGGCTTCAACATGCGCGTGATCGCCTTCGACCCCTTTGTCTCCGCCGAGCGCTACAAGGAGCTCGGAGTCGAGAAGGCCACCTCCTCCGATGAGGTATGCGCGCAGGCAGATTTCATCACGATCCACCTGCCAAAGACACCGGACACCGAAGGCTGGCTCGACGCCTCCCAGTTCGCCAAGATGCGCGACGGGGTGCGCATCCTCAACGTCGCCCGCGGCGGACTCATCGACGACGCCGCTCTGAAGGATGCGCTTGACTCCGGCAAGGTGGGGGGCGCCGCGCTCGACGTGTTCCCCTCCGAGCCAATCGTTGACTACCCCCTCTTTCAGGGCTACCCCAACGTCGTCGTCACTCCCCATCTCGGTGCCTCCACCGCCGAGGCCACCGACCGCGCGGGCTTCCAGTCGGCCGAGCAGATCGTCGCTGCCCTCACCGGCGGGGTGGTCTCCACCGCGGTCAACATCCCCTCCGTGGGCGCGGAGGACATGGAGGTACTCGCCCCCTTCCTCCCCCTCGCCAAAAAGCTCGGCCGCCTAGCGATGGAGCTGGCCGCTGGATCTTCGGTTGAGCGCATCGAGGCCGCCTTCATGGGACGCATCGCCGACTTCGACACACGCATGCTCTCGCTCGCCGTCATCGAGGGGGCCCTGCAGGGCCGCACCGAGGAGCAGGTCAACCTCGTAAACGCCCCGAGCATGGCCCAACAGCGCGGGATCGTGGTCGAGGAGAAGTCGGTCTCAGAGGCCCAGGACTTCAACGAGCTCATCCGCGTCACCGTCGTCGCCGGTGGCGAGAAGGTCGCTGTCGCGGGCACGGGCATCGGACCCAACCGCGTCCCTCATCTGGTCGAGGTCCAGGGCCGGCGCCTCACGATCGAGCTCACCCCCTACGTTTGTGTCTTCCGCTACGCCGACCTCCCCGGCATGATCGGCCGCGTGGGCACCATCTTTGGCGCCCACGGCATAAACATTTCCTCCGCCGCCATCGGCCACACCCCGGACCCCCCATTCGGGGGGCAGGCGGCCAAGCCCGATGTCTCGAACGTCGACGGCAAAGGCCTCGCCGCGATGGTGGTCACCACCGACGCCCTCGTCCCACCTGAGGTCGTCTCGGAGATCGTCGCCTCAGAAGGCTTCGTCTCGGGCTGGGCTGTCGTCCTCTAGCCGAGCACGCGCTCCCCATTCCGCGGCGGTCTACTCGCCCGAAGGGCGCCACCGGCTTCCACTCCCGGGCGGGCACGACCGGATCCCAACTAATCAAGTAATCTCGTCGGCCGATGCAAGCGGTCGAAATCACCAAGCACGGTGGTCCCAACGTCCTGAAGGTGTTCGAACGCTCCGATCCTCCTCTGCGACCGGGTGAGGTCCGCATCGACGTTGCCGCCTGCGGTATCAACTTCGCCGATGTCATGGCCCGCATCGGCGTCTACCCCGACGCGCCAAAGCCCCCCTGTGTCGTCGGCTACGAGGTGGCGGGCACCGTCATAGATCTTGGCGAAGGCGTCGAGGATCTCGAGCGCGGCCAACGTGTCCTTGCCGGCACCAAGTTCCGCGGATATGCCTCACAGGTGTGCGTCCCCGAGACCGACGCGGTCATCCTCCCCGACAGGCTCACCTTCGAGCAGGGAGCCGCCATCCCGGTCAACTACGCCACCGCCTGGGCGGCGCTGGTCGGATATGGCTCGATCCAACCGGGCGAGCGGGTGCTCATCCACTCCGCCGGTGGGGGAGTCGGTATCGCCGCGATTCAACTCGCCCGCCGCTTCGGCGCCGGTGAGATCTACGGCACCGCCTCCCCCGCAAAGCACACCCGCATTCTCGAGCTGGGGCTGGACCGTGCGCTCGACTACTCAGAGCTGGGCGCCAAGGCGGGTCTCCCCGAGTTCGACATCATCCTCGACCCCCTCGGGGGTAAGAGCCTGCGTACCTCCTACAACCTGCTCCGACCCGGCGGCCGCCTGATCGCCTTTGGCGCCTCCGGCGTCGTCTCCGGCGGGAAACGCAACCTCGTCTCCGCCCTTCGCACCGTCATGCGCATGCCCCGCTTCTCGCTCATCAAGCAGATGTCCGAATCGAAGGCCGTCATCGGGCTGAACATGCTCAGCCTGTGGCAAGACCGCGGCACGCTCGCCCCCTGGATCGCCCCGCTGCGCGAGCTGCTTGACGACGGCACCATCGATCCCGTCATCGCCGCCACGTTCCCGTTCGATCGAGCCGGTGAGGCGCAGGACATGCTCACGCAGCGGCGCAACATCGGCAAGGTCGTGCTCGTTCCCTGAATCCACCCCGGCGGTGGGGAGGGGTGTTGTACGAAAATGGGTGACTCGCGCGTGCGCGCGTAAGCAAGCCTCACTTCGCGTGTGTGTGCGCGCGGGAGGGCTCCACTTCGTCCCGGTCGGATGCTACCCTGGGTTTCGCATATGTCGTTCTCTCTCTCACTTCGACTTCTTCTCCTCCCCCCTCGGGGGGAATAATGCGTGGCGGCCGCGTAGCCGCATACCCAAGGAGAAGCCGGTAAGCGAGAGAACTTAGGAAGCGAGGACGACATGGCATCTGCGGCAGCAAACACCCCATCCGACCCAGACGGCGTCAACCCGTCCAAGGACGAGCGCCATCGGGTCAGGATCTTTGACACCACCCTGCGCGACGGCGAGCAATCGCCGGGCATCTCCCTGAACAAGCAGGAGAAGCTGGAGATCGCCCACCAGCTCGCCCGCCTGGGGGTGGACATCATCGAGGCCGGTTTCCCCATCACCTCCCCCGGCGACTTCGAGTCGGTGCAAGCGATTGCCCGCGAGGTCGAAGGCCCCGTGATCTGCGGGCTGGCCCGCACCGCAAAGCAGGACATCGACGCCGCCTGGGAGGCCGTCCGCGACGCCGAGCGGGCGGGTGGGGCACGAATCCATACCTTCATCGCCACTTCCGATATCCACATCGAGCGCAAGCTGCAAACCACGCGCGAGGACGTCAAGGGGCAGGTGCGAGCCGCCGTCTCGCACGCCAAGTCCTACACCGACGACGTGGAGTTCTCCCCCGAGGACGGCTCCCGCTCTGACATCCCCTACATGGCTGAGGTCATCCAAATCGCGCTGGACGAGGGCGCCACGACCATCAACGTCCCCGACACGGTCGGCTATACGATGCCATCCGAGTACGCCTCCATGTTCGAGCAGCTCTACCGGCTGGTCCCCGACCTGCGCAGTGTGGTCGTATCGGTTCACTGCCACGACGACCTGGGTTTGGCGGTCGCCAATTCGCTGGCCGGTGTGCAGGCGGGTTGTAGGCAAGTCGAGTGTGCGGTCAACGGCATCGGCGAGCGGGCGGGCAACGCCTCTCTAGAGGAGATCGTCATGCTGCTGCGCACCCGCCAACCCGCGCTGGGGTTGTGGACGGGGATCGACACCACCGAGATCGCCCGCACCTCCCGTCTGGTCTCCCGTCTCACCGGCTACCCCGTGCAACCCAACAAGGCGATCGTGGGTCGCAACGCGTTTGCGCACGAGGCCGGCATCCACCAGGACGGCGTCCTGAAGGAGCCCGCCACCTACGAGATCATGGACGCCACCACCGTCGGGTTGAAGTCAAACGCGATCGTCCTTGGCAAGCACTCTGGCCGCCACGCCCTGCGCCAGGCCCTGGAGGAGATGGGCTTCAAGGTGGAGGGCTCCACCCTCAACACCGCCTTCAAGCGCTTCAAGGAGATCGCCGACCGCAAGAAGCAGGTCACCGCGATGGACCTGGAGGCGCTAGTCACCGACGAGCTGCGCTCCGACGACGTCGCCGCGTATTCGTTTGTCGATTTCGAGGTCTCCGCCTCCTCGGAGCGTCCCCCGATCGCGCGGGTGAACGTCAACGTCGAAGAAACCATCCGTACAGGCGAGTCCTCCGGGGATGGTCCCGTCGATGCCATCTTCCGTGCCATCAACGCCGCCACCGGCATCGACGCCGCCCTGCGCGAGTTCCGTGTCGACGCCGTCACCGCGGGCCAGGACGCGCTCGGCGAGGTTTCGGTGGTTGTCGAGGTGCAAGGCCAAACGGGCGCCGGCCAGGGTGTCTCCACCGACATCATCGAGGCCGCCGCGCGGGCCTATGTGCGGGCGGTCTCGATCGGGGTGATGCGGGCGCGTGAGGGCGAGCGTATCGGCCTGCCCGAGACCGCTGCCTAACTCTCTCGCGTCGCACCTCAGTATTGACAACAAGTGTTTCCGGTGGGATGCTCTCACCGGGACCGAGAACGTGGAACGATGTTTCTCGCTCTGGTCTCCCTTTCCCCTTCTCGAAGCTCGAGGAGGTTTGCTCCCGCCGGGAGGGCCTTTCTTCTCCCTCCCGGCGGCCTTTCTGCATGGTGAGCACCCCCGCTGCTCGGTCGTCTGTGATAACGTACATATGTATGACGACAGCCAAGGCTAAGAAACGGCCGCGTCCAGAGTCCACAGGCCCGACCGCCGACCCCAGTTGGGAAGCCTTCGACTCCGCCGTCATCGGCGCGCGTGTGAAGGCGCTGCGCGAGGCATCCTCGCTCTCCCTACGCGACCTTGCCGAGCGCTCTGGCGTGAGCGCCCCGATGCTCTCCCAAGTCGAGCGAGGGGAGACCAGTCCCACGCTCACCGTCGCCGCCCGCATCGCCGCGGGGCTCGATCTGCGGCTCTCTCAACTCTTGCGCCTGGACGAGGGCAGCTCCGTCACGATCGTCCGCGCCTCCCAGCGCTCGGGCGGGGGGAACCCCAAGCGCGGCCACCGCTTCGAGGTGCTTACTCCCGCGCAGCCCGGGCAGCGCGCCGAGCTCTCGCGCCACACGCTCGCTCCCGCCGGCGCCACCGGCGCGCCCGACGATCCGCCCATGCACGAGCCCGGCTCGCGTGAGACGGCGCTGGTCGAGCGTGGAGCCGTGTCTCTCGTCTGCGACGGCCGGCGCTACGAGCTCTTCGAGGGCGACTGTGTCACCTTCGACGCCGATCTTCCCCACCATTTCGAGAACCCAACAGACGCGGAGGCCGCTTTCCTTGCGGTCGTCTCCGCCGGACTACGACGTAGCTAGGAGAGTCATGCCCAAGACCATGTTCGAGAAGATCTGGGAAACCCACGAGGTTGCCGATGGACTGCTGTACATCGACCTGCATCTCGTGCACGAGGTCACCTCGCCGCAGGCGTTCGATGGGTTGCGGCTCGCCTCACGCAAGGTACGCAGGCCCGACCGCACGTTGGCAACCGCCGACCACAACACCCCCACAGACGGCACCCCCGTGGCGGCCCGCATCAAGGACGAGCTCTCCCGCGTGCAGGTGGAAACGCTCGAGCGCAACTGCGCCGAGTTCGGTATCCCCGCTTACTCGCTCGGCTCCGACCGCCAAGGGATCGTGCACGTGATAGGCCCCGAGTTGGGGGTGACACAGCCCGGCATGACGGTGGTGTGCGGCGACTCCCACACCGCCACCCACGGCGCGTTCGGTGCGCTCGCCTTCGGCATCGGCACCTCCGAGGTGGAGCACGTGCTTGCCACCCAGTGCATGGTCCAGCACCGTCCCCGCTCGATGCGCATCCGCTACGGCGGCGCACTTGGTTTCGGGGTCACCGCCAAGGATCTCATCCTCGGCACGATCGGCCAGATCGGTGTCGGCGGCGCCGCCGGGCACGTGGTCGAGTACGTTGGCCCCGCGATCGAGGCCCTCTCGATGGAGGGGCGCATGACCGTTTGCAACATGACCATCGAGGCCGGCGGTCGCGCGGGGATGATCGCCCCCGACGACACCACCTTCGAGTGGTTCACCGACCCCGGTCCGCGCTGGGAGGGTGGCCGTCCCGGCGCGCCCTCCGGCGCCGAGCTTGATGAGGCGATCGCCCGCTGGCGCTCGCTGCGCTCCGATGAGGGCTCCACCTACGACAGTGACGTGGTGGTGGACGCCGCCGCACTCTCCCCTCAGGTGACGTGGGGCACGACCCCTGGGATGGTGGCGCCGGTGAGCGCCTCCGTACCCTCGCCCGATGATTTCAACAGCCCCGCCGACCGCGAGGCCACCGAGCGCGCTCTTCACTACATGGGACTGCAGGCGGGAACACCCATCGAGCAGATTGCAATCGACCGAGTGTTCATCGGCTCGTGCACCAACTCCCGCATCGGCGACCTCCGTGCCGCCGCCGCAGTGGTGCAGGGACGCAAAGTCGCACCCTCGGTCAACGCGATGGTGGTGCCCGGCTCCCAGCAGGTGAAGGCTCAAGCCGAGGCGGAGGGCCTGGATGAGGTGTTCCGTGCCGCGGGCTTTGACTGGCGGGTGGCGGGCTGTTCGATGTGTTTGGGAATGAACCCCGACACCCTCTCGCCCGGTGAGCGGTGCGCTTCCACGTCGAATCGCAACTTCGAGGGCCGCCAAGGACGAGGAGGGCGCACGCATCTCGTCTCGCCACAGATGGCCGCGGCTGCCGCCATCGAGGGGCACTTCACTGATATCCGCGACTGGTCTTAGGAGGACATCATGGACCCGATCAGCACCATCTCCGGCAAGGTCACCCACCTCGACCGCGCCGACGTCGACACAGATCAGATCATGCCCAAGCAGTTCCTCAAGCGGGTGGAGCGCACCGGCTTTGGAGAGTTCCTCTTCTACGACTGGGCCAAGGAGCCGGGCTGGGATCTACCGGCGAATCCGATCCTCGTGGCGGGACGTAACTTCGGCTGTGGCTCCTCGCGCGAGCATGCCCCGTGGGGGCTGCAGGACTATGGGTTTCAGGCGATAGTCGCGCCTTCCTTCGCCGACATCTTCTACTCCAACTGCACGAAGATCGGCCTGCTCCCGGTTGTGCTCTCCGAGGAGGACTGTCACTCGTTGGCCCACGCGGGGGAGGGGGTCATCGACCTCGACACCCAAGAGGTGCGTTTCGCCGGGCGCGAAGTTTCCTTCGAGATCGACCATGAGATCCGTCGTCGCCTACTTCAGGGGCTCGACGACATCGGCGCCACGCTCACCGAGGAGCAGGCGATAGTCATCTATGAAGAAGCGCGGGAACGGCACGGGCCGGTGACCACGGCGCTCTAGCTCCCCGGTCGAATACCCGCCTGTCCCATTGTGCAAAACCTGCGTCGGACTAGTCGAATAGTCGTTACCATTGCGGTGCATGCCCGCGAGGAGGCACGAGAAAACAACATGCGCGGTGGGCTGGAGGTTGTGGTCGGGGCTCCTTGCGAGCTTGCTGCTCGCGTTTGGCTCCGCGGGGTGCGGCGGGGGTGGAGCATCGACTAGCTCCACCGCACGGGTGGCATCCAGCGCCTCAACCGGCGCCCAGCCGGCGACGCTCACCACCAGCGCGATACCTCCAGGGCAGTCGGTGAGGGGTGACGGAGACGCCGACAATCCGAGCGACATAGACGGCAATGGGGACAACGATCTCAAGACAACCTCCGTCGACCACGCTACGAGCGACGGCGATAACGACAATCCGACTCCCGCGAGCTACAGGTATCCGGATCTAGACGACCACGCCGTCCTCAGCTACGGCGAGGCGCCGAGCGTTCTCGTGTCACGCAAGATCGCTGGGCTCATAAGAGCGTATTACCGCGCGGCCGCTGACGCCGACGGTTCCACCGCGTGTGTGCTCATCGTTCCTTCCGTGGCGCGCTCGGTCCCTGAGGATTACGGCTCGGGCGCGGGCCCCTCATATCTGCGCGGCGGGAAGACGTGTGCCGCGGTGATGACGATGCTCTTCAAACACGATCACCCCGAGCTCTCCACGCCGCCAAAGCTCATGTCTATACGAGTGAAGGGCGACGAAGGTCAGGTTGTGCTTGCCTCGCGCGTGCTTTCGGCGAATCTCCTGTACCTACGTCGGCAGGCAGGCCTCTGGCGCGTTGAGGAGTTGCTCGGCGAACCTCTCCCGTAGTACTCGTCCCTAGGTACAGTTCCCCTCCAACCGCTCCGCAGGGGAGCGGCCGACGAGAGGACCCGATGGCACACCGCATAGTCACCCTCCCCGGCGACGGGATCGGCCCTGAGATCCTCGCGCCCTCACTCGAGGTGCTGCGCGCGGTGGGGGACTTCCAGTTCGAGTCACACCCCTTCGGGGGCGCCTCGATCGACCTGCACGGGACGGCGCTCACAGACGAGACGCTCGCCGCCTGCCGCGCGGCCGACGCGGTGCTGCTCGCCGCGGTGGGGGGACCCAAGTGGGACACCACCGATCCACACGCCCCCCGTCCCGAGCAGGGGCTACTCGGGTTGCGCAAGGGATTGGGGTTGTACGCCAACCTGCGCCCCGTCAAGCCGCTCCCCGCCCTCTATGAAGCCTCGCCCCTGCGGCGAGAGCGCATCGAAGGGACAGACCTGCTGGTCGTACGAGAGCTCACCGGGGGGATTTACTTCGGCGAGAAGACACGCACCGACACCTATGCCTCCGATGTGTGTGCCTACTCCAGCGAGGAGATCGCGCGCATCGCGCGTACCGCTTTCGGCGCGGCCCGCTCGAAGGTGTCGAGCGTCGACAAGGCGAACGTCCTTGAGACCTCCCGGTTGTGGCGGGAGGTCGTGATGGATGTCCACTCGCGCGAGTTCCCCCACGTAGAGCTTGAACACGTGCTCGTGGACAACGCGGCGATGCAGCTCATCTCGGCCCCCAAACACTTCGACGTGATCCTCACCGAGAACATGTTCGGAGACATCCTCTCCGACGAGGCCGCGATGATCACCGGCTCGATCGGGATGCTTCCGAGCGCGTCGCTGGGGGCCGATACCCGCTCGCCTGTCGGCTCGCAGGGCACAGGCGGCCCGGGTCTGTTCGAGCCGGTGCACGGCTCGGCGCCGGACATCGCCGGGCAAGGCGTCGCCAACCCGCTCGCGATGTTCCTCTCGGCGGCACTCATGCTTCGTCACGGGCTTGGTTTGGAAAGCGAGGCCACGGCTGTAGAATCGGCAGTCAAGCGCGCGCTTGACGATGGTTTGCGCACCCCCGATCTGGGCGGTGAGGCAACCACCGACGAGGCCACGCGCGCGGTGCTCGAGCAGCTCTAACCAGGAGACGAAAAAGTGGACACAAGCGACCTCATATGGATGAATGGAGATCTCCTCGCCTGGGAGGACGCCAAGGTCCACGTCCTCACTCACGGTTTGCACTACGGGACAGGTGTTTTCGAGGGCATCCGCTGCTACGACACCGAGCTCGGCCCGGCGATCTTCCGCAACGGAGAGCACATGGAGCGGTTGTTGCAGTCCTCAGAGCTCTACTACATGCCGGTGCCCTACACGGCCCCCGAACTGCAGGCGGCGGCAAGGGAGCTCGTGGCGAACAACAATCTGAACTCCTGCTACATCCGCCCGATCGTCTACCGCGGGTACGGCTCGATGGGGCTCAACCCGATGGACGCCCCTGTGGATGTGACCATCGCCTGCTGGGAGTGGGGGACGTATTTGGGCGAGGAGGGCATGGCAAACGGCATCCGCGCGAAGGTGTCTTCGTGGCGGAGGATCTCTCCCGATTCACTCATCCCGCACGCGAAGGCCTCGGGGCAATATCTCAACAACGTGCTCGCCAAGGTGGAGTCGATGAAGGCCGGCTACCAGGAGGCGATCCTGCTAGACGACCACGGGCACGTGTGCGAGGGGACGGGCGAGAACATCTACATCGTGGCGGGCGGGGAGATAGTGACCCCCGGCCACCACAACTCGATCCTCGACGGGATCACCCGCCGCTCGATCATGCAACTCGCCGCCGACCTCGGGTACAAGGTGGTGGAGCGCAACATCGCCCGCGCCGAGCTCTACCTGGCCGAAGAGGTGTTCATGTCGGGTACCGCCGCCGAGCTGGTGCCGGTGGTTGAGGTGGACGACCACAAGATCGCTTCCGGCAAGCCCGGTGAGGTGACGCGCTTGCTGCAGTCGGCCTTCGACGACGCCATCCACGGCCGCTCGCCCCGCTACCACGAATGGCTTGACGTGGTGAGCCCCGCCGTGTCGAGCGCCAACGGTTCCACCGCCGCCCCCATGTCGGGGGTGCCGGGATCTGCGGGCGCGCCCACCCCCACCCCCATCGTGGGGGTCCCCCTTGGGGGATCCCGAACGCTTGATGAATGACATAGAGCTGTACGACGCCACTCTCCGTGACGGCATGGGGGGTGGCGGCATGAGCCTCACCGCCGAGGAGAAGCTGCGTGTCGTGCACGCGCTCGACGCGCTTGGGGTCCACCTGATCGAGGCGGGCTTTCCCTCCTCAAACCCCAAGGAGCTCGAGCTGTTCGGGCTGCTCGAGCGGGAGTCGCTGTCGGTGTCGGAGATCGTCGCTTTCGGCATGACCCGCCGCCGTGACGTTCCCGCCGAGGGGGACGAGGGGTTGCGGGTGCTTGCCGAATCCTTCCCCCCCGCGTGCACGCTGGTGGGCAAGAGCTCGCTCCTGCACGTCGAGAAGGTGGTGCGGGTGACGCCAGAGGAGAACCTTTCGATGATCGCCGACTCGATCGGGTTCCTCGTGCACGAGGGTAAGCGCACGCTCTTCGACGCGGAGCATTTTTTTGACGGATACGTGCTCGACGGCGCATATGCGCTCTCCACGCTCCGCGCCGCGGCCGCCGCGGGAGCGGAGCGCGTCGTGCTGTGCGATACCAATGGTGGCTGTCTGCCTACACGGATGAAGCAGATCGTGGGGGAGGTTCGCGCCGCGCTTCCCGACGTGCCGCTCGGGATACACACCCACGATGACTCCGGCTGTGGCGTCGCTAACACGCTCGTGGCCGTCGAAGCGGGGGCCACGCAGGTGCAGGGCACGATCAACGGGATCGGCGAGCGCACCGGCAATGCCAACCTCGTTACGATCGTCGCCGACCTGCAGTTGAAGATGGGCCACGACATCCTGGCCCCCGAGCGGTTTGCGCGATTGACCGAGACCGCCCATTTGCTTGACGAGCTGCTCAACCGCACCCCCAACTCCGCCCAGCCCTTCGTGGGCAAGCACGCCTTTGCCCACAAGGCGGGTTTGCACGCCGCCGGCATCCGCGCCGACGCCTCCACTTTCGAGCACACCAACCCCGAGCTGGTGGGGAATTCACGCGACATCCTCATCTCAGAGCTGGCCGGCCGTGGCACGGTGGTCGAGAAGGCGCGGGAGGCCGGCATCGCGCTCGACGGTGACGCCGCTGCCCGCACGGTGGAGCGCGTGAAGGAGCTTGAGCACCAGGGCTTTCAGTTCGAGGCCGCCGACGGTTCCTTCGAGCTGCTGATGCGCAAGGAGTCGGGCGACTACGAGCCGCTCTTTCGTCTGGAGTCCTGGCGGGTGCTCGTGGAGAAGCGCGCCAATGGGAAAGTGGAGACCGAGGCCACGATCAAGATCTGGGCGCCCCCCGGGGATGAGGGCGAGCGCTACGTGCGCACCGCCGAGGGCAACGGTCCTGTGAACGCGCTCGACCGCGCTCTGCGGGACGCCATCGGGGAGATACACCCGCATCTTCGCGACATCGATCTGGTTAATTTCAAGGTGCGCATCCTCGATGAGAACAAGGGCACCGGCGCCGTCACGCGCGTGTTGATCGATGCTTCTGATGGGCAGCGTGTGTGGGGCTCGATCGGGGTGTCCGAGAATGTGATCGAGGCGTCTTGGGATGCGCTGGTTGATTCGCTCGAGTTTGGGGTTCAGGCTCGGAGCGTTGTCCCCTGATGGTGTGGGCCCCTGAGGGAAGTGGTATCGGCTCGTCGGGGACCGTTGCTTTGTTCGATTTATCGCCCTCCCCTTCTGCCGGTATGCCGCCGACCCGATACCCCTTCCCTCCGAGGCCATTCGTTGGCTGATTTTGAGCTGATTCCCCTCGCTCAGCCCGTGGTGGGCGCGTCCGAGGCCCGCTTGGTGGCCGAGGTGTTGGAGTCGGGCCAACTCTCGCTTGGGCCTCGCGTGCCCCATTTCGAGCAGCTGTTCGCCGAGCGGGTTGGGGCGCCCTTTGCCTCCGCCGTGTCGAGTGGGACGGCTGGGCTTCACTTGGCTTTGCGGGCTGTCGGAGTGTCCGATGGCGACGAGGTGATCACGAGCCCTTTCTCGTTTGTCGCATCTGCAAACGTCGCGCTCTATGAGCGTGCTCGACCCGTGTTTGCCGACATCGATCCGATCACCCTCAATCTCGATCCCGCGGCGGCTGAGGCTGCTGTTACCGGGCGGACGAGGGCGGTGTTGCCGGTGCACATCTTCGGCTTCCCCGCCGACATGGCCTCCTTTGAGGCGATTTCCGCCCGTCATGGCGTGTCCATTGTGGAGGATGCCTGCGAGGCGCTTGGGGGCACCTATGCCGACGGGACGTCCGTGGGCGGGAGGGGGCATCCCGCTGTGTTCGGGTTCTATGCCAACAAGCAACTCACCACGGGGGAGGGGGGGATGGTGACGTGTGGCTCGGAAACGATGAAGGCGCAGATCGATTCCGAGCGCAACCAGGGGCGCGCTCCCGACATGGGCTGGCTGGACCACGACCGGCTTGGCTTTAATTACCGCCTCTCGGACATCGCCTGTGCTGTGGGGATCGCGCAAATGGAGCGCCTGGAGGGAATGCTTGCCAACCGCGTACGTATCGCCACTCTCTACCGCGACGCACTTGAGAACGTCGAGGGGATCGAGCTTCCTTGTGGCGATCGCGGCAATGAGCGGCGGGGGTGGTTCGTGTTCGTGATCCAGCTTCCCCGTGGCGTCGACCGCGATGGGGTGGTGAGGCGGTTGGCGGATATGGGGGTGCAGTCAAAGCCCTACCTCCCGGCGATCCATCTCATGAGCTTCTACCGCGAGCGCTTCGGCCACCGGACCGGTGAGTTCCCGATCTGCGAGGACGTCGCCGCACGGTCGCTCGCACTACCCTTCTTCCCTTCGCTGACGGACTCCCAGGTGGAGCGGGTCGTGGAGGCGTTGCTGTCCGTGTTGGGACGCTGAACGCGTCCTCAAGAGGCATCTCCAGCCGGCAAAGCGCGGCGAGCGCTTCCGAGCCGAGTTGAAAAGTAAGTTGTTTCCGACTCGCGAACCGTGCCCAGAAATGTGCGCATATGCAGGGAAAACAAGCGTGCCTTACCTTTGGATAGATTCTACTCCCTCGTCTAAATGTCCGTTCAGGGGTAGTAATGGTGGCTCGGTTCTGGTAGGAATACGGCCAAGGCCCCTGCCAACCGGCACGCGGACCTGAATGGGCAGGCTACGGGCCGAGGCGGCTCCCAGGTGCTAGGGGGTTGTCCTCGGCCCGGGCCATTTCAGGCACGGGTCACCCTTCCCAGACATGCGCCGGCCCTGAGTCGTTTCGCGCCGGCCTTTCGGCTAGGTCTACAAACAGTCGACGTCTTCCGGCGCACGAAGGAGTCCACTCGCTCGGCTCTCGGGCGCCCGATCGCCGTCCTTACGTAGTCCACCGAAGCTGACCTCAAAGCCGGCCAAGCCGCACCAGCAAAATGCCTTAATGGGCCTTGATGGCCGACGACAGGAGAGTGGGAAACATTTCTCCACATTTGCTTGACACCGCGCTAATGTGATTGCTACGCTCGCGGCGAGATCCATAGATCGGTATCTCAAGGCAGCGCACATAAGGGTCGACGCCTCACTCTCTGACCTTACGACGAGTGGACCGGTCGGCCACATCAAGCCTCGGAAGGGGCTCAACCAAGCCTTGGACGAGGGAAAGGTAGATCTAAGACAATGAGGAAGATCCATATAGTTGGGCTTGCGCTTGTCGCGATGTTCGCATTCTTCGCGGTCAGCGTCGCGTCAGCATCCGCGGTCGAATGGTTAATCAAAAACGAAGCAATTGCCGCCGCGACAGCCGTCAAATCTAAATCCGTTGGAAAACTAGTGCTTGAAGACATGGGCATGTCCAAGATCGAATGCGAAGGAACCGATGCAGGTACCGTCGGGCCAGGCGCAGTTGACTCGATAACAGCGATCACCGCAACTGGCTGCGTGGCGGTGTCCGGGAGCTGTGAAGCGCCAGTGACGGCGAAAGCTGTCGGCCTGCCGTGGGCTACAGAACTCGTCGCTGGTCCACGTGACAAAATCACGACGGTAGCGGCCGGATGGGCGGTAGAATGCTTAGTCGCCGGTATCTTCAAAATTCAGGATACTTGCACGGGCGCTACAAGCACAGGGATCAGCAATGTAGCGGCAGGTGTCGATGCGGCATTTGATGCGACGTCTGGTGAAACGCCTGCGACCTGCACGCTTACGGGTAAAGCTACTGGCTTAGTAGAAGGAACTGACCTCAACGAAAACCCGGCAGGTGGACAGCTCACGGTCGGTTAGTTGATCGTAGTAGGCACAAGGAAAGTTACCTAGTGTCCGGCCGGGTGGGGTCATCAGAGGCTCCACCCGGCTCTTGTATGTACCGAAAGGTTAAAGGACTGTAGGTAACGAGGGAGGGGGATCATGCAAGAGAGCAACGTAATTCGAAAGGCGACCACCCGGATCGGCAGACGCCATGGTGCGGTCATACTTGTGCTGTGCACCGCGGTAATCTTTGGTCTGACGTGGCCGGCAACTCGCGCATACGCTCTCTTCACAAGAGAATTTAAGTCCAATATAGTTGTGGTCCCGAACACCGCGCCTATTCCAGGCCCGCTACGACTACAGGGCGAATCGGGCGAAGAAGGTAGAGGTGCGATCGTCACCAATCCTGCAACCGGCAATATTTATGTCATCGCGCACGGAGGCGAAGTCGCGCCGGGAGAATCCGTGCCAAGTGTAATCGATGAGTTCTCTTCAACCGGGACTTTTGTCAATCAGTTCTCCGGCGGTGGGCATATCACAAGCCTGATAGAAAGCATCGCTGTGAGTCGACTGACGGACGAGCTCTACGTGGCGAGTGGGGCACACGTCTTGGTATTTAGCGCCTCGAGCGGCGATTTCGTAGAACAATGGAGCACAACGTTTGGTGAAGACGTTCACCTCGCTATCGATAACTCGTCGAATACATCCGCTGGGACTGTCTATGTCGACGCAGAGGAAAACGGAGTGCGTGCTTACACTGGGATTGGTGCGCCTGCGATCTTTACGGCAACGGGTAGCTATATACTCGGAAACGAACTCACGGGAACGCCGAGTGGACCCTTTGGGGCATTCAAATCGCCGTGGGCGATGACAACGGACTCACAGGGTCACCTATATGTTATCTGGCGTAAACCACTCGGTACCGCAGTGGCGGAGTTTGACGCTTCAGGAGCATTCGTGCGAGAATTCACGGCTGCCGGACTCAGCACCACGGTGGAAGCCGTCGCCGTCGACCCTACCGATGAGCATCTCCTGGTCGCTAGCTCTACTGCAGCTTTAGTAGAAGGCGTAAGCACCCGACTCGGCGTGCTTTTCGAGTTCGATCCAAGTGGGCGTTTGCTGAATACAATCGATCGGACCGCGGCCGATACTCCAATTGGATGGATGTCAGGTGTGGCCACTGGGGCCGCGGGAGATGTATATATTGGCGACAGTCCTCACGGAGCGGTGGACTTGTTCAGTGCGGGCGCGTTTCTCCCAGACGTAATCGTCGCAGACGTAACTGAAGACACTCCCACCAGCGTAAGGTTGAACGGATTAGCGAACCCGGAAGGCGTTGCGCTGACTGACTGTCACTTTGAGTACGTGACTGAAACCGAATTTGAGCTGCATGGTACGGGAGCTTTCTCAACTGGCGGAACCGCGCCGTGTGTGCCCTCGGCGGCCAGTATTCCTGCCGATGGTGCCTTCCATGCCGTGAGCGCCACGATCACGGGTCTTACGAGCGCGGAATTATACAGATATCGGCTAGTGGCGGCAAGTAATCCCGCGGAACAGGGCGGTGCCTCACAGAGCCTATCCGTGGGCTTTGTCGCAGCCCACAAACCGCTAATCGAAGGAACAGCTTCGTCTGAACTTTCGTCGCAATATGCGGAGCTCGCCGCCGAAATCAATCCAATGGGCTCAGAAACAGGCTACAGGTTCCAGTATGTCGATGCCGCAAACTACGAGGCCACTGCGACTGAACCCTACGCGCTGGGCAAGACTACGCCTGAAGTCGAAATCGGCGCGGGTGACTCCAACGCAAAGGTCCAGGCGCTAGCCGAACGACTCTTGCCCTCGACTACATATCATTTCCGCGCGGTAGCTACAAACGCTTTTGGTATCACGACGGGGCCCGACGGGACATTTACAACGCTAGCGGCTCCAAGCCTTGGGCTCCCTGATGGTCGTGCTTACGAGTTGGTCACTCCGACCGACAAGGGCGGAGCAGAAGACATGTTGAGTTCGCCACAGCACGAAAACTTCGACGTCGGATATTCCAGCAACACAGGGAATGAGTTTTTGTTTTATACCGGAGCTTCGTTTGGTTCATTCCCGGGCTCCGGTGAGAAAAGCTACGTGTTCTCACGTCAGTCCAAAGAATGGTCAACGACTTCAGCAGCGTCACCGAGCCTTGGTGTTCAAAGCATAGCCACCGAAGTCTACGATTTAGAAGATTTCAGCAAAATCGGGATCGACGACTTCGTTGGCTCCAACGGTGAACGAGAAAAAGCTACGGACGTCAGCCTTGTAGGTGCCCCGGGCGGTCCCTACACGACAATTAGCAGCACACTGCATAGACAAGCGAGTGTCTCACTGATGGGGGCGTCCGCCGACGTCAGTCATGTCGTTCTGGAAACCGTAGATCACGAACTGGCTCCGGGCGCCGGCAACCTCGACGAAGGGAGCACTGCGCTGTACGAGTGGACGAGTGGACAGCTAGGATTGGTAGATGTAAATAACAGCGGGACGCTCATCAGTCGTTGCGGTGCAATACTCGGCGGGAATGGCCCAGGTGGAGTTGTCGGCTCGAGTCGAAACGCTGTCTCAGGTGACGGAAAGCGCATTATCTTTACGGCGCCAGATCCTTACGCTAGCGGTTTTCACTGCAGCGATGAAGGATTCCAGCCTCAAATATATATTCGAGAAGGCGGGACCCAGACTATCGAAGCCTCTGCGCCTGAGGCGGGAGTCACCGATCCTACCGGTAGTCACCCCGCTGTTTTTGTAGGTGCATCAGAAGACGGAGATAAAATATTTTTCGTTACAACTGCCGAGCTGACGGCAGATGACAAAGGTCACGCGCTCGAACTTTACGAATACAGCGCTCAGGCCCATGAAGGCAAACATCTCGAACGGGTGTCCAGGGGAGAATTGGGGAACACAATAGGCAACGTGGCATTCGTGCCAGCGGTCTCGTCTGACGGTTCTACTGTGTATTTTGCGGCATGGGGTCAACTTGCCGCTGGGGCTCCGCCGGTACCTTCTGAAGGTGAACTGGTGAATCTGTACAGATATGACGCCGCAACCGGCAAAACAACCTATATTGCGACTGTCTCACAACGAGATTATCCTGATACCAATATAAGCAAGTGGTATCATTTTCCAAACAGGGGAGAGCTCGGTCTGGACGCAACCGCAAACTGGTTCACGAATAATGACGGCAAAATTCTCGTATTTGGCACGACTCAGGACATTACTGGTTACGATAGTGACTCAGCAAAGGGCGCTGTATGTCCCGATCTAACCGGCACGCAGGCCCCCGGATCCTGTAGCGAGGTCTACCGTTACGACGCTGACACGAGCGCGATCGCATGCGTTTCGTGCGATCCAAACGGCGCCGCGCCACTTTCAAATGCTGAGTTCGCACGCTCGGCGGTTAGGGCCGATAACCCGGCGGGAAGCCCCCCCCGTCCAGTGTCGGAAAATGGAGAATATGTATTTTTCGACACGGTCGACCCGTTGGTCCCGCAAGATACAAACGGCGCACTGGACGTATATGAGTGGCACAATGGCATGTTGTCTTTGATTACGACTGGCTCGGATGCCGCGGATTCGTTTTTCTTGGACTCCGACCCGTCGGGGGCAAATGTCTTCTTTGGTACTCACGCAAGGCTTGTGAGGCAGGACACGGACACCGCCGGTGATATTTATGATGCCCGGATTGGTGGAGGGTTCGAATCGTCTGCCGGTACGGGCCCGTGTGAAGGCGACGCGTGTGCAAATCAGGTTCCGCCACCGCTTGAAGTGTCGCCAGCTTCGTTTAGTTTTGTCGGAGCCGGCAATGTGACGAGCGATGTCACTCCCGCGCCAAAGACTTCAAAGAAATCGACTACTAAAGGTCGTGTAAGTAGGAAAAAGAAGAATAAGAAGAAAACGAATAAGAAGCAGGCAGGTAAGAAGGCCGCTAAACATCGGTCTGTTTTCCCTAAGAACCCGCATGCGGCACGAAGGAGCGGGCGATGATTAGAACACAGATGAGCGTCTACTCGTTTACCGTTTGGTTTGTTGGCGTCCTAATGCTGTGCTGCATATCGGCTCCGGCGTTTGGGGCGACAGGCGAGCCCCACTGGACTGTCACCGCTATCCCCGCGCCGACCAATTTTGTACCGCACGATGAATCCGGCGACCAGCTATACGAAGTTATCGTGACCAATACCGGCTCGGGCGCGAGTGACGGCACGCCTGTGGTGATAAAAGAGACACTGCCGCCAGGTATTGGGCTAGATCCCAAAGGAGCCTTTGGTGCCGATAGCCTGCACGGTACTCAGCTGGAATGCGTTTTTACGACCTGCACGTATCATGGCGTGGTCATTCCAGACGATAATCTGTCCGTAAGTTTTCCCGTCGATGTAGAAGCTGGAGGTGTCCAGGAACTTCTTAACACTGTGAGAGTGAGCGGTGGTGGAGCGCCGGACGCCGCTGTGGGCACACCGACCGTCATTAGTGAAACCCCAGCAAAATTTGGCATCGCTCCAGGCTCAACAAGTGTAACGTTGTCAACCAATCAGGCTGGCGCACACGCCGACCTTACTACGACGCTGGCCTTTGACACGATACGAAACGGTAACACATATGTTCTTGCTGGGGACGAGAAGGAAACAGTTGCCGATCTGCCTCCAGGCTTCGCCGGCGATCTTGTAGATTTGCCGGCATGTCAAGTAGCCCTCTTTTCGCTACAGCAATGTCCTATCAGTACACAAGTGGGGATCACAACGCTTACGATCGTGCTCGAAGGTAGGCAGGAAATTTTTACTACGCCTGTCTACAATTTGAGCCCGAACCCTGGCGAAGTGGCAAAAATAGGGTTTCACGCAAAGATCTTCAATGTCCAGGGTAACGTAAAGGTCAGGTCCGACTATGGTTTGAGGACTAGCTTTGAAAACATCACCGAGACTGCTGCCGAGCTGACTGCGGCATCATTGACGATCTGGGGAGTTCCTGGGGCATCTATTCACAACCCATGGCGATGGGATCCCAACGCAAATGGCGGGTTTGGGGCCTTTGGAGCGTCGGCGCAGAGCGCAGTGGTTCCCTACTTGAGTAATCCTACTTCGTGCCCAGGCCGTCCGCTCGAACTCGCGCTGTCCGCCAGCTCGTGGGAGCGTCCGGATGAAAGTGTGCATGTGGCTTCTGATATGGGCGCGCTTGGATACTGCGATCGGTTGAGTCTTCCTTCCACGTTCGATGTACAGGCGACCACTATCGACGCCGACGCGCCTACCGGCTTGGATGCCGAACTAACTGCCCAGCAAACCTACGAAAATCCGGAAGGCCTGGCGACGTCGACCCTCAACAAGGCTGTCGTCACGTTGCCGGATGGGATGACCGTCAATCCTGCCGCGGGTGCGGGACTCAGTGCTTGCAACGCGGCCGAGTACGAACATGAAGACTTCGCGGGACCTGAAAGCGACGGATGTCCAAACGCGTCTAAGCTCGGATCGGTCAGGATCCAGACGCCTTCCTTGCGCGAAGAAGCGACTGGCTCGGTATATTTGGCGACCCCATATGACAATCCGTTTGATTCGTTGCTTGCAGTTTATATCGTCGCACGGATTCCTGATCGTGGGGTGATAGTAAAGAGCGCTGGCGAGGTCACCGCCGATCCTCTGACCGGAAGACTTGTAACGACATTTAGCGACCTTCCGCCACTTCCATTCAGTCATTTCATGTTGAATTTTCGTCAAGGCCAGACTTCGCCCTTGGTTACACCAGACGTATGTGGAAAATTTGAGGCAGAAGCACAGCTGACTGCTGACGCGAATTTGACTGAACCTTTCGTAGAGCTTAGTCCCTCTTTTGCTGTTACTCAAGGCGTCAACGGCGGCGCGTGTCCGTCGGGCGGTTTGCCGCCTTTTGCTGTGCAGATGATAGCAGGTACTTCTAATAATTCGGCGGGCGCGTTTTCTCCATTTTCACTTCACTTCACACGGAAAGATGGCGAACAGGAGATCACCCGTTTTTCGGAGCAACTCCCGGCGGGCCTTACGGCGCGCCTTACTGGAGTACCTTTTTGCACCGATTCGGAGATAATGTCTGCGAGAGAAAAAACGGGTGTTAATGAGAACGCGTCGCCATCCTGTCCCGCCTCTAGCCAAATAGGGCACACGCTCGTAGGCGTTGGTGTGGGAGCAACGCTGGTTTCGGTTCCGGGTAAGCTATATTTCGCTGGTCCCTACCACGGTGCGCCTTTTTCGGTGGTTGCGATTACTCCCTCGACTGTCGGTCCTTTCGACTTGGGCACCGTGGTGGTGCGAGAGGCGCTACAGATCAACCCGACAACTGCGGTGGTCACGATAGACGGCTCCGCGTCCGATCCGATTCCTCACATCTTGCAAGGCATCGTCGTTCATCTTAGGGATCTGCGTGTCTACGTAGATCGTGAAAAATTTATGCTAAATCCAACAAACTGCAATCGGATGAGCTTCGATGCAAGTATTTTTGGGTCTGGTATTGACTTTGCTAGCTCGGCCGACGATACGACCCTTGCGGTCCAAAGTCCCTTTCAGGCTGCAAATTGCCAAAATCTTCGATTTGCGCCGACATTGCGGGCATCGACATCGGGTAAGACCTCGCGCGCAAAGGGTGCCAGCTTGAACGTAAATTTGACTTATCCCACAGCTGCAGAAGGCACGCAAACAAATATCCGTTCGGTTAAGGTGGCTTTGCCAAAGCAATTGCCTTCAAGACTTGGCACGCTCCAGCAGGCTTGTGAAGATCGGGTGTTTGAGTCAAATCCAGCCGAATGCCCCGCAGCTTCGCGCGTCGGGGAGGCGAGTGCCGTCACGCCGATTCTGCCTGTGCCCGTGAAGGGGCCTGCTTATTTCGTGAGCCACGGCGGAGCGAGATTTCCGGAGTTGATTATTGTGCTGCAGGGTTATGGAGTCAGGATAGATCTGCACGGCGAAACTTTCATCAGCAATGCAGGAATAACTAGTAGTACATTTCGCACTGTTCCCGACCAGCCAGTTTTATCTTTTAGCCTATCGCTACCGGAGGGAAATTTTTCGGCTCTTGCGGCAATTCGAGATTTGTGCAAGAGCAAGCTGCGGATGCCTACTGCTTTTGGGGCACAAAACGGTATGACTATACATACGTCGACCCCCATCGCTGTTTCCGGCTGCCGCAAGCATGGGGCGAAGAAGGCCGTGCGAACGAGGGGTCGCTAACTCTGCCTACGTAAAGTGCGATCACTGTCACTAGCCGCAGCATGTTCTAGTTAAGCTAAATCAATAGTTAAGGGGAGGAGAAAGAAGTGTCTAGAATACGAAAAAGAATTACGTATACAAATGTGGTGCTGACCATTGCGCTTGTGTTTGCGATGTCTGGAGGCGCCTATGCTGCTAAGCATTACCTGATCACTTCCACGAAACAAATCAGCCCGTCTGTGCTGAAAACGCTGCAAGGCAAGGCCGGCGCGCCCGGAGCCAAGGGCGACATCGGGCCTGAAGGTAAGCCGGGTTCACCTGGGACTGCCGGAGCCCAGGGTCTCGTCGGGAAAGAAGGCCCAGAAGGAAAAGCTGGCAAAGACGGCAAAGACGGCAAAGACGGCTCTCCGTGGACCGCTGGCGGGACCCTACCTAGTGGAGCGACGGAGACCGGCGAGATTGCTATTGCGCAGGAAAGGCCAGAAGCAAATGACATACAGCGGGCGGCGGTATCGTTTACGATTCCGCTCAAAGCGACTGTTAAGCCACATTTTGTCGGTGTTGGCGAAGGCGAAGGCGAACCGGATGTTAAATTGCCGGCGGGTTGTACTGGGAATTCGCAAAAACCGGCCGCCGAACCTGGAAATCTTTGTGTGTTTGCAAAGGACATGGAAGCGACAAAATTTGTACTGTTCTTCGATGCCGGTTCTGAATCCACGACCGCTACAGGCCTCACGGGGGACACGTTGTTTCTTAGGGCTGAGCACATTGAACCCTTTACGGGTTTTGTTGAAACGGCTCAACTTCTAGGTACCTGGGCGGTCACGGCGGAATAATCGCTGTATCTCATGTGGCCTAGCATCCGACATGTCCGGCCGCGAGTTCTAGACGCGTGGCCGGACGTTGTTGGTTGGTTTCAGAGTGAGAAACGTGAGCCCGCAAAGACTTGACTCCGGTGTGCATATCTGCCATTCTTTTGTTATCAGGAGAAGGTGGCGACCGGCCGTGCATTTGTTCAGTTGTGCCGATTTGCTGCGCCTTCATATTTCAGGCAGAGTAAGAAAGGATGTTGAGGATATGCGTGCGTTGTTTATAACTGTGACGGTTATGGCGGGTATCGCGGTGATCGTGTCCGGTTGTGGATCTGACGCACGCCGCAGTACCGCAACAGATGCGAAGCAAGTGACCGCGCGGCCGGCAGCGCCTTTGAGGGGTGTTGGCTTGTCGGCGTCGCAGTTCGACGCCAAGGCAAACTCTATTTGCCAGAAGTTTGGCGCGGAGCTTGCTGCGGGTAATAACTCGATACGGAAAACTCAGGATTTTGCCCGTGTGGTGCCGGCGCGGGTTGCCATAGAGCAGGCGGAGCTAGCTCAGCTGAGTAGGCTACGCGCGCCTGCTCCGCTCGCAAACGACTGGCATTGGGTGCTGTCGTATAAGCGAAACATCGTGGAGGAATTCATTAAGCTTGGCGGCGTTGCTGGTGCCAATGACGAACGAGGAACACGTGAGGTGTTGGCGTCGATGGCCAGTATTGGTGAGTTTCTTGCGAACGTAGCCAAGCGAGCCGGTCTTGACGGTTGCACGTCGGTAGCGTGATATGTGCTTTGCACAATATGCGCAAGGAGACGTGTGTCTACGGGCCGGAAACCTGGCCGACGATGGTCGCCGCGAGTCCGGGGATGAAGCGCGAGGCGCTGCCGCGTTCGTCGATGCATGGCGCGTGAGGGGCTTTGCGAGTGGCGCCGGGTTCAGTTAGTATCGGAACTCGTATTATGCTGCAGGATGACGCAATGGCGAAGCCGATCTTCATTACGCTAGGTCCCGTTGGAACCTGCCACGAGTACGCGCTCCTGCGCTACCTGGAGTTCCAAGGTCTGGAAGACGCCCAAGTAGAGCTCGTGGGCGATCTCCTCGACGGTCTGGAGCGAGTACGCGAGCTCCCCAACGCCTATCTCGTGCAGTGCTCGGCCCACCCAGACGTCCACCACGCCACCGAGCGCTACCGCCAAGAGGTGTTCGTCATAGACACCTTCATGTTCCCCGCCAAGGAAATGGGCCTCATCTCCCGTCGCGGTGTTTCTGACCCCCGCTCCCTTGGTGTGGTGCCGGCGGCGATGGGCTATCCCGACCTCACGCAGTTCGACACCGTGGTGCAGGAGCCCGCCAACCCGATAGTCGCGCGCGAACTGCTTGCGGGCAAGTACGAAGCGGGGGTGACGTTCGTTGAGTTCGGCGAGGCTCACACCGAGGAGCTCCGAGTTGTCGATCGCTACGGCGAGGTCGACACCACCTGGCTCGTGTACGGTACCCGCCGCCGCTACCAGGGCGAGTTGATCGGCACCCGCATCCCCGAGTTCCTCTCAGGTGGACTCGAGCGCGTATGACCGAGGATCTAGGCATCCCGCCCAGCGGGGTCACGGACGAGGGGGCCAAGGTGATCCCCATCGCAAGCAAACGTGTCCCCGCCGATCGCGTGCCCCCCGAGGCAGGTCAGATCGATCGCCTCATCTACCCAGACGTCACGGTAGGCGACGGCTACGCCGTCGGTCACATCGAAGACTTCGGCGCGGGTTACGGGTTTCGCAAAGTGCGCAAAGGCCTCGGTGTCACTGCCTTCGGGGTAAACGTCCTAGTCCGTCCTCCCGGGTATGAAACGAAATGGCACTACCACGACATCCAGGAGGAGATCTACTTCGTCCACCAGGGTTCGATCGAGATGGCGTTCCCCGACGGCACCACCCATCTGCTCACCGAGGGCACTTTCGCCCGCGTCGATGCTTCCACGCCTCGCAAAATCAAGGTCTTGGGTCCAGGCGAGACGATCTACGTGTGCGCGGGTGGACAGGGTGGGTATGTCGGCCATGATGGGCGCACCCCGGAGGGGATGTAACAACCCGCCGTCCTTTCCGAAGCTTCGCACGGGCTTTATCCCTAAAATCCGCTCCTTGCGGTAGCCGCCACCTCAACTCGCACAGCGATGAATCTCCACCTGCAAGAGAAGGTTTTTCTCATCACCGGCGGCTCCACTGGCCTGGGTTACGCCCTCGCACGCGAACTCGTGGCGGAGGGGGCACGTGTCGCGATCCTCGCGCGCGACCCCGAGCGGCTGGCCGCCGCGGCGCTCTCGCTACGCGAGGGCGGGGGAGAGGTGCTTGCCGTCTCGGGCGATGTGCGCCGCTCCGGGGACATCGAGCGATTCCTCGATTCCGCCCTCACCCAGTTCGAGCGCGTCGACGGGGTCGTCAACAACGCGGGCACCCTCTCCGCCGGCGAGTTCGAAAAGCACGACGACAAAGTGTGGGAGGAGGACATCTCGCTCAAGCTCATGTCGGCGGTGCGGCTCACGCGCCTTGCGCTGCCCGCGCTACGCGAGAGCGGGGAGGGAGTTGTGCTCAACACGCTCTCCATCACCGCCAAGGCACCCGAGGCGCTCTCCACCCCCACGGCGGTATCCCGTGCCGCCGGTATGGCCCTCACCAAGGCCCTCTCGCGCGAGCTCGCCCCCCACAATATCCGTGTCAACGCAATCCTCATCGGGGTGATCGAAAGCGCTCAGCTCGAAGCGCTCGCCGCCGCCGCGGGCATAACCCCGCCCGAGTACTACGCGCGGATGGTCACCAACAGCAAAATCCCCCTCGGGAGGGTCGGTCGTGCAGA
>DASXNB010000012.1:0-2240 GCA_036495305.1 Solirubrobacteraceae bacterium | reverse complement strand
CGCGCGGCCTACTCGATCGAGTGCTCTTCGGGCACCTACGTGCGTTCACTCATCTCAAACCTCGGCGACGCCTACTGCGAGGAGCTCAGACGCACCGCGATCGGACCCTACGACCTCTCGAGCGCAACGCCCCCTCCCCAGCGCGGAGAGACCTGGGTTGACCCTCCATTCCAGAGCATCGAGCAGGTGCTCAAAGCGGTCGAGCGCTTTCAGGCGCACATGGCGGCGGAGATGCGCGCGCGGCGTCGCAACCACGCGTGACGTAGGCTTGCGCGGTGAAGATCACTCGGCTGCCCGACGTGCAGAGCAGAGAGCGACGCGTGGCGGTAGGTTCGTTCGACGGTGTTCACCTCGGCCACCGCGAAGTGATCCGCGGCTCCGACAGCGTGCTCACGTTCGATCCCCACCCCTCCGCCGTGGTGGCCCCCCAACACACGCCGAAGTTGCTGACTCCGATCGAGGTGAAGGCGGAGCTCGTAGCCGAGCTGGACGTGCAGGAGCTGATCGTGATTCCCTTCGACGCCGACTTCGCAAAGCGCAGCGCCGAGGAGTTCATCGAGGACGTGCTCGTGGGCACGCTCGGCGCTAAGTACGTATCGGTGGGGGAGAACTTCCGCTTCGGCAACCGCGCCATGGGCGACCCGCGCATGCTCGCCGAAGACGACCGCTTCTCCACTCGTGTCGTCCCATTGCTCGAGGTGGAGGGCGAAATCGTCTCCTCCAGCCACATCAGGGGCCTCGTCCTCGCGGGCGAGGTGGGCGCGGCCGCACGCTTTCTGGGTGGACCCTTTCAGATGCGCGGCGAGGTCGTCAGCGGCGACCAGCGCGGACGCGAGCTCGGCTTCCCCACGGCCAACCTCGTCCCCGACGACGCCCTCGTGTGCCCCGGCCACGGGGTTTACGCATGCTTGGCAAATGGCATGCCCGCCGCGGTGAACGTCGGCGTACGTCCCACCTTCGATACGGGTCGCGGCGAGCTGGTGGAGGCATACATTCTCGACTTCCACGGCGACCTCTACGGGAAGCCGTTGCACCTCGATTTTGTCGCTCGTTTGCGCGGCGAGCGGCGCTTCTCCTCAGCTGAGGAGCTCATCGAGCAGATGCACCGCGATGTGGCGCGCACGCGCGAGATCCTCGCCGGCTGCCTGCGCCCCTAAAGGGTGCTAGCCTGTGCGGCCGCTATGACGATCACCACTGAGCGCAAGAAAGAGATCGCCGCCAAGTTCGGCTCGGGAGCCGAGGACACCGGCAACACCAAGGTGCAGGTGGCGCTGCTCACAGAGCGCATCAACCACTTGACAGAGCACCTGCGTGAGCAGAAGAAGGACCACCACTCGCGTCGTGGCCTGCTCATGCTCGTAGGTCGCCGCCGGCGCTTCCTTGACTACATGCAGCGCAAGGACCTCGAGGGCTACCGCGCGCTCATCAAGGAGCTAGGCCTCCGCAAGTAGGCGGGGTGGCACGCGGATGAGCGCCACCGACACAAACTCCACGGTGCTGGCCCCGGGTACGAAGGTCCCTGACTTCAAGCTCGTCACCGAAGGCGGCGAGGACTTCACTCAAGGCCACCTTCAGGGCACAACCACGGTGCTCGTCTTCTACCCGTTTGCCTTCAGCCCTGTGTGCACCGACCAGCTGCAGGTCTACGAGCAGGCGCTGGCGGAGATCACAGCGCAGGGAGCCGTCATTTACGGCGTCTCCTGCGACTCCACCTGGGCGCAGAAAGCCTTCCGTGAGAAGCTCGGTGTGAGCATTCCCCAGCTCTCTGACTTCGAGCCCAAGGGCGCCGCCTGCAGCGCGTTCGGCGTGCTCCACCCCGGTGGTTTTGCCCAGCGCGCGCTCGTGATCGTCGGTCCCGATGGGATCGTTCGTTGGAGCTATCAGGCTCCGTCGCCCGCAGACCTTCCGCCGGTGCACATGATCCTCGGCGGCTTGAAGAACGCCTGAGACTCGCCGTCTCGCCAGGGCGCGCCCGTCAGCGTCCGCTAAGCTCCACAGCGTTCGGATACAAGGGAAAAGAAAACGGCTCCGCCGACCGACGGGTGGAGAAGGAAGGTAGTCAATATGAGTAGCAACGCCGTTACGCGGGTCTCCGTGGAGATTGCAGGTAGCGAGATCTCGTTCGAGACCGGCAGGATGGCCAAGCAGGCCTCCGGCGCAGTGGTCGTCCGCCAAGGCGACACGATGGTCCTCTCAACCGCCACAGCAGGTGGCCAGCGCGATGTGGATTTCCTGCCGCT
>DASXNB010000011.1:0-20915 GCA_036495305.1 Solirubrobacteraceae bacterium | reverse complement strand
CTACCAGCGGTAGTGGGCGAAAGCCTTGTTGGCCTGCGCCATGCGGTAGATGTCGTCCTTGCGCTTGTAAGCGCCACCCTGCTGTGACTGGGCGTCCATCAGCTCGTTGGCGAGCCGCTGTGCCATTGTCTTCTCACGACGGTTGCGCGCAAACTCGACCAGCCAACGTACCGCCAGAGTACGGGCACGACGGGCGGGTACCTCGACGGGCACCTGGTAGGTAGCCCCTCCAACACGGCGGGAGCGAACCTCTAGCGCGGGGGTGAGCGCCTTGATGGAAGTCTCGAGCTGCTCGATGGGGTCCTTCTCAGAGCGCTCCGCGAGTATCGCCAGGGCGTCGTAGACGATCCGCTCGGCGGTTGACTTCTTGCCGTCGAGCATCACCTTGTTGATGATCTGCTGAACGAGCTTGGAGCGGTGTACGGGGTCCGCCTCGAGCGGACGCACATGGGCGGCTGCGCGACGTGGCATTACTTCTTCTTCACGCCGTACTGCGAGCGGCCCTGCTTACGGTCGCTCACGCCGGCGGCGTCGAGCGTGCCACGCACAACCTTGTAACGCACACCGGGAAGATCCTTGACGCGACCGCCACGTACGAGCACCACCGAGTGCTCCTGCAAGTTGTGGCCCTCACCGGGAATGTAAGCCGTCACTTCGATCGACCCGGCGATGCGCACACGCGCGACCTTTCGCAGGGCGGAGTTAGGCTTCTTCGGGGTGGTGGTGTACACGCGGGTGCACACCCCACGACGCTGTGGTGCGGCAACCTTCTTCTTGCGCCCCTTACCCGACTTGAGGCCGGGAGTGGCGAGCTTTTTCTTGGGGGCAATGCGCCCCTTGCGCACGAGTTGCGAGGTGGTGGGCATTCGACGCGGAATCCTAGCAGCGTCAGGCAGTCGCGCGCAGGCCGGCGGCGCGAACAGGGGCCGGCATGAGCGCGGCGGCCACAAGCACCAGCACGAACGCGAGCGACTGAAGCACTATCCCCAGGGCGCTCCCGGGCATGGGATCGCCGAACACGAGTATCCCGCCGGACACGCCCGCGATGTTGGCGGCTGTGCCGGTTACAGCAATGACGGGCACCGCGTCTCCGTCTTGCAGACCGCGGGCGGAGGCGTAGAAAGCGACTATCGACGCAAGTAGCGCCACCGCCAACCAGGGGCTGAGCAGGACACCGAGTGCGCCATGGGCTCCCAAAATGCCAGTGAGCGCCTTGATCGAGATGTCTGACACACCGAAGAGGATGCCCGCGGCGGCGCCGAGCATCATGCCATGGTGCTCGACCGGGCCGCCGATGCGGGGACCCATGATGAGTAGCCCACCCAAACCGAACAAACCAGCCTCAAAGGAGATCATGGCGGCGTCTGAGAAGTGCGAGTGAGCACCGTGCATCGAAGGGAGCGTGACCCCGAGCATCACAAGACCGGCGGCGGTGAGCCACAGGCCAAGCCACTGGCGGGGGCCGACCTTGTAGCCGAACATACGGTCGGCCATCACGGCGATGAGCACCACTCCGCCCGCCAATGCAACCTGAACAACGGACATGGGCGCGAGCGTAAGCGCCGCCACGTGCAGGCCCCAGGAGCCGGCGGCGACGAGCATCCCGATGGCAAACCACTTGGAGGAGAACAGCGCCCGCGCGGAGCGCAACGGATGGCGCACGTCCACCTTCCCAACCGTGTTGGCGCCCCTGTACTTGTAGAAGAAGCCCAGGTTTGCCACGAAAGCACAGGCGAGCGCGAGGAGTATGCCGAGATAGAGAGTCATCGTGTGGGGACCGACGGACTCATCCATCGGCAGCGCCCGTGGAATGCTTTACTGCCCCCACGCGCCCCAGGCAGATTACCGGTCGCCACCTCTGTGCGAGCTAAAGACCAACGACATCTAACAGAGACGCAACCGAGCAAGCCACTGCTGTTGGTGGACATCGACGGGGTGATCTCCCTGTTCGGCTTCGGCAGGCAGCCTCCTGCGGAGGGGTCGTTCCATTCGATCGACGGCATACCGCACTTTCTTTCCTCCTCGGCGGCCGAGCACCTGCTCGCGCTGGAGCCGATGTTCGAGCTCGTTTGGGCGAGTGGGTGGGAGGAGAAGGCAAACGAATACCTCCCCCATCTCCTCGGTGTGCCTGTCTTGCCGCATCTGAGCTTCGAGCGCTCGGTGGGACGCGCAAACGCCCACTGGAAGCTGGACGCGATCGACGCATGTGCGGGGGAGCGCGCGTTGGCGTGGATCGACGATGCCTTCAACGACGCCTGCCACGAATGGGCGGACGCGCGCGAGACGCCCACGCTCCTCGTGCAGACAGCGCCCGCGAGCGGGCTCACCCAGCAGGAGGCGCGAACGCTCGAGCGTTGGGCGCGGACCATCGCCATCCCTTAACGGAAACCGGGGGGCACATGTGCCCCCCGGCAGGACGGTACATGTACCGTCCTGGACGGTGGCGCATGCGCCACCGTCAAACAGAACTTGGAGTTGATCTCTCCAGGAGACACCCTCCCCCTACTCGCCAGACTCCTCAGGCACCTCGAGCTCGCCAAGTCCCTCCACGAAGCCGGGGTCGCTGCTGCCGGCGCCGATCTTCTCGAGCGAGGCGAGGTCGGCGTCGAACTCGCTGCCGTACCCGGCACCCAGTGCCTCACCGTCTGAGAGGCCAAGCTCGGCTGCGATCTCCTCCTGGTTTAGCAACCCCACATCGTCGATTGCGCGGGGGAGCGGCTCAGAGGGTTCGATCTCGATCCGCCGGTAGCGCTTCAAGCCGGTGGCAGCCGGGATGAGCTTGCCGATGATCACGTTCTCCTTGAGACCGTTCAAGCGATCGATCTTGCCCTCGAGCGAAGCGTCGGTGAGCACCTTGGTGGTCTCTTGGAAGGAGGCCGCCGAGAGGAACGAGTCGGTGTTCAGCGATGCCTTGGTGATGCCCAGAATGATGTCCTCGAACTGCGCTGTCTCCCCGCCCTTGGCGATCACCTCGTTGTTGGCGATCGCGAATTCGTAGCGGTCCACGAACTGGCCGGGCAGGTAGTCGGTGTCGCCCTTCTGATCCACGCGCACCTTCTTGAGCATCTGACGCACGATCAACTCGATGTGCTTGTCGTTGATGTCCACGCCCTGTGACTTGTAGACCTCCTGCACCTCCTTGACGAGGTACTGCTCGGTCTCGGTGCGTCCACGGATGGCGAGCAACTCGTGCGGATAGAGCGACCCCTCGTTGAGCTGCTTTCCGGCGTCGATCTTCTCACCCTCGCTCACATACAGCCGCGTGCGCCGCGGGAAGGCGTGACGGTGCTCCTCCCCCGCCTCGTCGGTGATCACCACGGTGAGCGCCTTCTCTGTCTCTTCGATCGATGCCACACCGTCCTGCTCGGCGATCTTCGCCAACCCCTTGGGCTTGCGGGCCTCGAAGAGCTCCACCACGCGCGGTAGGCCGTGCGTGATATCCGCGCCCGCGACACCGCCGGTGTGGAAGGTACGCATCGTCAGCTGGGTCCCCGGCTCACCGATCGACTGCGCCGCGACGATGCCCACGGCATCGCCGATCTGCGCGGTCTGGCCGGTGGCCATCGCACGGGCGTAACAGGCCTGGCACACACCGCTGGGGGCCTTGCACTTGAGCACCGAGCGCACGGGCACTGTCACCTTCACACCCTTCTCGTGATCGTCGAGGAAGGCCTCGGCGATGTCGGCGAGATGCTCGCGGCCGATTTCCACGCCCTGCTCGGCGAGCATGCGCCCGCGCTTTGTGGCGATCGGCTGTGCGGCGGTGCGACCCACGAGGTTGTCGTTGGGCTCGCCCCCCTCGTTCCACACCGCCATCTCGATGTATTCATCGGTGCCGCAATCCACCTCGCGGATGATCACGTCCTGGGCGACGTCCACCAGACGCCGCGTGAGGTAGCCCGAGTCGGCGGTACGCAGGGCGGTGTCAGCCAGACCCTTTCGCGCACCGTGGGTGGAGATGAAGTACTCCAGCACCGACAGTCCCTCCATGAAGTTGGACTTGATCGGCCGCTCGATGATCTCACCCTTCGGGTTTGCCATCAGCCCGCGCATTCCCGCCAGCTGGCGGATCTGCTTGAAGGAGCCACGGGCGCCGGAGTTGGCCATCATGAAGATGGGGTTCAGAGTGTCGAGGTTTTCGATCATCGCCTCTGCCACCTCGTCGGTTGCGGCGTTCCACTTCTCCACCACCGCCTCGTGGCGCTCCTCTTGGGTGATGAGGCCCATGTCGTACTGGTCGGTGATGTCCCCCACGAGCTTGTCGTACTTGTCGAGGATCTCCTGCTTGCGCGGAGGGATCACCACATCGTTCTTGGAGATGGTGATGCCCGCCTGGGTGGCGTACTTGAAGCCGAGATCCTTGAACGCGTCGAGCACGAGCGAGATCGTGGTGGCCCCGTAGGTCTGCACCAGCGCATCGATCAGACGGGTGGTGTCGCGCTTCTTCATCGACTGGTTGACGAACACATACTTCGAGGCGTCGAACTGATCGCCAAGCGCCTCCGAGAGCGCACGCTCGATACGGTCGTTGTAGATGATCCGCCCCACGGTGGTGAGCACGTGACCGCCCTCGCGGCCCATCGGACGGAACTCGGCGACGTCGTGCAGCATCACCACTCCCGCCTCGTAGGAGAGCTCGGCCTCCTGGGCGGTGCGGAACACGTGCGGCCGTGGCTCATAGGTGGCGCGGTCGATCTTCGATAGCTCGTCGGATTCGATGCCGTAGGTGAGGTAGTAGGCGCCCAAGATCATGTCCTGGGTGGGCGTCGCAAGCGGCGCCCCGTGGGCTGGGCTGAGGATGTTGTTGGAGGAGAGCATCAAGATGCGCGCCTCCGCCTGAGCCTCGGCCGACAGCGGCAAGTGCACCGCCATCTGATCGCCGTCGAAGTCGGCGTTGAAGGCGTGGCACACGAGTGGGTGCACCTGGATCGCCTTGCCCTCCACGAGCAGCGGTTCAAACGCCTGGATCCCGAGACGGTGAAGCGTGGGTGCGCGGTTGAGCAGCACGGGGTGCTCGTGGATGACCTCCTCGAGCACGTCCCAAACCTCGCCGATCATCGAGTCCACCATCTTCTTGGCGGCCTTGATGTTCTGCGCTGACTTGCGCTCCACGAGACGCGCCATGATGAACGGCTTGAAGAGCTCGAGCGCCATGATCTTCGGCAGACCGCACTGGTGTAGCTTCAGGTAGGGACCAGCCACGATCACCGAGCGGCCCGAATAGTCCACGCGCTTGCCGAGCAGGTTTTGACGGAAACGACCCTGCTTGCCCTTGAGCATGTCCGAGAGCGACTTCAACGGACGGTTGCCGGGCCCTGTCACCGGGCGGCCACGACGACCGTTGTCAAACAGCGCGTCAACCGCCTCCTGAAGCATGCGCTTCTCGTTGTTCACGATGATCTCGGGCGCGCCGAGGTCGAGCAGCCGCTTGAGGCGGTTATTGCGGTTGATGACCCTGCGATAGAGGTCGTTGAGGTCGGAGGTGGCGAAGCGGCCTCCGTCGAGCTGCACCATCGGGCGCAACTCCGGTGGGATCACCGGCACGGCGTCGAGCACCATCATCTCGGGCTTGTTCCCCGACTGGATGAAGGCAGATACGACCTTCAAACGCTTGACCGCGCGGGCCTGCTTCTGGCCCTTTCCGGTCTTCACCTGCTCCTCGAGTTCGGTGCGTTCGGACTCAAGGTCAACCTGCTGGAGGAGGTCACGGATTGCTTCCGCACCCATGCCCCCGCGGAAGTACTCGCCGAAGCCGTAGGGGGAGCCAAAGCGCTCCTTGAGCTCGCGGAAGGTGGTCTCGTCGTGCTCGATCTGCTTGGGCTCCATCGTCTTGAAGAGCTCCCAAACGTTGCGCATCCGCTCGGCCCCGTCCTCGACGTAGGCTTCGGTGTCGGCGATATCCGCCTCGAAGGTCTTGTTGAGCTCCTTGATCATCTTCTCGCGCTCCTCATCGGAGAGCTTCGAGAGGTTGATGTCAAGCGAATCGGCCCACAGGTGGTCTTCGTCGTCAAAGCCCGTCTGCTTGCCGCTCTGAAGGTACTTCTCGCGACGCCCCAACTGCTCGCGCAGTTCCAGCACACGCTCCTGCAACTCGGCGGCGTAGGAATCGAGAACCTTGTTGACCTCCTTCTCGAGCGAGTCGAGGTCCTTCGCGCGAGCCTCGTCGTCCACCCATGTGACGATGGAGGCGGCGAAGTAGAGCACCTTCTCGAGCTCCTTGGGCGCCATGTCGAGCAGGTAGCCGATGCGCGAGGGAACACCCTTGAAGAACCAAATGTGGCTCACCGGGGCGGCAAGATCGACGTGGCCCATGCGCTCGCGACGGACCTTCGAGCGTGTGACCTCCACGCCGCAGCGCTCACACACGATGCCCTTGTAGCGCACACGCTTGTACTTGCCGCAGTAGCACTCCCAGTCCTTGGTGGGACCGAAGATGCGCTCGCAGAAGAGACCGTCCTTCTCCGGCTTGAGCGTGCGGTAATTGATGGTCTCAGGCTTGGTCACCTCGCCGGAGCTCCAAGAGCGAATCTGCTTGGAGGAGGCGAGGCTGATCTCGATGGCGTCGAAGTTGTTGATGTCGATCATGCTGGTGCGCTTTCGCTCGCGGGTGAAACGGGGTGTGATGGGAGATGTCTCCCCCTGGGCCTTCGCGCCGCCGCCCGTCCGCCGGCTTGGCCCATCTGCTCCCCTCCCTGCAGGGAGGGGAGTTTGCGTAGCGCCTACGTCTCGCTCTCCTGCGCCGGCTGCTCAACCAGTGCCTCGTCGGCCCCCTCCAAACCCTCCAGGTCGATCCCGTCCTCGATCAGGTCCCCTATGTCGATCGCGGTGTCGGCCGCGGCATCCTCGGTCTCACCATCATCGGACTCAGCCGCGGCGGCCTCCTCCTCTGTGTCGACCTCGCTACCGAGCTCACCAGTGGGGGCACGGACACCCGAGAGGTCGATACCCAGCTCCTCGGCCGCGCGCAGAAGATCGTCGTCTTCGTCGCGCAACTCGGTGTGCTGGCCCTCCTCGGAAACCACGCCCACGTCGAGCGCGAGTGACTGCATCTCCTTGAGCAGCACCTTGAAGGACTCGGGGATCGACGGCTCGGCGATGTTCTCGCCCTTGACTATCGCCTCGTATGCCTTCACGCGCCCAACCGTGTCGTCGGACTTGATCGTGAGCATCTCCTGCAGGGTGTAGGCGGCGCCGAATGCCTCCAGCGCCCACACCTCCATCTCACCGAAGCGCTGACCACCGAACTGCGCCTTTCCTCCCAGCGGCTGCTGGGTGACCAGCGAGTAAGGACCGGTGGAGCGAGCGTGGATCTTGTCGTCCACGAGGTGTAGGAGCTTGAGGATGTACATATATCCGACGGTCACCTGCTCGGCGAAAGGCTCGCCGGAACGACCGTTGAACAGGGTCATCTTCCCGGACGCCTGCTCGCCAACACGGCGTGACTTGTCGATGTCCATGCGGATGCGACCCTCGTGTGCGTCCTGCCATTTCACGAGCGCCGTGTCCACGTCTTCGACGGTTGCACCGTCGAAGACCGGCGTGGCCACATACACCTTCTTGTTACCACCGTTGGTGTGGGCTTCCTTGTAGGCCTCGGTGCCGTCGTCATACCAACCCTGCGCCGCGGCCCAACCCAGGTGCGTCTCGAGGATCTGACCGACATTCATGCGGGAGGGCACACCGAGCGGGTTGAGGATCACGTCGACCGGGGTTCCGTCCTCGAGGAACGGCATGTCCTGCTGGTCGACGATCTTTGAGATGACACCCTTGTTGCCGTGGCGGCCCGCGAGCTTGTCGCCCTCGGAGATCTTGCGCTTCTTAGCCACGAACACACGCACCAGGTCGTTGACCCCTGGCGGCAGATCGTCGCCCTCGTCGCGAGAGAAGGTCATCACGTCGATCACCACTCCACCCTCGCCGTGGGGAACCTTCAGCGAGGTGTCACGCACCTCACGCGCCTTCTCCTTGAAGATCGCGCGGATGAGCTTCTCCTCGGCGGTGAGCTCGGTCTCCCCCTTGGGAGTCACCTTGCCCACGAGTAGGTCGCCCGAAGCCACCTCGGCGCCAACGCGCACGATGCCGCGATCGTCGAGGTTGCGCAGCGACTCCTCCGAGCGGTTGGGGATGTCGCGTGTTATCTCCTCGTCACCGAGCTTCGTTGTGCGAGCGTCGATCTCGTACTCCTCGATATGGATCGAGGTGAGCTCGTCGTCCTGCACGAGGCGCTTGGAGAGGATGATGGCGTCCTCGAAGTTGTACCCCTCCCAGGACATGAAGGCCACCATCAGATTCTTGCCGAGCGCCATTTCGCCCTTGTCGGTGGAGGAGCCGTCGGCCAGCATGTCGCCGGCCTTGACCTTCTGGCCCGCGCTGACACGTGGCTTGTGGTGAATCAGGGTGCCCTGGTTTGAGCGCATGAACTTCTGCAACTCGTACTCGTCCTTCTCGCCACCGGTCGTCTCAACCACGATGCGGTTGGCGTCGACGAAGTCCACCGTCCCGCCATTGCGAGCCAGCAGCACATCGCCGGTGTCAAGCGCCGCCCGCCGCTCCATTCCGGTGCCCACCAGCGGGGCGTCGGTCTTGAGCAGTGGCACCGCTTGGCGCTGCATGTTCGAGCCCATCAGCGCGCGGTTGGCGTCGTCGTGCTCGAGGAACGGGATCATCGCAGTGGCCACCGACCAGATCTGTTCGGGAGACACGTCCACCAGGTCCACATCCTTGGGACCGACCGTCACGTACTGGCCCGCCTGGGTGCGGCAGAGAATCTCTTTGCCGAGCAGCTTGCCGCTCTTCTCGTCGATCGGCGTGTTCGCCTGGGCGATCAGCTGCTCCTCCTCCTGGTTTGCGTCCAGACGCACCACCTCTTCGGTGGCGACGCCGTCCTTGACCACCCGGTAGGGAGTCGTGACGAAGCCGTACTCTGACACCTCGGCGAACGAGGAGAGCGATCCGATCAGTCCGATGTTCGGACCCTCGGGCGTCTCGATCGGGCACATGCGCCCGTAGTGGGTGGGGTGCACGTCGCGCACCTCGATCGGGGCGCGCTCGCGCGTGAGACCTCCTGCGCCGAGCGCGGACAGGCGCCGGCGGTGCGTGAGGCCCGAGAGCGAGTTTGTTTGGTCCATGAACTGCGAGAGCTGGGAGGAGCCGAAGAACTCCTTCAGCGCCGCCACCACAGGCCGGATATTGATGATCGTCTGCGGCGTGATCGTGTCGGCGTCCTCGGTTGTGAGGCGCTCGCGCACGACCCGCTCCATGCGGTAGAGGCCGATACGGAAGGCCTCCTGGATCAGCTCGCCGACGGTGCGCAGACGGCGGTTGCCGAAGTGCTCGTACTCGTCAAGGTGCTCGTCCACGGGCTCGCGCGGCATGCTCATCGCCTCGGCCGCGTAGTCCTTGATTTCGAGCTCCGGCTCCTCGGGCATGCCGAGGATCTTGGGCAGCGAGGCAAGCTCCTTCACGAGCGCCAGAATGTCGTCGTGGGTGAGCGTACGGGTGTCGATGTCGATGTCGAGACCCAAACGCGAGTTGAGCTTGTAGCGACCCACGCGCGTGAGGTCGTAGCGCTTGGGGTCGAAGAAGAGCTGGTTGAGCAGCGCCTTGGCGTTCTCCACGCTTGGCGGCTCGCCCGGACGCTGCTTCTTGAAGAGCTCGATCAACGCACCCTCTTCGGTGCGTGTCTGCTCGGTGTCGGCTTCGATCGTGTTGCGGATGTAGTGCGAGTTGTCGAAGAGCCGCAAGATCTCCTCGTCGGTGGCGTAACCCATCGCGCGCAAAAGCACCGTCACCGGAAGCTTGCGCTTACGGTCGATGCGGACGAAGATCTTGCCCTTCTTGTCGATCTCGAGCTCGAGCCACGAGCCACGCGCGGGCATGAGATTGGCGATGAAAACCTGCTTCTCACGGTCCTTGGGCTCCATCAGGTAGGCGCCCGGGGAACGCACCAGCTGGGTCACCACAACACGCTCGGTGCCGTTGATGACGAACGTCCCGCGCTCGGTCATCCAAGGGAAGTCACCCATGAACACCGACTGCTCGCGGATCTCTCCGGTCTCACGGTTGATGAAGGCCACCGTGACGGTGAGCGGACGAGCGTAGGTTAGGTCCTTCTCGCGGCACTGCTCGAGCGAGGCTACGGGCTCGTCGAAGACGAACTGACCGAACTGCACGGCGAGGTTGCCCGTGTAGTCCTCGATCGGCGAGATGTCGTCGATCGTCTCGCGCAGTCCCCCCTTCTCAGGGTCTGTCAGCCACTCGAAGGAGCGGCGCTGAATATCGATGAGGTTGGGTACGTCTACCGACTTGGACAGACGCGCGAAGGTCCGGCGCGTCCGGAGAGCATCAACAGCAGCCAAGAAATGACTCCTTCGGAGGGCGAGAGACGGGCAGAGGCGGGCGCAAACGCGCGACCAGCAAAGATAGCACAGGTCATCGGCGCCCTCAAGTGGGGCAGCCGGCGCTCACGGACCCCACCCCCTGAAACCGCGTATGTAGCGCGGAATCGTGCTGCGACGGGTGGCTACGGCTATCGGCCAGCAGGCGGGATTGTACCGGACGTGGCAAGGATTTGGAGAAATGCAAACGGCCGGGGATATCCCCGGCCGTTTGCCGTACAAGCCGTCCGCGCGATGCGCGGGATCGAAGCTACTTGACCTCGACGCTGCCTCCGGCCTCCTCGAGTTCAGCCTTGAGCTTGTCGGCCTCCTCGCGCTCGATGCCCTCCTTGACCGGCTTGGGAGCCTCATCCACGAGCGCCTTAGCCTCCTTCAGGCCGAGACCTGTCGCGGCGCGCACCACCTTGATGACCTGGATCTTCTTGTCGCCCGCGGCGGTAAGGATCACATCGACCGTGCTGGGACCCTCGTCCTCGGCGGCGGCGTCACCGCCACCACCGCCGGCGGCGGCGGCAACCGGCGCGGCAACCGCGGCTGCCGAGACGCCGAACTCCTCCTCGAGCGCCTTGATGCGCTCGGCGAGCTCGAGCACCGAAATGCCCTTGAGCTCGTCAATCCACTCCTGTGTGCTTGCTGCCATCTGTCAGTCCTCCTTGGTCGCTTCGGCGCTCTCGGGCTCTCTTGTGCCCCCTTGCGGGGTATGCGCCGAAGCGTCCGTCTGGTTGTCGTCTTGCGCCGGCTCGGCCGGCTCAACTTGGTGGGTGGTCGAGGACTCCTCGGTGGGCGTCTCCTCGACCTGGGTGTCAGTCGGCTGCTCGACAGCAGGCGTCTCAGCGGCAGGCTCCTCGACAGCAGGCTCCTCAGCGGCAGGCTCCTCGGCAGCGGGCTCCTCAGCCGCTGGCTCCTCAGCGGTCGGCTCCTCAGCGGTCGGCTCCTCAGCCGTCGGCTCTTCGGCAGCAGGCGCCTCGGTAGCGGGAGCGTCGCCCGCGGGTATCTCGCCCGACTGCTTCTTCTCCTGAACCTGGCCGAGCGCGACGGCAAGGCCCCCGAGCAGGGCGTTGAGGGTGCGAACGAGACCTGAGAGGGGCGAGGCGACGATCCCCACGAGCTGTCCGTAGAGGACATCGCGTGCGGGGAGGCGCGAAATCGCCCGGATCTGATCGGCCTCGAGCACCTCGCCATTCAAAAGACCACCCTTGAAGGGGAGCAGTTGCGTTGCGCGGGCGTAATCGGCGATCGCCTTGGCGGCGAGGGCGACATCGCCGCGCACGAAGGTGAGCGCCGTGGGGCCGCTGAGCATTGGCTTGAGCGACTCCGCCCCAACCTGGTCGGCGGCACGCTCGGTGAGCGAGTTCTTCACCACCGTGAAGGTCGCGTCGGCTTCGCGTAGCTTGGTGCGCAGCTCCGCCGCCTGGGGCACCGAGATGCCACGGTAATCGACCGCGAAGATGGCTTCGGACTGATCGATGTCGGCCGCTATGGCCTCTATGGTCGCTGCCTTCTGCTCTCGGTTCATCTCATCCCTTGCTCTCGTAAAGACGCGCAACGCCCGCATAGGCGGGCGTCGAGAGCGGGGTTTTGAAGACCGCTATCGCTCGCTCCACCTACCCCGGTCTTCTGCGCCCAGATCGATGATCTGTGAGCGTCGCCGGGGGTCTAGGGCGGTGAGCTGTGCCGTGGATTAAATCAGGCCGCTGCCGCCTGCTCGACTATTTCGCGGGTTCGGGTCGGGTCGACCTTCACGCCTGGACCCATGGTGGAGGTCATCGTGATGCTGTGCAGATACCGACCCTTCGCTGCCGAGGGCTTGGCGCGGATCAACTCTTCGATCACCGCCGCGTAGTTCTCGAGCAGTTTCTGCTCGTCGAAGCTCGCCTTGCCGATGACCATGTGCACGATCGCGGTGCGATCTGTGCGGTACTCGACCTTCCCTGACTTCGAATCCTCAACCGCTTTGGCGACGTCCATTGTCACCGTCCCCACCTTCGGGTTGGGCATCTTGCCGGACGGCCCAAGGACGCGCCCGAGACGCCCCACCACCGACATCAGGTCGGGAGTGGCGATCGCCACGTCGAAATCGTCAAAGCCCTCTTCGATTCGCTTGGCGAGATCCTCGGCTCCTACGACGTCCGCACCGGCCTGCTCGGCGTCGCGAGCCTTGTCGCCCTGCGCGAACACAACCACCTTCACGTCCTTGCCGAGACCGTTGGGGAGGGCGATCGTGCCACGGAGCTGCTCGTCGGCGTGGCGCACGTTGAGACCTGTGCGCACGTGGATCTCAACCGACTCGTCGAATTTAGCGCTCGCCAAACCCTTCACGAGCGAGACGGCCTCAGCTGGTTGATACTCGCGCTCGCGATCGACCTGTGTCAACCCGTCGCGGTGACGACGGCCGTGAGAGCTCATGACGCAACCTCCACACCCATCGACCTGGCTGTGCCAGCGATGATCTTGACCGCCTGGTCCACGTCGTGGGCATTCAGATCGGGGAGCTTGCGCTCGGCGATCTCGCGCAACTGCGCGTCGGTGATCTTGCCCACCTTGTTGCGGTTCGGCTCACCCGAGCCCTTCTCCAGTTTGAGCGCCTGGCGGATGAGCACGGCAGCCGGCGGAGTCTTTGTGACGAACGTGAAGGAGCGGTCCTCATAGACCGTGATCACCACCGGGATGATGGTGCCCGTCTCTGAGAGCGTTTGCGCGTTGAACGCCTTGCAGAACTCCATGATGTTGATGCCGTGCTGGCCCAGCGCGGGACCAACCGGCGGTGCCGGGCTTGCCTGCCCACCACGCGCTTGCAGCTTGATTGTTGTCAGAACCTTCTTGGCCATTTTAGAGCTTCTTCACTTGATCGAATCCAACCTCGACGGGAGTCTCCCGACCAAAGATTGATACCAGGACCTTGAGCTTGGCGGCGTCGTCGTTGATCTCGGAGATCTCTCCAGAGAAGTCAGACAGGGGTCCGGACACCACCTTGACGGTCTCGCCGATCGCGAACTGAGCACGTGTGCGAGGCGCCGTGGCGACCTCCTTGTGCAGCAGCCGATCAACCTCGACCTGGGTCAGCGGCACGGGCTCCTGAGAAGATCCGACGAAGCCGGTGACACCAGGGGTGCCCTTTACGACACCCCAGGAATCCTCGTTGAGCTCCATGTTCACGAGCACATACCCCGGCATCGTGCGCTTCTCCACGGTGATCTTCTGGTTGTCCTTCATCTCCGAAACCGACTCGGTGGGTACAACCACCTGGCGCACAGCGCGCTGCTGGCCCAGCGATACGACGCGGTGCTCGAGATTGTGCTTGACCTTGTTCTCGTGACCGGAGTAAGTGTTGACTACATACCAACGGAACATTCAGCGTCCTGACAGCTTCGATTTGATGGACAAGACAGGGTGATGCAGGTAGCGGGCGGAGCAGAAACGGATGGAGACGGTATCGACTCCGGCGCACTGACGCCCGAGGACCAAGCAGGTCAAGGACGTGGCGAGCGCGGTGCAACTAGCGCATGAGCGAGCGAGGACGCACTGTAACGGGTGCCGGAGAGGTGTCAGCCCTCAGGCGTCAGAGGATGAAGTTGACGATCTTCTGGGCCGCCCAGTCGGCGATGCCCAGGTATACGCCGGCGACGACGAGGAAGCCGAGCACCACCGTGGTGGCTTGTGTGACGTGGCGACGATCGGGCCACTGCACACGTTGAAGCTCTGCCCAGCTCGCTCGGAGGAACGCGACGGCGCGAAGACGAAATGGCTGGCTGGGCTTTGCGGGAGCCTCCTCGGCGGGCACGCCCTCGCCGAATGCCTCCTCCAACTGGCCTGAGCGCCCTCCCCGACGGCCACCCCCGCCCTCCGCGGGCACGAGCTCGGTCTCGCGGGCACCTTTGCCGTTCTGCTCGGCCTGCGCTTGCTCCTCGACAGGCACGCCCCCCGCGCCCCGGACAAGCGCCGCGTCGAACTCATCGACGTCCCCCACATGGTCGAGCGAGCCAGGGAGATCGGCCCGCACGGGACGATTCTGCGATGGGGTCGCCGCGCCCTCGCGTACGGGCCTAGGGCGACGTTGTCTAGCGCGCTTGCGGTCACGGGCCACAGCTGCGCTCCCGCGCTAGCGAGTCTCCTTGTGGCTGGTGTGGCGACGACACCAGCGACAGTACTTGCGCAGGGTAACCCGGTCGGGGTTGTTGCGCTTGCTCTTATTCGTCTGGTAATTGCGGTGCTTGCACTCCTCGCATGCGAGGGTGATTGCAATCCGAACGTCTCCGCGAGCCATAGTTAGATCCCTGCGTGGTTGTTGAAACGACGCCCGGCGAAGAAAAACCCCGCCCGGCGCGAGGTTCGCCAAGTCTAGCGCGCTCGGCGTCTCGACGCACCCACATCTTTAGAGGCGGCCGGGAGGGCTGCTGCGCGGTTGAGGGAGGACCGCGAGGGTGGGCGATCAGGCGATCGAGTGCTCGATCGCGCCTAGCCCCTCGATCTCGATACGCACAACGTCGCCTGCGTCCAGGAAGCGGGGTGGATCCATGCCCATCCCCACTCCGCTCGGCGTACCCGTGAGAATCACATCGCCGGGCTCGAGCGTACAGGCCTCTGAGATGAACGCCACAAGCGTGGGGATGTCGAAGATGAGGTTCGAAGTCGAGGAGTCCTGGCGCAGTTCGCCGTTCACCCAAGTGCGCAACCACAGCTCGTGCGGGTTGGCAACCTCCTCGGCTGTGGTGATCCAGGGGCCATAGGGACAAAACGCATCGGCTCCCTTGGCGCGCGTCCACTGCAACTCGCGCTTTTGCAGATCGCGGGCGGTCAGGTCATTGGCCACTGCGTAACCCGCCACCTGGCCGCCCTCGCCCATCACTACCGCCAGCTCACCCTCGTAATCGAGGCGCTTCACCACCTCTGGACAAGGCACCGGCGCGTTCGGTGGGGCGGCGGAGGAGGGCAGCTTCATGAACACGATCGGCTCCTCCGGCGCGGTGGCGCCGATCTCCGCCACGTGGTCGGCGTAGTTCATTCCGATCCCGAAGATCGCGCGCGGGCGGGGCAGAGGCGCAAGCAGGGTGACATCGGCAAGCGAGAACGAGGGACCGTCGGCCGCCGGGGCGCCGGGATCGGATAGACGGTCAAAGACAGTCACGCTCTCATCGGCGAACGCCACCACCGTATCCCCGCGTACCTCGCCACCGCGCGCGGTGGAGCCGGCGGCGGATATGAAGGTGGCCAGGCGTGCCATCGGCCAAGCGTATCGGTCCTCAGCAGACACGAGACTCCGAACACAACGGAGCCCTGACGTCCCAAGCCCGCACTATTGTCGGCGAGCGATGAGTCGCCTCACCATTTTGGAGCGAGCGGCGCTCGTGACGATTGCGCTGCTCACAACGCTCGCGGGTGTAGCCAACTACGGGAAGTGGGCTCCCGTGCCGCGCTTCGCTGTCGCCACGCTCGCGCTCGCCGGGCTCGCGTGGGTGGTTTCGTTTGCCACAGAGCAGCTCGGTGAGCGGTTCGGGCCGGCGATCACGGGGATGTTGCAATCAACGCTCGGCAACCTCCCCGAGTTGTTTGTGGTTATTTTCGCCCTACAGAAGGGAGAGTTGGTGGTGGCGCAAACGGCGATCATCGGGTCGATCTTCGCCAACGCGATGCTTGTGCTTGGCCTCGTGATCGTGGTGGGCGCTTTCAGAGCGCCCGACGGGGTGATGCGTTTCTCCCACCGCCTACCACGCGACACCGCCACCCTGCTGCTGGTGACGGTCTTCATCATCGTGCTCCTCGGACTGTCACTCGCCTCGCATGACCCCGCGAGCCACCATGTGAACACGATCTCTGCGGTCGGCGCGGCGAGCCTCTTGATCGTTTACCTCGCGTGGGTCGTGCCATACCTGCGCGCCGATATCGCGCCCGGCACGGATGCCGCGGATACGGTCGAGAAGGAGACGGACGGCGCAAGCTTGCCCGAACAACCGGCGACTCCCGATTTGCAGCGACCGCGACTGTCGCTGTCGCTCACCCTCGCGCTACTGCTCACCGCCGGTGTTGCCTCGGCGTTTGTGTCCGACTGGTTCGTAAACGCGCTCTCCCCGGCGATCGTGCAGCTGAAAATCTCACAAGCGTTCGCGGGCCTCGTGATCGTGGCGATCGCAGGCAATGCGGTGGAGAACACCGCCGGGATCGTCCTCGCGTGGAAGGGACGTTCTGACCTCGCGATCTCGGTCGTGAAGAACTCGGTGGCGCAGATTGCGGCGTTCCTGTTCCCACTGCTGGTGTTGATCTCATTCCTGCTCGCCACCACCCTCACGTTCGCACTCGCGCCTGTCTACATCGGAGCCCTGCTCGTGATGGCACTCGCGATGTGGCAGGTAACAGCCGACGGCGAAGCAGCGGCCTTCGAGGGGTGGGCGCTGGTGGCGCTCTACGTGATCCTCGCCACGCTCACGCTTTACGAGTGAGCTTCAGTGGCTGTCGAGCACGCGGTCGATGAGACCGTACTTGAGTGCCTGCTCGGCGGTGAAGAAGCGGTCGCGCTCCATGTCTTCGCGCACCTGCTCTTTTGAGAGACCCGTGTTTTCGGCATAGATCTCATCCAATCGCTCGCGCACGTTGAGGATCTCGCGCGCATGAATCTCGATGTCGGTCGACTGGCCTTCAAAGCCCGCCGAGGGCTGATGGATGAGGATGCGCGAGTTAGGAAGCGCCGCTCGCTTGCCCTTGGTGCCACCCGCCAGTAGCAGTGAGCCCATCGACATCGCCACACCCACACACATCGTGTGGATATCGGGCTTGACGAACTTCATTGTGTCGTAAATGGCAAGGCCCGAATACACACTCCCTCCGGGGGAGTTGATGTAGATGGAGATGTCCTTTTCGGGGTCTTGAGACTCCAAATGCAGAAGCTGCGCCACCACTAGGTTCGCCACCTGATCTTCGATGGGGGTGCCCAGGAAGATGATGCGCTCGTTGAGCAGCCGCGAGAAGATGTCGAACTCGCGCTCGCCCCTTGCGGTGCGCTCGATGACCATTGGTATGAGCTGCGACTGTGGGTCCACGGTGCACACCCTATCGAGGAGGGAGCCGACCACCGGCCGCGCCCCGTCCGCCGCACAGCCATAATGGCGATAGAGCCATGCCGCTGAACCTCCCCAACCTGCTAACGGTTCTGCGCATCATGCTCGTGCCGGTGCTCGTTGTGGCGCTGCTCGGCAACACCCCCGCGGGTGATGTGCTCGCCGCGGTGGTGTTCGCGCTCGCCTCCCTCACCGACTTCGTGGACGGGTATCTCGCGCGGGCGCGTGACTCGGTGACCACCTTCGGCAAGCTCATGGACCCATTGGCCGACAAGCTGCTCGTCATCGGTGCACTGCTGTGCCTGGTGTCGCTACAACGCCTTGAAGGGTGGGTGGCGATGGTGATCATCGCCCGCGAGCTCGCTGTGACCGTACTGCGCATCAACGCGGGGCAGTCAGGTGTGGTGATCTCGGCCTCGATGTTCGGGAAGGTCAAGACCTGCGTGCAAATCGCGGCGATCCTCGCCGTCATCGCGGTACACCCCTCACCGCTGTGGGTGTCGCTACTCGTTTACGTCGCGGTCGCCATCACAGTGGCGTCGGGCCTTGACTACTTCCGTCGAGCCACCCGTCCAACGTCGTCTGACGCGACACCCTCGACCCCGTCGCAATCTCGCTCCGCAACTCGCACATGAGCCCGTGGCGCTCAGCCACAACATTGTGTTGGTGGATCGTCTCCAGGTTCTCTTGACGCGCCAAGACGAAGTTTTGATCGTCAAGGTCGGGGAAGGCGGCCACGACCCCCGCCACCATCTCTCTGACGCAGTCCTCCACGAAGCGTGGGCGGCGATGGGCCTTTTCGACAACCTCAACCTCGTCTGAGCGCTTCATCAGCTCGTAGATCTCGGAGGACATCGAACCCTCTACGATCGCGAGCAACGCCGAGGCCTCGATCTCCGCGTCGCACTCCTCCAGGCAACCGATGTGAAGCGTGCCCAAACCACGCTGGTTGTGGGTTGCCATCGGCACATGGTCGAACACCCGCTCGATCTGCTCGTCGCTGAAGTCGTCATTTCGCAAACGCTCCCTCGCACGCGCCGTCATGAGTTCCTGCGCGCATGGGCAAGCGGTCATCCCGGTCGCCGATACCCCCACCATCCTGCGGGTCCCGGTGGGCAACGCCACCGCGCGCCCGTAGAGCGTGTAGATCTCCTGCGTCATCACTCCTGACACGGGCGCCGGCTTATGCTCGGGGTAGCGCGCCGCGATCGTCACCTCCGCTCGCTCGGCGCCCTGGCGTTCGCGCACGAGCTCAGCGATGTGCTTGGCGAGCGTCTCTGCTCGGAAGGCCGACTCTTTGAGAATCACCTCGCCGATCGCCTCGTTCACGACCTCCTCAAAGCGCGACATGTGGGCGCCCTTCTGGTCGGAGCTCAAGTCCACAAAGCACTCGAGCCGCGCAAAATACAGCTCCTCGCGCACGCGGATGACCTTCTCCACACCTGTCACCCCAACGCGTGAGAGCCCTACGGGGATCGAGGGGACACGCGCCTGCACGTCATCCTCGCCGGCAGCGGGAGCAAGGGAGGGGGCTGTGCGCGTCGTGGTGTGCATCCGTCGCCAACCCTAGCGCCCCGCGAATGCCTCCCGGACAGTCGCCGACATCGACGACGAGATCTGGTATCACTCCGCACATAACACTTACCGGGCCTTCGAGCCCGAAGGTCGGGTTAAACGCAGCGTAGGAGGCGCGAAGGCCGCCAGTGCCCAAAACGGAATCGCATAGGAGGCATGGAGTCGAGTAGGGGGAGGTCGGAGCAGACCTTGCTTCGACGGGGAGCAGTGTGGATCCTGGGGGTCCTGAGGTGAGTGACAGGGTTGAGGGGTTGCCGACCATTGCGGAAACGTCCGCGGTCGATATCGAAGAGGTTCAGGCGATGATCGCCGAGGGACGCGAGCGCGGGTTCCTCACAACGAGCACGTTCGCCTCGGTGGTAGAGGATGCCGATCTGAGCAGCGAGCAGGCACACGACATGCTCAGCTATCTAGAGGAGCACGGCATCGATGTCGTGGAGGCTGTGGGCCCCAGAACTGGGCCAGCAGCGGCGATCACGGCCGACGCGCTCGTGGCGGTGGAGGAGGATCAGGAACCTGTCGTGGAAGAGGACGACACCAATCCACTCGACGCCGACGAGGCGGATGAGGACAACGAGTTCGACCAGCTTGCCCTGCGCTCCCGCCTCGATGAGCTGCGCAAAGCAGAGGTCGACATGAGCGTCGAGCCGAGCCTCGACTCGCTGCGCCTTTATCTGCGCTCCATCGGCCGCGTGCCGCTGCTCAGCGCCGAAGAGGAGGTGTGCCTGGCCAAGCGCATCGAGCGCGGCGACGTGTTGGCCAAGCAACACATGATCGAGGCCAACCTGAGATTGGTGGTGTCCATCGCCAAGGGCTACCTCGGCCGTGGCATGAACTTCCTCGACCTGATCCAGGAGGGCTCGCTGGGCTTGATCCGCGCGGTGGAGAAGTTCGATTACCGGCGGGGGTACAAGTTCTCGACATACGCTACCTGGTGGATACGCCAGTCTGTGACTCGCGCCATCGCCGACAAGGGACGCACGATCCGCATCCCCGTGCACATGGTGGAGAAGCTCAACAAGGTCGCCTACGCCGAGCGCGCGCTCATCCAGCAGTTCGGCCGCGAACCCACACCAGCAGAGATCGCCGCTGAGCTCGAATGCTCAACGCAGGAGGTACGCGAGGTTCTGCGCATGTCCCAACAACCAATCTCGCTCGAGAAGCCGATCGGCGATGAGGAAGACTCAGCGCTCGCGGACTTCGTAGAGGACGCCACCGCCGCTTCGCCCTTCGACGTGGCAGCCGAGGCGATGCGCCGCCAGAGCGTCAGCCGCGTATTGGCCTCGCTTCCCCGTCGCGAGCGTGAGGTGCTGGAGATGCGCTACGGCATCACCGGCGACCGCGTGCGCACACTTGACGAGGTCGGCCGCGCGTTCAACATCACTCGCGAGCGCGTACGCCAGATCGAGTCCCGCACGCTCAAGAAGCTCCAAACGGCACCCGAGGCCCAGGAGTTGCGCGAGGCAAGTTGAGGGCGCCGTCGGGTGGCACGAGCGCTGCGTCGACCGACAGGGCCGAGCCGACGGGCAAGCATTACAATCAGGCTCTCGCCCACGACGTAAGGTCGGGACGCCTGGTGGGGTGTCCGAGTGGTTAAAGGAGATCGGCTGTAAACCGATTGGCTCTGCCTACGCAGGTTCGAATCCTGCCCCCACCACTTTGTGATGTCTCAGGTGATCCCGGACACGTGTCTCGGGAGATGGTGGACAGTTTAGGGTTGGTTGAGTGGTTGGTAGTCGCGGTTTGGGTTGAGGGTGAGTTGGCGTATTAGTTCGCCGGTTTGCTGGTCGATGACGCGGATGTCGCGGTCGGCGATGAGGAGCTTGATGGGGCGGTTCTTGTGGGCTCTGCCGATGCCGATGTGGTGTAGTCGGCTGTTGTGGCGGAGGGTCAC
>DASXNB010000010.1:0-82940 GCA_036495305.1 Solirubrobacteraceae bacterium | reverse complement strand
AGCAGCCTGTTCGGCAAAGCGCGAGTAAGCGCGCACGGCCTCCACAATCTCCGTGGGAGCCTTGTGCGGGGAGCCGGCGTCAAACGGGGGCTCGGGGTCGTACTCCAACCCGAGTTGGATCGCCTGGGCGAGCGCATCGCCCCCAATGCGGGAAGCGAGCTGAAGGGCCATGTCGATCCCGGCGGTGACGCCCGCCGAGGTGGCAAGCTTGCCATCGAAGACGACGCGCTCCTCAACGACATCGGCACCCAGTGAGCGCAGCTCCTCCAAGGCCTGCCAGTTCGACGTGGCGCGCTTGCCTCCCAGGATGCCGGCGGCGGCGAGGATCAGCGAGCCTGTGCACACCGAGACGGTCCAGGTGGAGGTGTCGTGCGCCGCGCGCAGCCACTCGTGAACGGGGCCGTCCTCCATCAGGGCGGATTGCCCTGGTCCGCCGGGGACGAGGAGGATGTCGGGATGGCGCAGCTCCTCGATGGAGGCGTCGGCGAGGATCGCGAGTTGGGTGGTGTCGGTGCGCTGCGCAGTCGCGTGCTCTGCGACGAAAGTGACCTTCGCACCGGGAATACGACTCAGCACCTCATACGGGCCTACCGCATCGAGCGCTGTGAAACGGGGGTAGATGAGAATCGCGATGTCCATACGGTGGTCCTCTCTTGAGGTGTTTGGATAAACGGTCGTGGCTGGCGGGAGTCGTATGCCTGTGGCGCTCTACGCGACCGCAGCTGGGGCCTCGAACGCGGAGGAGGGGTGAAAGCGCCGGCGGTACTCTGCGGGCGCGACGCCGAGTGCGCGCAGGAAAGAGCGGCGCATCGTCTCAGGAGTGCCAAAGCCACAGGCGCACGCGATCGAGGCGACCGGGGCGGAGGTGTCCTCGAGCGCGCGGCGGGCGGCCTCAACACGGACGCTCTCGACGTAGCGCGCCGGTGTGACCCCGATCTCCGCACGAAAGGAGCGGGCGAAGTGACGCGGGCTCATGTGGGCGAGCGTCGCGAGTGCCTGCACCGAGAGGTCGCCGTCGATGTGCTCGAGGATGTGGCGACGGGTTTCGCGCAGCGGCTCGCACACGGGCTCCTGGGAGGAGAGGGTGGCCGAGAACTGAGATTGGTTGCCGGGACGACGCAGGAACAGAACGAGGTGGCGTGCGATTGTGAGCGCGAGCTCGCGCGAGTGGTCCTCTTCGACCAGGGCAAGTGCGAGGTCCATACCGGCGGTCACTCCGGCGGAGGTCCAGATGGGACCGTCGCGCAGGAAGATCGGCTCGGGGTCCACCTCTATCGACGGATACAGGCGGGCCAGCTCGGAGGCGGCGGCCCAGTGCGTGGTGGCACGACGTCCGTCGAGCAAACCGGCCGCGGCGAGCAGAAACGCGCCCGTGCAAACCGAGGCGGTGCGTCGTGCGCGCTTGGAGACCGCAGAGATCGAGTCGAGGGTGGCGGCGTTGAGAGAGGCCTCACGCGAGCCGTAGCCACCGGCGACGATCAACGTGTCGAGGTTGGCGGGAACGGTTGAGATGTCCCCGTCGGGGACGATCTCAAGCCCACTTGAGCAACGCAGCGGGGCACCGTCGAGGCTGAGGACTCGCACGTCATAGCCGGGGTCATGGGTGGTGTTGAGAAGCGAGTGCGCCCCTACGAACACCTCGAGTGGGCCGGTGAGGTCGAGGCTCTGAACACTGGGGTAGACGAAGATCGCGACCTTGCGGGGACCCCCACGGCGAAGACTCCTGACTTTGTTCGAGACCATGCGTCGATGATGGCCCACCCCGCGCTTGTCCGCAAGGACAGATTTCCAACATTTCCTGCCACCGCCCCAAGAGGACGTATCCCCTCAGCCGACGAGGGTGGCCGAAGTCCCCAACACTTCTTCCCCAGGCCCCAGGGCCTGCGCGGCCATGTAGCGCGGCGGGTTTGATACGGGGAGATTGACTTCAAAACCGCTGCTACGGGCAGTGGCGAGCGGAGCGAGCCCCCCCATAGAAGAACCCCCGATCACTCTCCACTGCGACACGCCGGTGGCCCCGTTCCAGCTCATGTGCGCCACCCCCCCACTCCCTTCGGGTGTGAACTCAAGACGCGGGGGTTCGCTGGGGTGACCCACCCAGGGGAACTTGAAGACGGTGTATGACTGGTAGCGATAGGGCAGGTGCGCGTCGATCATCACACCCCCCGTTGGAGTGAATTCGGAGAGATAGGGTTCCTGCCCCCACCCCACGAACCAGTTGCCACTCGGCAGCGGTTGGAAGTCGCCCTGGCTTGCCACCACCAGCGGCTTGTCGGGATGAACGAAGCTGGAGACGAACTTCGCGGTCATGGTGGCAGTGTCGAGACTCAGCACGATCACCCGCGATTGGGAGTGAACCTTTGGGGTGGCGCCGTTGTCAAAGAAGGAGATTCTCCCGTCGGGGTCGCGCCGCAGGTCGTGCTGCCAGGCGGGCCGCGCGGCCCTACCCATCTTGAATGAGGATTTCTTGCCCCCCAACCGCCACATCACCTTGCCGGTGCGGGCGTCGATGTCATAGGCCGCCCACGTATTTCGCGAGTCCACGAGCAAGTCCTTGCCTTCGTTTGACACGACGTTGATGTGAAAGTAATCCCACGGCGACTTGAGCGTTCCGGTGGCCCCCACGGGGGCGTAGGAGTCAGACAGCGACACGTGGTCGAGACTGTGCCACTCATACCGCACCAATCCCGTCTTCAGATCCACCTCCTGAAAGAGGGTGTCTGCCATCGCGCCGTCGGCGGGGCCTTTGTGGGTGCGCAGGTCGCAGCGGATGGCGTCATACACCGTGAACACCGCTGTCCCGTTGGGGGCGATCTGAAACGCGTGCAGGTCGGGTTGATAGCCGTTGCCAGCCCGTACGATCTTGATCGTGCGGTAGGAGCTGTCGGCGATCACGATCCCCCCATCGTGGCGACCCGCTGCGGCAAGCGGCTCCTGCCACCAAGTGAGCACGGGGTGGCCTTCGTAACTCTGCACCCGCAAGTCCGCCGCGCGCGATCCCTTGGGGATCGGCTTGAACCACACGAGCCTTCCTTCTCCGTCGATGATCATCGGCCCGTACTGCCCAGGACCGGCATACGGCGCGAGGAAGGTGTACCCGGGATCGTGTTCGCCGCTGTTGGAAGTCACGGTGACAGTGGGTGGGAGCAGGTCGGGACGTGAAATGAAGTGCTGCAGTTCGCTTGCCTTCGCCGGTGGGGGTGGTGGCGGAGGCGTCTCGAGCGAGCGGCTCACCGAGTCGCGCTCGGCAACAGTGAAGGTCCAACGGACAAGGGTCGCACCCGAGCCTTGGTGCAGGAAGGCGCGCACCATGACCACCTCCCCCTGTGCGAACGGGTGGTCGGGGAGGAAGCTCGCGCCGTCACCCTGGGAATAGGCGAGTAGGCGCCCCGAGTGGTTGCCGCTGCGCGAGCCGGTCACCACGACATGGGTGATCTCCGATGCGGGTGGCCCGAGGAAACTGATCTGCGTTTCGTGGGACGCGTCGCGCGTGTCGGGGCCCGGGGAGACCGTGAGCGCCCCATTCGCGAGTGCCGAGGACACGTTGAGCGTGGGCGGCACGCACGAGGGTCCCTGACTGGCTTTGGTGCTCGAAGACGCCACCGACCCGATCGCGATCGCCGCGACCACCGCCAGTGCAGCGCCCCCGCGGACAGTTCTGGTGGGTATTCGCAAGACGGGGAGGATACGAAGCTAGGAAGCGAACCGCGCCGGGGTTTACCATCCCACCATGGAGTTGGCCGACACGTCAGCACAGGTGAAGCGCATCGTCGACGCCGCCGAGCAGGCCGCACGGCGGTTGCGCGAGGACGCGGAGGAGCGCGCTACCGAGCGTATCGCCGAGGGCGACCGCGCGGCCGCCAACCGTGTGCAGGCAGCAGAGGAGGAGGCGGCGGAGCTTCTCGCGCAAGCACGCGCGCAAGCCGAGCAGGCGCGCAACGAGGCGGTGGCCGCCGTGGGGGCCGTACACGCCGAGGCGGCCGAGCGTGTGCGGGTGGCCGAGGAGGCCGCGGAGGAGCACCGCTCCGCCGCACACGCTCAGGCCGAGCGCGAGTTGAGCGATGCGCGGGAGGCAGCGGAGGCGTTGCTAGAGGATGCTCAGCGTGAGGCGGATACCACTCTCACCGCCGCCCGTCACGAGGTCGAGCAGGAGTTGGGGAGCTTGCGGGAGCGCATCGAGCACGCCCGCGCCGAGGGGGAGCGGCAGCTCGCCGTGGAGCACGCGCAGGCGCAGGAGAAGATCGGCGAGATGCGAGCCCGTGCGCGCACTGAGGCACGCGAGATCGTCAGCGAGGCACACGCGATTGCCCGCGAAGTGCTGCGGGATGGCAGCGAGGTGTCGAATAATCTGAGCGAGCTGTCCGCGTCGCTTCGCACCAACGCCGAGCGACTGCTGCGCGATGTGCGGCTCACGCATGGGAGCATGACCGCCAGGTTGGATCAGGCGGCGCCGGGTAGCGTGCCGCGGCGTGAGGGACACGCGCGAGGGGATGCCCGTAGCGAAGGCCGTGACGAGCCCGGCGCGGATTTGGACGTGCCGGAGTTCATTCCTCGAGGGTAGGCCGCACCCTGGCAGCCGAAATACGCGTAGCATCCCGTCCGCGCGAACACCGACAAGGAACAGCCAGGCGCAGGGCATACGGTGGGCGCGCGACTACAAGTTTCGCGGCTTCGCTTCAACGCCATTGGGGCTTGGGATCGGAGCGCGCCCGACCAGACGAAGTCCTACGTCTCAAGACGCTACGATAACCAGACTTTGGGGCTATAGCTCAGTTGGGAGAGCGTCTGGCTGGCAGCCAGAAGGTCGCCGGTTCGAGCCCGGCTAGCTCCATCTCACGGAGTGAACGCGAATCGTCGTTGAGCTATGCGCCTGCCGTTGCGCTGCTGGCTTGGTCGCACGTGCTCCCTGTCACCGTCTGGAGTGCCGCGGTGATCAGTTCGGCTTCTTGGGCGGTCAGCGACCTTAGATGGCGCTCGACCTCACCCTCGTAGACGGTCCGCATCTCCTTTAGCATCTTGGCTCCGGCGTGCGTTAGCTCCGCCTGCAGGCTCCGCCGGTCCTCCGCGCAGGACACCCGCTCGAGGTAGCCCGCTTCCACGAGCCGGTCCACGAGCTTGGTGATCCCGCCCCGGCTCAGCGTCAGCCACTCGGCGAGCTCGCTCATACGCGGTCGGCCGGTGGGACTTCGCTTGATCGCCCACAGCACTTCGAACCAGCTCAGCGGCGGGAGGTCGGCAGCAGCCAGCGTCCTCTGAATGTGCTCGGTCACGGCAGCGTGGCTTGTGACCACTGCGCGCCAGGCATCAAGGTGCGTCTCAGACGACTCCATACCCTCAATAGTAATCGAGGAAACAGTTGAAGTGGGAACTACTTTGGGTATGATACTTGCCACTACAACTATTTACGCCTCAACTACCGGAAGGAAGGACCCACATGACACGGATTGGCATCATCCTTGGCAGCACCCGCCCCAACCGCAACGGTGAGCAGGTGGCGAAGTGGGTGCTCGACATCGCCTCGCGCCGCGACGATGCTGCGTTCGAGCTCATCGACCTTCGCGACTATCCGCTGCCTCATCTCGACGAGCCGATGCCACCCTCGCTCGGCCAGTACCAAAGCGACCACACCAAGCAATGGGCCGAGAAGATCGCGTCATTCGACGGGTTCGTGATGGTGACACCGGAGTACAACCACAGCACCTCCGGGGTGCTGAAGAACGCCATCGACTACCTCTACGCCGAGTGGAACAACAAGGCGGTGGGCTTCGTATCCTATGGCGCGGTGGGCGGCGCTCGGGCCGCCGAGCATCTGCGCCTCGTCGCCGGCGAGCTGAAGATGGCCGACGTACGTCAGCAGGTCGCCCTGTCGCTGATCACCGAGTTCGAGAACTTCAGCGTCTTCAAGCCCGGCGACTACAACCTGGCTGCCATGAACACGATGCTCGACGAAGTCCTCGCTTGGAGTACCGCGCTCGCACCACTACGCGCGGCCGGCAAAGGCTAGGCCGATCCGTAGAGACTTCAAGGAAGCACACAAAAGCATGCCGGAAGGAGTTGGTATCTGGCATCCGCTCACAGCGCCGTCGGGGAGCACTCCCAGCGGTGGAGTCGCCCGAACCATCGAACAGCGGGGGAAGGGGCGGGTACGGCTATTGAAGCCGACCGGGAGATGTGCGGTGGTGGCGCCCTTACACCACGATCAGCACCCGACACTCGCTCCGTTGTCATCCCACACGTTGTTCGTCCACACCTGGTTGGCGCCGGAGCAGTAGGTGGCTGCAGCGATACCGAAATAGCCTCCTTTCGGGAAGAACCCGTTGCTATCCGGCCCATTTGCGCAAGACGTTCCCCCCGATGCCGGGTTGTAGACGGATGTCGAGAGGCATCGCGCGAACCTGTTGCCGGTAATGGTCATTGTGCTCGATCCAACCGATGAGGAGTTACCGTCGGGATATACGCTGAACCCGCTCCCCGCAAGCAAGCTGTTGGTGAGGGTGATGTGATTGTCCGCTGCGCCTCCACCGCCTCCCCTAGTGTCGCAGAAGAGGTTGGCGGTCTGTTCGTGGGGATTGATGAGCACATCGTGTTCAGCCACAAACGTAGCGTCGGAGCAATAGATGTCCTCGTAGTGTTCGCCTGAAATGTTGGCATTCGAGGTTACGTAGCTGTTAGTCAGCTTCCACGGCCCATGAACGCACTCACCACAGTTGTAGATGTAGTCGTGGTCCGCCACCGCACCCGGCTGGCTGTAGTTGTTGTTGAGCGCTTCCTCCACCGACTGGCTGGTGGAGTTGGAACCGTAGATCGTGGAGTGTTCGATCCGTGGGGCCGCCGCGCCGTTTGCGATGGTTACAACTCGTGATCCCGACCGGCTTCCGCCGTTTGCGCTGATGCAATCGTTCGTGAAAGTCACGTTGCTCGCGGTGACAGTCACTCCACCCACGATGTTGAGGCCCGTGATGGTTTGACCTTGAGAGCTTGCGGTTACGGGGCCCGAGGAGGCGAGAGACGAGCACGCCGCCGAGGCGCCCACGTATCCCGTCGAGGGGTCTGGATACCCGCAGGCTCGAGGAGATGAGAAGCAGTGATTACCGCTTGGCGGAGGAGGAGGTGGAGTACCCGTGGTGGAAACGAATTTCTCCTGCACCCGGAGCGTGTGAGCACCTGCGGCCAATGTCGGACTATATGGCGAGGAGCAGGTTTTATAGGCACTGTTGTCTATCGAGCATTCGAAGGTTGTGCCTGATACCCCCGAGGCGAAAGTGAACGGGCCCACCGTGCCGGTCGCACCGAGCGCTATGGCAGCGGTCGCGGCGAGCAACGCGAGGATGCCCACGAAGAGCAGTAGACGACGCATGAGAATCTCCCCCTTTAGGAGATCAGCGGACTGACCGGCTGCCGTAGATCGGGTGCGTCGGCAGAGGTTTGTCAGCAAAAATCTTTTTGTGTCTCAAGTGACTGCCCCGTCTCGTGGACCGTAAACATCTTCGCGTCATCGACGCGCGGCGTTTGTCAGGCTATGGGATGATGGACGATCAGCCGCTACTGACAGTCACCGACGCCAACGCCTGGCGCGCATGGTTGCTGGGGGAACACACGCAATCCAGTGGGGTATGGCTGCGCCTGGCGAAGAAGGGCACCACACAGCCGACGAGCCTCACCTACGACGAGGCGCTGGACGAGGCACTGTGCCACGGTTGGATCGACGGTCAGGTCCGGCGCTTGGATGAGCGCACTTACCGTCAGCGCTTCACTCCGCGGCGCCCTCGTAGCACGTGGTCCAAGCGCAACGTGGGCATCGTGGAGCGACTCACCGACGAAGGCCGAATGACGCCCGCCGGAGTAGCGGCCATCGAGAGCGCCAAGGCCGACGGTCGCTGGGAGGCCGCCTACTCAGGCCCGGCCAGCATCGAAATTCCTGCCGATCTCATGGCGGCGTTGAGGGCAAACCCCGCAGCGCTCGCGATGTTCGAGATCCTCACGAGCCAGAACCGTTACTCGGTTCTGCTACGGATCGCCAGCGCCAAGCGCGCCGACACGCGAGCACGACGCATCGAGCAATTCGTGGCGATGCTGGCGCGAGGCGAGACGCCCCATCCGCAGAAGCGCAAGCTCCCGGGAAACCGGGCGGGAACGTCTTCCTGACCAAATCTCGAACTCAGAGCATTGGTTGCGGGACCAGCGATATCCCAATCGGACCCTGGCATCAACGCTGATCCAACGCCCATGGTTTCAATCGCACTGGTTCACGGCTTCGATGTGCTCAGAGGTGATCTTGCCATTTGAGGGTACGTGCGGATGGTGGACCTGGCAAAGCCGGTAGTGGCCGTGACGGAAGCGCCCACGCCGGTAGCAACCTGAATGGTGGCAGATGAGCGTCGAGACGATGCCACCGATCCCGACGAGACTTACGACGCCAATGATGAGGCCGATCCATTCCGCGTGGGAGGTGGTGAATGGTAGAGATGCGATCATCGACCGGAAAATCTACAGGTTGGGCACCTCAAAGCCCGCCGTCGGCGGGCTGGCTCGGAGCACCGCCGATCGCGTTCATCAGCCGCCGCCTGCGGTTGCGCACGCGTTTGAACCTCGCTTGCGAGCGCGTCATCCGGCTACCCTCTGGCGGGTAGCGCCAGCGAGCCCATGGCGAATGAGGGGCCGCCAAGCGCAAAGCGCCCATGATTGACATCAGTGGGACAAACACGCCGATCAGCCCGAGAAAGGGCTTGCCCTTGAGGATCGCGATCGTGGAGAAGGTGAGATCGATCGCGATCACCGCCACGAGCGAGCCGATCGGAGAGCTCCGGTTGGAGAGGTCGAAGGGGGCGATGCCGAGCACCACGAGACCACCCAAGAGCGTTGCCACCACCACCGCGTCGATCGAGGAGCGTCCCTCCCTCGACCAGTAAACATCTTCCAGGTGCACCCACAGCGCGAACTCGTCGAGCGTCAACCCAGCGCCAATCCCGAACAGCGCGGCGAGGATCTCCTCGCCGGGGCTGCCGGGCTTCAGAACGAAATTGAGAAAGCCCGATGACAGGATCAGCACGATGCCCCACACGAGGTGATGAAGATGAAGGCCGCCTTTCGTTTCCACGCTCCCCGGCCACCAGGTGATTTTCGGGTTGCGTATCAGACGAGCGCTCGTGCGTATGAAGAGGAACGACGCGAGAAACGAGCCGAGCAGGATGAACCCGGATCTCTGTCCGCGGTCGTCGAGAAAGTGTTCGGAGATGGCGAAGTGCACTTCAACGCTTGCGAGCATCGCCAAGCATTCTTACGCGCCTCGCGCGATATGACCACACGCTCGCGGCGAAAAGCATGCCACCACCGAAGGGAAACGGGAAGGCCGAGTGGGGCTACCAACCCCTGGCAACCGCCAACCCCGGCCCCGGATCCGCCCGCACATCGCGAACGGTCAGCTGGACGCCACAACGAGCACAGGTGCGCCGATCGCCGAGCTCTCCCCCGCACTCCTTATGACGGATCACGATCGGTGGCCCGTTGGGAGCGGCGTAGCGGTCGCCCCAGCGCAGCAGCTCGACTATCACCGGCCACAGATCGAGGCCCTTGTCGGTGAGGCGGTACTCATGGCGTAGGGGCCGCTCGCTGTAGGGGACCTTTTCCAGTATCCCCTCCCCCACCAGCCGCTCCAGTCGGGCGGAAAGCACGTTGCGGGCGACACCCAATTTGGCCTGCATCGCGTCGAAGCGGCGTACCCCGAGAAAGGCCTCGCGCAATACCAGCAAGGTCCAACGCTCACCCACCAGCTCAAGCGCGCGGGCGATTGAGCAGTTCTGTGTCCCGTAGTCGGACTTCAGCATCCTCACTACACGATACCAAGACTTAGTTGCATGAAGCAACTCACTTGTGTACAGTGGCCCGGAGTTCGTTTCTTGACGCAACTTACTAACGGAGCCACGGTGAAGGAGTTGACGATGGAGCGCAGATGGCAGGTGCTGGCGGTTGTGGTGGTGGGCGTGTTCATGGCGGGGCTCGACGTGTTCATCGTGAACATCGCCTTTCCCCAGATCCACTCAGACTTCCCAGGGACGAGTCTCAGCTCGCTCTCTTGGATCCTCAACGCCTACACGATTGTGTTCGCCGCCTTCCTCATCGCGGCCGGACGCTGGTCTGACTCCTTCGGACGCAAGCGGGCCTTCCTCTTTGGCGTGACCCTCTTCGTCGTGGCGTCGGCGGCGTGCGCGGCGGCGCCCTCTATCCCCTTCCTCGTCGGCGCCCGCGCGGTTCAGGGCTTTGGCGCAGCGCTCCTGCTCCCCTCCTCGCTCGGCCTGCTCCTGCCGGAGTTCCCACCGGAGAAGCGCCACATCGCGATCGGCGCGTGGGCCGCCGTGGGGGGCATCGCCGCCGCAGCCGGGCCGCCGCTGGGTGGACTGCTCGTGGAGGCGGGGTGGCGGTGGGTGTTCATCGTGAACGTCCCCGTGGGCATCGCCGGTGTCATCGCCGGCAGGAGGGTGCTACGCGAGATTCGTCACCCCGATACAGAGCCCGCCGACGTCACCGGGGCGGTGCTGCTCACCGCCGGTGTGGGAGCGCTCATCGTGGCAATCGTGCAGGGTGAAAGCTGGGGCTGGTCGAGCGTGCGCCTGCTGGCCATGCTCGCTCTTGCGGTGGGATTGCTGGCGGCGGTGGGTGTGCGCATAGCGCGCCACCCCGCCCCGATAGTCGATCCGGCGCTGCTGCGCGTGCGCGCCTTCAGCGCCGCCACACTCGGGTCGCTGCTGTTCTTCATCGGCTTCGCCGCGATGCTGCTGGCAAGCGTGCTCTTTCTCACGGGGGTTTGGCACGAGTCGATCCTCACGGCCGGGTTGATGATCTCTCCAGGACCCGCGATGGCCGCCGTCACAGCGATCCCGGGTGCGCGCCTGGGAGGTCGTCTCGGTCCCGGGCGCGTGGGCGCCGCCGGCACCGTCCTGTTCGCGCTCGGCGGCGTCCTGTGGATCACCCAACTCGGGGACCAACCCGACTACGTGGGCGAGTACCTCCCGGGGATGCTCCTCGGGGGGATCGGCGTGGGAATGGTGATCCCCTCGCTCACGAGCGCCGTCGCCGCCACCCTCCCGCCGCAGCGGATCGCGACGGGGATCGCCGTACAAACCACCGGGCGCCAGCTCGGTTCGGCGCTCGGCTTTGCGATCCTCATAGCGGTGCTCGGCACCCCCCACTCCGCCGCCGACTTCCGTGAGGCGTGGAGCTTCATGCTGATCGCATCGCTGCTTGCCGGCGTCTCGCTCACGGCGGTGGGCGGAAAGGGGATCGCGCGCGCTCCCGGGCCAGCGCTTGCAACCATGACCGAGGAGCAGGCTGTTGCTTAGACTCGCTCGCGCCGATGCGCGGTCTCGTGCTCGAGCAGCCAAACCTTGCGCTCCAGCCCGCCTCCGTAGCCGGTGAGTGAACCGTCGGCGCCGATTACCCGGTGGCAGGGAACAACGATGGCGATGGGGTTGCGGCCGTTGGCGAGACCAACCGCGCGAGAGGCTTTGGGGTTGCCCACCCAGCGCGCAAGCTCGCCATATGAGATGGTCTCGCCGTAGGGGATCTCACACAACGCCGACCAAACCCGCCGCTGGAAATCTGTGCCGGCCATTGCCATCGGCGTGTCAAAGTCCGTCAGCTCGCCAGAAAAATAGGAATTGAGTTGAGCCACAACCGGTGTGAGAGCGCCATCGTCGTGCCTGCACCCGGGAGGGAGAGTTGGCCGATGCCGTTGCTCGTGCATGTGCACACCCGTGAGCACCCCGTCGAGGGAAGTGAGGGTTATCTCCCCGATTGGGCTCTCCATTGTGGTGAAGGTCGCTGTAGTGGTTGTCGCTGTTGGTGTCATGCGGCCTCCTTGAGGAGTTTGTGGGCTCCGGTGACCGGAGCGGGCCAGTGGTTGATCGGGTGAGGCGTTGCCGCCCACAGGTACTGAACGGCATAGGCGCGCCACGGTCGCCAGCGCTCGGCATGGGCGGTGAGCGCGACCGGCGAGGTGGGTAGCCCTAGCGCCTCCGCCGCGCGACGCACGCCGAGGTCGGTGACGGGAAAAGCATCGGGGTCGCCCAAGGCGCGCATCGCGATCACCTGCGTGGTCCATGGCCCAAAGCCAGGGAGTGCCGAGAGTGTCGAGATCGCCTGGGCACGGTCGCAGCCTGGGTCGAGTACGAGCAGCCTCGTACTGAGCGCCTCCACAAGCGCCCCGAGGCTGCGCCTGCGCGCAGCTGGCATCGCCACGTGAACATCTGAAAGCGCTTGTGGAGAGGGGAAGAGATGGGTTAGGCCACCGCAAGGATCGGAAAGGGGCTCGCCGCATTGAGCGACGATGCGTGCCGCGTGGGTGCGAGCGGCGGCCGTTGAGACCTGCTGTCCGAGCACCGCGCGCACCGCCATCTCGGCGCCATCGACGCAGCGAGGCACACGGCGCCCGGCGGTGGCCTTCACCGAAGGGGCGAGAGTAGGGTCAGAACAAAGCAACTCGTCCACCGCTAGCGGGTCGGCGTCGAGGTCAAGTAGCCACCGGCAGCGGGCGATAGCGGTGGTGAGGTCGCGCAGATCGGAGAGGGTCATACGGCACGCCACGTGGTCGGGCGCCGGAGTGAGCTCCACGATGCCTGGACCGTGGGCGAGGCGGAGGGTACGGCGATAGGTGTCACCGATCGTCTCCTCGACCCCTGGTACCGCGGTCGCGGCGAGGTGGCCGAAGAGGTTGTCGGGACAGAGGGGTTGGCGGAAGGGAAGCCGCAGAAACAGGGCTCCCGATGCGCCAAGGCGAGCGGGACTTGCGTCTGTAGCCGCCGAATTTCGCGAGCCGACACGCTCGACTTGGGTGGGGCGAGTGCGACGACGCAAGTCGGTGGGAGCTGTCGCGAACACGGCGCGGATCGTGTCGTTGAACTGCCTCACCGAGGAGAATCCAGCGGCGAAGGCAACCTCAGCCATCGTGAGCGCGCTCGTCTCGATCAGGATGCGCGCCGTTTGCGCACGCTGGGCGCGAGCGATGGCTATCGGCCCAGCCCCCACCTCCGCGAGCAACATGCGCTGTAGTTGGCGGACGCTGTAACCCAGACGCGAAGCGAGTCCCGGCACTCCCTCGCGGTCCACCACTCCGTCTGAGATGAGCCGCATCGCTCGTGCCACCACATCCGCGCGCCCGTCCCACTCCGGCGAGCCGGGGGCGGCGTCGGGGCGACAGCGCTTGCACGCCCTGAACCCCGCCTGTTGGGCCGCCGCCGCCGAGGGAAAGAAGCGCGCGTTCTCGCGCTTGGGGGTCATCGCCGGACAACTCGGGCGGCAGTAGATCCCGGTGGAGGTGACAGCCGTGAAAAACCACCCGTCAAAGCGGGGATCGCGCGACTGGGCGGCTTGGTAGCAACGGTCGAAGTTCTCGATCACTCCACCAGTCTTATCAACCGCACGGCGGAAAGCTGGCGGTTTTGCGACATGGGCGTGTGATGGTATCTGAAGGTTGTAACCAAGCCATTGCGTTATGGCAACGTCAAACATGACACCGCTGCCGACGCAAGTGTGCTCGATCGTCGTAACGTGAGGCCATGCTCGTAGAGTTCCTCTTCTGGGAGGGCTGTCCATCCCACCCGAAGGCCCTGGCCGACCTTCAGGCGGCGATGACCGAGATGAACCTCGACCCGAGCGAGATCGTCGTGCGCGAGGTCAGCACCGACGACGACACCAGGCGGGAGCGTTTCGTTGGCTCGCCCACGATCCGCATCGACGGTATGGACATCCAACCGCCCGAGAACGAGCCTTATGGATTGACCTGCCGCATCTACTATCGACGCGACGGTCGCATCTCGCCGAGCCCTGACCCGCGGGACGTGCGCGATGCGCTCGCGACCGCTCTAGCCACCGAGACCGAGAGGAAGTAGATGCCAACCATCGGCGCACCCGCCCCCACCTTCTCCCTGCCCGATACCGAGGGCGATGTCCACGAGCCTGGCGGCGCGCCGGCGACAGTGGTGGTGTTCACCTGTAACCACTGTCCCTACGCGCTCGCCTGGCACGAGCGCCTCGGCGATGTCGCACGCGATTACTCAGGGAGCGGTGTGCGGATGCTCGCGATCAATCCCAACGACTCCGAGCGCTACCCGCGCGACTCGCTCGAGGCGATGCGCGCGCGAGTGGAGCGGGGCGACTTCAACGGCGTCCCCTACCTGCGCGACGAGACACAGGAGGTCGCGCGCTCCTACGACGCGAAGACCACTCCCGACGTGTTCGTGATTGACGCCAAGGGTGTTCTGCGCTACCGGGGCGCGCCCGACGCCGACTACGAAGACCCTTCCCAGAACGCCGCTTACCTGCGTGGGGCGCTCGACGCGGTACTCGAGGGCCGCGACCCCGAACCGGCGGAGACGACCCCGGTGGGGTGCTCGATCAAGTGGAGGGAAGAGGGCTAGCGCGCCCGGGCAATCACCCTCGCCCCCTTCGAGGGCGTGAGCACGATCGCGCGACGGCCGGTGCGCTCGGGACGGGGCTCGGCGGGGCTCAACACAAGCGCTTTGGTGATCTCTTCGAGCACGATTTTCGCCTCGAACTGGGCGAAGGAGGCACCGATGCAACGGCGCACCGAACCACCGAAGGGGAACCACGCTCCCGCCGCTGGACGGGTGTCTAGAAAGCGCGTGGGGTCAAACGTCCACGGGTCGGGGTAAACGTCGGCGCGGCGATGCACGAGCAGGGTGACCGGCACGATGTCGCTACCCACCGGCAACTCATAGCCACCGATGGTGAGCGGCTTGCGCAGGCGTCGCGCCAGTCCGCCCGTCGGCGGGTGCAGCCGCAATGTCTCGGTGACCACCGCGTCACAGAAGGCTCCCCCTTCCTGCGCCAGGCGATCCTGGCTCCTGCGATCGCGGGCGAGATCATGGATCGCCCAGGAGAGCAGCGTGGCGGTTGTCTCGTGCCCCGCGAGCAGGAGCGTCATCAGTTCGTCGCGAAGCTCACCGTCGGTGAGGTGCTTGCCGTCCTCGTCGGTGGCTTGAATCAGCAACGAGAGGATGTCCTCGCGCTCGGTCAAATCGCCGCTTTTGCGCCTGCGCACGATCTCGGCGAGGATCTCCCGGTCAACACGCTCCACCTGGCGGCGAAACGCCGGCAGTCGGTCGAGGCGTTGGGGGCCGATCAGAAAGAAGAACAGCACGCGGCGCATCTCGGTCACCCACGACACCATGCCCTGCAGGGTCTCCCCCAACCTGCCCATGCGCTCGCTTTCGTCAACCCCAAACACGCACCGCATGATTACCGCGAAGGTGAGCGCCTGCATACGTGGGAGCGCTCGCGCCGGCTCCCCGAGCGGCCATTTGGCGATCTCCTCCCCGATCGCCTCGTGGATCAGGTGCTCGTAGGCGCGCATGCGCTCGCCGTGAAACGGCGGCAGCACGATACGGCGGCGATGCAGGTGCTCCTCGCCGTCGAGCAGCAGCAAGTTGCGCGTGCCGAGCATCGGGCTGAGTGCCTCGTTGGCCGCGCCGGAATCGACGTCCTCCGGCCCGTGGGAGAGCAATTCCTTCACCGCCTCGGGATGGGATATGACGACCCAGCGCTGACCGAGTATGCGCATCGTGAACACGTCGCCATAGCGGCGTTGAGCGGCAACGAAGAAACCGTCGGGGTTAAGCGTGAAGCGCAATGTGCGCATCAGCATCGAACCGTTCATCGCGGGCGGTACCTGCGCCACCTGCCGAACTCCCGTCCGTTGAGCCTCGGCCGTCGGTAACTCCAGAGTCTCGATCATCGAGCCGCCTCCGTTTCAGAGCTTGGGAACATCGTTTGTCCCCGAGACAACGGCAGGGCCCTCACGAACATCTTGACACATGCCGGGGCAATGCAAGTCGTCTCGCCGAGCATGATCGGCGAGACGAGCCCTACGCCGCCGCGTCGGTGAGGCGGCGCTTGCGGATGGAGCGGCGCGAGAGCAGCTCGCCCCAGTCGGCGTCGTCCATCTCGCACGGCTGTGTATCGGCGAGGAACTCGCGCAACACGCGCACGAGCGCGTCGGGGCCTTCGAGATGGGGGAAGTGGGCGGCGGAGGGGAGCGTGCGAAAGCGGCTGTGGGGGACCGCCTCGTGGGTGTTGCGGCCGTGCTGAAGGGGGATCGTGTTGTCTCGCTCGCCCCACACGATCATCGTGGGCATCGACTCGAGCAGGTAGAGACGGTCGGTGGCGCTTACCCGCTGACCGCGCACGTCGATGACAGCTCGGAGCGTTTGCAGGAATGCCTCTCTGGCCTGCGGGCGCTCGAGCGGTCGCAGCGCGCGCGCGACGGCCTGAACGTATGCGCCTTGGCGTACGCCCACACGGCGCAAGCGGCTACCCGTCCCCCATAGTGTCGAAAGTAGTCGCGGGTGGGCGGCGAGCGAGAGCACCTTCGACATACCGGGGAGCGCGGCGGTGCGCAGCACCGGGCTCACCTCGTGTCCGAGGCCACCGCTTGAGACGAGCACCAACCGCTCCACGCGAGCGGGGAATTGGTAGAAGAACTGCATCGCCACTCCCCCGCCGAGCGAGTGCCCGACGAGCGTGGCCCGCTCCACTCCGAGTGCCGTGAGCAGGTCGCGAATACTCGCCGCGTGGGCGCCGAGCGAGTAGTCCCCGCGCGGCGCCGCGGAGTCGCCGTGGCCGATCAGATCGGGGGCGATGACCGTGTATTCAGAGGCGAGGTCGAGCGCCACAGACTGCCAGTGGCTCGATGAGTTGAGCATCCCGTGCACGAGCACCACCGGAGGGCCGTCGCCCGCGATGCGGTACACCACGCGTCGCCCGTGCAACTCGATCTGCCACTCGTCAAAACGCGGCTCAGGAGTCGGCGCCGGTCGCGGCGCCCGCTCGGATGTGTCTCGACTGGGGGTCAGCGCAACACCTCGTGCGCCACATTACCAATGGCGCCGGTCCGTGGGAGAGACGGGAAGGATCGTCCGTTCGAGTGGTCCGCCCGCCTTGGCGGTGGGCGCGACGAACCTAGGCGAGCCCCGAGCCGGCGCCGCACAGCGACGCCGGCCAGAGGCAGGGACTCCTATTTCAGCGTCATGTTCGGCTCGCCGGAAGCGTTGAGCCCTTCGCCTGAGATGGTGCAGGCGCCACCCTTGGGCGTGCCCGCATTGTAGGCCTGGGTGACGCAGTTACGTAGCGCCAGCTGAGCCCAGTAGTTGGGGTGCAGGTCTTCCTGAATTTCATACGGCGGGAAGAGACCTGTGACTGTGCGGATCTGGTTGATCCACTCGGTCTTGTTGACGGCCCCCGTGGATTTCCACGTGCTGAGCCCCTCTTCCTCGAGCAGTCCCACGCCTTTTTCGCAAAGACGCCGGCCGTTGAAGGCAGAGGAGATATTCATCGTCTTGAGGTTTGTCACACCTGCTTCTTCGGCGCCTTTGAAAACCGCGCCATCGATTGCCGGCAGTAGTTTTGCGTTGGCTTCGTTGGCGTCATGGTTCCAAAAGCCGCAGCCCCCCACTTCCTGGCGTGTGTACCCTTTCTGGGCGTAGCGGAACCCTTCGCCGTTGGGGATAGGCGAGGGGTAGTTCTGCATCAGGATCGTGTACTGGGTGGCTGTGTAGCCGGCGTTGGTCATCGCTTTGGCGACGTTCTGCACCGCACCCTTGATCGCCGCTTGCTGGGTGGCGATGTTGCCCGCGGTAAAGTTTTTGGTGACAGATTCTTCTTCGGAGCAGTAGGCGGGCCACCATTCGGGTGTGAACAGGAAATCTTCCACACACGTCTGCACGATTTCCGCGAAGTTGAAGTTGTTGCCGCCGATCGAGATCGGCACAAGTTTCACGTTGTGCGTTTTCGCGAATTTTTCAAGCATCAAGGCCTGGCCTTCGTGGCCACCCGAGTTGTAGAAATCAAGCCCGGGCTTGAAGTCTTCGCCGGAGGTGAACGAAGAGGTCTTCGCGCCTGAGCAGGCAAGGTTCTCGCCGTTGACACCGCCGCCGATGTATGCCTCCGCAGACTGCGACCGGTGACAGCCGGTTATCAATTCGGCGGTGTGCCCTTCGTTGTCGTCGTAGGCTTTTTCGCCGAGCGCGTCGATCTTAGACGAGCTTTCGTTGGTGTTGCCCGCCCAGCGGCCGGCCTCGCCTGAGATGTAGGAATCGCCGAGAGTCACCACCCACGGGGTTCCTTCTCCCGGTCCGTCGGCGCGAGCCGGCGCGCTTGCGCCAAGCCCGAGCAGCATTGCGAGGAACGTCGCCACAGCAGCGGCCAGCAGGACATACGACGTCCGCCGAGCGCTCGAGAGGTTGGTTATTGCGTGCATCCGAACTCCCCTTCCGATGACATGCGCCGCGCCTTGTGCGTGGCGCTATGCGCCGACACTAGCGCCGGGCGGAAGTCAATGCAACGGAATTACACGGATGTTCGGTAGGAGCTTGGTAAACGGGGCAGTCCGTGTACTTGTGTGGCTATCCAGCCCCGCCCACCTCGGCGCGGTGTGCCGGGGCCTCGCCCCACAACTGCTCCAGACGATAGAACTCGCGTGTGGCGGGCGTGAAGATGTGGACCACCACGTCCAGGTAGTCCATCAGTATCCAGTCGCCGCTGGCAAAGCCCTCGACACGGCGGGGGATCAAACCATGATCGTGCTTGAGCCCCTCGAGGATGCCGTCGTGGATTGCCTTGGTTTGACGCTCGGTGTTGCCGGAACAGATCACAAACCAGTCGGTGTAGCCCAGCACACCGCTCAGGTCGAGCTCCACGATGTCCGCCGCCTTCTTGTCCTCGATATAACGACGAATCTCTGAAAGCAACTCCTGCGGGCTCATCCACCGGCTCCCGTGGCTCGCGAAGACGGTTGGCGACCGTAGAGCTCGTTCTCGGCGATATAGGAGGCCACATCGGCCCCCACGAGATCCTCGACGGGCTCGCCTGAGGTCACGCGGCGGCGAACCTCTGTGGAGGAGATATCGCATGGTGGCATGTCGAGAAAGGCGACCCGCTCGGCCCCCGCCATCGGAGCCAGCGCATCGAGCACCTCGCGGCGAGTCACCTCGTCGCGCTCGGCCACGGCCAGGCGTGCCAGCTTCAATATCTCGCGCGGCTCACGCCAGGAGCCGAGTGTTCTGGCCATGTCGGCGCCGAGTATCAGCGTGAGTTCTGCGTCGGGTTGGTGGTCATGAATGCTTCTCAGGGTATCGACCGTGTAGGACGGGCCGGGCCTCTCCAGCTCGAGCGTGCACACCTCGACCAGCGGATCGCCCTCCGCGAGGAACCGGCACATACGCAGACGGGGCTCGGCGCCAGGGTCCCACTTGGCGGGCTTGTGGGGTGGGATGAGCACAGGCGTGAGCAGCACACGATCGAGGTCGAGTTGCTCCACCGCGGCACGGGCGAGGGCGAGATGGCCGAGGTGGGGCGGATTGAACATGCCCCCCAGGATGCCGGTGCGAGCGATCCGTGCCGACGCGCCCAACGAGCCACCGGCGCCCAAGCCGCCCATCTCGCGGCCTTCAGAGGCGGACGTGGCCGGCGCCTTCGATGAGGTACTTGAACGTGCACAGCTCGCGCAAGCCGATGGGGCCGCGTGCGTGGAGCTTCTGCGTGGAGTTGCCGATCTCCGCGCCCATCCCGAACTCGCCCCCGTCGGTGAAGCGAGTTGAGGCGTTGACGTACACGCAGGCGGCATCCACACCCAGCTGGAAGAGGCGGGCCGAGGCCGCGTCCTGGGTGACTATTGCCTCTGAGTGCCCCGACCCGTGACGGGCGATGTGCTCGATGGCCTCCTCCACCGAATCCACCACCCCCACCGCCACGGTGAGCGCGAGATACTCGGTACCCCAATCCTCCTCCGAGGCGCGTTTGAGCGCCCCACGGATCGGTCCAGAGAGATCGTGTTCAGCTTCCGCTTCAAAGCCCTGGGCGATCCGCTCGGCATGCTCCCACACCGGCCCGTCGGCTCTGACCTCCACCCCGGCGTTGGCAAGCGCGGGGATCAAACCCTGCAGCGCCTCGTCTGCAACCTGGCGGTGTACAAGCACTGTCTCGGCGGCATTGCACACCCCCGGCCGTTGGGTCTTCGCGTTCATGACTATCGCCTGCGCGACATCGAAGTCGGCGGAGGCGTCGATGTAGACATGACAGTTTCCTGAGGCGGCGTAGATGACGGGCACGCTCGCAACCCCCTTGAGCGCGGCCTTCAAGCCCTCGCCTCCACGGGGGATCAGCAGGTCGATGAGGCCGTCCTGGGTGGCGAGCTCCGCCAGCGAATCGCCTGCGCCCCCTCCGGGGGTGCGCCTCCCGCCTGCCACGAGCCCGATGCAGCCTTCGGGCAAGCCGGCGCCAACCGCCGCCTCGGATGCGATCGCCGACAGCACGGCGTTTGAGTGAGCGGCCGTCGAAGATCCGCGCAGGACGATCGCGTTACCCGACTTCAGGCACAGCGCGGCGGCGTCGATCGTGACGTTCGGGCGCGCCTCATAGACGACCGCGATCACCCCAAGCGGGACCCTCACCTTGCGCACGTCCAAGCCATTGGGAAGACGGTGGCCGTCGATCACCTCTCCGACGGGATCGCCGAGCGCGGCGACCGCCTCGACAGCCGCGGCGATGCCCTCGATGCGCTGCTCGTCAAGACGCAACCTGTCAAGCAGAGCCTCACCGACCCCCCGCTGCGCGCGCGGTGCCCTCGCCTCCTCACCGGCGAGCAGATCGCGCTCGTTGGCGCTCAAGATCTCCCCCACCCGTCCCCGCAGGGCGGCGGCGATGGCGCGGAGCGCCGCGTTCTTGGTGGTGGTGTCCACACGCGCGAGCACCCGTGAGGCAGCACGAGCGCGCTCGCAGATCTCCTTCACGGATGTGGCGGTGGCGGCCATGGCCCTACAGGGTACGACAGCGCGCCTGGGGTACATCGCTCGCGCGGGTGACACCTCGCCGCCGATACAAACCATCCACGGACCCGCGCCCGGACGGGTTGCTCAATCGAGGACGAGGTAGTCGCGGTGCACAGCCTCCTCAGTGGCGCGCGGGAGGATGTCTTGGATGGCCTTGGACTTGAGTCCCATGACCCTCCTCAGCTCCTCGGCGGAGTAATTGCAGATGCCCTTGCCGAGCAGCGGCCCACTCCCACCGAGCCCCGCCGGATGACCGGAATCGCTCCCCGGGGGGGCGCCCTCCGCGATCTCCACCGCATCGCCCGCGTCGAAGGAGCCGAGCACCTCGACGATCCCCACCGGCAGCAGACTCGTGCCCTCCTCGCGCAACGCCCGCGCGGCGCCCGTATCGATCACGAGCGTGCCACGGCTCGGCTTGGCGTAGCGCAACCACAGCTTGAATGAAGAGTGGCGCGCCGCGCGCGGCGGGAAATCTGTGCCCTCCATCTCCCCCGCGAGCACCGCCGAGAGCGCGCCTTCGCGCACGCCGTTACAGATCACGGCCCGAATACCGGCGGCGGTGGCCATGTCAGCCGCCACCACCTTCGAGCGCATCCCACCCGACCCCAGCGGCGAGGTGGTGTGGCCGATGTCGATGCCATCCAGTTTCTCGAAATCGGTTACCTCGCGCACGAGCCGCGCGTCGGGATCGTGGCGGGGGTCGGCGCTGTAAAGGCCGTCTATATCGGTGAGCAGCACGAGCAGGTCGGCGGCGGTGAGGATCGCCACCTGTGCCGCGAGGAAGTCGTTGTCCCCGAAGGAGATCTCATCGGTGGCGGTGGTGTCGTTCTCGTTGATCACCGGCACCACCCGCCAGTCGAGCAGCTTGCGCAGCGTTTGGCGGGCGTTGAGGTAGTGGGTGCGGGCGCTCATGTCCATGAACGTGAGCAACACCTGCGCGGACACCAGCTCGCGCTCGCGCAACAGCTCGTCGTAGGCGCGGTAGAGCTTGCCCTGCCCCACCGCGCTTGCTGCCTGCAGCTCCTCCACAGCGCCGGGACGTGCCGGCAGTCCCATGATGCGCACACCACGTGCGATCGCGCCGGAGGAGACGATCACCACCTCCTTGCCTTCGCTATGAAGCGTCGCCACCGTGTCGCAAATGCGGGCGAGCACGCCCGTACGCAGCTCGCCGTCTTCGTCGGCGACGATGCTCGACCCGAGCTTTATCACGACACGCCTCATCGAGACGAGAGCGTAGATGGTGAGGACGATGCCCGGACGCCCGACTGAGCGGACGGTGCGTTGGATGAGTTGCGTGGCTGTCCTGAGAGGCGACCCTTGGCGCGATGCGGGTGCGCCGCCAGTATGGCTGCGCGCGTGCCCGCGTTGGGGTCAGAGCGAGTCGTCCTCCGGATCAAGTTCGAAAGCGATGCCCGCTATCTCCAGATCGTCGCCCGCCTGGAAGCCCTCGGCCTCGAGCGCACGCATCACGCCGATCTTGCGCAGGCGCTCATCCAAATAAGCCATCGCGTCCTCGTTGTCGACGTCGTAGCGTGCCACCAGCCGCTCGATGCCGTTGCCGGTCACCGTGAAGGCGCCCGGGGCGACCTGCTCCACGACATACCCACCTGGACCGGAGGGCCGAAACACCATGTGCTCCGCCAGCTCCACCTCCTCGCCACCCATCGCGTGCGTAGCCTCGCCCGCACCCTCCTGTGAGGCGGCGAGCGCGGGCACGCGGTGCAACAGCTCGGCCGCGAGCTCCCCCATGCCTGCTCCAGTGGCGCTCGATGTGGCGAGCACCGGCACCTCGGAGCCAAGGCGCTCAGACCACCGCGCGACCGCCTCAGCTACCCGATCGGGGGGGAGGAGGTCGGCCTTTGAGAGCACCAGCACCCGTGGCAAACGAGCCAGACGGGCATCGTGTGCCTCCAGCTCGTGCTCGATCGTGGCATGGTTGACCACGGGGTCCGCGTCCTCCTCGGCGGTGAGCTCGGGGGCGATGTCGAGCACGTGCACGAGCAGCCGCGTGCGCTCGACGTGGGCGAGGAAATCGTGGCCGAGCCCCGCACCCTCGCTTGCCCCCTCGATCAACCCGGGGATGTCGGCGATCACGAGCTGGCGCTCGGAAGCCCCCTGTGCCCCGAACGGGGTATCTAGCACGCCGAGGATGGGCGAGAGCGTGGTGAAGGGGTAGCTGGCCACCTTCGGTGTGGCGCGCGTGAGGCGCGCGAGCAGCGAGGACTTACCGGCGTTTGGCAACCCCACCAGCCCCACGTCAGCGAGCAGCTTGAGCTGCAGCCGCAACCACCCCTCCTCGCCGGGAAGACCGCGCTCGGCGAAATGCGGCGCTTGGCGTGTGGGGGTGGCAAAGCGCTTGTTACCCCTCCCCCCCGAACCGCCCTTCACCACCACCGCCCGCTGACCGGCGGTGAGTAGATCCCAGCGGCGGCCCACCACATCGCCCTCGACACCCTCCACCTGCGTTCCCGGGGGCACCCTCACGACGAGCGTCTCGCCATCGGCACCGTGACGCAGGGCGCCCTCGCCGTGCCCTCCCCTCCCGGCGCGGTAGTGGGCCTTGCGGTGAAAGGACTGCAAATCGCGCAAAGAGTCGTCGCACACCAACACCACTTCCCCGCCGCGTCCACCGTCGCCGCCGTCGGGCCCGCCCCGGGGGACATGCGCTTCGCGGCGAAAGCCCGCAGAGCCGTCACCCCCGGCGCCGGCCCTCACTTCGATTCTCGCGCGGTCGTGAAGCATTTGCTCCCTCGCTGAACGTATGGCGCGCTTACAGCCCGAGCTCGAACGCGTACCCCGACAGGCGGCCTCCCACGGCGCGCCACCGGGCGCGCCGGGCAGGGGCTCTACTCGGCGGCGCTGAGCACGTTCACGACCCTACCCCTACGTCCTGTCGTGAACTGCACCGTGCCTGCCGCGCGTGCGTAGAGCGTGTCGTCCTTGCCGATCCCCACGCCCGTGCCGGGCTTGAAGCGGGTACCGCGCTGGCGCACGATGATCTCCCCGCCGGTCACCGTCTGTCCGGCGAACGTCTTCACGCCGAGGCGCTGTGCGTTGGAGTCGCGGCCGTTACGGCTCGATCCGAGTCCCTTCTTATGCGCCATCTGAAGTCTCCTTAGACTTGGCGGCTGGCTTGGCGGACGCCTCAGCTGCCGCCTGCTTGACAGCCGCGGGCTTCTCGCTCTTGGCCACCGAATCCTTCGCGGCCCCACCCATCGAGATGTCGGTGACCTCGATGCGGGTGAGCTCCTGGCGGTGGCCGGTGCGGCGCTTGTAGCCGCGCTTGGGCTTGAACTTGAACACGCGCAGCTTCTCGCCACGCTCGTGGGAGAGCACCTTCGCGGTGACCTTCACCTTCTTCAACCCCGCCGTGTCGAACACGGCATCGTCGGAGCGGTAGAGGATCGGCTCGAGTGCCACCTTCGCGCCCTCATCCACGGCAAGGCGCTCCACGAGCAGGGTTTGACCCCGCTCGACACGGTATTGCTTGCCGCCCGTCTTGACTATCGCGTACATGTGCTCTCTTTTACTCCGAAGTTGCCTGGGCCTTGGCAGTCGAACGGCGCCGTCCACCTCTACGGCCGCGGCGCCGAGGCTTGGATTGTAGGCCATCCTCGTCACCGTCGTCCGGCGCCTGCTCCTTAGCCTCCTCGGTGTCCGCCGGCGCCTCGATCGCGACAGCCGGCTCGCCGGCCTCGTGCTCGCTCGCCTTCGACTCCTGGGCGAGAGCCTTCACGGCCGGTTTGGTGCTGCGCCTGCGCGGACGTTTGGCGGCCGGGCGTACCGCGGGACGCGGGGCAGGACGAATGACCTCGCCATTCTCGTCCAGTAGCAGCGCCGTCGCGGCGGTGCGACCCACCGTCTCGATGCGCACCATTCGCTTCTCTCCCACCTGACGCGCGGCGCCTGCGATCGAGATGATGTAGCCGTCGAGCTTCGCCACCGCGTCGTCCACGTTGTACATGTGGGGCTCCACGATGTCCACCAGCACCTCGTCGCCCTCGCGGAAGGGGAGCGCGCGTTCTTCGACCTCCTCGCGCGTACCCTGAAAGGTGATCGCGAAGTGGTTGAGCGCCAAACCTTCCGAGCCCTCGAAGTGAAACGAGCGGCCCGTTTCGGCCTCAAGTGCATGCAGCACACGCGAGCCCTGCCCGGTGAACTCGGCTGTCACGCGCGGGTTGATCTGCACGAGGAAGGCCTCGTCGTCGGGATTCCCGGCCACCACGTCGCGCAGCTTGCGCTCGAATTCGATCGCGATGGTCTCCTCCGAGCGAATCACTCCCTCGCCGTCGCAAGTGGTGCAAGGACGACTCATGATCTCGCGCACGCCCTCAGTGACGTTCTGGCGTGTCATCTCCACTAGACCCAGCCGCGAGAGCTCGGCGGTGAAGGTCTTGGTGCGGTCCTCATCAAGGGTTTTGCGCAGCGTCTTCATCACGGCGTCGCGGTTGCGCGCGCGCGCCATATCGATGAAGTCGATCACGATGATCCCGCCGATGTCGCGCAAACGGAGCTGGTTGACCACCTCCTCGGCGGCCTCCAGGTTCGTCTTGGTGATCGTGTCCTCGAGCCCGGCCCCCTTGCCACGGCCGATGAAGCTGCCTGAGTTCACGTCGATGACGGTAAGCGCCTCGGCGTAGTCGATCATCAAGTAACCGCCACTCGGGAGGTCCACCCTTCGTGACAACACCCCGTCAATTGCCTCAGTGACCTTGTAGGCGTCGAGTAGCGGACCGGGACCCTCCCACAGCTCCACACGCTCGACCAGCTCGGGGGCTGTGCGCGCGAAGAACGACACCAACCGGCGGTGCTGCTGCTCGTCGTCGACTATCGCCCGCTCGAAGTGCTCGGAGAAGATGTCCCTAACCACCCTCACCGAGAGGTCGGCCTCCTGGAAAACCATCGCCGGAGCGGGGGTGTCCTCCACGCGCTTCATCAGCACCTCGTGCAACTTGTGCAGGTAGAGCAACTCACGCTCGAAGTCCGCGCGCTCGGCGCCGTGGGCGGCGGTGCGAACGATCACACCCCCCTCTCCGATCTCGAGCTTCGCGGTCTGGCGGCGCAAACGCTCGCGCTCTTTGTCCTCCAAGCGTCGCGACACCCCCACACCCTCGCCCGTGGGGGCATACACCATGTAGCGCCCCGCGATCGTAACCTCCATCGACAGACGCGCGCCCTTGGTCTTCAGCGGGTCCTTTACGACCTGTACGACGATCTCCTGCCCGGGCTTGAGCAGCTCTGAGATCTTGCGCCCACCGCCACGACCACGCTTGGGCGCCTCGACGCCCGGAAGCACGATCTCATCGACGTGCAAAAAGCCGTTCTTCTCAAGGCCGATGTCTACGAACGCGGCCTCCAGGCCGGGGAGAACGTTGTCGACCTTGCCCTTGTAGATGTTCCCGACGATGGAGCGCCCTCCGCGGCGCTCGATGTAGAGCTCAGCTATCCGGTAGCCGGCACCGGGGCTTGCATCCGTGCGCTTGCGTGAGCGCCCGGCGGGACGTGATACCCCATTCGGGGCACGTAGGGCGCCGGGCGTTCCGGCTGCCTCCAAAAGCGCCATGCGCGTCTCCGCGCGATCGACGCTGACCAGTACTTGCTTTCTCAATGTGATCCAGTCTCTCGATATCTGTAATGGGCAGTGCGACTGGGGTCTCGACCCCCAGGGCGCGCGTGGCCAACTCCCGTGCAGGCGCACGCCGGACCGTGATGGTCGCGAGCGCAACCTCGGCTGGTTGTGAGGGAGTTTGGGCGGACATGCTGTTCATTAGCGGAAAACGCGGCCCTTCTGCGCCTGCGAGGCGCTTGCCTGAACGTAGATCGATTGCAGCAGACCTATGGCCAGGAGTGTTGTTATGACGGACGATCCGCCGTAGCTCATGAGCGGTAGCGTGACGCCGGTTATGGGCATTATCCCAACCGCCATCCCTACGTTCACGAACACCTGGAACATCAGCATAGCCAGGACCCCCCCGGCAACCAGCGAGCCGAACAGATCCTTGGCCATGGTGAGCACTGCGAGGGTGCGCCAGATGAGTAGCGCATAGAGGGACAGAACGAGCGCCGCGCCCACGAAGCCGTACTGCTCGCCAACGGCGGCGAAGATGAAGTCGGTGTCGTCCTCGGGGACATAGTTGCCGGTGATCTGGGTGGAGTTGGCGCCACGGCCGGTCTTTTGACCGGACCCGATCGCTACCTTCGACTCCTCCTGCTGATAGCCCTGCTTCTGGGGGTTGCTGGACGGGTGCAGAAAGGCCGTAAGACGTTCTTCCTGGAAGGGCTTGAGCACGTGCACCCCGGCCGCCGGGGCCGCTACGAGCACCACTGTCGCGAACACCGCGGCGAGCGCGAGCAGCGCAGTGAGCTGCCGCCATGAGGTGCCCGCCACGAACAGCACCATGAACGTGATCGCCAGGTACACCAACCCAGAGCCAAGGTCGGGTTGGACGATCACGAGCACCGCCGGTACGCACCCCAAGAGCAGCACCCGCACGGTCGTGGCGGGCTCTTGCAAATGGCGTGCACGGTCGACCACGAACGCCGCCAGGGCCAGTACCAAAAGCACCTTGCCGAGCTCGGACGCCTGGAAGGAGAAGAGCGGGAATTCGATCGCCCGCTGAGCCCCCAGCGCCGTTTGGTGGCCCAGCGCGAACACTGCGAGGATGCTTACGATCAAGGCCGCGTAGATGCCGTACATCAGATGGCGCAACCTGGCGTAGTCGATACGAGCGAGCGCTGCCATCGCGACGAAGCCCACAACCAGGTAGATCGTTTGCCGGGTGACGTAGTAGTGGGGGTTTCCCGGCACGAATTTCGCGGTGGCGGCCCTCAGCGTCACGATCGAGCAGATCCCGAGACAGATCACGGCGAGCGTCAGCAGGGGATCGAGCGGCAATCGCAAGGCGCGCACGTTCGAGGCGGGCACCTCCCGCGGCGCGGCAATCGGGCTGGCGGCAGGGGGCGGGGTCACGCGGTCTTCGAGCTCCCGGCGACGTACTTCTCGGCCGCTCCGAACCACTTGGCGGCGATCAAACGGGCGATGGGGGCGGCCGTTTCGGCGCCGAAACCCCCCTGCTCGACGGTAGTGGCGATCACAATCGGCCTGGAGCGATCGCCGATGTAGCACATGTACCACGATTGGTCTTCCTTGCCTTCGTGCTGGGCGGTGCCGGTCTTGCCGAACACTGGATGCTGTTCCTGGTTCCATCCCGTCCACACGTCGGCGGAGGTGCCGCCCGGCTGGGAGGCCGCCTCGTGGATGCCCTGCATCACGTCTGAGAGGTATTCGTATTTGAGGTTCACATCCCGTAGCGGCGGGAATTTCAGCGCCTGCACCAGCGCACCGCGCGAGTCGTCGATCTCCATACCCAGATGCGGTCGGGGTACCCAACCATGACCTTCGTGGGTATAGGCGTTGGCTAGCGCCGAATAGGCCACCGCCATTTGCAGCGGATCGGTGAGCAGGTCGCCCTGTCCGACCGCGAGTTGCATGTTGTAACCCACAGTCCAGGGCGCGCCCGGTTCGGCCAAGAGCTCGCACGATGACACGTGGCGTTCTGCTCGACACTGCGTTTCTTCGCGGTTGCGTCGCGCCAACCATTGCCTATCGGGGACCACGCCGGGGAATTCTTCGGGGAGGTCGATTTCCGATGGGCTGCCCACGCCCAGACGGCGTGCCATGTTCTGGATGATCTCGCCGTGGCTGTTGGCGCGCTCGCCCACTTCGAAGAAGTAGGTGTCAGAGGAGATCTTCAGCGCTTCCACTAGCGCCACCGACGGCAGGTTTGCATGGCCGGCGTTGTAGAAGCGCTGGCCACCCACCGTTATGTACGGCCCCCCACCGAAGGCTTCATTGGCGTTGATGACCCCGGCTTCGAGCGCCGCCATTGCCGTGATCGGCTTGAAGGTCGAGCCGGTCGGGTACTGCCCTTCCACAGCCCGGTCTGTGAGCGCCCCGACGCCTTCCAGCAGCGATTTGTACTGCGAGTCGGTGAAGGGTTTGGTGAAGATGTTGGGGTTGAAACTTGGGTAGGAGCCGATCGCGAGGATCTGTCCGGAGCGGGGGTCCATCGCAAGGAAAGCGCCCGCGTCGGCGGGCTTGCCCGCCGCCTGGGCCGAGGAGATGCCCTGGCGTAGGGCACGTTCGGCCTCCTGCTCGAGTCCGAGGTCGAGCGAGAGGCGCACGCTGTGCCCCGGGCTCGGTTCTGTCACCGGCAGGGCGGTAGGGACTGGTTCGCCAGCGGCGTTCACCTGTACGTGTTGGGCGCCTGGGACACCGCGTAGATAACGGTCGTAATAGAACTCGAGCCCCTCCTGACCGACTACGGTGCCCTGCTTCACTGCGCGGAAGGCTTTTAGCTTGAGCTCTTCTTTTGAGACTTCGCCGACGTGGCCGAGTACTTGGGCCGCCATTTCGCCATAGGGGTAGTGGCGGATCGACACCAGCCTCTGGCGCACACCGGGGAATTCGTTACGACGCTCGCCGAGCACCGTATAGGCTTCGCGCCCAGCGTCGGTCTTGATCGTGGCGGGCGCGTAGGGAAGCTGAGTGATCGCTGAGATCACCCTCTCGTCAATCAACCTCGGGCTCAACCCGATCACGGGGGAAAGACGGTCGAACAGACCGCGCACGCCGGTCGCCGACGCCGGTAGCGGAGGGATCGCCACCGCTTTCACGTGGGCGGCGGCGTGGCGCAACCTGTGCAGCTCAACCCTCTCGGCGTGCGTGTGGTGAGGAGTGTGAAGCTCCTCTTCATAGCCCTTGAGTTGTGCGCGCGCGGCGACATATTCAGATTGAGCCCTTGCCAGTGCTTCCTGGTAGATGGCGGCCTGGTGGCGGACAACCGGGGGAAGCGAGCTGGGGATGATCTGCACCGCATTTGCCACCGTGCTGTCGACGATCGCCTTGCCGCTGCGGTCGAGGATCTCCCCACGCGGCGCCGGTATCGGCAGGACCCGCTGGTCGTTGACCTTCGCCTGCTGCACATACTGTTCGCCGGAGAGGATCTGCAGGTACCAGAGCCGGAAGAAGATGATCGCGAACAGCACCAGCGCGAAGGTGCCGAGTGCCGCCACCCTCAGCGCCAATTGCGGCGAGACAGGCGTACGCGGCTCATTTGGCTTCAAACGCTCGATCGTGCTCATAGGCCGCGTCCGGAGGATCGGGAGAGCGGACTGAGCCCCCCAGTCGTGTAGGCACGGCGGCGGCGACGACGGGGGTCCTCGGGCAGTCCGCCGATCAGGCACCGTCGGACAAGCGCCCACATCGGTAGCGCGACCGCCGTGTCGAGCAGCACCCCAACGACGATGTCGCGCAGCAACTCAAAGCTCACCGGCGCGTCCACACCGAGCAGGAACTCGATCAGCGAATAACCCACCATCGCACTTGCCGCGGCACCGGCGCCGACCAACAGCGGTGTGAGCGCGGCCTGGGGGTCGCGCAGTTCGCGCAGGCGCCCCGACCAGTAGCCGATGAGCGTGAACGTGAGCGAGGTCACGCCGAGCGTTTGCAGTAGTGCCAGATCGATCAGCAACCCCACTGCGAAGCCTGCGATTGCACCGAGCATGGAGCCGCACAGGAGGCCCGTAAAGGCGACAAGTAGCGGAGAGAGGTCGATGCTCACACCGAACAGCGGTACCTCTGAAATGAGGCCGATCTGCGCGAACACGACCACCACGGAAAGGATCGCCACCCGCCACAAGAGCGAACCGGGCAGCCACGCGCTACTGGCCTGTGCGCCGAGCTGCTGGGTGACAGGTCGCGAGCTCATCCGGTTTCGGTCGATCCGCCGCCGCCCGCTTCTTCGGTGGAAGCCGCCTGCCCACCCGTTCCTTCTCCTTCAGAGCCGGTGCTCGGGGCGGGTCCCAGACGTTCGCTGAGCGTGCTGAGCGTAGCGGGCCTCGATCCGCTGGTGGAGGTGAGCACCTCCACGGTGTCGAGGTTGTGCAGGTCGGCGAGCGGGCTCACGTTAACCGACTTGAACGGGCTCTGTTCGTTTTCTGAGGTGACCAGCCCGATCGGGATGCCCGGGGGGTAGAGCGAATCGCCTTCGCCGGACACCGTGCCGGAAGTGACAACGTAGTCGCCGCGTGTGACTGGGGCGTTGGAGGAGCGATTCTGCATCACCAACCGGCCCGGTTCACCCACCTGGGGCTGGAGCATGCCAATCGCCCCGGTGGCGCTGATCCTCGCTTTGACTTCCACTTCGCTGTCGGTGATGAGGCTCACGAGCGCGCCGTCGGAAGCGACTCGGGTGACCTTGCCGACAAGCCCTTCGCCGTCGATGACCGGGTCGTTGATACGCACGCCTGAGGAGGAGCCCTGGTCGATGATGATGGTCGAGTACCAGATATTGGGGGATTGGTTCACCACCGTGGCGCTCACCGGGTGGTAGTCGGCGATGCTGAGCGCGCTGTTGAGATGATCTAGCTTGAGCAGTTCGGCGTACTTGTGCGCGCCTTCCTGGTCGGCGGTCAGTTGCTCGCGAGCGCGGTTGAGCTCCTTGCGGAGTTCTTTGTTCTGACTCTTGGCGTCGAGCGTGTCGCCGAACCACCCGAACAGGTCCCTCACCGGCTTCAGGGCCTTGTTGGCGCCGTCCTGGATCGGCGAGACGACGGTCAGGAAGCCGCTCTGCAGTGAGTGCAACCCGCCGCTTTGGGCCTCGCCGAAGTAGGCGGTGAGCAGTATCAGTGAGAGCGCGACGAGCAGTGCGAGCACCGCGCGTCTGCGCCGGACCGTCTTGTCATACACGTATGGCGACCTTCCGAAGGCTTCGTTTCACAGGGTACCCGTGGGCCTTGCCCGGCCACGCCGGTGCAACCGGTTGCGTTCACCGGCGGCGGCGGTTGCGTGTGTTGCGGTTGGAGCGATGGATCGCCTCGAACTCCTCGAGCGAGCGACCCGAGCCCACCGCCACGCACGTGAGCGGCGACTCGGCGAGATGGGCGGGCATCTGCGTCTCCTCGCGCAAGCGCTGGTCAAGACCGTGCAGCAGCGAGCCACCACCGGCGAGCATGATCCCACGGTCCATGATGTCCGAGGCAAGCTCTGGAGGTGTGCGGTCGAGTGTCTCCTTGACCGCCTCGATGATCTGTCCCAACGGCTCCTCGAGCGCCTGGCGGATCTCCTCGCTTGTGAGCACCACGGTCTTTGGCAAACCGGAAACCATGTCGCGTCCGCGGATCTCGGCCTGAAGCTCCTCCTCCATCGCGCACGCCGATCCGATCTCGAGCTTCAGCTCCTCAGCCGTTTGCTGGCCGATCAGGAGCTTGTACTCCTTCTTGGCGTAGTTGATGATCGCCTCGTCCATCTCATCCCCCCCGACCCGGATGGACTGCGACACGACGATCCCACCGAGTGAGATCACCGCCACCTCGGAGGTTCCACCGCCTATGTCAACCACCATCGATCCCGTCGGCTCGCCCACCGGCAAGCCGGCCCCGATCGCCGCCGCCATCGGCTCCTCGATCAGGTAGGCGGTGCGGGCGCCCGCCGACAGGCACGCCTCCTCGACCGCTCGCTTCTCGACGCCCGTGACACCTGATGGCACACACACCACCACGCGCGGATGCGCCCAGCGGTTCTGGTGAACCTTCTGGATGAAATGGCGCAACATCTCCTCGGTGACGTCGAAATCTGCGATCACACCGTCCTTCAGGGGTCGAATCGCCTGAATCGTGCCGGGGGTGCGACCCAGCATCCGCTTCGCCTCGATCCCCACGGCGTGTACTTCGCCGGTGCGTGAATCTATGGCCACCACGCTCGGCTCAGAGAGCACGATGCCGCGACCACGTACATAGACGAGCGTGTTGGCGGTGCCGAGATCGACCGCCATGTCGCGGCCGCCGAACCCAGTGAGATACGTGAGGATGCTCATGTTGCGAGAGTGGGAGCACGCTCTGATTCGGCTTTGCCGCACCGGTCGGTGGGCGTCCGGTGGCAGGGGGTGTGCCCGGCGGGGAGTCTAGCGGACCCCTTTGCCTTCCTTGCAGGCATGACAGCGTATTTGCAGGCAATTACGGTCGGGCTCAAAAGTCCTCGTCACCGCGGACGCTGAGCATGCCGCCTCCACCCACTCGCTCCACGACCCGGGTTACAGCAGGGCCGGGTACAGGTCGAGCAGAGTGGCCAGCGGCAAGCCGACAACGTTCTCGTAGTCACCGTGGATCTCGCGCACGAGCACGGCGCCCGCCCCCTGGATCGCATATGCGCCCGCCCTCCCTCGCCACTCCTCCTTGGCGAGATACCACTCGACCCGTTCGTCGCTCAGCTCGCGAAAGGAGACCTCTGTGGCAGCGACGGCAACACGCTCCTCCTCCTCAACCAGGACCGCCACGCCGCTGAAGACGGTGTGGGTGGCGCCCCCCAACGCCTTCAGAGTCTCACGCGCGGCGTCACGGTCGGCGGGCTTGCCGTAAATCCGTCCGTCGATCGCCACCAGCGTATCCACCCCGAGCACCGTCTCTTCCTGATTCAGGCGAGCGGCGCGTGCCTTGCCAAGCGCGTTCTCGCGCGCCACAACGGCGGGCTCACCCTGCCCGATCTCCTCGATGTTCGCCGGGCGAACGACGAACATCGCGCCGACACGCTCGAGGATGGCGCGTCGCTGGGGCGAGGCGGAGGCGAGCACTAGCGCAGCGTGCTCTGCCACTCTCGCGCTCACGACCGCGCGCGGCCTTCAGCCGGCGAGGTCGGGAAAGAACAGCGCCGCCTCGCGTGCCGCGGACTCCGGGGAATCGGAACCGTGAACCATGTTCTGTCCCATCTCGACGGCAAAATCGCCGCGGATCGAGCCAGGCGCGGCGTCGAGGGGGTTGGTGGCGCCAATGAGCTGCCGGGCCGCCTTGACGGCCTCTACACCCTCGAGCACCATCGCGACTATCGGTCCTGACGTGATGAACTGCACAAGCTCACCGAAGAAGGGCTTCTCGGCGTGCTCGGCGTAGTGGCGCTCGGCCAACTCAACCGGCACCGTCATGTGGCGCAGCGCCACGATACGCAGCCCCTTGCGCTCGAAACGGGCGATGATCTCGCCACTGAGCGAACGAGCGAAGGCGTCGGGCTTTACGAGGATCAGGGTGCGGTCCATGGGTTCCTTTTGGTTAGAGGCTTTGCTTGCAGCCTGAGACCTGGTGCTACTTCGAACGAGGACGGCTGCTACCACGCGAGCGTACCTTGGGCTCGGAGGCGTCCGGGTTGCCGTTCTCAGCCAGATCCGATTCGCCGGTACTGGCGGGCTCGGAAGGACGTGGCGCACGCTCGCTCAGCAGGGCTGCCGTGTCAGGGGCTCTGACGGCCGCACGCTCCCCGGTGCGCGAACGCGACGGCTTCGCCTCCGTATCGATGTCGGCGTCTGGACGTGTGCGTGAGGTGGGCTCACCGGTGGTTGTCCGCTCGCGGCGAGTACGCCGCGCAGGCTTGGCGTCGGGTACCTCGGTCTCGCAGTAGGGACAGATCGTCCAGGCGCGGTCGAGCGGCTTTGCGCAGTTCGTGCAGCGCTCCTTGAGCTTTCGCAGGCAACTCGGACAGCGAATGAAGTCGCGCTCGATGTGGTAGTCGCAGTGCGGGCAGAGGCTGTGGTCGAGCTCGTGCAAGCGTGCTTCGGCGGCCTGCAGCTCGAGTTCGCGCTCGCGCACGTCCTCCAGATACTCCGGGGGACGCAAGATCATGTACACGATGGTCCCCACGAATGGGAAGAGGGAGGCGAACGTGGCGCACCCGACCAGCATCGGGTCGGCGATACGACGGCGGGCGTCGGCGTAGGTCCAGTACACGAGCGCCCCGTAGAGCACCACCAGGAACAGGATCAAGAGGTCTATGGCCAGGCTCAGGCCACTGCTTTCGATTCCGAAGTAAGCGATGGGGGGCATCGGCGGCTCTTAGTGTCCGAGTTTGGAGATTGTGTGAAAGTTTGGACCGCTGCCCGTGCTCAGGCGCGACCCTGTGCGAATTGCCACGAGAACGAGCATCCGGCCGCGGAGTTTAGAGCCTGGACCGGAAGAAGCACTGCACATCTCAAAGAAACAGCCGACCGAAGCCGTAGCCGGCGGCGAAGAAGATCAAGATTACGAGCGCCACGATCAAGGCGACCGCGCCGATCATCGTAAGCACCGACGGGCCGTCGTTCACTTGAGGCCCCCGCTCCGCTCGCTTTGCGCCGTCGCGCCGGCCGTCATTGGCGTATCGGTGCTCAATCCCGCGTGCAGGCCCAACTCGTGCGCATGGGCGAGCAGATCGCCAACCAGATATACCGAGCCACTCGCGAGCACCGCCCCCTGCTCCTGCGTGCGAGCCCAGCTTCGTGCCGCAGCCAAAGCCCGCGTGGGTTGCAGCTCGCACTCTGTGTTCTCGAAGCCGAGTTGCCCCGCGAGAGAGGCAAGCGTCGCCGGCGGGAGCGCCCTTGGGCTGGGCGGCGCGGTGAACCACGCCCGCTCGAACGAGGGCAACAGCCGTCTGAGCATGCCGGCGGCGTCCTTATCGTCGAGCACACCCAGCACGAGGGCGGATGGACGCCCGCCGAGCAGCTCGGGCAAGGACGCGGCCATCGCCTCCACCGCCGCCGGGTTGTGGGCCCCGTCGACGATGGTGAGCGGATCCCGTGCCACCACCTGCAGCCGGCCCGGCACGAGCGTGAGCGCCGCCGCCGCGCGTACCTTCGACTCGCACAGCTCGATGCCCGCGCTCGCAAGATAGGCCTCGGCGGCAAGACGCGCGAGCGTGAAGTTCTCGCGCTGGAACGATCCGCGCGCACCCAGCGTCAGATCGTCAGGCGGTGACTCCGCCACGAGCAGCCGCGCCTCACGCTGCGCCGCAAGCTCGCGTGCCATCTGGAGCACCTCAGCGGGCAAACCCGCGCCGAGAGCCAGCACCGAGCCCGTCCCGAGCACCGCCAGCTTCTCAGCGGCGATGTCCCTGACCGTGGGTCCAAGCCACCGTGTGTGCTCCAAGCCGACATTGGTGAGGGCAGCCACGGTCGAATCGATCACATTCGTGGCGTCAAAGCGCCCACCGAGACCCGCCTCCACCACCACAACGTCCACCTCGCGTCGCTCGAGCTCCCAAAAGGCCGCGGCGGTGAGCAGCTCGAACTGGGTCACGCGATCGTCCTCGGCAAGCGTGCGGTTCACACGCTCGGCGGCCCACGCCGCGCGGGCGATCGCGGCGGCAAAGGCGTGCGTCTCGACATCCTGCCCGGCGATCTGCACGCGCTCGGTGTAGGACACCAGGTGCGGCGAAACGTAGCTGCCCGTGTGCAGTCCGTGGCGCTCGAGGATCGCGGCGATCATGCGCGTGGTGGAGGTCTTGCCGTTCGTCCCCACCACATGGATCGTCTGAAAGCTGCGCTCAGGGGAACCCAGCATGGTCATCATGCGGCGCATGCGGTCCAAACCGAAGCGCATCCCAAACAGCTCGAGCGAGCGCAGGTGACGCTCCGCGCGGCCGGGGCTCCAGGGAGGATCGCCGGCGGCGCTCACAATGCCTCCAGTTCGGCTCCGAGTTGGCGCAGGCGCTCGCGCTCACCCTCCACCACCGTGGCGGGAGCACGCTCCACGAAGCCGGGCTTCTCAAGCTTTGCCTGTACGCGCTCGATCTCTGCCTGAAGCTTCTCTCGCGCGGCCGTCCTGCGGCGCTCGGCGGCACCGAGATCAAGGCCCTCGCCGGAGAGGATTTCCACCGTGCCGCAGGGAACCGGGATCGAGGCCACGACGGCCCCATCGGCCTGGCCGTCGTCGCTCAGATCTAGCCTTGCCATCCGCGCGAGCAACCCCGACGTGGCCGCATAACAGTCCGCGTTCAGCCTGGCGGAGATGAAAAGCCCGGCACGCGCTCCCACTGAATCGCGCCATCCCCGTATGACGGTGACCGCCTCGATCGTACGCTCAAGCACGACCTCACCCTCCAAATCGATCAAGTCCTCTTGCGCGCGAGGGTACGGCGCTCCGGCGAGCAGCTCATCGCCCCCATCGAGGTAGCGCCACAACTCCTCTGTGACGAACGGGATCACAGGGTGGGCCATCGCGACCGTCTCGCGCAGCACGTAGAGCAACGTCGCGGCAAGAGCCACGCGCTCCTCCTCCTCAGCACCTTCCAAGCCGCCCGACAGGTCAGGCAGGCGATGCTTGACAAGCTCGATGTACCAGTCGCACAGCTCGCCGTACACGAAGTCATAGAGGCCCAGCGCGGCGTGGGAGAAGTCATAGCTCTCGATACGCGCGCCGGTGTCGGCGAGGATCTGCGACAGCCGCGAAAGGATCCAGCGGTCCTCGACGGTGCGTGGCATCGCTGCCGGTTCGATGCTCTCCGCGCGCTCGCCGAGACTCGCGTGGATGCGTGTGAGCGCAAAGCGGGCGGCGTTGAAAAGCTTGTTCGCGAGCGCCTGGCCCTGCTGCACCTTCTCGGCCGAGTAGCGCACATCCTGACTGGAGGACATCGCCAGCAGACCGAAGCGCACCGCGTCGGCGCCGTGCTTTGCGATCTCATCCAGTGGATCGATGCCCGTGCCGAGCGACTTCGACATGCGCCGCCCATCGGGGGCCTGGATTACGGAGTGGATGTAAACGTCGGAGAACGGCACCTCGCCTGTCAACTCCAGGCCCATCATGATCATCCGCGCCACCCATAGGAAGAGGATGTCCCGCGCCGTGGAGAGCACGTTAGTCGGGTAAAAGGCTTTGAGCTCGGGGGTGTCATCGGGCCACCCCAATGTCGCGAACGGCCACAACGCCGAGGAGAACCACGTATCGAGCACGTCCTCCTCCTGGCTTACGTGGCCTCCGCACTCCGCGCAACCCTCCGGCGGTGTCCTCGCCACGTTGACGTGCCCGCACGTGTCGCAGTAGTACACCGGCAGGCGGTGTCCCCACCAAAGCTGGCGCGAGATGCACCATGGGCGGATGTTCTCCATCCAGTCCAGATACACGCGGCGGTGGTTGTCGGGGACGATCTTCACGCGACCGTCGCGTACCGCCTCGATCGCGGGGGGCGCAAGCTCGTCCATGCTCATGAACCACTGCAGGGAGATCAGCGGCTCGATGCGCTGACCTGAGCGATGTGAATAGGGCACCTCGTGCTCGTACTCTTCGCGCGCGACCACGCGCCCTTCCTCCTCCAGCGCAGCCACAACCGCCTCGCGCGCCTCCATCACGGTGAGCCCGGCGAAACGCTCCCCCGCCTCGGCGGTCATGCGCCCGTCCTCGCCGATCACCGAAACCTGGTCGAGGTCGTGGCGAGCACCGATCTCAAAATCGTTGGGGTCGTGCGCGGGGGTGATCTTCAGCTGGCCCGTCCCGAAGTCCATCTTCACGTACTCGTCGGCAATGATCGGCAGGTGGCGTCCTACGAGCGGCAGAATGGCCGTGCGTCCCACGAGATCGCGATAGCGCTCGTCTTGTGGATGCACCGCCACCGCCGTGTCCCCGAGCATCGTCTCGGGCCTGACGGTGGCGATCGTCACGCTCCCCCCGCCCTCCACGTCGTAGCGGATCGAGTAGAGCGTGTCGGTCTCGCGCCGCTCCTCCACCTCGAGGTCTGAGATGGCCGAGCGGCTGCCCGGGTCCCAGTTGACTATGTAACGATCGCGGTAGATCCAACCCTTCTCGTGCAACCGTACGAACACCTCGACCACCGCACGTGCATAGGAATCATCGAGCGTGAACCTCTCTTCGGAATAGTCGCAAGAGGCCCCCAGCCGCTTGAACTGCTCGACGATCGTGTGCCCGTAGTGCTCGCGCCACTCCCACACCCGCTCCACGAACGCCTCGCGGCCGATCTCTTGGCGGCTGGTCCCCTCCGTGCGCAGTGCCTTCTCCACCTGCGCCTGCGTGGCGATCCCCGCGTGATCTGTGCCCAGAATCCACTTGGTCCGCCGGGGGGGTGGGGAGTTCATCCTGTGGTAGCGGATCAACGCGTCCTGGATCGAGCCGTTGAGCGCGTGGCCCATGTGCAGCGACCCCGTCACGTTCGGTGGCGGGATCGCGATCGAGTAGTTCTCGCTCGCCTCACCGTCGGGCTCGGGGTGAAAGAGCCCACTCTGAAGCCACTGCTCGACGATGCGCGGCTCCACCTCGGTTGGCTCGAACCGGGTGCGCTGCTCAAGCTCTTCGATGCGCTCGCTCATGGGAGCGTGAGTGTACGCCGGGGAGCGCTGTGAGCGCCTGTTACTGCGCCAAGCCGCCGAAGATCGCGAACGGGCGGGCGGGGTCGTGCAGTTTCACCCACATGGGCCAGGCGGCGCCCTCGACATCGAGCGTGCTTCCCTGGGGCGCCTCGACACGCAGGCGCTCGGCGAGCGCGCGTGCGTCGTCCTCGTCGTTGGCACCGAGCGTGAGGTGGCGCCAGTGACGCTGTACCGGGATGCCCTCCCCCGCCAGCTTCTCCGCGAATTCTCGCGCGTCGTGGTGGGTGGGTAGCGTGATGCGCACTTCCCACTCGGGGTAGCCGGCCTGCTCGGATTCCTCGGTCTCCTCCCGCTCCAGGCGCTCGTGCTCAGCGGCGTGCTGGGAGGGTGTTGAGGGCAAGGGCAACGAAGCGTCCTCCCAGCGATCCTCCTCAGAGTGCCACCGCCACGAGCTCGTCTCGGCGGCGATGTCCTGCTCAGAGAGGACCGTTTCGACGACAGCGCGCGCTCGCACGGCGTCCTCGGAGGAGTCCGCGTACAAGAACACATGGCCCCCCTCGTGGCTGACGGCAATGTGCTCGGGGCTCGGAGCGCCCGCCTCACCGTCACGCTCGTGCGACTCCAGCGCACGCAGGAACTCATGCGCCCGCTCACGCGGCACTTCTACACGGATGCGGTACTCGTCGTGCATCGTCAGATCTCCTCGGTTATCGGCACGCGCGAGACTCTACTAGCGGTCCGGAGAATCGGACACATTGGCAGTCAGGGAACCGACGGCGCGGCCCCGGCGAACTGACTACGCCGACTCCTCGCGCAATGAGCGCTCGTCTGGCTCCTCCGGGGCGGCTTCTGTGACGAGCGTCGGGGTGGTGCCTTTCTCGACGGTGTCGCGAGTGACGACGCACTTCTTGACGTCGCGACGGGAGGGCAGCTCGAACTGGACCTCGAGCAGGATCTCCTCGATGATCGAGCGCAGCCCGCGGGCGCCGGTTTCGCGCTCGAGACCCTTCTCTGCGACCGCCTGTAGCGAATCCTCGGCGAACACGAGCTCGATGCCATCGAAGGAGAAGAAGCGCTGGAACTGCTTCACGAGCGCGTTGCGCGGCTCGGTGAGGATCGACACGAGATCGTCGCGGGTGAGCTGGTGTACGGCTGACACCACCGGAAGGCGCCCGATGAACTCTGGGATCAACCCGTATTCGATGAGATCCTCGGGCAGACAGTTCTCGAAGATCTCACCGGTGTCGCGTTCCTGCTTACTTTCGATGGCTGCCGCAAAGCCGACACCGTTATGGCCGATGCGACGCTCGATCACTTGGTCCAGATGCGCGAAGGCGCCCCCGCAAATGAACAGGATGTTGGTGGTGTCGATCGTCAGGAACTCCTGGTGGGGGTGCTTGCGCCCACCTTGTGGCGGAACCGACGCCTGAGTACCCTCGAGGATCTTCAGCAGCGCCTGCTGCACCCCCTCACCCGAGACGTCGCGCGTGATCGACGGGTTGTCGGCCTTGCGCGCGATCTTGTCGACCTCGTCTATGTAGATAATCCCGGTCTCGGCCTTCTTGACGTCGTAGTCGGCGGCCTGAATCAGCTTCAGCAGGATGTTCTCGACGTCCTCGCCCACGTACCCCGCCTCGGTGAGCGCCGTCGCGTCGGCAATCGCAAAAGGCACGTTGAGGATGCGCGCGAGTGTCTGCGCGAGCAGCGTCTTGCCACAGCCGGTGGGGCCGAGCAGCAGGATGTTCGACTTCTGCAGCTCGATGTCGGAGTCGCCCGATTGCATCATCTGCACACGCTTGTAGTGGTTGTAGACCGCTACCGAGAGTGTGCGCTTGGATGCATCCTGGCCCACCACGTACTCGTCGAGTACGTCGTAGATCGCGCGCGGCTTAGGGAGGTTCTCCAGATCGAAGGCTGGCGGTGCCGCCAGCTCCTCGTCGATGATCTCGTTGCAGAGGTCGATGCACTCGTCGCAGATGTACACGCCCGGGCCAGCGATCAGCTTCTTCACCTGCCGCTGAGACTTGCCGCAGAAGCTGCAGAGGAGCTGCTCGTTTGAATCTGTCGGTCTCGCCATGACTAGCTCCTTGTGACTGCCGACTTCTCCGAACCTAGTGTTCGGAGATAACCCGGTCGATGATTCCGTACTCCTTGGCTTCCTCTGAGGACATGAAGTAGTCGCGCTCGGTGTCCTTGCTTACCTGCTCAAGCTTCTTGCCGGTGTGCTTGGCGATGATCTCATCGAGGCGTTTGCGCACATCGATGATCTCCTTCGCGTGAATCTCGATGTCGGTGGCCTGGCCCTGGAAGCTCGAAGACACCTGATGTATGAGGATCTTTGCATTGGGAAGCGCCATGCGCTTGCCCTCCGCGCCACCGGCGAGCAGGAGCGCGCCCATCGACATGGCGATACCCACGCAGATGGTTTGCACATCGGGCTTGATGAACTGCATCGTGTCGTAGATCGCAAGCCCGGCATACACCGACCCGCCAGGCGAGTTGATGTAGATCGAGACGTCCTTCGTGGGGTCCTCAGACTCCAGGTGCAGGAGCTGGGCGACGATCAGATTCGCGATCTGATCATCCACCGGGGTCCCCAGAAAGATGATCCGCTCGTTGAGCAAACGGCTATAGATGTCGAACGCTCGCTCGCCTCGCGAGGTTTGCTCGACCACCATCGGTACAAGTGGGCTCATGATCCTCGCTTCAGTTTCGCTTCAGTGGTCGGATTCCTTCTGAACATATCCCCATCGCGGCCCTCTTAGGCTAGCGATCCGGTGTCCACAGCTGTGCGGCGGCATCCTCCGCGCTGGCATCCTTGTGTTCCTCAGACTCGGGTGTCCACAGCTTCTCGCGCGCCTGGGCCTGCTCGAGCGGGATCGGCTTTGCGTGCTCAGCTACCCACTCGACCGCCTGACGGGCCGCCAAATCCTCAACAAGACCTTCGATGCGCCCGGAGTCACGTAGGTCCTCGAGCAGCTTCTGCGGCTCGATTTTCTCCCGCTCGGCTGTGGGTGTGACGACCTCCAGGAGGTCCTCCTCGCTCGGCACGATCTCCTCGGCGGCGACGATCGCGGCGATCACAGCCTCGCGGCGCAAGGACTGTGTGGCCTCGGGAAGCAGCTCGGAGATCATGTCCGCCTCTTCACGCCCGGTGATCTTCAAGTACGCCTCGCGTGAGATGCCGCGGTGGGAGAGGGAATGCAACATCCGATCCCACATCTCTCCCGCCTTGGCCTGCACCAGCGCCTCAGGGGTATCGACGTGCGCGTTTGCAACGGCCGCGTCGAGCGCCGCCTCGCGGAACTCGGCCTCCACGCGCTGCTCGTCAGCCTCGCTCAACCTCGTGCGGATGTCCTCGCTGAGCTCCTCTACGGAGTCAAAACCCATATCCACGGCGAAGTCCTCGTCTACCTCCGGTAGTTCCTTGTGCTTGACCTCCTTCACCGTCACCTCAAAGGAGGCGTCCTTGCCGGCCAGCTCTGTCGCTGGGTAGTCGGAGGGGAATGCGAGGTCGATCGTGCGGGTCTCCCCGGCTGCGGACCCCTCGAGGCCCTCCTCGAAGCCGGGTATGAGGTTGCCCGAGCCAAGTTCCACGAGCTGATCGCGGCCCTCTCCCCCCTTGAAGGGCTCGCCGTCGATTGAGCCAACGTAGTCGACCACTACGAAGTCACCGGAGGAAGCCGCCCGCTCGATCGTCTCAAGCCGGGCGAGACGCTCACGCAACCCGTCGATCTCGCTTTGGATCGCCTCCTCCTGGACGAGTGTCTCGCGGCGACCGACCTCAAGGCCCTTATATTCGCCCAACCGCGCCAAGGGCAACACGCCGATCTCGATCGAGAATTCGAGCGCCGCTCCGTGTGGGGGCATGTCGCCGAGATCTAGTTGCGGGTCCCCGACGGTGACGATACCCGCGGTGTCGATCGCGTCTGAGTACCAATTGCCGAGCGTGTCACGAACGGCTTCCTCGAGCACCACATCACGGCCCACGCGTTGGATCACAAGCGGTGCGGGAACCTTCCCGCGGCGAAAGCCGGGGAGCTTCATTTCGCTACCCAGCTGGCGGGCCTTGCGCTCCAGCCGAGCCTCGAGCTCACTGGGGGGAACCTGCACGTTCACGCGCACTCGTGACTCGGGCAGCTCGGTTACGGTGGTCTTCAGGGTCGCTGGCATGGCTGCCACGATACCGTGCGGCTCGATGCCCTTCTCCGCTCGTCGCGCTCATCGCTTGGAGACCTGGTTGTGGACCGGCCCGCTCGGACACCTGATCGGCGGGACGCTCGATTTCGCCGGAGCCCTCGCGAGCTACATGCGCTTTCGCCTGACTGGCCGCGCTCCTCGTTAGGGGTGGCCGAGAATCCCGTTGCACCGGCCAGCAAAAGCCGCCCGAAGCACTGAACGCTCTAAGCAGTAACCGCCGCGCGAGCATGTGGCCCGCACGGCGGTTACATGTGACCACTCGGCTCAGGCGGTGAAGGCGACCGTGCCGCGGAAGGCGAGCGCCCGCCCGCGCGGTAGGACGAGCACCGGCGAGGTTGCGTTCTCGACCACGTTCTCGCTCGCCGCGCTCAACGACACGCGGCCCTCCTCGGCCTCGGGGCGCGAGCCGACGACCAGCAGGTCTGCACGCTGAGACTCGCCCGTGATGAGCTCGGCTCCAAGTGCGCCCGCCAGCGCCTCTGCGCTCTCGTGTGCGCTGCCATTGCCCACCACGCCGACCGTCCGCGGCGTCGAGGCGCTCTGAGCGAACCCGGCGGGGGCAATCGCCACAGCGACCGAACCTCCGTTCAAGAGGCGCTGAGCGGAGTTACCCACCGCGATGCTGCCCTTGGCGGTGTGGGAATCCGAGCAGAACACCACTGCGTCGGCGCCGATCTTCTCGGCGAGCGCGCTTAGGCCCTCCGGCGTCGAGCGGTCTGTCACTACGTGACGCGGAGTGTCGGCGTTGCCGAGTATCTCCGAGCCGCGCTCGAGCAGCGTTTCCGCCTCGTGCTGGGCGAGGATCTCACGGCTTGTCTCGGCTTCGGGGGCGTGACGGACATAAGCCAGCGACACCTCGGCGCCAGCGTCCGCGAACACCCGGCCGAGCGCCACTGCGTCGTCCTCGTTGTAAGTTCCGTCGTAAGAGATAATGATGTTGGCTGACATTTTCTTGCTCTTTTCTCTAGTGCCGTTTCGCCTGACTGTTCTTTCCCGTCGGCCGGCAACGAGTGCTCGGTCTTGGGGTGGCGATCGTCCTGTGTGGCACGATCTGTTAGGGGCTTCTCCAATAGCGTGGCACTCACCTGCCATCAGCACCAGTGAACTTCGTAATTTGAGCTATAAGCTCAGCTAATGCTCAATGTCGGCCGGTTGCGAGTGCTCACCGAGGTCGCCAGACGCGGCTCCTTCTCGGGAGCCGCCGACGCTCTCTCCTACACACAATCGGCGGTGTCGCAACAGGTGGCGACGCTCGAGGCCGAAGCGGGCATGACGCTACTCGAGCGCCAAGCTCGCGGCGTGCGTCTCACCGCCGCCGGGCAGGCGCTCGTGGAGCACGCCGAGGGCATCCTCGCACGTCTGGAGGCCGCCGAGGAGGAGCTTTCTGCGATCGCCGGGCTACGCGCCGGCAAGCTACGGATGGCGTCGTTCCCCACCGCGGGCGCCACCTTGATGCCGCTGGCCATCGCCACCTTCCGGTCGAGCTACCCCGACATCGAGCTGACACTCGCCGAGGGCGAGCCCGAGGAGATCGCACCACGCTTGCGCGCCGGCGAGTTCGACCTCGCGCTACTGTTCGAGTTCGACCAGCCCGAGGACGGGACGGATGGAGTGACGCGCGTCGAGCTGCTCGAAGACCCGCTTTATCTTGCGCTCCCCCGCAAGCACCTTTTGGCCGGCAAGGACGGCTTGCGCCTGGAGGACCTACACGGGGAGGCGTGGGTGCAAACCTCGCGCGAGAGTCCCTGCGCGCGACACGTCGTGCGCTCCTGTCACGCCGCCGGGTTCGAGCCCAACGTCGCATTTGAAAGCGACGACTACCAAACCGTGCAGGGCCTGGTGGCGGCCGGCGTAGGCGTCGCCCTGATACCCGAGCTCGCCCTCTCGGTCGTGCGCGAGGACATCGCGATCCGCTCGCTCTCCCCCAGCCCCCCGCTCCGCCAGGTGATCGCCGCCGCCCCAGCCGACGCTCGGCTCAGTCCGGCCACGCCGGCGATGCTCGGAATTCTCCAAGAGGCCTCCAAGCGTTACGTGGCCCACGGAAAGCAAACAGCCCCGAGCGTCTGAACCTCGGGATCGAGCTCGACCCCGAAGCGCTCGATCACGCGGCGGCGGCCCTCAGCCATCACCGCGAGCACGTCAGCCGTCGTGGCAACACCCGTGTTCTCAATGAAATTTGCGTGCTTGGGGGCAAATCGGGCGCCGCCGACACTCAAGCCGTTACACCCTGCCTCAGAGAGGAGCAAGCCGGCCGTGCGTCCCTCGGCGCGGGGATCGTCGGGGTTCTTGAAGCTCGAGCCAAAGGTCTTGATCCCCTGCGGTTGGGCTTCGTGGCGACGTGCGCGCATCTGCGCGAGCGTGGCCTTCACCGTTGCGGGATCTGAGGGGGTGAGCGAGAAGCGTGCACGCGCGACGATTTCCCCCGCACGCAGGTTCGACTCGCGGTAGGCGAAACCCAGATCTTCGGGCACACGCCGCTGCGTGCCCAATGTACTCACGACCTCAGCCCAATCGAGCACACTCGCGAGCTGGCCGCCATAGGCATTTGCGTTCATACGTACCGCCCCACCCACCGTCCCGGGAATGTTGACCCCGAATTCGATCCCCGAGAGGCCGGCACGAGCAGCGCGAGCGGCAACCTGAGGCAGTCGCGCACCCCCACCGCACGTGATGTGCGTGCCCTCGATATCAATCTCCGCCAGTTCACGGTCGAGCTTGATCACAAGCCCGCGCACACCGTCGTCGGCGACGAGCAAGTTGGAGCCAGACCCCACAACATTCACCTCGATACTCATCCGCGACGCCCAGTCGAGCAGCTCGTTCAGAGCCTCCCCGCTACCAGCGCGGGCGAAGAAGTCGGCGGTACCGCCTGTACGCACGGTTGCAAGGCCGGCGAGCGGGAAGCCGGTACTCACCGATGGTGGAGGCGAGTCGCTCACTTGGCTTCCACCAGGCGTCGCGCCAACACATCGACGTCGCCCGCGCCCATCGCCAAGCAGAGGTCCCCCGCACGCAGCATGCCGCGCAGCACACGCTCGGCTGACTCGAAGTCTGGGAGCCACAGCACGGACCTACCTTCGGCCTGCTCGGCGGTGCTACGCGCAAGCGTAAGACCGTTCACACCCGGGTGGTCGGCAGCGCGCTCTCGCGCTGGATACACATCGAGCACCACAACCACATCTGCTTGTGCAAGCGCCGCACCGAACTCCCTGGCGAGCATCTCAGTGCGCGAGTAGAGATGTGGCTGGAACACCGCGATGATTCGCCTCGGAGCAAGCGTGCGCGCAGCGTTGAGTGTCGCTGCCACCTCAGTCGGGTGGTGGGCGTAGTCGTCTACCACCTCCGCGCCTCTCCGTGTATGGCCGAGCCGCTCAAAGCGCCTGCCCGCACCCCGGAAGCCGCTAATCGCCTGCGCTCCGTCCACGCCCGCCAAGCGGGCCGCCTCGAGCGCGGCGGTCGCATTGAGCGCGTTGTGAATGCCGGGCACAGACACCGACACCTCGACGTCACGCCAGCGGAAAGTTGAGCCGCGCTCGCTGAGCACCGGCTGCTCGACGTCGTAGAAGACCGCCTGCCCTTCGCGCAAGGCACGCAGATCCGGACGGTCCCAGATGACGGCTTGGATGGCGCCGGCAAGAAACTCGCGGAAGGCCTCGCGCAACTCCGCAAGCGAGGCGAATGTCGCATGGTGGTCGAGCTCGACGTTCGTGACGACGGCAACGTCCATGTCGAGGCTGAGCATCGAGCGGTCCGACTCGTCGGCCTCTACCACGAGCCAGCCCTCACGACCGCCCGGCGCCCAATGCGAGTTGGGGAGCCCCCCACCGATCGAGCTACCAACCAGCCAGCTGGGGTTTGCGCCCTGCTCGCGCAATACGTGCACGATCATCGAGGAGGTCGTCGTCTTGCCATGCGCGCCCGCAACGGCGATCGTGCGGCGTAGCGCCGTCAGCTCGGCGAGCAACTCGGCGCGGGGACGCTCGGAAAGACCCCGCTCGCGTGCCGCTGTACGCTCGGGGTTCTCCACCGGGATGGCACTCGAGTAGACCACCTCGACGTCCGCGCCATCTGGCACGTTCGCCGCGTCGTGGCCGATACAGGGTTCTGCGATCACCCCCTCCTCTCGCAGACGGACGAGATAAGGCGTGAGCGTCCCGTCGGAGCCGCTGACTTGCGCACCGAGCGTATGGGCGGCGCGGGCATAGCCGCTCATGCCGGAGCCCCCCATCCCGACGAAGTGCATCCTGCGACCCACCCAGGGCGTCTCGCTCATCGCGTGACGGCCTCAAGCAGCTCAGCGGCGACTTCACGGGCCGCGTCGGGGCGCGCAAGCCGACGCGACGCTCCCGCCATCGCTGCCAAGCGGGAGCGGTTTGCAAGCAGTCGCGCCACCTCCCGCGCGAGGCCCGCGGGTGTGAGCTCGGAGTCCGCGATCACGATCGCGGCGCCCGCCTCGGCCATCCAACGTGCATTGGCGCTCTGGTGGTCGGAGGAGGCGTGGGGATAGGGCACGAGGATTGCCGGCAAGCCGTAGGCAGCGATCTCGAACACCGACCCGCCCGCCCGCGCCACGACCAGATCGGCCGCGGCGAGTGCTTGGGCGAAGTCCGCGATGTCGAGGTACTCGTGCAGGTCATAGCTCGGGCGCCGCGGCTCGCGCGAACACTCCTCGTAGTCACGCCGTCCACAGATGTGCAAGACATGGAAATCGCCGGATGCGAACGCCCCGAGCGCGGCCCGGTTGATCGACTGCGAGCCAAGCGAGCCACCGAAGACCAGTACGCAAAGCTCGCCCGGGGCGATTCCAAATTGATCGCGCGCACGGTCTCGCTGAGCGTCTATGACCGGGATCGGCCTACCGGTGACGCGATAGCGCGCCTGGGTCAGGCCCTCGATCGGGAAAGACAGGCACACACGGCGCGCAAACGGCGCCAATAGACGGTTAGTGAGCCCAAGGTGACTGTCGGCCTCGGTGAGCACGAGCGGTATGCGCAGGGTGAGCGCGGCCACACCCACCGGCCCGGCGACATAGCCCCCGCCACCCATGACCGCTCCCGGTTTGAGCTCCTTCAGCAGCGTGCGCGACACCCCAACTGCCCTGACCGCGCGCAGCAGCGCCCTTATCGCACGTAGAGGGTTACTGCGGCTGAGCCCTTCAATGGCGATCGTACGCAGGGGGTAGCCGGCGGCAGGCACGAGCTCGGCCTCAGCGCGCTCGCCGCCGATGAATGTCACAAGCGCGCCCTCAGCGCGTAGCGCGTCGGCCACCGCCAGCGCGGGCGTCACGTGCCCGGCTGTTCCCCCGGCGGCTATCACGATCCTCTTCTGCGCTTCGCTCACGGCCCCATCGTGCCGATTCGCGCGGCGGCGTGTCGGCAACGCGCCGCTTTGGGGTTGCGGAAGCGCCCGCATCGCCTGCCACGGCACGCGAGCGCCGCCGCTGCGGAGAGGCGACGGCGCGAACGTGCGCGGTTCCGCCGGAGGCCACGTTGAGCAAGAGACCCATCGCCGCGAGGGTGACGATCAGGCTGCTCGACCCGTAGGAGACGAGCGGCAGCGGCACCCCTGTGAGCGGAGCGAGCCCTAGCACCGCGAACACGTTCAAGAGCGCTTGGGAGACGATCAGTGAGGTCATACCCACGGCGATCAGCGCGCTGTGAAGGCTCCGCGCCGCCTTCGCCGCTCTGAGTCCCGCGTAGGCGATGAGGCCGTAGAGGAACAGCAGCGCCGACACCCCCACGACCCCGAGCTCCTCGCCGATGACCGCGAGGATGAAATCTGTGTGAGCCTCGGGGAGGTAGAAGATCTTCTGCACCGACTGACCGGGCCCGACGCCGAACAGTCCGCCCGAGCCGATCGCGATCTGGCCCTGCACCGCCTGAAAGCCGCTGCCCGAAGCGTGCGCCCAGGGATCAAGGAACGAGGTGAGACGAGCCCGCGCGTAGGGACGGGCAATGGCGTAGAGCGCCACCGCCGCAAGCGCCGAGCCGCCGATGATGACGAGGTTGCGGGCCGGGATGCCCGCTGCAACCAGGAGCGCACAGCTCGTGAAGGCGATCACCATCGCCGTGCCGAGGTCGGGTTGCGTGGCGACAAGCAAGCACGCCGCCCCCACTACGAACAGCAGCGGTTTGGCAAGCTCGCGTAGATCGTGCACCCTTGCAGGCTTGCGTGCGAGCAAAGTCGCTCCATAGAGGACGAGCGCAATCTTCAAAAGCTCGGAGGGCTGGAACTGCATCGGCCCCGTGCCAAGCCAGCGCTTGGCGCCGTTGACCGATACGCCGACATGCGGGATGTGCACCGCGAGCACGAGTAGGAAGGAGACAGCCAGCAGGGGCGCCACGAGATTCTGCACCCGAGCGATGCCGTCGCGTGCCAGAACCCTCATCACAACCAGGCCGAGGGCACCGTAGATGACGAACTTGACGAGATAGCCCGTGCCGCTGCCGTGGCCCTGCAACAGCGTGCTGGCGGAGGAGGAGCTGTAGACCATCACCACACCAAAGGCGAGCAGGCAGAATGTGGCAGTCAACAGCAGGCTGTACTCGAGCGGCTGGCGCAGGGAGTCGCCGCTACCAGGAGACGCGCCGCCGGCCCGCGAAGCACGGGTCCCTGAAGTGCTGGCGCGCCGTCCGGCTGCAGGCATCAGAGCTCACTTCGACGCGCGGAGCCGAAAGCCTCCGCGGTTGGACTAAAGGCCCAACACAAGCTCCCGAAATCGCGCCCCGCGCTCCTCGAAGGAGGAGAACTGGTCAAAGCTCGCACACGCTGGCGATAGCAGCACCACCTCGCCTGAGCGTGCCTCTCCGGCGGCCTCGCGGACAGCCCGCTCCAGATCGCCGCAGTCGCGGATGGGGACACCCCCGCCGCGCAAAGCATTCGCGATCAGCGGAGCGTCTTCGCCGATCAGGTATACCGCCCGGCAGCTCGCTGCCAGCGGGTCGCGTAGGGGAGAGAAATCCTGTGCCTTTCCCTGACCGCCGAGGATGACGCGCGCCGGAAGACCCTCTTCGGTCATCGTCGCAAGAGCGACCAAGGCGCTCGCGACATTCGTGGCCTTGGAATCGTTGACATAGAGCACGCCGTCGCGATCGGCGACCTGCTCGAGACGGTGGGGCACGCCCGCGAACGTGCGTAGAGCGGCTCTGACCGCATCGACGTCAAGTCCTCGCGCGAGACACACCGCCGCCGCCGCCATCGCATTCTGCAAGTTGTGGCGGCCACGCAGGAACAGCTCTGAGCGGCGGACCAGTGGCGAGTCTTCCCAATAGAGCGTGTCCTCGCGCACGGCCATCTGCCCATTCGTTCCCTCGCCGAAGTCGATGCGGAGTGCTTGTCCGGGAAGACCATCGGGTTCAAAGCCCGCTGGCACCACTGCGACATCTTCAGGTCTTTGGTGTGCGAACAGCTCGACCTTCGCCTTGCGGTAGGCCTCCAGCGTGCCGTGCCGGTCGAGATGGTCGGGCTCCACGTTGAGCAGCACGGCTGCCTCCGGCGCGAACGCAAGTGTGTCTTCGAGCTGAAAGGAGGACGCCTCGCACACGATGCTCACGTCGCTTTCGACGTAACCCACGAGCCCGCTGAGTGCCCTACCGACGTTCCCCGCGACGACGACGGGCAACCCGGCTTCGCGGTGGATATGACCGATCAGCTCGACCGTGGTGGTCTTGCCGTTCGTACCGGTCACGGCGATGAATTCGTTCTCGAGCAACCGCCACGCCAGCTCGAGCTCGCCCATCACGGACATTCCCCGTGCGCGAGCTTGTGCGATCACCGGCACCTCGGCGGGAACACCGGGGCTCTTCACGACAACGTTCACACGATCGAGTAGCTCCGTGCCCTGCTCGCAGAGGTGAAACTCGACCCCGGCACTCGTGAGTGCATCGAGCCCGTCAGGCCGGCCCGCGTCGATGCCGATCGCCTCCGCCCCCCGTGCGCGCAGCGTAAGCGCCGCCGCAATACCCGAGCGGGCGAGACCGACGACCAGGTAGGGACCGGACGGAATGTCGGGGCGGCGCTTCACCTCAGCCACCCGTCTTCGCTCGGGCAGCTGCCCTCAGCCAAGGCTCTGGCGATAGATCGTGAAGCCGATGGCGCAACAGATCGCGGCGACGATCCAGAAACGCAGGATGATCTTCGTCTCAGACCACGCGCGCAGCTCGAAATGGTGGTGGATGGGCGCCATCAAGAACACCCGCTTTCGGGTCATCTGGAAAGACACCACCTGGATCACCACGGAGAGCGCCTCGATCACGAAGATCCCACCGAGCAAGATCAACAGCAGCTCGGTCTTAGTCATCACAGCAAGCCCAGCTATCGCCCCACCGATCCCGAGCGAGCCGGTGTCGCCCATAAAGATGGTGGCGGGGAAGGCGTTGAACCACAGAAAACCGACGCAGCCACCGACGAGCGTGCCGGCGAGCATCGCCATGTCGAAGTCTTCGGCGATGAACGTAATGCCCACGTATGCGAGCAACACGATCGCTCCACACCCCGCTGCCAGCCCGTCCAGTCCATCGGTGAGGTTGACGGCGTTGGTGGTGCCCGCCACCACGAGATAGATGAGCACCGGGTAGAAGATGCCCAGGTCGATCTGGTAGTCCACGAAGCGCAACCTGAGCGTGCTCGCGAGGTGCGCCTCGTGCGCGGCTACCCACCACAGACCCAGGGAGATGGCGATCGTGATCGCGAGCTTGGTGCGCCCGCGCAGACCGAGCGAGCGGCGCTTGACGAGCTTGGTGTAGTCGTCGGCGAAACCGAGCAGGGCACAAGCGATCGCCGTGCCGAACACCCCCACCGAGCGCCATTCGAAGTTGGAGAGGATCAGGTAAGGGATCGTGATCGCGAAGAAGATGATGATGCCGCCCATCGTGGGCGTCCCCGCCTTCTGATGGTGGCCCTGGGGCCCGTCCTCGCGGATCTGCTGGCCAAACTCGCGGTTACGCAGGAACTCGATGAACTTCGGACTCAAGAAGATGCAGATCAAGAGGGCGGCGGTGCCGCCGATCAGTACGCGCCCCATCAGCTCACCCTCGCTCCCAGCGCTTCGCGCGCCACCGTAACGTCGTCGAACGGAACCTTCACGCCATCGGCGAACTCCTGGCCCTGCTCGTGTCCCTTGCCGGCGATGACTAGCACGTCGCCGTCCTGCGCAAGTTCCACGGCGCGCTCGATCGCCGCGCGACGGTCGACCTCCGCCGAGACGGGCAGCGCGCCGGCTGGCCGTGAGGCCATGAGGACACCCGCCATGATCTCGGCGATGATCGCCTCCGGGTCCTCGGAGCGAGGGTTGTCCGAGGTGACCACCAACACATCGGCGAGTCGCGCGCCGATCTCCCCCATCAGCGGACGCTTGCCACGGTCGCGGTCGCCGCCGGCGCCAAACACACAGATGACGCGACCCCTGCCGACCTCGTGTGCGGCGTTGAGCACATTCTCAAGCGAATCCGGTGTGTGGGCGTAGTCGACCAGCACGGCGAAACCCTGTCCTTCATCGACGGGCTCGACCCTCCCCGGCACGCGCACGCCGCGCTCGAGCGCCGCTACCAGCGTGTCGAGGTCGGCACCCAGCGAGTGCGCCACGGCAAGCGCGGCAAGCGCGTTTGCCACATTGAAGCGACCAGGCAGCGGCAACGAGAGCGAACCCTCCCCGGCGGGCGTAAGCACACGAAAGCGCGAGCCGTTCAGGTCGACGTGAACATCGTGCGCGCTGTAGTGGGCGTCGGCGTCAATCGCGTATGTCACCGCTCCGTCGAGCTCGTTGGCAAGCCTACGGCCGTAGGGGTCGTCGAGGTTCACCACCGACACACTGGGGCTCGTCCTCTCATCTACCGGCACGAACAGTCGGCGCTTGGCTTGGAAGTAGTCCTCCATGTCCGCGTGGAAGTCGAGGTGGTCTTGTGTGAGGTTGGTGAACACGGCAGCCGCGAACTTGACCGCATCCGCGCGCCCGAGCGAGAGCGCGTGGGAGGAGACCTCCATCGCGCAAGCGCTCTCACCGGAGTCGAGCATCGCACGAAAGTCGGCCTGTAGGTCGACCGCCTCAGGAGTGGTGCGCGCCGCCGCACGCTCGACGCCTGCCACCACCGACTTGACGGTGCCGAGCAGACCGCAACGCTCGCCCGTGGCTTCCAACAGAGCGCGTACGAGGTAGGCAGTGGTGGTCTTGCCGTTGGTACCGGTTATGCCAATCACGCGCAGCTGAGACGTTGGATCGCCGTAGAAGCGCGCCGCCAACGGCCCCATGACCGTGCGGGAGGACTCCACGAGTAGCTCAGGCACGTCAAGGGCGAGGGGGCGCTCTACGACTAGCGCGGTGGCGCCGTTGGCCACCGCCTGAGCTGCAAAGTCGTGACCATCGCACTCGAGACCCGTGACACAGAAGAACAGCGCTCCCTCCCTAACCTGACGACTGTCATAGGCCAGATTCGTGATCTCCACTGTCTCAGGCGTTGGCGAAACCGCCTTCGACCCCGGCAGCCCGGGAGCGGTCAGCTCGTCAAATCTCATGGCTTTGCACGCGCGGATCGCAAGGAGCGAGAGTCTAGGGCTCGCACCAGAGGGGATCGCCAAAACGCGCGCACCCGCTTCAGGCGTAGCTGAGAACGCTCATCCCGGCGGGATGCTGAGGTAGGGCAGCGCGAACCCCATGATCTGACCAAACGCGGGCGCCGCGACGACCCCGCCAAAGATCGAGCCGGTTTGCGGTTCGTCAATGATCACCGCACACAACAACTTCGGATCGGCGGCCGGAGCGAAACCCACGAACGACGCCACATACGCGCTTTTCGAATATTCGCCCGTCTTCGGGTCGATCTTGCTGGCGGTGCCCGTCTTGCCCGCGAGCTGATAGCCGGGCACAGAGACCTCGCTGGCGGTTCCCCCGGGGGCGAGAACGCCCTTGAGCATCGTGCGCAGCTCGCTTGCGGTGGTCGAGGAAATGACACGCCTGCCAGCGGGCGCGGGAACAGCGTGGCCGCCGACGCTTGCCACGATGTGGGGCGCGCGCAAAACGCCTCCGTTGGCGATGGCTGAGTAGGCGGTGGCCATCTGGATCGGGGTGACAAGCTCGCCTTGGCCGATCGGCAGGTTGCCCATCGAGGAGCCCGAGTAGCGGTTGAGCGGCAGCGTGGCGCCGCTTTCGTCCCCGGGAAGATCCACCCCGGTGGGCGAACCGAAGCCGAAGCGGTGAACCCATGTGTTGAACCTCTGCCTACCCTCCAGCAGTCCAATTTTGATGGCCCCCACGTTGCTCGATTGGGCGAGGATCTGAGCAGTTGTAAGCGACTCGGCGGGGTGTTCTGTGTCGTCGTGGATCGTGCGGTCCGCGACCTGGATCTGGTCGGGAATTTCAAAGCCGGTCTCAGGCGTCACGAGCCCTTCCTGGAGCGCCCCCGCCACAGTCACCGCCTTGAACGTGGAGCCCGGTTCGTAGTTGAAGCCGACCGCTCGGTTCTGGAGTGCTTCCGCGCCTTCCTTGGAGAGCGGCTGATTGATGTTGACCGATGGCCAATTGGCCATCGCTAGGATCGCCCCGGTGCGTGGGTCCATCACAATCGCGGTGGAATCCTTGGGGTGGAACACCTTGCCTACAGCGCCGAGGACCTGTTCGGCCCGTTGCTGGATGTTGGCGTCAAGCGTCAGCGCGACCGGCTGACCCGCCAGCTCGGGGTGGGTTTCGGCGATCGACACGGGTTGGCCGATTGCGTCGCTCACGACGCTCCGCTCGCCTGCCCGGCCGGCAAGCGAGGAGTTGAGCGAATACTCGAGCCCCATGCGCCCGGCGCCTTCGTGTTCTGTGCCGACGATCCCGAGCACTTGCGATGCGAGTGTCCCGCGCGGGTACACCCGTCGCATTACCGGGACGCCCTGCACGCCTGGGATCTTGAGCGCCAGCACCTTGCGCGCGGGGCCGTAGGGAAGCGCATGCGCGAGATACACAAAGCCGGTGTGCTCGCTCAGCTTGGCGAGCACCTGTGTCTCGGTGAGGCCAAGCAGCGGCGCCAGGCTCCGGGCCGCTTGTAGGGGTTGTTTTATGAGATAGGGGTCGACGCTGAGTTCCTGCGCGGGTTCTGAGATCGCAAGCGCGACACCGTTGCGGTCGGTGATCGTGCCGCGCTCGGCCGGCACCGGGACGTTAGTGACCTGTTGGCTGCGGGCGGCGCGGCGCAACGCGCCGCTGTGCGGCCCACCGAGATAGAGCGTGCGCAGCGCCGCGAACAGCAGCAGCAAGAAGAAGAGCCCGAACAGCACCCCCACGCGACGCTGGACAACCGCCATCGCGCTATTCCCCGACGCCCGCCTGGACGCCGCCGGCCGCTCCGGTTGGGGGCGCCGCCTGCGAAGCGGAGGACGTTTCAGGGGAAGTGGCACTCGAGGCCGTTGTGCCAGTCGCCGACGGCGAGGATTCTGTGGCCGCCGCGGTGGATTGGCCCGATGAGCTTGCTGTTTCCGCCGAAGCCGTCGAGGAACTCGCTTCCGAGCCCGTGCTTTCGGCGACCTGAGTAGATGAGGTAGTCGAGCTAGGCGAGGTTTCGCCGGCCGAGCTTTCGCTGGAGCTGGTTTCAGACGTGCTGGGCACCGGAGCCTTGGCGACGGTTGCCAGCACCGAAGCGGCGCGTGCCACGTCAGCACTATTCGTAGCGACGAAGTGAACCGAGCCCGATGGAGCGAACGTCATCCCCGACGCTGCCGCGAGCGGGTCGATGCGGGCTTCTCCGGAAGCGCCCGAATCTTCGATCCCGAGCTGGGCGTTTGCGAGCTGTAGTTGCGCCACCCGCGCGAGCTTGCGTCCGATGTTCGTGTTCATCTCCAACACGAGCAACTGCATCGCGACGATCCCGATGAGTGCGAAGGCGAGCAGCCCAATCCACAGACGGCTGCGGATGAGACGGTCGAGCAGGCGGCTGGAGGAAAGCCCTTCGAACGCGTCGATCGCGCGCAGGGCGATACCGCGAGGCTCACTAGTAGCGCGCAGCGGACGGCGGCGGGGTGTCGCCGTCCGTTGCGGGCGCCTGCGAGGAAGCGCGACGCCGGGCGCCGGGGCCGCCACGGCGGCGGCGGCGGCGGCCCCGCGTGCGGCGGGAGCAGGGCCGGAGACGCGTCGCGGACGAGCCGGGGAGCGGCGGCGCGAGCCCGGCGCGAGCCGGGAAGCGGCGGCAGCTGTGGCGGGCGGGGTCATGCTTGATCTCCTGTGCTTGTGGGACTGACAGCAAGCTTGGTGGCGGCGCGCAGGCGCGCGGAGGCGGCACGTGGGTTGCGGGCGGTCTCCTCGGGCGAGGGCATGATCGCCCCCCGCGTTAGCAGCGCCGCCTCGGGCTCGCGCCCGCATCCGCACACCGGCAGGTCGGGTGGGCAGATGCAGCCGGTGGAGCGCTCGACCAGGAACTGCTTAACGCGCCGGTCCTCGAGCGACTGGAAGGAGATACCCGCAAGCACACCGCCCTCGCGCAGCAGCCCCCAGGCAAGCGGCAGCGCGGCGTCGAGCTGGCCGAGCTCGTCGTTGACGGCTATCCGCAGCGCTTGAAACACACGCTTGGCGGGGTGCCCGGCGGCAAAGCGCGCCGGGGTGGGGATCGCCGAGCTGATCACGTCCACGAGCGCGAGCGTCGTATCGATCGGCGCTTGTGTGCGACGCCTGGCGATCGCGCGCGCTATCTGCGTGGAGTGGCGCTCCTCTCCGAACTCGCGGAAGATCGAGGTGAGGCGACGATCCTCCCAAGTGTTGACGATCTCCCTCGCCGTGAGCTCCTGGCGCGGGTCCATGCGCATATCGAGCGGCGCATCGTAGGAGTAGGAGAAGCCACGCTCGCGCGTGTCGATCTGCATCGAGGACATCCCCAGGTCGAGGTAGGCGACATCGGCGCAAAGGCCCTCCTCGACGAGCATCGCAAGCGCCTCGGCGTACCCCCCTCGGATGAACCGCATCGAGCAGGAAACCTCCTCGGCCAGCTCCATGAAGCGCTCCTCGGCCAGAGGATCGCGGTCTATCGCGATCAATGTGCCTTCCGGGCCGAGCCGCTCGGCGACGATGCCCGCGTGTCCCCCACCCCCGAAGGTGCAGTCGACTGCCACCTGTCCGGGCTGGGGGTCGAGTAGCTCGAGCAGCTCCTCCGCAAGCACCGGGATGTGGATAGAGGTCATGTCAAGCAGGATGGTCAACGCGCGCCGTGATCTCGGCGACGCTGCTGAGCAGCGCCGGTCGGTGTTCTGCCCAGGCGCCGCGATCCCACAGCTCCAGGCGGTCGCCGGCGCCCACAACGACGACCTCCTTGCTCAAATTTGCGTGCTCCCCTAGAAAGCCCGGCACCATGATGCGCCCGGCAGCGTCGAGGTCTGAATCGTGCGAACTGCCGTAAAAGAAGCGCTCCAGCTCGGTGAGGCGTGAGGAGAGCGGCGGGAGCTCCGCGAGCGAACGCTCGGTGTAGCGCTCGTAGTCCTCTGGCCGCCACACGCCGACGTAGGGCTTGAGGTCGACGGGCATCGCCAACACCACGCCCTCGGAGAGCGTCGCCCGGTAGCGAGCCGGGACTGTCAGCCGGTTCTTCGCGTCGAGCGTGTGGTCGAAGGTGCCGCGGAAGGCCACTGGAGAGGCTCCAATCAAGAAGTTCGAGCCGCGGTGGAGGAGTGGGAGGAGCTCCTCCACCACGGCTCGCTACCGCGAACTTACCCCACTTTCCCCCACAACGCAACCCTAATTGCACATTTTCTCCCACAATACCTTCCCAAGTACGCCACAGCAGACAAAAATCCCTGCTCAGACGCGTGTTTCGACGGTGGGATGTCCTTTGCCGTAAGCCGCCGGAATCTGCAGGCGCACGTGCAAGCCGCGCGCGTGTAACGTTCCTGTCATGGGATTGGGGGTTTGGAGGCCGATAGGCGCAGTCGTCTTGCTCGCCGCGTTGGTTGCGCTCGCGGGTTGCGGCTCCTCGGGCTCGGGCAACGCCGACCCCGCGACGCTCGTACCGGCGACGGCGCCGCTTTACGCGGGCATTGCGATCAAGCCGAGTGGCGGCAGCAAAGGCAACGCGGAAACGGCCGCGAGGAAACTCACCCACCTGGCAGAACCGTACGGCAGCCTCGCCCAGGCCCTACTTTCGAGCGAAGGCGCACAGGAGCAGTTCAAGCGCGATATCGAGCCATGGGTTGGAAACGAGGCCGGCGTGTTCATCACCGCGCTCAACGCGGCGGCACTGCCCCAAGGCGCAAGCTCCGCGCAGTCACTGCTCGAAGGCGGGCTGACAGGGACAATCTCCTCCGCCCTAGGCGCTGCCGGTTTCAGCAAAGGCTCCCAGGGGGCGATCGTATTCGCCACGAGCAACGTCGCAAGCGCGCGCTCGTTCCTGGAGCACCGTGCGCGGGCACAAGGCGCCCATGCCGCCGGCTATCGCAACGTCACTTACGAATTGACCGCAAGCGGGGTGGCCGAGGGAATCGTCAAGAACTTCGCGGTCATCGGGAGCGAGGCGGCTATGAAGAGCGTGATCGACACCTCGCTCGGAGGCGCCGCGATCACCACCGCACCCGGCTACACCACGCCGCCCAAGGAAGCGATCGCAAGCGCTTACGCAAAGCCCGAAGAGTTGACCAAGGCCGTGCACGGCTCGAATGGGGCTGCCGGCCATGGAGTGGCGCTACTCGGCAGCCTCTTCGTCAGCGCCCAGTGGGCCTCGCTGTCGGTTACGCCCACGGCCAACTCGATCTCGCTGCAGGGCCAGGTGCACTCCACGAGCGGCACAACGCCGCTGTTCGGGACAGAAGGAGCACATGCACTTGGCGCACTCCCCGGCACCTCATGGCTGGCGGCAGGGGTCGGCGATACGGGGACCAACCTTTCGAGCGCGCTTGCGCTTCTTGGCGGCGTGGCGTCGCTCGGCTCCTCCACCGTGTTCTCATCATTCGGAGGACCCGCCATCGAAAGCGTCTTCAAGACGCTTGAATCGCCCAAGGCGAAACTGCAACAGGACTTCGGCTCATGGGCGGGGTCGGGCGGCATGTTCATCAGCGGCAGCGGTCTTTTCAACCTACAGGCGGCGCTGGTGATCGCCTCCAAGCAACCCGCCGCTTCAAGCGCCGCGGTCGGGAAGTTGGGGGCCTTGATGAAGAACGCAGGCGCCACGGTGGCAAGCACCACCATCCCGGGTACAGATGCAGCCGTGAGCGTCAAGCTGCAGGGTTTCCCCGCTGTGATCTTCATCGCCAACGGCCAGGGAGCGAACGGTCAGACCAAGTTCATCCTCGGCCTCGGCCAACAGTCGGTGCAGGGCGCCCTCGCGCCGTCGAGCACGCTGTCTACCTCCCCCGCCTACACCTCCGCTACATCCACCCTAGGCGGCGGTATCGAACCGAGCTTGATCGTTGAATTCCCAACCCTGCTCGGGTTCCTGGAAGGCGTCGGCCTCACCCAGAGCGAATCGCTCACGAAGATCGTGCCCTATCTCAAGTCGCTGGGCACGCTCACTGCCGGGGCCACGAGCCAGGGCGGCGTCCAGCACTTCCGACTCGTGCTCGGTTTGGCATAAGCGCAAGCAGGGACACGCAGAGTCGATAAGTCGCGAGGCGACCGGGCAGCTCAGGCGGGCGCGCCGCTGAGCGGCGCCTTCTCTGTCGCCTCACGCTGACGGGGCGGACGGTTCTCGGTCTCGATGATCACGCGACAAGGGCGCTTGCTGAGCAGGTAGGCGGCGGTGGGGCCAATCCGCTGCTCGCCGACCGGGGCGTGGATCGTGGACCAGTAGATGACATCCGAGCCCACCCGCTTTGCCTCCTCAACGAGCGCCGCGCCAGGATTGCGGGTGCGGATCAGGCCCGTGCGGATCTTGATGTTGGAGCGGCGCGCCTTAATGCGCGCGCTCTCGAGCGCGGCGCGGCCTTCAGCCTCCTCTGCCTCCAACCCCGACTCGAGCGAGAGCTGGCTTGGCACGGGGAGCACGAACACCGCGTACACCACGCCTTCTTCGCCGATCAGCTTGGCGGCGCTCGTGAGGGAGCTCGCGGAGACGTCCCCGCCGAAGATCGGAACGAGCGCCGTGCGATAGCCGAGGGCCTGGAAATCGGCTGGGCGCTCGGCCCGCTCGATGCGGCAAGTCTCGCGCAGATCCAAGCCTTGGCTGCGCCTGTAGAGGATGTAGCCCACCATCCCAAACACCATCCAAGGGATACCCACGAGACGTGCCTCGGGGTGTGTGATTACCACCACCACCCACACCGTGGCGGTTCCGATCCCGCCGATCACCGCCGTGAGCGGGATCGAGGCGCCCCGAATGCGCACGTTCCACGGCATCCGGTAGGGGCGCTCCTGGTCGGGCTTCTTCACGCGCAGGGCGATCACAGAGATGTGAGCCACCGTGAACGAGAGCAGCGCGCCGAAGGAGTAGAGGTTGCCAAGGACATTGGTGTTTCCGTACAGCACGAGCAGTCCCGCCAGACCGGAGAAGAACACGATCGTGAACCAGGGGGTACGAAAGCGCGCGTGCAGTTGGGAGAAGATTCCAGGTAGCTGGCGATGCTCGGCAAGCGACCACGAAAGCCGCGAGATGCCGATCATGCCGGCGTTGGTGGCGATGAAGAGGATCGTCGCGGCAAGTAGGCCGACGTAATACTGCGCGAGCGTCAACAAAGTTCCGTGCAGACCGAGCCGCGAGACGATGCCCAGCACCGGGTCGTTTTGGAAGTGTCCGCCAAGCTCGGTGGCGTGACCGGCATGCGTGAAGCTTTCCTGCAGGGCGGGGCTGTAGCCCACACCATGTGCAACGACGGGCAGCGCCGAGAGCGCGATCAGCGAGATCCCCAAATACACCCCCAGCACCGCGAGCACGACAAGGTTGACGGCCTTTGGCACCTGTTTGCCGGGGTCGCGTGCCTCCTCAGCCATGTTGGAGACCGTCTCGATGCCCGTGTAGGCAAGCATCGCAAGCGAGAGAGCAAAGATAAGTTCGTGCCAGGTCGGCACCGTGCCGAGCTGGATCTGGTGGATGAGCAGCGAGGGATCGAGTACGAGCACAGCACCCAACGCCACCAGCAGCACCTGCGTGGAGAGATCGACGATGGCGAGGATGAAGTTGAGCTTCGCCGACTCCCCCAAACCGCGGATATTGAGCGCCGCCAGCGCCACCACCACGACCAACCCACCAAAGATGTCGCCTGGGTTGTGGTTGAGCCCACCCAGGCCCGGGAAGGCACTCAGGTAGTGCGGCACGAAGAACGCGGAGATCGCGATCGTGAGGATGTAGTCGAGACTCAATGCCCACCCCGCGAAAAACGACACGAGCTCATTGAAGGCGTGACGCGCAAACGAGGAGGAACCGCCAGCCTCGGGGAACATCGAGGCACCCTCGGCGTACGTCTTCGCTGTCAGCGCGAAAAGTCCGCCGGCAAACACGAACACGAGCGGTGTGAGCCCGAGCGCGTGCGCGGCCACGAGGCCCAGCGCGTAATAGATCGAGGAGCCGACGTTGCCATAGGCAGTGGCGAACAGGCCGGATACCCCGACCGACCTGCGCAGTCCGTGCTCGGTGAGGCGTGCCATGTAACCCTGAGCGTATAGAGCGCCGTCGCCGGAGCGAAGCCGGAGGCGGTCAAGACGCTCAGGAAGAGGGCACGGCGGCGGTCCCAACCGGCCGATCGTTCGTGTCCCCTGAATTGCAATATCGCATGCAAGTACGGCGGAGAAGCAGGAAGCCGACATATGATCCCGACGCTCATGGACACCACACGTCGCGGCAACTACAACTCGGGCGAGGATTTCGTCCTCGAATATGGCGATCTGCGCTTCACGTTCAACGAACGCGACTTCTCAGAGCGCTGCGAGCAGGCAGCCATCAAGCTCGGTTTCGTCGGCGGCCGCCTTGGTGAGGATGAGCTCGAGGATCTCGTGAACCTCGCCGTCAACGGCGACATCCAAGACCCCGCCTCCGCTCTAGGGGAACACGTCAACGAATGCTGGCCCGAACTGGTGGGTCCAGCGGAGCGCTCACTCGTGCACTGGTTGCGCCGCCTCGTGTTCAGAAGCGCCTGGCTCGACCAGCGCGTCAACGAGGGCGAGCTGACGTTCTCCTTCTTGGAGGACACCGGCAGCTTCGTTTACGTGCAGCACGACGGCGTCGGCGAGCCGATCGAGCTCGCACCCGAGCCCTCATGGGGCCGGGTCGCTTACAGGCGTTAGCGCAGCTGACTAGATCAGCGACCTATCGCCCAAAGCTCCCCCCTCTTAACCCTCCGCGGCGACAGCACGGGCGCGGAGTATCTCTGCGGCACCGTCGTCTCCGACCAGCAGCTCCGGCTTGAGCGTACCGCTGTGCACGAGGTCGAGCGCGGGCAACTTGCCGCTGCCGGCTAGCACCGCGTCGAGTGCGATCACGGTCGTCTCGCCACCGAAGGGCTTGGTGGCGGTCGCGATGACCGTGACAGAGCCGCCCTCGGCGAGGTTGCGAGCCGCCGCGAGCACCTTACGCGCGGTGTGAGCATGCAACCCGTCGAGGCTGTCGATCGCCACCACCGTGTGCCCACCTCGCGCCGCGACCCGCTTGGCCGTCTCAACAACAGCCTCCACCGCTTGACCCTGCGCGTCTGTGGAAGCCGCGAAGGTGAGCTTTGCGCCAAGCTCAACCGGCCCGGCCTGCCACTCGGCGAGCTCCTCGGGACGGACACCCACGAGCGCGAGCGAAAGCTCGATCCCCTCCCGACCAGCCAGCGCACCCACGATCCCGCGCAACGTCTCGGTCTTGCCCGAACGTGTGGCACCCACAATCGCGGCGCGGGATCCACGGCCAATCGGTGTGAGCCACTCGATCGCCTTCAGTGTGGGGTCCTCGGAATCAAAAGAAAGCCGCTCGGAGGGCCAGGCCACCGGCAGATCGTCATAACGCGTACCCTCCGACACGGCGTCGGCCGACTCGCCATTGATGGTCTCCACGCGGACCAATGACGGATGGCGCTCCGAGCGCCGCGGCGGGCGCACCGGTCCGCTGACCCGATCGCCCGCGACTAGCTCGCAGCGGCGCACCTGGGCGGCCGACACATACACGTCCTCATCCGACTCTCCGGGGGGGTGCACCCGCAGCAGCGCCGACCCGTTGGCGGCGATCTCCACAACACCCTCGGCGGTGCGCTCGGGCTCGGATGACTTCTCGCGCTCCTCGCGTCCTCGCCCACGCCCTCTTCCTCCTTGAGCGCGTTGGCCACGCCGCGGCGAAGGCGCCCTATCGGCGTCGGTGTCCTGCTCATCGCCGTCGTCCCCGGCGCCGTCATCCTTACTCGCCGCCGACTTTGCCACGGCGGATCCACGACGTGAGCGGGAGCGCCGAGCGGGCGGACGGTCCTCCGTGGGCTCGCGCGAATCGCCGTCGGCTTTCTCCTCGCCGAGGATGGCGTCGATCAAGTCGGCCTTGCGCAGTCTTCGGAAGCCCTCGAGGCCGATCTGGTCGGCGATCAGGTGGAGGTCGGCGAGTGAGCTTTCCTGGAGCTCAGAGCGGTCGAGCACGGTCATCGGTGTCTCCTGTCGGTGGTGGTTGGGGCGGTTGGCGTCCGTACGCGTTGGACAGCGTGCGGCACCCGCGTGCGGATAAAACCCTAGCCGACTCCGAGGATGCCCTCTTCGCGGGCCTCCTCGTAGAAACGTGCGACCTCCGCCGCCGCCCGCTGGCCGCTCCACCCCAGCTCGCTCGCCATGACGGCGGCGACGCGCCCGACCGTCGAGACGGTGCTCTGCTCCTCGCTCAGCAGATCGCGCGCGGCGATCAGCCCCAGGCGGGTGCGGCGCAGCAGCACGTCGCCGACGCTACGAGCCTGCTCGCGACGCACGGCGATCGCCACCTCGGCCGTCAAATCCGGCAGACCGGGCACGAGCGGCTGGGCAAGCACCGGGCGCTCGGCAGCCAGCGCGAGTACCTCGCGGGCGCCATATCCGTAACGGGAGGCGAGCGCCGCGCGCGCGGCCTCGTCGACCCCCGCGACCGCGGGCAGGTCCTCCACAGATACCGGCTGACCCAATGGGATCTCCGTCGTGCGGCAGGGAGCCTCGCGTGCTTCGCGCTCAACCATGCGGTCAACGGTCATCTTGGCCATCCGCCGCCAGGTGGTGAGCTTGCCACCGGTGATGGTGATCATCCCGCTCGAGGTCTCATAGAGCTCAGCCTTGCGTGAGATGTCGACAGATTTCTTCGTGTCCCCTGTCGAGATCAGGGGGCGCACACCAGCATAGGCTCCGGCGAGATCACTGGATGTGAGACTGGTGGCAAAGAACTCGTTCACCGCCGCCAGCAGATAGTCGATGTCCTCGCCCGAGGGGGGCACGTGCACGAGCTCTCCCTCGTAATCGTTGTCGGTAGTGCCCACCAGCGTGCGTCCAAGCCACGGCAGCGCGAAGATAGTGCGGCCCGCCCCTGCCGGGACGATGGCCCCGGCAACAAGCGGCAGATCCTCGTGGCTCAGCAAAACGTGGGTGCCTCGGCTCGGCCTGATCACCGGCAGCTCGGCCTCGTCGTGGAGCTCGTGCGGACGCAGTCCGTCGGCCCACACGCCGGTGGCGTTCACCACGTTGGCACCGCGCAGCTCGAAGTGCTCACCGCTCTCTTCATCGCACACATCCACACCACAGGCGCGCCCATTCTCTTGCAGCAGTTTGAATGCATTCAGCCGGTTCGCGCATACCGCCCCGAAACGCTCTGCCTCGCCCAGCACAGTCAGCACGAGACGGGCGTCGTCGGTTTGACAGTCATAGAAGATGTACCCGCTCGTGGGAGCTCGCGCCGCAAGCGCGGGCAACAGCTCAACCACCTCCTCGCCTGAGATCACACGATGGCGCTCCGGACTCCAGGACTCCACCTGCTCGGCCAGCGCGACACCCGCTCCGTGTGTCTCCTCGGCATCGGCGCGGGAGCGGCGGGAACGGCGTGTGCGCAGACGCTCGCGGTCGACGGACATCACGTCGTAGAGGTTCAGCCCAACACCCACAAGCCTATCGGGGCGCACCCCGTCGAACGCCGGCACCACAAGGGGCAGCGGGCGCACGAGATGGGGCGCCAGGGCCACCATCAGTTGGCGCTCTAGCAGCGCCTCGCGCACGAGGCCGAGGTCGAAGTGCTGGAGGTAGCGCAAGCCTCCGTGCACAAGCTTGCTGGAGCGGCTCGAGGTACCCGAGGCGTAGTCGGCGCGCTCCACGAGCGCCACGCTGTAGCCACGGGTGGCGGCGTCCAATGCCACCCCGGCTCCGGTGATGCCTCCGCCGACAACCACCAGATCGAACTCATTGTGAGCAAGCGCCGCGATCGCGTCCTCCCGTACGAGCATGCCCTCCAGTGTCCCAGAGCGGGCGGCAGGCTCACGCCGCCCGGTGGCGGCGGCGCTTCTTACGCTTCTTCTTGTGCTTGGCTTGCGTGCTCACCGCCTTCGCCGCATGTCCGTCACCGGAGGACAAGAAGCGCGCGACCTCTGCGTTTGCTACGCGCGTGTATACACCCGCGTAGCCGGCCTGGGCGCAACCGTTGCCGAAGTCCACCAACCCCACCAGCACATAGTCCGAAGGTGGGCGCGCGGGGGTGGCCTGATCTGCGAGCAGCGGACCGCCGGAGTCGCCATAACAGGTGTCCAGGTGGGAGCGGCCGCCGCCCGCGCAGATCATGCTGGAGGTGATCTGCTGTTCGATCGCCGAATACTCTTCTTCACAAACGGCGGTCGATACGAGCGGGAGCCGGACGGAATGAAGGTCGGCGGGGTAGCTTGCAAGATGACCCGGCGCCGCGTTGACGTCCCCCCAGCCGCTGGTGGTGGCGAGCACCGCTTTTGATGCTTCTGGATTGGCATATCGGGCGGCCTTGACACGATCGACCGGCAGCGGGGCAATCGCGCTCACCCCGTTGAGGCTTGGCGATGGTCCCGACCAGAGCGGGCGGGCGAGTACGAGTTGCGCCACGTCGTAATCGCTGCTTTGTGGGCTGTAGTGCGAATCGACGCTGCTTGATCGCGCCGGGTCGCGCACACTGCCTGGATCTGTGGGTTCGAGCGTGGTAGATCCCGCAAGCACAACCACTCTCCCTGACACACCCGCCCCACCGATCCCCGCGATGCAGTGCGCGGCGGTGGCCACATGAGTGGCATCGAGGATCACCCCACCGCAGAAGAACCCAGCCGCGGGCGACCCGGCGCGCGGATCATAGAGCGCCACCTGAAAAGGGAAACTCGCAATACCCGCCCCGCCCCCACCCACTATCGATGTACTCGCGTGGGGCAGAGCCGAAGCCCGCACCCCCACGCCCGCCGACGCGGTTGCCACCCGGCGCAGCCCGCCTGCTCCCTGGAGACGGACCGCACCGGACGTCAACACGATGCACACCACCAGACCGACAGCGGACGTGCACCACATTCGACCCGAAGATATGAAGCGTTGCAGCGTAATACTGACCCCTCAGATTACTAACGTCTCCTCTCCTCAGTTGAGTGTAAGATACGATGTACGTCATTGACAATGTATGTCTTGTCTACATTGCGTACCAATTTGGCACGTGCGGGGATGGACGTGCCAAAAAGGCAACGAGCGGCAGTCATTCCGGCGGCGTGTGGGCACTCAGCCACCCATGGGCGGAACCGCAGCCAAACCAACGATGCGGTGCAGGCGGCGCCGCGCGGCGCTGGTGCTCAGATAGCCGCGAGCTCGGCTGTGATCTCACTCACAGCCGACTTGGCATCGCCGAAGAGCATGGATGTCTTCGGATCGAAGTAGAGTTCGTTCTCGATGCCGGCGAAGCCGGGGTTCATCGAGCGCTTGATGACGATCACCGAACGCGAATCGGCGACCTCGAGGATGGGCATCCCGTAGATCGGCGAGGAGGGCGTGTTCTTGGCTGCCGGGTTGGTGACATCGTTCGCGCCGATGACAAGCGACACATCCGTGCGCTGGAACTCAGGGTTGGCGTCGTCCATCTCCTTGAGCTGGTCATAAGGCACGTCGGCCTCGGCGAGCAACACGTTCATGTGCCCGGGCATGCGTCCCGCCACTGGGTGGATCGCGTAGCTGACCTCCACTCCCCTGCCCTCGAGCTCCTTGGTGAGCTCGCGCACAGCGTGCTGGGCCTGGGCGACGGCCATGCCATACCCCGGGACGATCACCACGCGGTTGGAGTAGGCGAGTTGGATCGCCGCGTCGGAGGCGCTCGTGGAGCGCACCGTTCCCTGGTGCTCGCCGGCGCCTTCCGCCCCCTCCACAGCCCCTCCCCCACCGAAGCCACCGGCGACGATCGAGGGGATCGAGCGATTCATGGCGACCGCCATCAGGTTGGTGAGGATCGAGCCAGAGGCGCCCACGATCATGCCCGCCACGATCAGCGCGGGGTTGTTGAGCGCCATGCCCGTGGCGGCGGCCGAGAGGCCGGTGAAGGCGTTCAGCAGCGAGATCACAACCGGCATGTCGGCGCCCCCGATGGGCAGCACCACCGCGTTTCCGAGCAGGGCCGCCACGATCAGCATGCCGATGAACAGCACTTCAGAGTGAGCGCCGGCGACGAGATCCACACCGGCGGCGAGCGCCAGCACGAGCAGGACGAGGTTCACGACCTGCTGGCCGGCGCCGAGTGAGATCGGGCGACCTGGCAGGACTTCCTGGAGCTTGCCGAAGGCGATGTTCGAGCCCCAGAAGGACACTGAGCCGACGATCGCAGCGAACACCGAGAAGATCGCCACGTAGGTGGGGAGTGCCCCCGTGTGCACGATCGCGTGTTCCACGAACGGCCCCGATTCATACATGCTCACGACGGTGTGCGAGCCGTAGGTGGAGCCGTGGCTACGGAACTCGACCCAGGAGATGATGGCAACCGCGCCGCCGCCCACGCCGTTGAAGAGCGCCACCATCTGGGGCATCGCGGTCATCTTCACCTGCCGGGCCGCCGGCACTCCCACGGCCACGCCGAGCGCGATGCCGAGCGCTATCAGCCCCCAGTTGCCCTCGGCGGGAAGCAGCAGCGTCGCGACCACGGCAATCGCCATACCAACGGCGGCGATGCGGTTGCCGCGTACCGCTGTGGTCGGACCCGACAGTCCGCGCAGGCCCTGGATGAAGAGCGAGAAGGCGAGGATGTAGAGGACGTAGATGAAGCTTTCGCTCTGCAGGAAGCTCGTGGCGATAGGCGGGTTCATCACGACCCCGCCTTTCCATCGCCAGACTTCTCGTCGCCGTCCTGCTTGGGCTTGGGCTTCGACTTGAACATGTCGAGCATGCGATCTGTCACGAGGAAACCACCGACGACGTTGATCGTGCCGAAGGCCACCGCGATGACGAGCAGGATCTTGCTGAACGCGCCCAGGCCGGCGAAACCGAAGAGGATCAACCCGCCGAGCAACACGATCCCGTGGATCGCGTTCGTGCCCGACATCAGCGGCGTATGCAGGGTGTTCGGCACCTTGGAGATGACCACGAAGCCGATGAAGCCCGCGAGCACGAGGATCGCGAGATTCGTGGTCAGGACGCTCGCGAGGATCATTTGGCTGCCTCCACGGCGGCCTTGGCGCCGGCGCCGACGATCTCCCCGTCGCGCACCGTGCAGGCGCCCGCGACGATCTCATCCTCGAAATCGAGCTTCACCTGCACCTCGCCCTCGGCCTCGGGGTTGGCGGGATCTTCTTTGCGGGCCACGAGCAGCTCGAGCAGAGAAAGCACGTTGCGCGCGAACAGCTGCGAGGAATGCTCGGCCATGCTTGCCGGGAGGTTGAGCGGAGAGACGATCTTCACGTCGTGCTTGACCACTGTTTCACCGGGCTCTGTGAGCTCGCAGTTGCCGCCAGACTCGCCCGCCAAATCTATGATCACGGAGCCAGGCTTCATGCCTTGCACAGCCTCGGCGGTGACGAGCTTGGGAGCGGGACGGCCGGGGACCAGCGCCGTGGTGATCACCACGTCAAAGCCCTTGATCGCGTCGGTGAGCGCCTGCTGCTGGGAGGCGCGCTCCTCCTCGGTGAGCTCGCGCGCATAACCACCCTCGCCGCTTGCCTCAAGACCGAGATCGAGCCACTGCGCACCGAGCGAGTGCACCTGTTCTGCCACCTCCGGGCGCACGTCATAGCCGGTGGTACGGGCACCCAGGCGCTTGGCCGTGGCGAGCGCCTGCAGTCCAGCGACACCCGCGCCCAGCACGAGTACCTTGGCGGGCGGGATCGTGCCGGCGGCGGTCATGAGCATCGGGTAGAAGCGGCCCATGTTCTCCGCCCCCAGCAGCGCGGCCTTGTAGCCGGCGATGTTGCTTTGGGAGGAGAGCGCGTCCATCGACTGGGCGCGAGAGATACGGGGAATCGACTCCATCGCAAACGCCGTGGCTTTCGCGGCGGCAAGGGCACGCGTCGTTTGCGGGCTGGTGAGGGGCGCGAGGAAGCCGATCAAAATCGAGCCGGGACCAAGCATGCCCACCTCCGCCTCACTTGGGGGGGAGATCTTCACGACCACATCCGAGCCCCAGATGGCGGCGGCGTCGGTGCTCATCTGTGCGCCCGCGTCGGTAAAGGCGCTGTCTGGCAGCAGGGCGTCCGCGCCCGCACCCGACTCAACCAGGACATCGATGCCCTTGGTTTTGAGCTTGGCCACGACCTCGGGAACGAGCGCAACTCTGTGCTCGCCCGCGGCGGTCTCCTTCGGAACACCTACCTGCATGAAGGGCGGGAACGTATCCGATCTGGGGGACGGCAGGCAGTCAGACGGTCCCCTAGGGGTCTCGTGAGGGCCGAAAAGGGAGTCGGTGTGGCAAACTCAACGGGCCGTGACGGTGAACCTCACACGCATCTACACGAAGCTCGGAGACGGCGGGGAGACCCACCTCGGCGACATGAGTCGCGTCTCCAAGTTGCATCCCCGCGTGGAGGCCTACGGCACCGTCGACGAGCTCAACGCAACACTCGGCGTGGCGCTAGCGCAAGGCGGCTTGCCCGCAAACGTCGCCGGATGGTTGGCGCGCGTTCAGAACGATTTGCTCGACGTGGGCGCCGACCTGAGTGTGCCCACGCTCGCGGGCGAGGAGCCCGACGCCACCCCCAAGGGGCAAGCACGGCTGCGCGTGACGCCCGAGTACGCGCAATGGTTGGAGGAGGTGTGCAACGAGGTCAACGCAACGCTCGAACCGCTGCGGTCCTTCGTGATCCCGGGCGGAACACCCGCGGGTGCGCAACTGCATGTGTGCCGCACGGTGTGCCGGCGCGCCGAGCGCCGAGCGATAGCGATCGGCGAGGAGTGCAACCCCGAGGCGATCCGCTACCTGAACCGGCTGTCGGACATGCTGTTCATCCTCAGCCGCGCTGTCAACGACGGCGCCGGCACGCAGTCAGAGCCACTCTGGGCGCCAGGAGAGCACGGCGCCGGCTCAACCTGATCAACTTGAGCCCTGCCGTCGGCCAGACGCAGGCCCGCGACCGCGAGCGCGGCCCACAGCGTCGCTAGTAGATAGCCGCCAACCACGTCGCTTGGCATATGCCAGGCGAGGATCAACAGCGAGAAGGCGACCGCGAGCAGAAACACGACCCCCAGCAGCGCGACCACGCGACGCAGGTTTGCGGGTGCCACGAGCAGCGCACACCACACAAGCGCCATCGCGGCCGAGGCATGGCCGCTCGGCCAGGAGGCGCTTTTGATGTAGAGCGGGGGCACCTCGACGTGCGGATGGGCCAGCAGCGGCTTGAGCAGGTCGGCGCTGAGCGGGGCGAGGATCAAGACGAGCGCCACGGCAAGCGCAACGCGCGCACGCCCCCGCCGCAGGGCGATACCCATCAGCACGAGCGCCCATACGACGAAGAAAACGGGTTCGAGCAGCGAGAGCAGACCTTCGGCGAGCACTTCCACACTCGGGCGATCCAGACGGGTGAAGTCATAGAGAGCTGTGGCATCGCGCGCATGGGTGGGGCCCACGAGCGCGGCGAGCACCCATGTGAAGGCTAGGGCGGCAACGCACAGCGCAGCCACCAGCAGCGCCGGGACGGCCGAGCGGCGGGAGGCGGGACGGACGGTGGCGGCAGCCGACATATCCACAACAGCCTAGGAACAAGGCTTGATGTCTGGTAAAGAAGGCCTGTCGCTTAGGTGCTGTGAGCGAGCACGGGCGCGGCCGGTCAGCGGACGACAGGGGCGAGCACAATCGCAAGGGCGATCCCGGCGTCGCGGGCCAGCGCATCAAGTCGCGCCTGCCCGCCCGGTAGTCCGCGACGAGCGACACGCGCAACCCTGGAGGCCCCTGTATGAGCCCCTGAAGCCGCACCCGCCGGTGGCGAGGCGACCGCGGCATTTGCCGGCGGCGGGGCCTGAGCATGAGAGCCTGGGACGGGCGAGATCGGCAGGGGCTTTTCGGCAAGCGCGGCGAGCGCCTCGGCTGTCACCCACACGGGCGTTTGCGCGCTGGTGGTGGAGTAGCGCACGCTGCCATCGCCCGCGAGGAGCCCGTTGAGGTAGTCAAGCGGCGAACGACCGCGGTGTTTGAAGCTCGCGGGACGCTGTCCGGCGGCCAGCAGGCCTTGTACCGCCCAGGCTGTGGATTGCGCGTTGGATTCCCCGCCGCGTTCCTGCGGGTAGCCGCCGTCGGCGTTTTGGGCACCCGCTAGGAAACGGACCGCTTGGGCGACGACGGGCCCCTCGGGGACGCTGGCGGCCACGACGCCCTGCAGCGCCGCGCCCGTGTCGTCGATGTCGGAGGCGGTCCCGCGGGCGGCGTAGCCGAAGCCACCGTCAGAGTTCTGCTGGTGGGCCAGCCAGCGAGCGGCGCTTCCCACGGTGCCCGAGCTCGCCGGTTCTCCCGCCGCCCGCAACGCCAGGACGGCAAAGGCCGTGAGGTTGACGAGATGACCGAACGAGCCGTCAGAGGAGCGGTAGGCGAGCAGCCGCGTAACCGGGTTTCCACCGGGCAGCTTGCGCGTGGAGCCGCCACAAGCGCGCAACGCAAGGATCGTGCGCTCTAGATCCCCCGCGCCCTGAACCGTTGAGGCTTCTACTTCGATCGAACTCAACACCGTGTGCCCGCCGTGGGCGAGCGCGAGCGGGTTGCGCCCAGCCGCGGCCAACCCGATGGCGGCCCACGCGGAATAGAGCTCGCTGCTGTGCTGGCCCTTTTCGCCTCCGAAACCCCCATCGGCGTTCTGGGTGCCTTCGAGGTAGGAGACCTCGCGCGAGGTGTCTGCGTGCGCGAACGAGGCTCCCATCAGGCAGATTGCAAGCACCGCGAGCGGCGTAGCGGCACTCTGCCAAGTGACATCCATACGCGCGCGCATCCGTCCCAACAGGCGCGCCAGCTCAGGGCCGAAGGCGAGCCCGAAGAGGAAGCTCGCCACGGCGTCTGTAATGTCAAACGGGAGCGCCACCCCGGCCGTGGCGAGCAGCGCGGCCGGAGAATGGGTGGCGGCAAGCGTGAACGTGTAGAGATTCATGATCTCCTTCGCCACCATCGCCGTGATCCCGCAGGCGAGCGCCAACCCGAAGCGGCCCATATGCCGTTTGGTGAGTGCGGCGAGACCTGCGCCCGCGAGGCCCACGAGACCCCAAGCGGCCATCTGCCACGGCGTGTAGGAGCCCTGCCCGAGCATGATGTTCGACGCGAGCATCCCCACAGCGCCCACCGTGAAACCGGGGAGCGGCCCGAGCGCATAGCCCACCACCAGCGTGATCGCCGTGATCGGCTTCACGTCGGGGATCGCCACAAACGCGTCGCGCCCGAGCGCGGCCACAGCCGCGAGCGTGCCCACAACGGCGGCCATTCGCGCCGACGGTCGAGAGCGCTCATACGCCAACCAGCCCAGGCCGAGCACGACAAAGACGATCGAGAAAGACGCCACGAACCAGCTCATGGTCGCGCCGCCCCAACAATCGCCGCCGATGTCTCGAGCGCTCCGGCCAAAGCCCGTTCCCGCAGCACTTGCGCACCCTCCAGCGGGTCGAGCGCACCACCTTCCCCGCCCAGGATGCGGGCGGTTTCAGTCGCGAAATACCAGCCCCCCGTGAGCAACTCGGCGGTGGGCGCATCGGCGATCGCACGGCCCTCGGCGAGCAGCACCGCGCGGTCCGCGCAGGCGGCCGCGAACTCCGGATCGTGTGTGGCGACGATCACAGCCTGCCCCTCGCTCGCCCGGCGGCGGATCTCTGCGGCGAGCGCGGCTTTGGCCTCGCGATCCATCCCCCGCGTGGGCTCATCGAGGGCGAGCACCGCCGGAGGCCTCACCCCATCCGCCGCGCCCCCCTCGGGCGCCACGATCGCGAGCGCTAGGCGCTGGCGCTCACCACCGGAGAGGTCGCGCGGGTTGCGCTCGGCCAAATGCGCGAGCCTCGCCGCCGCGAGCGCGCCCGCCGGCGCCTCTTCAGCCACGCGCTCGTGCAGAAAATAGTCGTTGGGGTTCTGCAACAACAGCGCCACCCGGCCCGCGCTTCGCACGCTCCCCCGCGTCGGGCACAAAAGTCCGGCCAACAGTCGCAAGAGCGTCGACTTGCCGGCGCCGTTACGGCCCATCAGGGCCACCGTCTCCCCCTCTTTCACGCTCAAATCCACGCCGCGCACAATCGCCGGGCCGCGCGTCAACTCAAGCCAAAGCCCGCTTGCAACGACCGGCACGGGCGTTTCTCCCCCAAAAGACACACGTCGCTTGACCCAAGGACGCAACCCAGATCGTGAGCCGGATGCCCTCCATTCATCGCCGGGCACCAGGGCAGGCGTACCTTGCCTCTCGCCGAGCAACCCCTCGCGGCGCAGGGCGGCGCGCGCTTGCTTCACACCGACAGGGGCGGGGCTGACCCCCGCCAGCGAGAACAGCTTCGCGCCGGGTGTCTGCAGCGCCGGGGCGCTCGCGCCCGCCCACTCCAGAAAGGCGCCCGGGAGACCGTCGTAGGCGACCTTACCCTCGTGCATCGCGATCACCCGATCGGCCGCCGGCAGGCAGCGCTCGAGACGGTGCTCGCACAGCACGATCGTCGTATCCCACTCCTGGTTGAGCCTGCGCAAGAGCCCGATCAACTCGTCCCCCGCCACCGGATCGAGCTGGGACGTCGGCTCATCCAGCAACACCACACGCGGCCGTCCCACAAGCGCCGCCCCGAGCGCCACACGCTGCTGCTCACCGCCTGAGAGCTCGTGCGTCGAACGATCGAGCAACCCATCGATGCCGAGCGCGAGCGCCGCCTCCTCCACCCCCCGCGCCACTTCCCCGTCGCTGTGCCCGCGGCTTTCAAGCGGAAGCGCCAGCTCTCCCCGCACCGACCCCATCACGAGCTGCGTCTCGGGGTCCTGGAACAGCACCCCCGTCAGCGCTCCGAGACGCGCGGGCGGGTTATCGTGCGTATCGAGGCCTTCGATTCGCACCCTCCCAGCGAACGTGCCTCCGTAGAAATGCGGCGCCAAACCGCATCCCGCGCGCAGCAGCGTCGACTTCCCATGCCCCGACAGCCCCGCAAGCACGCACAGCTCGCCTTGCGCGATGGTCAGCGTCACGTCATCGAGCGCCGCGCGGGTGGCGCCCGGGTAGGTGTAGGTGACGTGCTCGAAGCTCAGCGCACTCACAACTCGATCCCCCGGCGGTCGGCGAACGGGAGCAGCACCACGACCGCGAACACCACCGCAAGCGCGACTGTCGTAGCTGTGTTGCCCGCGTGGAGTTCCGGGTAAGCGTCGAAGCTGCCGATGCCTCCTATGTGCGCCGCCACGGCGAGGCCCCCCAGCCCGAGCGCCGAGCCGGCGAAGGAGAGGTCGTGGCGCGACCAGCGGCGGCTGCTTCGTGGGGCGCGACTCGCTGTTGCAAAACCCCTCAACTCGAGCGTCGCGGCCACGTCCATCGCGCGGTCGAGCGAGGAGCCCACTATTGCGCTCAAAAGGGTGACTCGCGCGCGTGCGCGCGAAGTAAGGCCAGCTTCGCGCGCGTGCGCGCGAGTCACCCCCAAACGCATATACCCACCACCCCATCTCCCGCGGACCGGCGACGACGACGAACGGCGCGCCCGCTCGGCGGCGGGACGGGTGCGCTGCGCCTCGGCGAGTCTGCGCCCATCGTTTGCGAGCACAGGGATCATCCGTGTCGCAAGCGACGCCGTGAGCGCCGAGCGGAAGGACAGCCTGCGCACCCCCCGCAGCAGTTCATCCGGATCTACCGCGAGGCTCGCGAGCGTGGTGGCGAGCATCAAAATCGTCACCTTCAGGGCGATCGCAACGCCATAAACCAACGCCTCCAGTGTGAGGTTTCCCTGACCGAAGGGCCCGAGATCGCCAAGCCGCGCAAGCACGGTGAGACCGTCGCGGGCCACCAACACGTTCACCACCACGATCGGCACCGCCACGATCGCCGCCGTACGCAGCGACCGCACGAGCTCGCGCCTCACACCCGACGCGGCGCCGGCAAGCACCACCGATAGCGCTATCGCACACAACACGAGCGGATGGTCGATCGATAGCGCCGCCACCGCGATAGCCATCGTCCACACAGCCCCCACGCTCGCTCGCGCGGCGTGCAGCGGGGAGGCGAGGCGCCGGTAAACGAACATCCGCCCCGCACCCCCCATCAGCCCGTGTCACCACCCGCCGCGCCACCCCTCGGCGCACCGCCCGCCCCAACGCCGCCACCCTCCGCGCTCGGGTCGCCAGAGGCCGCCTTCGCCGCCGGGTTGGGCAACGGCAGCCCCAAGGTGACGCCCGAAGCTTCAAGCGCGAGCGCGAACTTGTTTTGCAACGACGCTTCGCCAAGCGCCCCCGCCGCGCGATTCACTCCAGCACCGTCGGTTCCAGTGACAATCCACACGGGCGCCTCTTCGCGGTAGCGGGTGGCGGCAACCAGCCCAGCCCCCTCTCCGAGTGTGCGCATCGGGCGGCCGTCGCCGTCGAGCAGTTCAAGCGCTCTCCCATTCTTCGTAAAGCGCGCGTACACGCCGCTGGCTTTCGGACCTTGGGCGATCACCTTCACGCCCGGATCGCCGCCGATGGCAGACAGCGGACCCACGAGCACCCGCAAGATGTCCGCCCCTTCGCCGCCCGAGAGAGCCGAAAGGGCAGCTGGCACGCCCATCTTGCGCAGCCGTCCGAGCACGGTGCGACAGGACGGAGCCGACGGGTCGGGGCATTCCACGCGCACCGGGTAGCGCTTGCCGGCGATCCCCGCCAAGAAAGGCTCGGGGAACGAACCCACGACCGCCGGTACGTCCTCTGTTTGCGACCAGTCGTGCAGGTCCCACCACACGCGGTCGCCCGCATGCACCGTCGTATCCGCGGCGCCCTTCGTGGCCTCCACCCCATTGACGTAGAAGAACCAATCCCAGGGCGCTCCAGCCTGCGTGCCGCCCTGCGAGCCATCGATACCTTGCACGAAGCCCCCCCCGTAGCGGGTTTGCACGGAAGCATTGCGTTGCAAGAGGCTCATCGCCGTCTCTTCGCCCACCGCCTTCGGCGCACCCGTCTGGAGCAGCACGTGCGCCCCGAATTCGTGCGTGACGGTGAGCTGAGTGCCCTTTGGCGTGCTCCCCGGCCCGAGGCCGCACCCCGCGAGCGCGCACAGCGCCGCGAGCGCAACCGCCAAGGCCGAGGAGCGCCAAAGGCTCATCGCGCGGCTAGCGGCTCACCGTCACAGCGATCTCATCGCGAACCGAGTTGGGCGCGGTCGCGAGCACCTTGTATTTACCGGCTTTCGCGAACGTGAGCTTCGCCTTACCCGAGGCGTTGGTGCTCACCGAATGCCCGCCGCCGGTCAACTTCACACCCGCGCCCGGAGAGGGCTTGCCGGTGAGGTTGGCGAGGGATGACACGCTGAACGCCACCGCTTTGCCCGCGTGCGCTTTCTTCATCGGCCCCTTTATAAGCAATACGGCCGGGTCGAACATCCCCTGCGGGCAGGCAGCTTCGCTTTCCTTCGAGCATTGCGGGAAGAACAGCAGCTTCTCTTTGGCGTGCACCGCCGCACAGATCCCCGTGGTGGCCGGCTTGTTGTCGATCCACAACGACCAGTAGTAGTCGGAGCTGAACGAGTACGACTCTCCCTCGATTCCTTCCACCGAGTAGCCCAAGCCGCTGAAGAACCCGCCGGCCGTCCAGTGGCCTTTCGTGGCGTCTTCGAGCGCTACAGCACCACTGGCGCCTTCGCAGACATCGGCGGGCTTGCCGTCCTTGTCGATCGTCTTCGCTTTCGCGCTCACTGTCGTTTCGGACAACAGGGTCTTCGACAGACCCTCCACCCTCACGCTTGCTTGAACGCCGGAGGAACCGGCTGCTTTGCCTGTCGACGCCTGACCGACGAGCGGCACAGCGAGAATCGAAAGAGCCGCGACGGCGAACGCGCCGACGGCGAGTGTACGTGCATGCTTCATGTTGGAGCCACCCCTTTCCACGAGGGCTTGTGGGCTTGCGGTCGGAGGCAGGTTTCCTGGCTCCCGGGCCTACCCTCCGCGCCTTCCCGACCCTCCCTACGGAGCGGTCAGTGGCTGCGCGCCCACGGCGCGCCACGGTTGGCATCCCCGGTCACAGTGGCGGGTCCACGCCGGATTCGCACCGGCTTCCCTTTCCACCGACCTTATGGACAGCTAGATCCTAGCGATGGCCGACTCACAGTGCGGCCCGACCAGGGAGCATCGGGCAGGGGGGCGAGCGCCACCATCCGGCTCGCCCCCTGCCCAAGCAACTATCGACCTTGCAAATACGCCACGACAAGCCTCGATCGCTCTAAAAGCATCAGGCCTCCGCGATGTTACTTCCGACCTTGACTTCGCGGAAGCATGTTTCCCCACTCTCGTCGTAACACACCCAGACTTTGGGAGCGGAGAAGAAATTGACAAACTTTGTTCCCACTATAGGCACTTCCCACGCATCGTATTCGAACTTGCAAATATCTGCTTTTACGTTATTTACTTTCCAATGACTATTCCCACACTTCGAAAGCTCACCGGCGGCTTCGTGAAACCAGCTGAATACACCGGAGACCCCGAGCCCTGAAAGTAGTTCCATCGCCCCGTCTATCCACCCAGTGGGGATACCAAGGCCACCGGCAACCTCAGCAAGTTCACCGATCCCATTGAGCTCCCATATTTCAGCCGCAAGGTTCTTTGCCTTGGTCTTGTTCATGTAGTGAACTTCCTCGGGGTCAATCCACGCCGCGCGTTCGGCGGCTTCTCGCGCAGCCTGTTCTCTGGCCGCTTCACGCCCCGGCGCTTCGGCGGCGTTCTGTGCGACACCTTGCATATTCCACGGTTCTTCCTGCGAGGTGTAGGGGGTGCCGGCGCCTGAGCCTTCCGGCAGCCCGGGAGGTGCAACCTTTTCGCTCTGTAGCGCACGGCCGATTTGCGGCACATACGACGTAGCCCCATATGTGATGACACCTGAGGGAAGCGAGCTCGCCACGTCCGCGGCTCCCAGCCACGCGAACTTCGGCGGTTCTTTCCCGGCGTTTGGAACGCCGAATTCGGTGCTGTTGTAGCTCGAGATGACTTTGGTCGCCGAGGTGCTCATCGAGGCCGTCGCCACCACGTCTCCCTGCAGGTCATGGAGCTGCAGGATGGGTTCTTCCCCACTTGCCTGCGTCGCTGTCAGAGTCCCGTCGATACCCGGGATGTTGCGCGTCGATTTCCCGCCCGCTTCGCCGATCCATGCGACCGCCTGGCCGGGACCGTCGTAGTGCGTGACAGTCGAGGTCGCGCCCGAGACGGTTTCACGGACCCTTCCTTCAGGGTCGAGATAGTAGGTGTTGGTCGTACCGTTCTGGGTTTGGCCCGCCACCGCCCCGTCGACGTAGAAGCTAGTGGCAAGTTCGTGGCCTTCGGCGTCTCCCGCGGGCAGGCTGGTGATGTTGCCGAAGCTGTCGAACCCGACACCCGCGTCGGCGAGATGATTGCCTTCATCGTAGGTGTGTCCGAGCACGGTTCCGCCTTCGGTGGCGCATTTGCCTTCCGTCCTCGGTACGCGACTTGTCTGGCTCGTACGGTTCGATTCTTCGTCGTAGGCGTAAAGCCGCACACTGCACCCTTCGCCTGTAGGCGTTTCTTGCGTTTCGACAAGTCGCCCGACCGTGTCGTAGCCGTAACTGTCGCTGGCGAGAGTGCTCGTGCGGCTGAACGTTTCACCGCGCGCCGCCGGGTTACGCGTTTCGCTGTACCAGACCGGCGCTCCCGATTCCGCGCAGTTGCTCGTCTTGATGTATTCGATATGCGTCGCTTCGCTCGTGCTGTTGTATTGCGTCTTTGCGCACATCGCGTTCGGGTAGACCTCGCTGACCATCTTGCCTTCCGAATCATAGGAAGCCTTGAACACGCCGGCGGCGGAGTCGGTCAATTCTTCGGGTTGCTTGGTCGTCGCGTTGTAGGAGAAGGTCTGCTTGCCCGTCCCACCGTTGCTGCCGTCCGCGACTTCTTCGAGCACGTTGTCGGCTTCCGGGCCGGCGTACCGGTATTTCGTGACGTTGCCGTCCGCATCGGTGTATTCCACCATCTGACCCAGCGTGTTGTAGACGCTGCTGATGGTCTGCGTTTTGCCGGCAACGATCGTACTCTGCTTTGCCAGCACACCTGTGGTCGAGTTGTATTCATTGGTGACCTTTGGCAGCGCCGTACCGGCACTGGATGTCGTTTCGCTGCTCGCCAGCCGACCGGCTTCGTCATACGTAGTCGTCTTCGTGCGCACCGTCGAGCCGAACGTTTCCGTACTCGTCAGCGGCTCGTTCCACATGTTGTAGGTCGTGACCACCACCGGCAACTTGGGGCCAGTGGCCGGCTGTTTCGCCGGCAGCGTCTCGCACACCAGCCCAGCCCACTCCGGATGACCGCCGCATGCGGAATACCCTTCTGTATTCGCCCCAGAGGTGTAGTAGATGAACTTCGTGTCGTGCGCGGAGCCGCCTGCTCCGCCTGCCGGCGCACGGGTTTCTGTTATCTGCCCCGTGCTTTCGTTGTAAAGCGTGGTGGTGGTGAGTTTCTTGCCTTCCGGATCGATCGTGACAGATGTCGGCGTCCGCAGTTTCCAACCCAAATTGCTCTGGCCCGAATACGCTGTCGTCGTCACCCGCCCTTCGACTTCTTCACCCGCTTCATTGCTGAGCTCCGCCAATGTCACCGTCTTGGTCTGCAAATTGTAGGTCTTGCCTTCAAGCGAGCTTTCATCGTAGAAATACTTCGTGTGTAGTCGTCCCAGCGATTCGCGCTGTTCTTTGCCCGCCATATACTTGAGCTCGTGCTGCGGGCCTTCCACGTCGCACAACCTCGCACCGGACAAGCCTTCGGCTTCGTGTTTGTTTTCGGATTCCTTGCTGCACTCTTCTCTGTAGCTGAAGTACGTGCTCAGCGATTTCGCCACTTCCACCGATTTTGCGCCTGCTTCCAGCGCCGCTTGGCGATTGTCCACGCTCAAGGTCCGCGCAACGTCGTTGGTTTCGTTGTATTCGGTCGTCGATATGGAGCCGTTGGAAGACGTGCTGGGTCTGGATACGTTGACGAGCCGGCCCTCGGCGTCAAGGTAGTAGATCGTCGCGCGCGTGTAGCTCGTCGCCGGCCACCCCTGGCGCGCGTCGGGCGGCTGAATCGCCGTCGCTTCGACAGGCACGTCGGACTGGCCCCATTTTTCGACTGCCGTGGACGTCATGTTCTGCAGTCCAGCAGGGGCGCCTTCACCGTGGCCTTTTGTCAAGGAAACTCCGTAGTCCACGGTCTGGGCAATGGGCGCCTTCGTAGCGCCAGCGACCACGCCCGCGGGCAAGCGTCCAACGACCGCCGGACCCGGCTCGCTGAACCAGAGCCTGCCGTCCGAGCCCGTGACGATGTACTCTGGATAGGTTTCCGCCGTCAGCGCGAATTCACTTACCACGCCGGCAGTGGTGATGCTACCCAGCTTGCTCGAAACGTGATTTGTGAACGACAGGTTTTTATTGGCGTCTTCCGTGATTCCTTCCGGACTGCTGCCCGACGGCAACGAGTATTCCGTCACGGTCCCGGTAGTCGTGATCTTGCCGATCTTGCTCGTTTTGTAGTCCGTGAACCACAGGTTGCCGTCCGGACCCTTGGCGATGCCCTCCGGCAGACTGCCGGACGGCAACGAGTATTCCGTCACCGCCCCGGCGGTCGTGATCTTGCCGATCTTGCTCGTTTTGCTCTCGACGAACCACAGATTTCCGTCGGGCCCGGCGACGATCCCCATCGGTTCGCTAGCGGCCGGAAGCGCATATTCGCTGACAACGCCGGCCGTCGTGATCTTGCCGATCTTGCTCGTTTTGTAATCCGTGAACCAAAGGTTGCCATCGGGGCCCTTGGCGATATCCCACGGCTGACTTTCGGCCGGCAACGTGTAGAGCGTTATCGTACCGGCGGTCGTGATCTTACCGATCTTGTTGTAGCCCACATCGGTGAACCAAAGGTTTCCGTCGGGACCACTGGCTATCTCGTAGGGCGCACTCGTACCACCGTTGACCGAGTATTTGGTGATTGTGCCGGCCACCGTCACCTTGTCGATCGCCCCGACGCTGTCGGCCACCCAGAGGTTGCCGTCGGGCCCGGCGGCGATTCCGCGTGGAACCGCCAGGCCCCCTGCCAGGCCCCCATATTCGCTCTGTATGACTTCCGCGGAAGCGTTTGTCACGGATGTGGCGGTGCCACTGCCGTTAGTGCCGCTCACAACCACTCGCAAGGTGTGGCCCACATCCGCGGCCACCGGCTTGTAGTTCGGGTTGAGAGCGCCCACGATCGGGTGACATTCTCCGCCGGTCGCGTTGCATTGCTCCCATTGGTAGCTGAAAGCTATCGGTTTGCCAAACCAGTATTTGAATTCTGACGGTTCCCCAGTTTCTGCCGTCATCCTCACACCGGTGGCCGCCGTGCCTGTTATCCAGGGCAGCGTCACGGCGATCACATCTTCACCGCCCCACAAGCTTTCCGAAGCCGGCGCTCTGGTGATGCCGAGCAATTGGCCGGCCGCGCCTTCGCTGGATGTCGATCCATACGTGAACGCCCACGTCTCTTGCCCTGGCGGCGTGAGAGCAGTGAGGTGACCCTCCGCGTCATAGCCGTAGTAGGTCTTCAGCGCCGAGCCGGTCCTCGGGTCCCACTCGGCTCGCAGCACACCTTGCTTGTCGTATGAGTATTCGGCGACCGCCTTCGTTTCCATTTTGCCAGTTGCCGGGTTATAGGCATCGAGCGAGATCGAAGAGAGATGGCCCGCGTATTCGCCCCATTTGCTGCGTTCGAGGCCAGTCGCCGTCGTTGACGTGGCGTATTTGTACTTCAACGCGCGGCAGCCGGGTTTCAGTTCTGGCGAGCAGGACACGCCGGCGGGCACGGGAGCCAGCGCTTCTGTCGGCTCGATCTCCACTCCGCTGGTGGGCAGGGCGCCCACCTTGTGGTGATTGTAATCTGTAAACCAAATCTGCCCGTCCGGACCGCTTGCCAGCCTTACCGGCCCCGTCCCCGCCGGTTGCGCGTATTCCGTGATCGTCCCGGAGGTGGTGACCTTACCCACCTTGCCTTCACTGTTGTTGGCAAACCACATATTGCCATCTGGACCGGGGATGATGTCGCTGGGACCACTTCCGTTGGGAAGGGAATATCCAGTGAAGACCGTACCCGACAAGGACATCTTCACGAGCTTGACGTTTTCAGACAATTTCGGTGAAGTGAACCAAAGGTTGCCATCGGGGCCAGCCGCGATGCCCTGCGCTTCATACCCGGCGGGTAGCGCGAATTCCGTGATTGTGCCCGCTGTCGTTATCCGTCCTATCTTTTCGCCACGTTCTATCAGCCCTTCCGACCTGCCCTCGACAAACCAAATATTCTTATCCGGCCCGACCGCCATATTCCAAGGATGCACTGTCGCTGGCAACGCATAGGTGGTCACGGTACCGC
>DASXNB010000009.1:0-10743 GCA_036495305.1 Solirubrobacteraceae bacterium | reverse complement strand
AAGGTCGCCCTCGTGGTCATCGTGTCGTAGGTCGAGCAGACCGCCAGGATTCGCGAGGCCAGCGGGATCTCCTGACCGATCAGGCCGGCCGGGTAGCCGCGGCCGTCGGTGCGCTCGTGGTGGTAGAGGATCGCGTCCGCCACCGGCCCGTAGCCGTCGAGGCGGCCCACGAGCGTGGCCCCCTCCTGGGGATGACGGCGTACCACCGCCCAATCCTCGTCGGAGAGGACCTCCGCGTGAAGGATGCGGTCGGGGAGCGCGAACTTACCGATGTCGTGCAGGAGGCCCGCGGTGTGGGCGAGGTCTTGATCTGCCTCGTCGCAGCCCATCTCGCGTGCCAACGCCCGTGAGTAGCGCGCGACGGCGGCCGCGTGGCGTGCCGTCATACGGTCTCTGAGCGCAAGCGTCTCGACGAGTGTCACCAGCACGCCCAGTTGCATCGACGCCAAACGCACCGACCGCGCCTCGAGCTGCTCGGCGCGGTCCTCGGAGCGCAACAAAGCCCGGGCGAGGTACTGGAAGATGAGGATCACCGCCACCACCCCCACGAGCGCGGGGTAACCGAGGTTGGTGTAGGCCACCGCGAGGATCGCCGCGAGAACGGCGGCGGCAAACTGGCCTGGGAGCATCGGCACGAGCAGCGTGCGCACCTGGGTCACGAGTCCGCGCCCGTCGAGCACGCGCTTCTGGATCGCGATGAGCGCGAAGTTGAAGATGTTCGTGATCGCGAAGATACCGAACACGATCAGCGCGAAGGTGACGCTGCGCGTGGTGGCCTGCATGGTGGCGCTTTCCTCGTGGATGTTGCCGAGGGCAAGACGCATCAGCACACCACCCAGCAGGGCGAACGCGACGTATGTGGCCGCATTGGAGAGGCACACCGTAAGGCTCGGCCGGCGCGAGATCGAATCCACCGTGATCGCCACGATCGCAATCGCGACAGCGGGAGCAGGTCCGAGCAGGGTCATCGCCAGCACGAGCGCCACGAAACCCGCAGAGAGACTTTGGCTACCCACCGTCAACTCCAAACGCTCCCCGATCACGCTCAGCACGAGCAGCAGCGCAAACAGCTCAGGCGGGTTCCAATCGACGCCGCGTGACATCAGCACAGCCGCAACGAGGCATCCGACGAGTAGCAGCGCCTGGCAGACGTTGTAGAGCACGTGGCTGCGTCGCCGCAGGATGTTGATCGCCGTGATGCGCATTGGCCTGTAGTCCTTAACGGCCGACAGGGCGTCGTACTTAAGGCTCACGACGCTATTGCGTGCCAGAGGCAACGAGGCTTGGCTCGTTGGCGACCGCCGGTTGGCTCTCGGTGGTGGACAGCAAGCCGCGTACAGGAAGACGCATAAACGCGAAAGTCGCAAGACTCGCCACGGTGCCGGCGACCGCCATGGCCACACGTGGCGAGCTGAGCGCGGCGATGGTTCCCCCAAGGGCAAAGCCGATTGCCGGGCAGAGCGCGTTGAGCGAGCCCACCGCGCTCATCAAGCGACCGTGTAGCGAGGAAGGTGTGAGTTGTTGCACGGCACTTATGAGCGATGGCCACTGGATGCCGTTGCCGATCCCACCGATCACAGCGGCGGCGCACGCAAATGCAAGCGTCGGTGCAACGGCGAAGCCGAGATAGGCGAGCCCCACCAGCAAGGTACCGCCGATCAACATCGGTCCCAGCGGCCGGCGCACCGAGCGCGCGAACACGATCGCGCCAAGCGCGGCGCCCACGCCCCAGGTGGCTAGGAGCAGGCCGAATCCGAAGTCCCCGGCGTTCAGAGTTGACTTCGCAAAGAGCACCTCCACCGGCTCCACCGAAGCGAATATCACGATTGCGACGGCCTCCGTGGCGAACAGTGCGCGTAGGCCTGGTACCTCGCGCACGTGCTGGACCGCGGCGAACAGGCGGGTCCGCACGGAGTCGCCGCCGATTTCCTCCACATGAGTTCCAAACCGCAAGAACAATCCGGCGCAGACGACGAAAGTGGCCGCGTCCACAAGCAGCGCCGTCGGCGCGCCCACGGCATCCACGAGTCCGCCGCCAAAAGCCGGTGCCAGGGCAAGCGCGCCCATGAAGGCAAAGTTCAGCGCGGCGCTCGCCTCGCGCTGGGCGCCCTCGGTGGTCGCTTTGACCGCCTGCTCGTCCAAACCCGGGCCGGCCTGCGAAAGCGCGTCCTCCACGGCCACCCGCGAGGCCGAAGCCCGTACCAGCGCGGTGGCAGCCACCGACACGATTCCATCGACCGCGACGAGCACGAGGACTCCCGCCAGCCAGAAGTGCCACAGCAGAGCCGCGAGCGCCACGGTGAGCACTGCCTCTGTCGCATACAGCAAGGCAAGTCGACCGCGACGGGGGGAGCGCTCGGTCCGAGCTACCAGCACCGGTGCGAGTAGCGCCGGCAGCAAGCCGCGCGCGACGAACAACCCAGCGGTTGCGATCGCGCTGTGCGTGTGGTCGTAAACGCCCAAGGCCAGCGCGACGTACCCGAACCAGGTGCCCAGTTCGTTGACCGTGTATGCAAAAAGGATTCTCCGCAGTCGGGCGGACTTTGGAAGCAAGGACGCCTCTCGAAGCTGGCGGTGGCGCGACGATCGATCGCCGAATATCCGAGATTCTAGGGCGAGCATCCGACGGCAAGCCAGAAGACAGCGAGATGTCGAGCGAATCTGGCCCGCTGGGGGCCCTATGCGTTAGCCAAGTCGACATCCGCCGCTACGTGCGCGGGCGTCCGCTCTGTGACTGTCGGCACCGGCAAGTAACGGTAACCACCACTCCAGGAGGAGTCCCCAACGCTAGGGGATTCGAGTGGGTAGATCTCATCGAGCATGAGGTCTTCCGGGCGGAGATGGGCCCGTTGCTCGTTGCGCCGCGCCGCCGATGTGCGTCCGAGTAGCGAGAGCCACTTCAAACTGGCTCCAGATATGGCTACCCAGGCGAGGGCGACCCCTACATCCTCCATCAGCTCGGAGCCTTCGTGCACTTGGGCCTCGCTGCGATACGCCGCGACGCGCGGGAGGCCCTTTCTTGGGACACGTGTTGCATCACTCGGGTAATGATGGTGCCCCGATGGCTGCCTGTCTGTAGGGCAGGGAGTGCCGATTGTGTCGGCCCAAAGGTGCCGAGCTGTGTCGTCCTAAAGGTGCCATCGCCGCATCGAAAGCGATTCGGCGGGATCGCCTGCATTATTGGGGTCGCGGGTACACGTACATGTTGCCGCCCTCCGAGCCGATACGGTTAGCGCAATATGGCGACAGAAGGCATTCGTGACCGACCCATAGATGTGATCATCGCCGACGATCACACGGTTGTGCGCGACGGCATTCGCGCGGTTCTCGAGCGCGAGACGGGGGAGTTCAGGGTGGTGGCCGAGGCAGCTGATGTGCCCTCCACGATTCGCGCCGTACGGGACTTCAAGCCAGATCTGTTGACGCTGGACTTGACGATGCCCGGGGGATCGAGCCTCGCGGCGCTGCCGACCTGCTTTGTGGCTCACCCCACCCTGGCGGTTGCGATTCTCACGATGCGCGAGGATCCCGAGTATGCACGTCAGGCTTTGCGCGCCGGGGCACGCAGCTACGTGCTCAAGGAGGCCGAGCCGGCCGAGCTCTTGCAGGCGTTTCGCCTAGCCGTCGAAGGGCGCAATTATTTGCACCCCCGTCTCGGGGCATTGATGGCCACCGGCGAGGGAGACACTCAGGAGGGCGTGGCGCTCTCCGAGCGCGAGCGCGAGGTCGTGAGGTTGATCGCCAACGGCTTCACAAACCCGGAGATCGCCGAGCAACTGCACGTGGCTGAGCGCACCGTGAAGACCTACAGAGCGCGGGCCATCGAGAAGCTAGGGTTCTCCTCGCGGGCCGAGATAACCGCCTACGCGCGCAAGTTGGGTCTGGTGGAGTAGCACCGCCACGCGCCTCACCATCGCGCCTCGCGTTTATACACGCGCGCGCGAGTCACCTCAAACCAACAACATCGACACCATGCTTTCGCTCGCGACGCGGCGTGCGGTCAGACGCGTGCTGGACGACCAGCGAGCGGGATGCTGAGGCGCATCGTCGTGCCCCCACCAGGGGCGGGAACCAGATCCAGCTCGCCACCCACGAGCTCCGCGCGCTCACGCATGCCCGACACCCCAAAGCCACCCTTCAATTCTTCGTCAGGGGTACGCACGCGCGAGGTCCCGCCCTCGGGCAAGCCCTGGCCGTCGTCCGTCACGGTGGCGGCGATCCGACCGTCGCGCTCCTGCACACTGATGACAGCTCTGTTGGCTTTGGCGTGTTTTGAGACGTTGGTGAGGGCCTCCTGGACGACGCGGTAGATGGTGCTCTCGAGCTCGGCGTCGAGCCGCTCGCCCTCCTCGCCTTGAAGGTCGATGTGCGTCTCGATTTCTAGACCGTCGATCGCCTGCGCGCGCCTGGCGAGAGCCTCGATCGCGGGCGCAATGCCAAGCTCGTCAAGGGCGGCGGGGCGAAGCTCGGTAATGAGATGGCGCAGTCCGTCGATCTCGGCGCCGAGACCCTCAAGCACGTTGTCGACTGCCACGCTCAGCGCCTGCGGGTCGCCGAGGTCGCGTGCGTTGGCCAAACCCAGCCGCAGGGCACCGAGTCCTTGAACCGTTTCGTCGTGGATCTCGCGCGCCCAACGTGTGCGCTCGCGCTCGCGGGCCTCCATGCCAAAGCGCAAACGCTCGATCTCAACCGAGCGCTCCGCGATGAGCCGCTGCGCGACACTCGCCGCAAATGCGGCGAACGCGCGCTGGTCGGGGCCGCGAAAGCCCGAATCCTCGCGCACGGCGATCACCATGCCCCCACCCTGGCCCTCCAAGCTGAACGGCTCGACGAGCACCGCGCGGGCTTCCAGCCCGAGTTCGTGAAGCCATGTGGCTTCCTGGCCGCGTGGACGCTCGAGCGAGAGCGACTTGTGCGTGAGGTAGAGCGCGCCCAGCGCGGAGCCCTCCACCGGGAGCACCCGCACGCGTACGGTCGACCTACCCGCGGAGGCTGCGACGCGCAGCTCGCCGCGCTCTTCGACGATCATCAAGAGAGAGGTGGCGTCAAGCAGCGCGAGGCCGCGATCGGCCATCAAGCGCAGTAGCCATAGCTCAGACCCAGAGAGCACGGCGTGGGATTATGAAGGTCCGAGCGGGCGTGTCTGTGTCGCGCCCACTCCCGGCCCTGCGCTGAAGGCGCTTGCGCTGTGCTCAGACTGGCCCTGATGCTGGGCGGCAAGGCGTGTGTGGGAGAGGAGTTCCTCGCCGCTGAGACCCTCGCGCCAGGCGGCTATGCCCATCGACACGCGCAGTGGGCGGCGCTGTCCCGCGGTCTCGATCTTGATCGAGTGAAGCCTCGAGAGGGTGCGGCGCGCGACGATCTCGCCACGCTGCTCGTCGGCGCCGGGAAGCAAAACGAGCAACTCTCCATCGGCGGCGTGACCGACGCGGTCGAAGGAGCGCAGTTGACGGCCGAGCGCCTCGGCGAGGTAGGCGAGCGCTTCGGCGGGCATGGACTCGCCGTGGGCGCTTGCAAGCTGGTCGATCTCATCGAGCTTGAGCAACAGGCAACTCAACGGTGTGCGGTGGCGTGAGGCGCGGCTGACCTCCTCCTCCAGACGCGCTGAGATGGCAGCGGGGGTGAGTGGGTCGTTGCACGCGGCGCGTGGGGTGCGAGTGGAATTTTGAGAGTCGTTGGCAGCCATGCCGATTCGAACGTGGTGGGTAGCGAGCGCCTTCAGTGGCGGCTCGCACGGTTGGTATCGATTCAGATTATGGCTCCTGAGGGGATAAACCGCGAGCCGGACGGCCGATCCGTCGGTGTGCACTGGTAGACCTGTGCGCATGCTTTGCGAACTGCGCGTGGAGAATCTGCTGTTGATCGGCCGAGCTGAGCTCGCGTTCGCGCCCGGCCTGAACGTGCTTACCGGGGAGACGGGGGCAGGCAAGACGGTGCTCGCCCATGCCCTGGATCTCTTGATGGGAGGGCGCTCGCGCGCCCGCATCGTACGTCCCGGCTGCGAGGAGGCCTACGTCGAGGGGACCTTTGCGGTGCCAGAGCAGATGCGAGGCGCGATCGCCGAGTATTTGCCTGAGAACGTGCGCGATTCGGGCGAACCAGATGAAGTTGTGCTGGGACGGAGGGTGAGCGCTGACGGACGCACACGTGCATATGTGAACGGGCGGGCGGCGACAGTTTCCGACCTGCGTGAGCTTGGGTCGCGCCTGGTGTCTTTCTACGGCCAACACGAGCATCGCAAGCTTGTGTTGGCGAGCTCCCAGTTGCAGATGCTCGACGCCGTGTGCGGGGCGGCCCACGCTCAGAGGCTCGGGGCGTGTGCCGCAACCTACCGTGAGGTGCAGAGGCTGGAAGGCGAGCTCGAGCGCTTGGGTGAGTTGGCGCACTCACGCGAGCTTGAGCTTGAGTTGCTCGAACACGAGCTCGAGCAGATCGAAGAGGCGGCGCCAGAGGAAGAGGAGCATCGCGGGCTGCTGGAGCAACGCGAGCGGCTGCGCCGCTTGGAGGGCTTGCGTGCGGCGGCTGGGATGGCAGCCGATGCGCTTGCACCGGAGTCGGGGGAAAGCTCGGGCGCTGCCCACTTGAGTGCAGCCGCCGCGGCGAGCCTCGATGCGATGGAGGGCGTCGACCGAGAGCTCGATGAGCTGGCGGCGCGCTGTAAGGCACTCGCGATCGAATCGCAGGATCTAGCGGGAGGTTTGCGTGCGTACTGCGAGGCGATCGAGGGCGAGGACGGCTCGATTGAGGCGGTAGAAGAGCGTTTGGATGCCCTCGATAGGTTGATGCGCAAGTACGGAGGCACTATCGCCTCGGTGATCGAGCACGGCGAGCGCGCACGCGAGCGGTACGAGGAGTTGCAAAGTGCCGCGGTTGCCTTTGAGCAGGCCAGCGGGCGGCTAGCGAGCGAGCGCAAGGTGTTGGAGGGGCACGTGAAGGAGTTGCGTGTCACGCGTGCGGCGGCGGCCGAGCGGCTTGGCGAGCGCGTGCGCGAGGAGCTGGGCGCCCTTGCGATGGGCGACGCCACTTTCGTGGTCGTATTGAGCAATGTGGAGGCGAGGGCAAGCGGTGGGGATGCGGTGGAGTTCACGATCGCCCCCAATCCGGGGGTGCAGGCTGCGCCATTGCGCGAGATCGCCTCGGGCGGTGAGCTCTCGCGTGTGATGCTGGCGCTCACGAGCGCGTGTAACGATGCAAGTGAGGGAAGCGTGGGCGCGGTCACGTCGACACTCGTGTTCGACGAGGTGGACGCGGGCATCGGGGGTCATACGGCGCGGGCGGTGGGTGAGCGCTTGCAGGGACTCGCGAAGGGACGCCAGGTGGTGTGCATCACTCACTTGCCGCAGATCGCTTCGCTTGCGCAGCGGCACTTCTCGATCGCGAAGGACACGGGAGGGGAGCTGGCGAGCGCCAACGTGGTGCTGTTGGACGAGGGCGCGGTTGTGAGCGAGCTCGTGCGGATGCTCGGCGCCGATGAGCAGGACCGGACTGCAAGACGGCATGCGCAGGACCTCCGCAAGGCCGCCTGATGCGTGAGATAGCCAGGGCCGTTACTCTCGGGGCAGATGGCCGCTACGACCCGGCAGCCTGGCATGGCCGCGCCCGCCTTCGGGTCTGCCGACCTGGGAGTGCAGGAGGTCAGTGGGCCGGTCAGGTTGGGGCGCAAGACGAAGCTCTTGGTGCGCCACCTCGTGGCGGGAGATATCGCGGTGATCGACCACTTAGATCTCGACCGCGTATCGGCGGAGGAGTTGATCTCCTGCGGCGCGCGAGCGGTGCTCAACTGCAAGGCCTCCACGAGCGGTACCTACCCCAACTTGGGGCCGCAACTCCTCGTGGAAGGGGGCGTGCTGCTCGTAGACCTTCCGGACGACTCGATCTTCCAATCGCTCTCGGACGGCGATCCGGTGAACGTGCGCGTAAGCGGTCCTGTCGGCGAAGTGCTCTTTCGCGGCCAGCCACTTGGCAGCGGAGAAGTGCTCGACGTGGCGCGGGTCAGGGCGGAGACGGAGGCGCGCAGGCGTGAGATCGGCGAGGCACTCGAGCGCTTCGCGCACAACACGATCGAGCACATGCGAGAGGAGCGAGAGCTTTTGGCCGGTCGCATCGACCTGCCTCGCTTTCGCACCGACTTTCGCGACCGCTCGGCGCTGGTGGTGGTCAGGGGTGTGGACCATCAACGTGACCTGCGAGCGCTGAAGCCGTTCATCCGTGATACGCGGCCTGTGCTTGTGGCGGTGGACGGTGGGGCCGACGCACTACTGGAGGTGGGGTTGCAACCGGACATGATCGTGGGCGACATGGACTCCGCGGGCGAGGTTGCGCTGTTGGGTGCGCGGGAGGGCAATACAGAGCTAGTGGTGCACTCATACCCGGACGGTCGCGCACCCGGGAGAGCGCGCCTTGAAGATCTTGGCGTGCCCTTCAAGCTGGTGCCGGCTCCGGGCACGAGCCAGGACGTGGCGATGTTGATCGCCGCGGAGAAGGGGGCGCGGCTGATCGTTACCGTGGGATCTCAGTTCAACCTCGTGGAGTTCCTGGATCGCAACCGCGAAGGGATGTCTTCGACCTTCCTCACGCGCCTTCGTATCGGCGAGATCCTGGTGGACGCGAAGGGTGTGAGCCGCCTCTATCGCCCGATGCCGGGGTTGGCGCCGCTGGTGGTGGTGATCTGCGCTGGACTTATCGCCTTGATAGCGGTGGTGTGGATGACACCGGCGTTGCGTGACGTGGCGGATCTACTATGGCTCAAGCTTCAGCTGTTGTTCGGCTCGGCCGGCTGAGCGCAAATCACAAGAAATGTTCGACTACCGCTACCACGCGCTCTCGCTCGCCGCCGTCCTGTTCGCACTTGCCGTGGGTGTGCTGATCGGCGTGGCCATCGGTGACTCGAACCTGGTGTCCTCGGCGCAGGACGGGATCGTGCGCAACCTGCGCTCGGAAGTCAAGGAATCCCAGCACAATCTCGAACAGGTTGGCTCGCACTTGCACGAAGAGGAAACGCTGAGCGGCGACCTGTGGCCGCTCGCGGTCCATGGCCAGCTGAGCGGAAGGAACATCGGCTTGATATTCCTCGGAGGTTCCTCAGACCGGATCGACTCGCTCGTACGTGACGGCGTGGCTGAGGCGGGGGGCAACGTAAAGACGGTGGTGGCGGTGCGCGAGCCGCTTGACATGAGTGGCTTGGGGATTCAGGCGAGCGGCACCCGGTACGCGGCGCTTGCAAGCGAACCGTCGCTTGCCAAGCCTTTTGGCGTGCGTGTAGGTAAGCAGTTCGTGGCCGGTGGGCAGTTCTTGGAACGTGTGCACACGCGGCTGTTGAGCTCCTATGACGGGGAACTCGGCAAGCTCGAGGGTGTGGTGGTGGTGCGCAACGAACCGCCAGATATGACCCCGGAAGCGAGCAAGGCGGTAGCGGAATTCCAGTCGGGCTTGATCGCTGGGATGGTGTCGGAGGGGGTGCCGGCGGTGGGTGTGGAGCTGAGTAACACCGAACCGTCGCAAATACCTTGGTACAAGGGTGAAAACCTGGCGAGCGTGGACGATCTGGAGACGATCGCCGGCCGCGCGGCGCTGGCGTTGGCGCTCGCGGGAGATCACGGGGCCTACGGGATGAAGTCGAGCGCGGACACGCTGTTGCCTTCGGTTGTGAGCGCGCCCGGGCAATAGCACCGCCTTCCGTGCAGAACGCCGGGGATGGGTGGCGCGCGTCCGGGGAGCGGTTTAGGTTGCGTGGGTGGCGCTTGCTTTCCTGCTCGCGACGTTCCTTGCCGCGGTACTTGCGGCGCCGCTTTGGCGCGGCTTGAGCGAGGCGGGGCACGTCAAGCCCAACTATCGCGGGCGGGAGGTGGTGTTCCCGTTTGGCGTGTTGAGCGTGGTGGCTGGGCTGCTGGCGTTGATCCCGCTGATTGTGTTGCGCCAACTCGAAGTTAATGGGTTGTTCGAACCGAAGGGCCTTGAAATCGTCACTTACGTCGTCGGGGTTGCGTTGCTCGGCCTGGTGGATGACACGCTCGGGGGCGAGCCGCGCGGCTGGCGCGGTCACGGCAGGGCGCTAGGAGAGGGGAGGCTCTCAACTGGAGCGCTGAAGGCGGCGGGGTCGCTGGGGTTGGCGCTGTATGTGACGTGGCACCAGCAAGTGCCTGTCGGGCACTGGTTGCTCCGGAGCGCGGTGTTGGTACTTGCGACCAATGCGTTCAACCTGCTCGACCTGCGACCCGGTCGCGCGACGAAGGTGTTCGTCCTGGTCGGGGCAGGTTTGACTATCGGCGCAGCCACACTTGAACCTCTGTGGAAACTTGGCCTATTCGTCGGTCCGGCGCTCATCGCCGGTGTTTACGACCTGCGCGAGCGGGCAATGCTCGGGGACACCGGGGCCAACCTGCTGGGTGGGCTCGCGGGGCTGTGGATGCTGCTCACGCTGTCGCTCATCGGCCAGGAGATAGCGCTCGCATTGCTAGTGCTGGTAACGGTTTACGGCGAGGTGCGATCGATCTCAGCGCTGGTCGAGAGGGTGCCGCTGCTGCGGGGGATAGACTCCTGGGGCGTACCTCGATGACCTCGCCTCACTCTGACCGCCACGCACAGGCTCCGGCCAAGACCCGGTTCATATTCGTAACCGGCGGTGTGGTGTCCTCGCTCGGGAAGGGAATCGCGGCGGCGTCGATCGGGCGGCTGCTCGTCTCGCGCGGGTTGACAGTGGGGCTGCAGAAGTTCGACCCCTACATCAACGTGGACCCGGGGACG
>DASXNB010000008.1:0-2810 GCA_036495305.1 Solirubrobacteraceae bacterium | reverse complement strand
CCCGAATACTCAAACCCCACCACCGGCGACTACCGCATCAACAGCACAAACCCCTGCGCCACCCTCCTAACCAACACCAACACCCCAACCCAACCCTTCACAACCACCAGCACCATCACCTACCCCGGCACAACAAACAGCGGTAGCGGTGAAACCACGAGCGGCAGCTCGGGCAAATCGACGAGCGGCTCGGGTGAAAAGACAAGCACCGGAGGCTCCACCACCGAGGGATCCGGCTCGAGCGAAGCGACCACAAGCAAAAAACACCGCCGTCGGAAAACGCGGGCAACAGCATTGACCGCGCGTGCGTCGGCCCATCCCGCTCGCCCTCACGGCCATCGCCACCATAGGGCAACAGGCTCCATGCGCCGGCATCCGCACGGCCGCTGAGATCCTTCCGGCCACCTTGGGAGTGGTCAGGGAACTATGTGGGCACCCCTGCATGAGGCCCGCAGGTTGAGCGGGAAGACTAAACGCCACTCGGGGAGATCGCCGGATACAGTGTGGCCCCCGGCGTAGTCGTCGGGATCGACTTCATGCGCCTGATTCATCTAGCCGACTACGGGGGGACCTACCCAGGCTCCTTCATACCGATGGTGCGAGCCCTACTGGATGGCGGTCGCCGGCGTGGTTGGCATGTCCAAGCGGTCTTCTCGGAGGTGGCGCGTGACAGAGCCTGGTTGAGCGAATTGCGCGAGGAGGGATTCGACTGTCGGGTGGCCACAAGAGGACGAAGGGGCCTTGACGGCACACTCGAGCAGCTCCTCGTCACGGGCGAACCGACGATCCTCCATACGCACTTCACGGCCTTCGATATCGTCGCCGCCCGCGCCGCTCGTCGTCACGAGGAGGTGCTCGCCTACTGGCATCTACACAGCGCACTGCGAACGGGCGCATGGTGGCGAGCCCGCAATGCCGTGAAGCTCCGCCTGCTCAGCCGGGGCGTCGCAGAGATCCTATGCGTGGCGCCAAACATTCTGGAACAAGCTCGCAAACGCATGGCCCCGCACGACCGCCTCGCCCTCGTCACCAACGCGATCGACCTCGAGCGCTTTCCGCTGGTCACGACCGAACGGCGCCGGGGGTCTCGTGAACAACTCGGACTGCCGGTCGACGCCCGGGTCGTGCTGCACTTCGGGTGGGACTGGGATCGCAAGGGGGGAGATATCTTCCTTGGAGCGATCGCCGCTCTGTTGAGAGATCGAGATAACGAAGATCTGATCGCCGTCACAGTTGCGGATCGTCAGCCAGCTGAGCTTGCCGCCGAGGCAATGGGGATATCCAAGAACGTCAGGATCATGCAACCCAGCAACGATGTCGGATCCCTTTACGCGGCGGCCGATATCTTCGCGGCCCCAAGCCGCGGCGAGGGTCATCCGTTCGCCGTGGCTGAGGCGCTGGCGTCGGGGTTGCCTGTGATCGCATCACCGATCCCGGGGCACGAGATGATCGCGGCCGGCACTCACGCCTGCAGGATCGCGCCCCTGGATCCAAACTCGTTCTCCGATGCGCTACGGGACGTCATGGCGGTGCCGGAGGCCGAAGCCGACCTCACAAGACTTGCCGCCCGTGAGTGGGTGGTCGCGGAAATGGACATCAATGCGTGGAGCGAGCGCATGTTTTCCCGGTATGAAGAGGCTTTGAGGCGTCGCGAGGACACAGCGCAGAGCTGAGCAACCCAGGCGCCGAACCACCCGCTGAGCTCAGTGCTCCTGTGAGTACCCGACGATGCGGCCGAGCCCGAAAGCGCGCCGGCGTGAACGCACGAGCCGCGGCGGCATCATCACCGGGCGTCCCGCGATGACGGACGCCGGAACCTCATAGGTGAGCCAGTTCTCGAGCTCGACAATGCCGGGCAGGATCGGCGATACAGCGCGAAGGTGCTCGGCGATACCGGGCGGTCGCCTACTCACGTCGTGCATGTCCGAGGCCACGTTGTGTACCAACCCCAGCTCGAGCAGAGACACGGCAAACCGGCGAACGCTCCCGCCGAAACGTCCTGACAGCGCACTGGCGGTGATCGAGACCAGCACCCCACTTAGCACCAATCTTCGCAAGCGGTCGGGGTCACGCTGAAAGTGGGGTGAGCGCTCAGGGTGTGCCAGCACATAGCGCCGGCCGCGGGCGCCTGGCTCGTCGAGGAAAATCTCGAAGTCGCCGACAGTCGAACTGAGCGGGGCCTCGACCAGTGTGTAAGGACCGCCGCCCAGCCCGAGATCGCACAACTCCCGCTCACCCAGATCGGCCAACCTGTAAGCGGCCACCTCGGCGCCCGTGAGCACCTCTACACGTACCGACTTGCGTGCGAGTTCCTCGTTGAGGGACGCCACGAGCGACTTGATCGTGCTTGCGCGCGTGTCGTATTTGTGGTCGACGTGGGGTGTGGCCACGACCTTCCGGATGCCCTTCGAGCTTGCCTCCCTCGCCATCGCGACTGCGCTCGCCATGTCAGACGCGCCATCGTCTATCCCGGGAAGGATGTGAGAGTGCAGGTCGATCACGATGACACCATGACCACGCAAGGCTAGCGGGCACAGCCCGCCCGGCCATCCGTCGATCGGCCGGACGAGCCCTGTTGTCTTGCCGCCGGCTTGTCGCGAGTCCGAGCTTGCAAGAGCGCTGTCATGCAAGCCAGATTGCACAGGGTAGTCCGGTTTTGCGACTTTTTCTTGAGGTTTTGGACGGATGTTCGGTTGTGGTTTTTGGGTGTTGGTTGGTGGGTTGGGGTGGTCGATGGGGTGTGTGGAGGGCCGTTGTGGTCCTCCGGGCCGGGGTTTGACAGCCGGCTCTCGATTAAAGGCAAACCCGTC
>DASXNB010000007.1:0-71523 GCA_036495305.1 Solirubrobacteraceae bacterium | reverse complement strand
CGATTGGTGGGCCATGCAAGCCAATAGCAGCGCCACATCTTCAGACGTGAGACCGCATCCGGCTTCTCAAAGGTGGCTACCGCAACATCGCGTTCGCGCAACCAAGGCTCAAGGACCAGCAGTTGGTCAAGGTGGCCACCGGACGAACAGACCAGTAGGACACGATTAAAATTTTGACCCGGCGGACGGAGGTTCAATCTCTCGTGTGACACCTGGTGGAGCATATCGATGTAGTCAGCATCCGCGCTCGGTAAGTAGCCCACTCGGGGCCTACGCCAACACATCCAGCCATTTGAAAGCTCTATTCCCTTATTTGGATCTTGGGCCTTCGGCGGCCTACCCTGCCGATCCGCGCTCAACCCTTGGCCCCGTGCTTTCCGCTTGCATGCAACTCGTATCGGTCGCGGACTCGATCCGCCGACGCATAGACTTACGCGATGGTCAGCTTGACGCGTGTCGCCCGTGGCGCGGGAATCGCCCTAGTCCTACAGGTTGTGGGTGCGGGACTCACCTATCTCTCGCAGATCGCTTTTGCGCGCTGGATGGGGGTGTCGCAGTTCGGTGCTTACATCTACGCAATGGCATGGGCCACGCTTGCGGCTCTGGTCCTTGGGCTCGGATTTCCACAGTCGGTGCTGCGGTTTATTCCCCAATATCGCACGCTTGGCGATCATGCACGGACTCATGGGCTCGTGCGGATGAGTCGGCGAGCAGCCTTGATCGGAGGCTGCGCGGTCGCCGTGCTTGGAACGATCTTGGTCGCCGCGTTTCTACGTTTGGACCAGGCATCCGAGATCGCATTGGTAGCGCTTTGGATGATCCCCGTCGGCGTTTTGATCAACCTCGACACCGCCATAATACGTGCCGGTGGTCGTGTCGTCGGTGCTTACGCTCTGCCTTTCGTCGTAAGGCCACTTGTGCTCCTTCTCTTCACAGGAGCGCTCTGGTCTATCTCAGGCCAGATAACAGCGGTCGCAGCCATCACGATCACACTAGTCGTCTATGTAGCGATTGCAGCTATTCAGTCGTTTTTTGTGCGCGAGGTAGTACAAAAGTCCAGATCGCCCCTTGCCGCCATATATGACACTCGCGTATGGCTGCGCGTCTCGATGCCGCTTCTTCTCGTGGCGGGGTTTCAGGTCGCGCTGGGACAAGCGGACCTCTTGATACTTGGAGCAACACGCGGCGTACGCGACGCGGCCTACTATCTGGCAGCGACAAAGTCAGCCACCCTCGTTAGCTACGTCCTAGTAGCGGTGAGCGCCATGACAGCACCGCTCTTCTCCGAGCTTGACACACGGAAAGACCGTGTTGGCCTGCAGCGACTTGTAGCGGTCTCAGCGCAGTGGGTGTTCTGGCCAACGCTGCTCATCGCCATCGGCATTGCCGCACTGGCACCTTTTGTACTCGATCTGTTCGGCCCTGGTTTTTCTGTGGCCCATACGGCTTTGCTCGTGCTTCTCCTTGGGCAGTTGATAAATGCGGCCTGCGGTCCAGTCGGCTATCTCTTGAGCATGACGGGATACCAGAACGACACCGCGAAGGTATACGGGATCACCTCGGCGCTTAACGTGGCGCTGTGTTATGCCGGCGCGCGCTTGTACGGGCTCACAGGAGCAGCATGCGCCACGACGTTCAGCATGATCGCGTGGAACGTCTGGCTGTACGGCCTAACGAGGAGACGGCTGGGAATCCATGCGTCGGTGTTGTCGTCCTTCACGTTGCGAAAGACTCGTCTCGCACCAACGACAGACGCGTAGCTACGTGGAGCGCCGTCCTCCCGCCCCGGCGGCGCTGCCAGTGTCACTTGTGGCGGTGGGTAGTCCGCCTCGATCTCGACAAGTCTGCTGTTAGAGGCTTAAGCGTGCCCCCAAACGGGCAACCACTATCTGGCAGGGAACGCTCAGAATCACAGCAAACCTAGACATTCTGAGACAAGCCGACTCAAAGGAGCGGCGCAGAGGGTATGACGAGAGCGAGGTCGATAAGCACGCGTATGTGCAGACATCCGTCCAACACCCCCACACTGCCCTCAAAGGACGACAGGAATTGCCCGAAAAGAAGGACAAGGATGCTCGTGAGCGTAAGGGATCACAAATGACCGTAGTCCTTGTGCTCACAACCGCCTGGCTTGTCGTCATCACGCTTGTCGTAGTGGCCTGCCGTATGGCCGCCAACGCCGACCGTTCCCTGAGCGCGACGGCGCAACGCGGCCGCGAGGGTAGCGACGATCCACTTCAAAACTGGGAAGACGAGCTGCTCACCCCGGTGGAGCAACCCATCGCGATGCCGCAGATCACGGTATACCGTGGGGCGTCGGAGAGTGCGGGACTACAGTCCACGGCGCCCGAGCACGTGCGGCACCGTCCGCAATAGGATCTTCACGTCGGTCCACAGCGACCAGTTGGCGACGTAGAGATAGTCGATCGCCACCATCTCCCGCAGAGGCACCCGGGCGGGACCGAGGATCTGCCAATGGCCGGTCATCCCCGGGGAGAGCTCGAGGCGCTGGCGGTGGCGCCCTTCCACGCACATATCCTCCTCCACCACCAGCGGACGGGGGCCGACGAGACTCATCTCCCCGCGCAACACGTTGAAGAGCTGTGGCAACTCGTCCAGGGAGCTCTTCCGCAGTAGCTTCCCCACGCGCGTGATGCGAGGGTCCTCAGCGATCTTGAAGAGACCAGCTTGAGCCTCGTTGTGATCTGACAACGACTCTCTGAGCTGCTCGGCGCCGGCCACCATCGTGCGGAACTTGAACATTGAGAAGTTCACCCCGTGACGGCCCACGCGCAACTGACGAAAGAACACCGGCCCGCGTGTGTCGAGCTTGATGAGGATCGCGATCGCCACCATCAGGGGCGTCGCCGCCAGCAGCCCCAGCGAGGCGCCGAGGAGATCGAAGGCTCGCTTTACCGCAGCGGTGGAGCGAGTGAGGCTGAAGCGCCTCACACCCATCACGGTGACACCGTGGAGGTCGTCGAACTCGACGGAAGACCCCACCACCTCGAGCAATCGCGGAAGCACGCTCACCCTCACCCCCACCGCTTTGAGCGCACACACCAAGTCGAGCATGTCGCCCCCATCGGCGCTGCCAGGGGCGACGATCGCGCGGTGGATGTCAAGCGTGCGCGCCAGTTCACGAATCTCGCTCAGTCGCTGCTTTGAAAAGACATCGGTCGACCACGGCGCCACCTCATGGAGGTCGATATGGGCAACCATCATTGCCTTCGTCCCGCATCGCTCTGAGAGCTTGGAGCGGATTGTTTGCGCCGAGGCAGTGTCGCCGATGAACAGACACCGCTCGACAGCCGCCACCCGCAACGCGAGGGCACGCGCCAACCCACGAAACCCGATCAGAGCGAAGGTGAGCAGAAACCACAGCAACAATGCCCCACTGCGAGCAAGGGCCCCTTCGACGATGGGGCGGTCGGCGAGCCACACCACGAGCGTGGTGAGCGTGGCAAGCTGAAATAGCTTCGGCGCCTCGTCAAGCGTGGTCTTGTGGATCAGAGCTTCGTCACGGTCGTACAGACCAAACAACTTGGCGCCCGCGAGCAACCCGAGCAGTGCTCCAACGATCCCCCAACTCAAGCGCAGCGAGCCCGGCAGCAGCTCCACGGTGATCAGCAGGACAGACGTCAGTGCGCATAGGTCGGCCACCGCAAGGGTGCGGCGAAAGATCCAATCGCGGCGCATGCTCGCGGCGGGACCGGCCGATTCTGTGATCTGCGCCGCCGTGCCCCTGCGCAACGGCCCCCACGACCCAAGAGGACTACGCTCGCGACGCTCGCGCAGCAGCGGACCGGAGGATGGCGCCCTCTCGGCCTTTGCTGGAGCTTCGCTGCTCAACACGGATCCTTCCGCTGCCTCGCTTGCCACTATTCCCCCAAAGTCACACCTACCTGGCGCGTCAAACCTTTGCCCTCAGCGCCCCCGCGCCGGCGCCAGTCTAAACACATTCAACTGCACAATGCAAGGCCGATTAACCCCGAGTCCAGACTTACGAATTTCGCGCTGGACACCGTGGAACACAACTTCACTTAAATACGTCTCAGGAGAGAGATCAGACCATCTCGGCCGCTCCTAGCCAGGCTCCTTCCCGGTGGGCCGATGACGGCAAAAACTACCGAGGCTTCACGTTGGCGCAACTAGGCAAACTACGGAAGTTTTGTAGACCCACCCGGCCACTCAACCAGCACTTAGAGGGCACCCACGTAGGGTCATCGGGACCTTTTTCGCGCGAACATGCCCCAGATCGTCCCGGGGGTCACGGGTGAGAAACAGTTCTTCCGCGCGCTAGCCGGCTTCGCGCACCTTGAACGGCTCCTCGACACCCACCGTGTCGGGGCCGGAAAGCTCGAACGCCGAGTGAAGCGCCTGCACCGCCCGCTCCACGTACTCGCGCGCGATCACGCAGGAGATCTTGATCGGGGAGGTGGAGATCATCTGGATGTTGATCCCCTCTCGCGCCAGCACATCGAACACCTTGGCGGCGACGCCGGGGTGCGATCGCATACCGGCGCCCACGATCGACACCTTCCCCATCTCCTCATGGGCGGTGAGCCCGGTGAACACCTCCCCCTCGATCGACTCGAGCGCCGCTCTCGCCACACGTAGGTCTTCGCGGGGCACAGTAAAGGAGATCTCCGCCTTCCCCCCGGCGGAGGTGGGCTCGTTCTGGACAATCATGTCCACGTTCACGTTGCCCTGCGCAAGCGCCTCGAAGATGCGCGCGGCGGCGCCCGGGGCATCTGGTATCCCCACGAGTGTCAGCCGCGCCTCGGCGGTGGAGTGGGTGACAGCTGTGATGAGTGGTTGCTCCATTGTTTCTCCCTCTGAGAGCACAACGGTACCGGGGGTGTCGTCGAAGGAGGAGCGACAGTGGATACGCACCCCCTGGTTGCGGGCGTACTCAACTGAGCGCAACTGCAACACCCCTGCACCAGATGCCGCCATCTCCAGCATCTCCTCGAAGGAAACGGTGGGGAGCTTGCGCGCGTCAGGCACTATGCGGGGGTCGGCGCTGAACACCCCCGCGACATCGGTATAGATCTCGCACTCCCGCGCCTGTAGGGCGGCCGCCACGGCGACAGCCGTGGTGTCAGAGCCACCCCTGCCAAGCGTTGTGACGTCATCCGCGGTGGACACTCCCTGGAAGCCCGCCACGAGAACGATGCGATCCTGCTCCAGTGCTCCCCGCACACGGTCGGCGCGGACGTCGAGGATGCGCGCCTTGGTGTGCGACTGGTCGGTGACGATTCCCGCTTGGGAGCCGGTCAAGGAGATGGCGCGGTGGCCAAGGTCGTTGATGGCCATCGCGCACAACGCGCATGAGATGCGCTCTCCGGTGGAGAGGAGCATGTCCATCTCGCGGGGGTCGGGGGCCTCTGAGACCTCCTCTGCCATCGAGATGAGCTCATCGGTGGTCTTCCCCCGTGCGGAGAGCACCGCCACGACTGAGAACCCCTGCTCGCGCTTCTCAACGATCCGTTGGGCCGCCCGCTTGATGCGCTCAGCGTCAGCGACAGAGGTGCCGCCGAACTTCATCACCACGATGTCGCTCATACCAGCAAGGCTACCGTTGAGCTGCCACCGTGTGCCACCGGGGAGCGGTTGGGATTGGTGGTTTGGACCCCGCCCGTAGCTGGTGTGGCCGCGGGAGGAGGAGGCGCTCAGAGAGACCGTCGTCCCGCGAGCGCCTTGCCCAGCGTCACCTCGTCTGCGTACTCCAGGTCGGCGCCCACCGGAAGGCCGCTCGCGAGCCGCGTGACCGACACCTCCGGCGCTCTGTGGCGCAACTCCTCGGCGATGTGGAGCGCCGTGGCCTCGCCGGTGGTGGTGGGGTTGGTGGCGAGCACCACCTCACGCACGGCAGGCGAGTCTCCGTGTCCGGAGGGCGCCACCCGGGCATAGAGCTCCTCGATCTTTAGGTCCTCAGGCTCGATTCCGTCGATCGGAGACAACGCGCCCCCAAGCACGTGGTAGAAGCCGTGGTATTCGTGAGTGCGCTCCATCGGGATCACATCTGAGGGCTCCTCCACCACGCACACCAAGGTTGCATCGCGACGGGGGTCTTGACAGATACGACACCGTGGTTCGTCTGCAAGGTTGAAGCAGACCTCGCACAACCCCACCTTCTCCTTCACCTCCTTGATCGAATCCGCCAGCCCGAGGGCGTCCTCATCGGAGGCACGCAGGATGTGGAAAGCGAGCCGTTGGGCGGTGCGGTTGCCAATACCGGGGAGCTTCGAGAGCTCGGTGACGAGCCGCTGGATAGGTGGCGCGAAGGAACTCAAGGTTGGCTACAAACCCGGCAACCCGAGACCACCGAGCGAGGAGGGGTCAAGCCCGCCGGTGACGGCCCCCATCCGCTCGGCCTGCAAGTCCTGCGCGGCGCGCAACGCCTCGTTGGTGGCGGCGAGGACGAGGTCGCAAAGCATGTCCACGTCCTCGGGGTCAACGGCGTCGGGGGCGATCTTCACCGCCCGCACCTCGAGGGCCCCCGAGACAGTTACCGTCACCATCCCCCCTCCCGCGGACGCATCGACGGTCTCCTCGGCGAGCGCCTGCTGGGCAAGCTCCATGTCTTGTTGCATTTTCTGCACCTGCTTGAGCATCTGCTGCATGTTCGGCCGTTGGGGCTTTGGGGGCACTATTCCTCGCCTTTCTCGTCTGGAAGCCAATCCTCGGGGAGCTCCTCCGCGTCGAACTCCGCCATCAACCGCGCCACTATCTCCTCCTCGGTGGGAGGACTCCCGTTGGAGCTCTCATGCATCTCGAGCTCCTCGCTCAGCTCGAACTGCACGCGGTAGCGCCGGCCGGTGAGACGGCGCAGGGTGTCCACCAAGATCATGCGGTTCGCGGGGTCCTCGGCCTTACGCTTGAGGAACGCCGCGGTGGGGGCGAAGGCGAGTGTGAGCTCCTCGTCCGTGAGACTCGCGGGGACGGCTTCGTCAAGAACGGCCCCGAGCAACCCGTGCTCGGCGCGCACCGACTCGTGTGTGGCCTGCCACAACGCTACGACGTCGTCAAGTAGTGGGGGCTCCGCCACGGCCACCGCCACAGCCGGCTCGGCCGGGTGCGGCTCGGAGGCCGGCACGGGCGAAGCGGGCTCGGACGACGCGGGCACGGGCGAAGCGGGCTCGGGCGAAGCGGGCTCGGGCGAAGCGGGCACGGGCGAAGCGGGCACGGGCGAGCCGTTTGGTTCGGACGACGCGGGCTCCGGCGAGACGCTTGCTCTGGACGATGCGGGCTCGGACAATGCGGACTCGGGCGAGACGCTTGGTTCGGGCGTTGCCGCGGGGGACTCACCGCCGTGGTTGGCGAGCCCCACGCGCGCCTCCACCACCGGGGGCGCCGGTGGTGGCGACGCCGGCGCCGCGGTCGTAGGGGGCCCAGAGGGTGTAGGGGTTGATGCCCCAAGCGCCTGCTCCAAGCGCTCGATGCGCGAGAGCAGCGCCCTGGTGGAGCCGTCCGCACGGGGGGTTGCCGCCTTCACGAGCGCCAGCTCCAGTTGCGTGCGCGGGTCGGCGCCCGCGCGCACGCTCTCGAGCGCCGCCCCCAGGAGATCGAGCAGCCGCACCACCTCTGCCGCCCCGATCCGCTGCGCCTGGGAGAGCAAGCGCTCGTCTATCTCCGGCGTGAGCGACAACTCAGAGGGTACCTCCCCGAGCGTTTGCACCACCAACAGTTCCCGCGCCCTCCCCTCCAGGTCGCGTGTGAAGGAGCCCGCGTCACGCCCTCCCTCAAGGCAGCGCCCCACCGTCAGCAGCGCGCCCCGGGCGTCCCCCTGCTTCACCGTGTCAAACGCATCGGCGAGCAGCTGCTCATCGGCTACCCCCAGCACCGCCAGCACATCCTCCAGTGCGATCTGCGAGCCGCTGTAGGCGAGCAGTTGCTCGAGCGTCCCCAACGCGTCGCGGAAGCTCCCCGTGGCAGAGCGCGCGATCGCCGCCACCGCCTCGGGGGGAATAACGATCGACTCCGCGGTTGCCGCGCGGTTGAGCACGCTCGCGATCTGCTCCACCGTGGGGCGGTGGAAATCGAAACGGTGGCAGCGGTCAACTACCGTCGCCGGCACCTTCTGCGCCTCGGTGGTGGCGAGCACGAACACCGTGTTCGGAGGGGGCTCCTCGAGCGTCTTCAAGAACGCGTTCCATGCTGCCTGGGAGAGCATGTGGGCCTCGTCGAGGATGTACACCTTGTGGCGCCCCGACACTGGCGCGAACACCACGCTCTCGCGCAACTCGCGGATGTCCTCCACCGAGTTGTTCGACGCCGCGTCCATCTCGATCACATCAAGCGAGGTGGCGTTTGCAATCGAACGACAGGAATCACACACCCCGCACGGCTCAACAGTGGGGCCACGCTCGCAGTTCAGGCAAGAGGCGAGGATCTTCGCCGTCGAGGTCTTCCCTGTCCCGCGCGATCCCACGAACAGGTAGGCGTGATGGACCTGCTCCCGTTCCACCGCGTGGCGCAAGGTGCGCACCACCGGCTCCTGACCCACCACATCCCCGAAGGAACGGGGACGGTGTTTGCGATAGAGCGATCCTCCGGCGGCCACCGAGCCAGTCTATCCCCGCCCGTGGCGGTCCCCTCAGGGGCGTACGGAGGTGAGGGGCGGGGCGCTCAGATAGCGTGCGCGTCTGTGAAGAGCACCAGCAAGCGAGCGCTCGCGCCCACCACGGCGGGCGAGGGCGAAGGACGCGCCCCGGTAGCCGCTCCGCCCGCGGCGAGAGAGCGGGAGGATGTGTCCCGTTGGGTGGAACTCGCGCGTGGGCGCTCGCGTGTGTGCGCCCAGGCGAGGCCCTCGAAATGGTTGCCACCCACTCTCGCCATCCTCCTCGGCGCGATCGTGCTGTGGATGATTGCGGGGGTGGGATTCGTCAACTACGACACCCTTTACGGGCTCGTCTGGGGGCAACAGCTCTCGCGCGGGGAAGTACCCCAATACGGGCTCCCGATCGCGCCCACGCCGCATCCTCTGGTGGAGGTGCTGGGTGTTGTGCTCTCCCCGCTCGGCGCGTCCGCGACGACAGCCGTGATGGTGGCACTTGCCTTCCTCGCACTCTCGGCGTGCGGGTGGGTGCTCTACGCGCTCGGCCGCGCCTGGTTCGGTCGCGCCGCCGGGGTGGTGGCAGCGCTTGTCCTGCTCACCCGCGTACCCGTCCTCTCCTACGGAGTGCGCGCCTACGTGGATGTCCCCTACATGCTGCTCGTCCTCTGCGCCCTGCTCGTGGAGACCCGCAAACGCCGCGCCGGTACCCCCGTGCTCGTGCTGCTCGCCCTCGCCGGGCTCTTGCGCCCCGAGGCGTGGGCCTTTTCCGCCCTTTACTGGCTCTATCTGCTGATCGCCTCCACGCGCACCTACCCCTCGCGCACGCGCCCCCAACTCGCATGGCTCGCTCTGCTAGCCGCCGCCGCACCACTGGTGTGGGTGCTCTCGGACCTGCTAGTCACAGGCAACGCGATGTGGTCGCTCACCAACACCAAACACACCGCCACCACGCTCGGGAGGGCGTCGGGGATCGGGGACATCCCGCAGTACATCCCCCGCCGCATCGGCGAGGTGCTGCGCCCGGCGGTACTCGTGGGCGCGGCACTCGGTGGGGTGCTCACGTTGGCGTGGCTACGCGAAAAGGCCACCCTTGCCGCCATCGTGGGGGTCACGGCGGTGGTGGTGTTTGCCGCGATGGCCTCCGTGGGCCTACCAATCGACACCCGCTACGCCTTCCTCGCCGGCGCCATCCTGTGCGTGTTCTGCGGGGCCGGGGTCTTCGGCTGGACCGCCCTCCCCAAGGACGACAAACGCAGGCTCCCCTGGATGGTGGCGGGCGGGGTGGTGCTGCTCGCTCTCATCGTCACCCTCCCCTCGCAGGTCCGCTCCGCCCACAAAGAGCTCCACAACCTCGCTGTGCAGGAAGGCATCCAAGACGACCTACTCGCACTCGTGCACTCCAAAGCCATCGCCCTGAAGTGCGGCCCGGTGGGAGTCCCCAACCACGCCCCCATCCCCCTGCTCGCGCTCTACCTCAAAGCGCGCCCTTCGCTGATAATCAGCGCGCAAGCCAAACCCATTGCGACAGGCACATATGTCGATCCCGCGAGCGCCGAAGTAGAACGGGAATACGTGCTCGATCCCCACGACCCTCATTCCGCTGTTTCCATCCCCCCCGGGTTCACCGCCTCGCGATCCAACCGCTCGTGGCTGCTGTTCGAACACTGTGGCTAACCGGGGCTACCGTCGCCATCCAAGCCCGCCGCAAATGCCGTTACGTGGGAGTGACTTGGGTAGACCCGTAACGGCAGGGGTCAAAAAGGACCGTGCACCCCCCGTCGTGGTTTCCGCCTCACCTCGCCTGATCGCCACTGAGAACTCCGGATCGGGTGCTCCCGCTGCGCCTGCCGGTAATCGCTTAAGGCTGCTTCCTTCCGGACCTGACCTGGTTCACAAGCCGACACCGCGCGGGACCCGAACCATCGACGCCCAAAACAGCGGGACGAGGAGAGCGAAACCCCTCGGGGAGGAGTTCAGCCCCGCTAGAGCGGATTGCGGATTCAGGGCGCCGCTACATCCCCGCCTAGCACGGTCCGGTTCGATCGTAGCGCGAACCCACCTCCATGCGTTAGGCTGCCCCACCGTGATGACACCCAAACTATTCAACTCACGCATAACGCTTCCCATCGCAACGCTCGCCGTCGCCGGCCTCATCGCCGGATGCGGGTCGAGCAGCGAATCCTCCTCCATCGGCGTCGGCAACGAGTCCGATGTGAGCTCCGTCCCGCACGTCAAGGGCGAAACCACACCCACGTCCACTAACCCCAACGCACCCCCGACGGCCTCAGCGAAGACTCCCACGAGTGGGCCGCTCTCAACGCAGCCCAAGGTGACGGTGCCCACGGGCGCCGCTCCCACCACGCTAGTCACCAAGGAAATCATCAAAGGCACGGGCGCCGAAGCCAAGGCCGGGGAGCCCGTCACGGTGAACTACGTCGGTGTGCTCTACAAAGGCGGCAAGGAGTTCGACGCCTCCTGGAAGCGCAACGAACCGTTTGCGTTCACCCTCGGCAAGGGCCAGGTCATCAAGGGTTGGGACGAGGGAGTCGCAGGCATGAAGGTGGGTGGACGACGCATGCTCATCATCCCCTCCGAACTCGCCTACGGCAAGACCGGATCGCCCCCCACCATCCCGGCGAACGCGCCGCTCGTGTTCGTGGTGGACCTGCTCGGCGTCTGACGCTGGTAACAAAGCTCTGTAGTCGCAAGGCTCCTCGCGCCGCCTCCACCGGCGGCGCGAGGTTCGGCCTCGCCCCTCCTCACCCCGTGGTGGGAGAACGCAAGAGATCGCCCCTCTCCCCTCGCCGCGCAGCCACACTCCTCGCAACGCTCGCCGCTCTCGCCCCGCTCGCGGGCTGCTCCTCCGAAGCGCACGTTTCCTCCCACCGCGAACTCGCCCTCCAGCGGGCACAGTTCGTGCAGGTGAGCGACGGGTTGCGCGCGGTACTGAACCCCGTTCACCGCGAGGTATCCGCCTCGCGGGCCGCCTGGCCACTCATCTCAAACGGGCTCCCCCCCACGCTCGACAGCCAGCTCCGCAACGCCGTTGCTTTGGCGAGCGCCGCCGCCTCCGCGCTCACCGCCCCCTCGTTCATGGCCCACGCCCAGGAGCTCACCGGCCCCGCCGCCTCAATCGCGGGGCTCTACGAAAGCTACGACCGCCTCTCCGAGCGCGGCTGGCGACTTACCGAAACCACCCTCACCGCCATCGCCACCGGCGCACCTGTTCTCGCCATCTTCGCCCGCGCCAACTCACCGCTCTACATCCATTCCGTTTACGACGCCCACTTCAACCTCTCCCTCATCGGCACCCGCCTCGCCGAAGGCTATGCACAGCTCGGCGGCCCCTCTGCGTTTGGCCCCTCGCTCACGCAGGGAGAGGTGAATTCGCTCGTCTCCGCCTACTCCATACCCGCCGTCAGGCTCGCACCCCATCCAGGGCCCGGGGCTGAAGAGCGGTAGGACTCCCCGCATCGGGCCATACCGCGCACCGGGCACCGCTCGCGCGCCCGAGAACTTGCTACTGGTTCAACGAGAGCGTTTCGAGCACCTCGTTCCAATACTGCTGGCCGGTCGTGACTTCGAGTTCTTCAAATCTCCTCACCAGGTGCGTCACTTGCGTGTAGAGCCCCTTGTCGGAGGGCGCAAGCGACGGAAGGAACATCCGCAGCGAGGGGATTTCGACATCGATCCCTTCGACATGGCGGTCGAACTGTTCTGTGTCGGCGGACGCGGTGTTGTAGTTGCTCGCCGCCCACAAACGCACGTCCCCGCAGAGATCCGGCACCTGAAGAGCCTCCATTTCGTGCAACCCGAAGATGAACTTCAACCCACGGCGCACGATCCGGTGGTCGCTCCATCGCAACGGACTCACCGTATTGATGAACGTATTCACGATCCCCGCATCGGTGTGGTAGGCCGCCGCCCACAACGCCCCCGCCACCTCATAGGCGAGCCTCTGCCCCGATTTGTTCTGAGGCGACCCCATCCCCACGTTGGGGCACTCCATCGCGAACTTGTGGTTGAGCTTTCGCAGGCTCGCTTCAACGGTGGGCCACGTCTTCACCACACCGTGAAGCGCCTTGTAGGCCGCCACGAGCGTCGCATGCGTGGAGGAGATGTCTTGTGGGGAGGCCCCCGACGCGTCAGCCTGAGTGGCCCCGAACGCGGTCACCAGAAGCGCTATCGCAAAACCTCTCCTCACCATCCCACCCCAGTATCGCAGACAACTGAGAACAGGTCTAGCTCTTTATTGTCTGCGCATCCTGGACGAGCGTGTGCTCCCCTCGACCTTGTCCCCGGAGGCAGAGCACCCGTAGCCACCCGCTCGCGAAGCTCAATACACTTGGCGTACGAGGACGCGTAGCTCAGTGGGAGAGCGCTCGCTTCACACGCGAGAGGTCGGTGGTTCGAGTCCACCCGCGCCCACTCGCGAGCCAGGGTGATGTGCAGTTAGGTCAGTTATGCTAGGGTCGTCTCGTGAAGACCTTGCATCTCGACCCAACAGCTCGTGACCAGGCTGCGCTTGTGGCCGAGGAGATCGAGAGGATGCTCGCGGACGGCAAGCATGTCGCGGTGACGCTCGCCGAGGAGCAGGAGTTGCTCTCGCCTCAGCAGGTGGCCGATCGGCTCGACTTTTCCCGCCAGCACGTCATGCGGCTGATCGGCTATGGCGATCTCGTGGCGCAGCGGCTCCCCGCGTCGAGCCACTGGAAGATCCCGCTCTCCTCGGTGCTCGCCTTCGAGGAGCGCCGGGCCGAACACGAGCGCCTCACGGCAGAGTGGTCGCGCGGGCTCGACGCGATGGGCGCACCGCCCGAGTGAGCGAGCACCAGCGGCCACGAGCGGTCCTCGACGCCGACATCATCTTCTCGCGCGTCCCGCACGAGCTGATGGGACGCATCGTCATCGCTTCGTTGTTGCTGCTCTCATCCGGTTGGCAGTTTCGTGGACTTGCGAACGAGACCACTCAGAGCCGTGTGATACCAGCACCTCGTACGTGGCTTGGGGCGGGGCAGGCTCGGGAGGCTTCTGTCCGGACGGTGTCCGGATCGTGCTAGAGTGCTGTGGATGGCACAGACAGCACAGTCCGGGTCGGGGCGGCGCCGCCTTGAAGTGCGGGTGAGCGAGGAGCAGGACGCCATCATCCGTGAGGCGGCCGAGGTGCAGGACACCACGGTAACGGCGTTCTTGCTGGAGACGGTCACAGCCCGCGCGCGCAGGGTCGTGCGCGACCAACGGGATCTCGTGCTGTCCAATGTGGCCTTCACGCGGTTTCTGGCCGAGCTCGACAAGCCCGCTGAAGTCGTCCCAGAGCTCGTCGACCTGTTCGCCAGGCATCCGCGCGTCCCTGAGCAGTGAGCGGCGCGGGGCCGCGCTTGGAGCGGCTCGACACCCATCACGATCTTTCGTCTTTCGACTGTGGAAACACCGGGCTGAACGCCTGGCTCGTGCGCCACGCGCTGGCCGCGCAGCGGATGGACTCCGCACGCACATTCCTGCTGGTCGAAACGGGGATGCGAGCCGAAGGCGAGTGTCTACCGCTTTCGGTCGACGGCGAGCACCCGATCGGCTATTTCAGCCTGACGATGGGTTCGGTGCGCAGAAAGGACGCACCCGCGCGTCTGGTGCGTGGTATGCCCGGCTACCCCGTGGGCATGGTGCTGCTCGCGAGGCTTGCCGTGGACCGCACCCAGCAGGGCCGCGGATTCGGCGGACTGCTCCTCGCCGAAGCACTCCGTAAAGCCGTCGCCGCCGGAGAGAATGCCGCCGCGCGTCTACTCGTCGTGGACGCTGTCGATGACGTCGCCGCCGCGTTCTATGGGCGCTGGGGCTTCATCGAGGCGCCCGAGCAGCCGCTACGCCTTTACCGCCGCTTGAGCGACATCCGGGCGAGCCTCCCAAAGTAGCCGAGAGGCCCCGGGGCTGGGGGCCAGGCAGATCAAGGAGGCGGTCGAGCGGACGGAGGCCACGTGCTTGCTTCGCGCTGGCAATGCGGAAACCCGCGACTCATCAGCCTAGACTGCTGCTTGTCGTCCGGAGCAGGCGTACGGACCTGCTCCCTGCGCGAACTGCTCTGGTGGCTAAAGCGAGTGTGACCTGTGCCCACGTGGCGTTGCCGCGGGAGCCCGTTGCAACAACGGCAACGTGCCCCCTTCCAATCAGCGGTCGGCGTCGCTCACGGTGCCGATGGACGGATGGGCGTGCCGACGAGCGCCGCTCACGGCGGTACCCCGATGAGGAGTCAAGCGAGATGGACGACCAACAGCGGCCGATCCAAGTGACGAGCATGGCGCAGGGTTGCGGCGCAGATATCTTGATATCTGGTATTTTCGGCGACGTTCCACGACGGAAATCGGTGGCTGACGTGAGGTGGCACGGTGGGGGACCTGAGACGGTTGAGGCGCGGTTGGCTGGAGGTGGCGCGCAAGCGGGTGCGAGCGTCGAAGGCCGGACGACGATCAGTTCCACGTGTTCCCAAGTTGACGGGCTGTGACAGGCCCTCGTTTGACCCGTCGCTCTCGGTCGCTCCCAGTGTCAGTGCGGCCGAAGGAGCCTTCTGGCTACGAGTTCGACCTGAATGTTCCCAGCAAGAAGACCCGGCGGGAGTGGCGAGCACCAGGCAACAGGAGAAAGTGAAATGCCAACGCAAGAGATAAATGTGCCGGAGCTATGCGAGCTTGAGAAGCAGCCTGACGACCCTCGTTGGAGTCTTCCGGCGGTGGCTTTTCTCCGCGATGGCTCAGTGGTTCGCCTAGGCGGCCGGTCGCTCCGCGAAGCCCATGAAGAGGTTAGACGTGCAGGAGACAGCGACATATACATAGATGGCATCAGCGCGGACGCCTTGCGCAATCTCGGCGTCGTCTTGCCGGAGGGACACGAGCCCGGGATCGACCCGGCCGAAACCGACCTGGTGGCAATGGCGGCTGGAGTGATCGAGACCGCCGACAAATGGGCGCAGGTGTACGCAGCCGCCTGTGAAGAGGTTATCGCGGCGGCAATGGCCTGCCTTGAGCCTGCCAACGTGGCAAATGGCGCGAGAAACAAGATTCGCCAGCACCAAAACGATGGGTTGCCTGGTACTCCGATCGCAATCCGTAATTTCACCCAGATGGCCGAGGAGGCTGAGCAAAAGTTCCTCCCGCTCTACCGCATCTTTGCGGAGGCCTGCGTGAACGCGCAGGACGCGGCTGCAAGCTTCATCGCCGCTGTGGAAAGTCAGGAAATCGCCGAGGCGAGTATGGTTACTTGTCTCGATGACGAAACGTGCGGCCGGGTTGCGACGGTAAAGGCGATATTGCGCTCCAATCATGGACCCTCGCCTGAGGTATTCATTGCGAGTGTCGAGGAAACAAACTCGCTCATTCAAAGAGGGTCCGTGTTTGACGACGGGAACATCTACACGCCACCGTCGTCGGCGCAGTCCGACGAGCGCACCTGCCCCTGGTGTGCTGAGACCATCAAGGCCGCGGCGGTTATTTGCCGGTTCTGCGACAGGGAGGTCCAAGCACAGCCGAACGCGAGCTAGCTGGAACGAGATGAGGCGTGAGCTCGCAACGACGATGTCCCGTTCGTGTGGAAGCTCGCGACGGCGGTCCCGGCGTGATGGTACACGCCGACATGAGCCGCCACACCCCGTCCCCAACCAACGAAGCCGCATCACCGTCACCGACCGTGCGACTCCTACGGGTGGCGTAGACTGCTGCTTCGACGGGCTAACCGGGAGCCCGAGCGGCCACCAGTGCGCACTGCTGCCTTGGACCACTATGAGCGACAGCGCGACCACGGCCTCAAGTTGGCCGGATTTCCCACAGATTTGCCACACGGTCGGATTTGACGATGCGCGCCCAACGCCGTAGCCCCCCGGTGAACCGCCTCGACGACCACTTGGCACATGAGCGGGTTGAGCGCGCGAAACGCGAGCGCGAGTCCGCCGAAGGTAAGAGCCGCCGAGTCGAGGCCTGCTTGGCGCATATCCGGCGGCTAGAGGAAGATCTCAAGCCCGAGCTTGAATCGTTCGTGAGGCGCATGCAGGGTCGGCGTCACAACGGGTCAGAGAAGGACCACAATCGGCTCTTCGGGCTGCGAGCGTGGCCGCTTTGGGGCAACGGCGAAGGCATCGCCGTCGACACCGAGAGACGCTTGCGCTGGTTCGTGATCGCGGCCAAGGTCTCAGAGGGCGTCGCCTCTTTCCAGCTGCGCGAGGACGCGATCTCCGACTGGGGTCCAGCGGTGGAGACGCTCGACGTGTCTGCCGACCATCTCATCGCCAAGATGGCCGAGATAGTGCGGGACCACGGCGGCTGATAAAGAGGCTGTGGGGTGTCTTTATTCGATCGGGCCTGGTTTATGCGGTGATCGTGTACTCGTGGACGAGGCTGCCGAGTCGGTCGTGTCTGTGGATCGCGGAGAGGCTTGCGGCGGAGCGTGGGGTTGCGCTGTCGGCGGCAGGCCCGGTCTTTGCCACGCCGCCGGGCGGCTTCGGCAAGCCCAAGGTCCGTCCCGGACGGGGGGGCGTCTGGCGCTAGTGCGACCATGGACCGAATGTCAACTCCGGAACAATTTCTCACTGACCCGAGCGTGAGCGAGGTCTCATATGGGGCAGGCAAGGTCGCCCAGTATCAAGGGAAGGACCGCTGGGAGATCTTCTACGACGTGCGTGGTCGTAAGCGTCGTTACGAGGGCCTACGGATGACCAAAGATGTTCTGGCTAAGCAGGGCGCTAGCAGCTTGGACGGGCAGCTGGTTGAACAGATCGTCTCGGAATACCCGGGCGGCTGAAAGCGGTCAGGAGGCGACGCGCCACGGTGGGCGCTCAGGTATGCCCCGGCGGATCGACCCCAAGAATCCGGTCGGTTTGCGGCCCGATCGTTCGCGCCCATGCGGTCGTTCGTGAAGCGCAACCTGCTCATACGGTAGGTCGACCCACGATGAGGAAGGCGCATCTTCGCATGATTCCCAGGCGGAAGTGATGGCGCGCTTCTACTATGGGTAGCATAGGCACCATTGGGGCCAGCCTTGCCTCGCTTCTACTTCGAGCGATGAGGCGAGCGTCTCAACCGACAACCCCGCGCTCTCGCCTTGGACGACAAGCAGCTCTCTGTCTCGACACCGGACGTACGCCGGCTGGCCGCCAAGAGCGATGGTGTCCGTCCTCGCGTTTTGCGCGTCCAAGTCAGAGGGCGCGGAGTAGCCGGCGTTTGGGACGGGAGCGCCCTCCTCCCGTCTGACAGAAATCCCGGGATGGGAAGGGAGCGGATCGCAGGGGGTGCCAGGCGGCTGATCCTCTCGATGCCGGTTGTCTGCGCCGTCCTGCTCTCTCTCGCGGGGCAGGCGAGCGCCAGCGGCGGTTCGCTCTCGGGCACCCTGGTCTACAGCGACATGACCCCCGCGAGTCGTGTGCTCGTCTTCGTCGCCCCGGCGAATGTAACCGGCGTTATCCACCCTTACGAAACGCTGACCAACGCGCAGGGCGAATGGTCCCTGAACTCGATAGCGCCGGGGGAATACACGGTGGCGATGATCGTGGTCCCGGCAAGCGGCATCCACGAAACCCGCAGCAGCCAAACCGTGACTCTTGCCGAAGGCCAGTCGATCGCGCTTGGCCCTACCGACGTCGGCACACCGACGGTCTCGGAAGCCAAGACAGCGGCCGAAATCGAGGCTGAAATTAAAGCCAAACTCGCGGAAGTCGGCACGATCACGGTCACAGTGAAGACTGCTGACGGGAAGCCAGCCAGCGGAGCGTCACTCTCGATCCAGAGCGCCTCGGGCGGCGGCAGCTCCCCAGTTCCCTCTTCGGGCGTCGTCTCGGAGACGGTGCGGCCCGGCCCGGTCACGTTGTCGGCGACCGACACGCCGCCGGACAGCGCGACCCAGGTCTCCGCGAGCGCCCAGGCGACCGTTGTCGCGAACACGACAACGAGTGTCACCCTCAACCTGCCGGCAAGCTCGCCACTCGCGGTCCCGGCCGGGATCACCGCGCACAACAGCGAACGCGACCTTGGCTACCTGAACGCGGAGCGAGGAAAGTGGGGGCTTCCCTCGGGCCTCGTGCTCAATCCCACCTGGTCACAGGCTTGCGCCGCGCACGACGGCTACCTAGCGGACAACAAACGCTTGGAACACCCCGAGGACTCAAGCCTCCGGGGTGCCTCGCCCGGCGGTGAATGGGCTGGCCTGCACAGCATCCTCTCCGGTGGCGGCTGGGCCAGCGAAGCTAACCCGTGGGAGAACGCACCGATCCATTTGGACCAGCTGTACACCACCGATCTCGCGGTCGTAGGGATAGACGAATCCCGGGGGGTCGCATGTACAACAACCTGGCCTGGCATCGGGCCGCCGCTACAGCCCGGCGGGACGATCATCACCTACCCCGGCGACGGCACAAACGGCCTGCCTCCCTCAGAGCTCGCTGGCGAGCTGCCTTTCACACCCGGCAAGTTCGTCGGAATCAAGGAAGGCACGGTCACGGGCCGCTACCTATTTGTCTACGAGGAGCCGAGCGAATGCGGAATCTCGTGTACCGACCCCAGAGCCCCAAACCTGGAATCGGCGACGCTCACCGGCCCATCCGGGCCCGTACAGGTTCGCACGATCGGGGGTGAAACCCGCGAAGTCGGCTCCTACCTGACTGGCGCGATGGTGATCCCTGTCAAGCCGCTCGCGCCCAACGCCAGCTATACCGCCGAAGTCACGCTTGCCGCCAACGGAGGGCTGCAGGCAGAGACTCACCGCTGGAGCTTCCGTACCGGCCCGGCGAATCCGGGCGGCGCATGGCCGTTCGGGCACAGCTCCCCACGCGAAGCTTTGCCTCCACGGAGAACGATCAGCAAGCTGAAGGTCACTCCAAGGGCGTTCGCTGATGGCCCACGCCACTCCGGCGCTCGGGTCACCTACCTGGACTCGGGCAGCGCCACCACCAGCTTCGTCGTCTACCGAAGCCGTCCCGGTATGCTCGTGGGGGCACAATGCTCCTCCTCGAGGATCGCGCGCGGTAGACGTTGCGCCCGCCTTGCGCGCGTCTACTCATTTAGCCACCGTGACCATTCCGGCAGAAACTCGCTGCGATTGACGGGCCGCTACGGTCACCACAGGCTCTTCCCAGGCAAATATGTGCTCGCCGTGATCGGCTTCGCGTCCATCTCGTTCACGATCCGCGGCTAACGGCTACTGGCACGAGCAGCAGATCGACGAGGTCGTGAACACAGGCACCCAGGTACTGATCCCCCCGGATGCCGGCAAGCGCAGTACGCCGCGCCGTGGCTGGAACGGCGGCCGTTCCACGACGAGACGAGGGCACGGTCGCTGGTGCCCCGTCAACGCTCGCATTCGCCGGGCAAAGCGGAGGCCCAGGGCGCAAGGCACATGGAAGTCGTCCGGAGCGTCAGCGAGGGAGGCGCCCGCCGAGACTTTCGCTTCTGGTTGGCAAGCAGAAGCGTCACGAGGGTGGCCCCGCCATACCTGGGTTGGGCGCGAGCCAATTTCCAGCATGGCCCGCACCCTCCGCGTTGTAGGTGCGAGCCCGCTCACTTGGCATCCAGCGGCTGTGGTAGCAAGTTGGTAGGGTTCGCACGGACTGAATATGGTCTCTGATCCTTTGACCGATGCATGGGACCCCTACCGCGATGCGGTCTACAAGTATTACAAAGTCGCCCAGCCTGCACTGAACGAGGAACGTGAGCTGATTGAAGACCGTGAGGTGCCGGCAGCCGAGCGTGCGCTGCAGGAGGTTGTCGAGCGCTCGCGGGCTCTGACGGAGATCGGCGAAGCGCAGCTTCGCCTTTCGCAGGACGCCGAATATGACCGCGTCGCACTCCTGTTGTTGGCTGCCGGCGCGGTCGATGTGGCCGTTGCGTGCGAAGGGCTGCGCATCTGTCCCGATCATCCGGTTGCAGACCCCGTCTTCACAACCGAGGAGCCCGAGACTCCTGAACGAGCTCTCGGGCTCCTGAAAGAAGCAGACGAACTGTTTGGCGGTAACGGTCTCGAGCCGGAGGACGACGATCCCGACCCGCAGGCCGGCGGCTCGCCGCCTGTGGCTGGTGGCGAGGTGGTCTCTGCGGCTGACGGTGAGGGCTATGAGACTAGCAGGGCGGAGGCTTCGAGTGCGGATCTGCAGACTGGAAGTGGCGGTCCGGCGCCCCTCGCAGGTGGTGCCGTCAATCCTGTGCAGTACAAGTTGATAGGGACCGTCAGCGACAGCTTCGACGCATTGATCGAGGGCGCCACCGAGCCGGGCTACAAATTCGCTACGGGCTCACTTTTGGGCACCGGTGGAGGCTTCCATATAACCGCAGGGGTAGAACCACTGGAACGGCTTCACACGCTTGCCCGACACGTGGGTGTGATCAAGCGCCGGCTCGTGCGACTGCTCGCCTCTGGGTTCCAGAAGCTCCTCGCGAGTTCTGCGGCGCAATCCCACCAGCTCATCGGCCGGGCTGTCGCCGCCGGCGAAGGCATCGCCAAAGACTTCGCGCAAGGCCTTCTCGAAGCACGTTTTGGCGGCCTGCTCGGGTGGCTCGTCAGACGCGATGACGCCGCCCACCCAGCCGAGGAGGCAATCGAGCAAGCGAACGCCCTGGATACCGATAGCGCGGCGGACATCGAACGTGCTCTAGAAGAGCTTACGGGCTCTTATCACCACCAGATGAAATGGGCTGGTAATACTGCCAAATGGCTGTCCTGGGCCTCGCCGTTCATCAGCACGCTTGCTGTCCATGTCGGCGGTCCCGTGCTCGTCGTCGGTCTGAACGCGGCCGGTTTCGGCTTCGTCATTTACACGTTGGACGTGCGCATCGACGGGCATGGCCTACCGGCCAGGGTGCGCAGCATCGTTCAGATCGTGACCGACGATCTTGCGCACCTGACCTAACGCGTCATCGTACGTGCCACCACGCCCGTTTCCTCGGGCTCTCGCTTCGCGCGAAAAGCAGGCGTGTCGCAGGCAGACAGCGAGACGCCCGGGTCGGACGAGGAGCGGTGCTCTCAGTCGGCTCTTTGCCAGCGCTTGCTCGCCGGCAAAGAGCGAGAATCGTCGGCTGTCAGACGAGCTCGCTTGGGTTTGAGGTAGCGCGTCTTGGCTTGGGGGCGAGCCCGACGAGTTGCTCAGGTGACACGCCGCCTACGCGCTGCATGTCGGCCCTCCTTGAGCCGTCCTGGCGTCGTGCTTCGGCTTCAAGACACCTCTGGGGTTTTGCGGGTGACCCGCGAAACCCGCGCCCAAATACCCTCAAAACGGGCTAAAATGACCTAACTGACCGGCCGGCTCCGCTCTGACATACTGTGCGAAAGCCCTGGAAACATGGGCCTTCAGGACGCGTAGCTCAGTGGGAGAGCGCTCGCTTCACACGCGAGAGGTCGCAGGTTCGAAACCCGCCGCGTCCATGATCGGATCGCATTTGTTCAAGCCGTTTCTGGCGATATCAAGCCCGCCGTCGAAGTCCGCCTCAAGAGCAAATTTGGCCGTGGTCCCATTCATGGGCCCAAACTCCCCCGGATTCTGGCGTTGATCGTTCCGACGCTCGGCCGAACGAAGCGTCCAAATGGCCCATTGACTTCAGCTTGGCGCCGTGGATCCGTCCGCTGAGTCGGAAGCGATTGAGACACGTAGAGCCGGTGCGGACGAAGCTCCCGAGCGACCGCACATAAGGCAGACGCTCCGGCGGCGCGGGCCGAGCGTGAACTCAACAGGGCGCATTTCCCTCCGCGCTGATGTCCGGATGTGGCGCGCTCGATGCCGAAGATGACGCGACCGGGGCGGGCGAGCACGAAGCGAACCGTCGCCCGGGTCTGGCCGGCTGGGTGGGTTCGGCATCCGCGTGGGGTTGTAGCGCTACCTGCCGCGTCTTCGTACAGGCTCTCCACAACCTCGCGGCTTGAGCTTCATCCACGTAAGAGAGGAAGCGTGACGCTCACACCTCCCGCGGGCGACTCGATGTTTGATGACGGCTCTCGGCTCAGACACGAGCCACCCAGCACAGAGTCGACCCGCAGTGTTCCGATATCACTAACACTTAATCCATCTATAAGGATACGAAGGTCGGATACTTCAAGATCCACCGCAAAATGCGCAAGAACCAGTTCCCGTCTGTCGAATCTGCCTATTTCTCGGGTTATGATGCTGCCGCTTGGCACGGCAAGGGTTGCTTAACGAAAGGAAGCAGACATCGCCGAAATCAAAGACACCTACACCTACGACGGAAACTACCTACGCGCATCACAGACCATCTCAGGGACAACCAGCTACCTCACATGGAACCCGACCCCGAACGTGCCGCTGATCGTCAACGATGGAACCAACAGCTACATCTACGGCCCCGGTGGTCTGCCCACCGAGCAAATCAATAGCGCAGGAACCGTCACCTACCTACACCACGACCAAGCCGGTAGCACACGCCTCCTGACAGGCTCGGCCGGAACCGTCACCGGCAAGTGCACCTACAGCGCCTACGGGGCACCGACCTGCGAAGGCACTGCTACAACTCCGCTCGGCTGGGATGGGCAGTACACAAGCAGTGACACCGGGCTCGTCTACCTGCGGGCTCGGGTCTACGACCCCGCCACCGCGCAGTTCCTGAGCGTTGATCCGCTGGTGTGGCTCACGCGGGCGCCCTATAGCTATGCTGGAGATAACCCGCTGAATTTTGGTGATCCCAGTGGCCGAGCCTTCCAGGTTTGTGTGGGTGGCACGGTGAGCCTTGGGTTCCTTACTCTGGAAGGGAACGTGTGTTACGTCAATACGCCTGGTGGCGAAGGTGTGGCGGTTTCCGGTGGAGCTTCTCGTGGCCCAGGTCTCGGCGCTAACGTCCACGCTGGCGTTGGTGGCAGCAATGCTCAAACACCCGGCGAATATGGAGGACCGTTCGCTAACGCTGGGGGTAGTGCACAAGCTGGATTCGGCGGCTACGCAAACGGGTTCTTTGGCCCGGGTGGATCGTGCAATACGGTTGTGGCTGGTGGTACTGCAGGTGTTTCGGCGGGCCTTGGGGCCGAGGTTGGAGCGGGAGCCTCCTACACGGAAGTGTTTCCCTTCTGATGGCGGATTCGAGGTCTGAATGATGGTGCTCGCCTTTATGGCTCAGCACGTTTGGGAAGTCGGGGCGGGCGTCTTGGCTGTTCTCGTGGTTGGTCAAGGTCTGCTCTGGTTGATTAGAGGTTCTAGCGCACCGCAAGCGCGAGGAATGAGTGAGCGCTCCGCGCGAGCGATTGGTGCTCTTGCCGTGCTGATAGGGGCTGGGATCGGGGTCGCAGCATTTACAGTAGATGCCGAACAACCCGGCGTGCACGGCGGTAATGGCTGGGGAGGAACTTGGGGGATAATCATTTTGTGTGTCTGGGTCGCGCTTATGTGTGCTGGACCCGTGTCAAAACTCGTCAGGGGCAGGCCGAGAGGCAGGGATGGAAGGCGCAGCTAACTACGTCTATGGTTGAGCCAAATGTCTGTCGAGCAAGTCAGTAGCGGAGGCGAGTTGCCCAGGCTTATATAGGTCGCTCGTGTTAGTATAGTCGTGACTATCGAAGTTAATACGTGCATTGTCATAACGCCTCATGGCCCAGGCATCACGGGCACTATCGGGGGCGGCTACGGCTGGGGCGCTGGTATAAACATTCATGCAGGCGCGGGTGGTAGCAATGCGCAAACTCCAGGCGAATATGGAGGATCCTTCGGAACCGCTGGTGGTAGCGCACAAGCTGGATTCGGTGTCTTTGGAGGTGGGTTCACGAGTCCGCCCGGGTCGTGCGGCCAGGTAACCGCAGGCGGGACAGCGGGTGTTACTGTGGGAATCGGTGCTGAGGGGGGAGTAGGCGGCTCCTATACTGGCGTGGTAGAATTCTAGATATAGCTAGAATTAGGCGATTGGATGATCCATGACGGGCGTGGTGCTTGGATTTCTGCCCCAGCATGTGTGGGAAGTTGGCGCAACAGCCTTTGCGGTTGTTTGTGTGAGCAGCGGACTGTTCTTTTTGAGGACGAGGGCCACGCCGCCAGGGACAGAGTGGGTAGGTCAACGGACTCTCCGACTCGGGGCCTATTTTCAGGTGCTCGTTGGAGTGGGTGTTGGACTGGCCGCGTTCCTCGTTCACGCAGAGCCATCATGCGGGGGATGTGGACGAGGCCACTGGGGTGGCACAGCGGGAATCATTCTCTTGTGTGTTTGGCTGGTTTTGCTGATCGCGGTGTTTGTATTCAATCTCACTCGAAGTACGCAGGGAGCTGACTGAGAGGTTGCACGCGAAGTAACGATCAGGGCACTGCTGGACAAATGTATGAAGAGTCCTGCAGAACGATGTGCTACAAATACAGTCGTGCCGCTCGATGGTAGCGATCAAGTTCTTGGAAGGCGCATACTTGCAGCGCTCTTGGACATTCTGCTGCTCGGGATATTTTTTGTGCTTCTGGGCATCATCACAGGGGGCGCACATTCAGGCTCTAACTCTGCGAGTGTGACGTTGGGTACCGTAGGGATCGAAGTATTCCTTTTGATTACTGCGGTTTATTACTTTGGTTGCGAGAGCACTACGGGTCAAACGGTCGGTAAGCGTTTGCTTGGTATCCGAGTCAAAAGCCAAGACGGCTCGCCCGCGACCACCCGTGGCGTTGCGATACGCACAGCACTGCGAATCATTGATGTGCTACCGCTGTTGTATCTCGTCGGATTCGTGGCGATGATGGTAACTGGTGTAAGGCGACAGCGTCTCGGTGACATCGCGGGTCGCACCGTTATCACAAGATAGGGGGACCTGCGAGCATGCTTACATCTACGGCCCCGAATGACTATTCATCGAGCAAATCTCTACCGGCGGAACCGTCACCTACCTACACCACGACCAACAAGGCTCCACACGCCTACTCACAATCTCGACCGGCACCGTCACAGGCAGCACGACGTTCGACGCCTACGGCAACAAGACCGGCAGCAGCACGGGTACTACAACTACACCACTGGGGTACGACGCCCAATACACCAGCAGCGACACGGGCCTGATCTACCTTCGTGCACGCGTCTACGACCGGGTCTGTCCGGAACTTTGTGTATTTGGCGTGATCGATGGCTCGCGTTGGGCGGGCTTTGTGATTACGCCTCCCGCAAGTATTGGGCGAAGATCACCCAGGAAATGCGTGACATCTACACGGCTTCCACCGTCGAGGCGGCCGAAGCGAGCTTCGAGGAGTTCTCGGAGAATTGGCGTGCTCTGTATCCCGCGATGATCGCGTCCTGGGAGAATGCAAGAGTTCGTTCCATTCCTTGAGTTCCCCGTCGAGCTCAGAAAGATCGTCTACACCGCAAACGCCGTCGAGTCGCTAAACGCCAGATTCAGACGAGCCGTTCGTCACCGCGGGCATTTCCCCAACGAGCAAGCAGCGATGAAGGTGCTCTCTACTCGTCGCCACGACACGCCGAGCAAACCGTGAGAACATGACCGGACGAATCCACAACTGAAAGCAAATCCTCTAAACTCCCTAGCATTCCACTACGGCGACAGACTCACCGCCACCCAATAACACAGAATCCACACACGACCAAACAAAGCCACTTACACAAAAGATCTGACAGACCCGGCGATGGATGAGCTCAAGATCGTGGTCGCCGATCCAACGCTCGATGACGTGCGAGGACTCGTCGAGCATCATATGAAGTTCGGGCGTCTGCACAGCCCGCCACAGGATGCGCACGCGCTCGAGATCGACGACCTGCTCGACCCCTCCGTCACCCTCTTCAGTATCCGCTGCCGCGTGGAGCTGGTCGCGATCGGCGCGCTCAGGCGGCTTGACGATCGGCACGCGGAGCTGAAGACGATGCACACCGCCGAGCACGCCCGTGGCCAGGGCATCGGCCGAGCGATGCTCGACCATCTCCTCGCTATCGCCCGCGAGCGCGGCTTTGAACACGTGAGCCTGGAGACCGGGGCCCATGAAGCATTTGCTCCAGCCCGCTCGCTCTATGTGAGCGCGGGATTTGCGCCGTGCGAGCCATTCGGCGACTATCGCCAGAGTCCAAACACCACATACATGACGATCGAGGTCAAACGACTTTGGGCGCGCGAAGGTATCGTCGCCGACATGCGGCTCAACCACATAACGCTTCCCGTTAGCGACGTGGAGCGCTCGGCGGACTTCTACGTCAGGCTCGGGCTCACGCAAATCGTCGCGGACTATCCGCTCTACGCTCGACTGTTGGCGCCTGAGAGCGACACGACCCTCTCGCTACATCAGGCCAATCCAGTCCAAACGGGAGCCAGTATCCATTTCGAGGTCGAGGATGTCGACCTGACCGTCCAAAAGCTCAAACAGGCAGGATTCGAGTTCGCTTGCGATCCCGTCGATCAGCCGTACTTGTGGCGTGAGGCGATCTTGCTGGACCCCGACGGACACCGCATCTTCATCTTTCACGCTGGCGAGAATCGGGTCGACCCACCGTGGCGCCTACGAAAATGAGGGGACAACCGAAGCCAGCCATGTTGCGCTCCTCGACGCGTTGACGCGCGAGCACGGCTTGTAGAGCTACCGGTGATATTGGCGATCTTGTCACTCTGCTGGCTGTAGAAACTTCTAACTCGTCGCCCGTGTCTGGCCCTGTCGCCTGCACCCCGTCGCGCGACGAACTTTTGCCCCATCCACGCCGAATACAACGTGCGCCACGGCTAGGGCTTCTCTGCGCGCCAGTAAGTCTCCGCCTCGGCCTCCATGATGGCCAAGCGGGAGTAGTAATCCGGGAACTCGTTGAGGTGAGCTCGCGCGATCTTCGCTGTCATCGTCACATCGTCGTCGGTGACGTTGGTCTCGGGATCTTGGGTGCCGTGCTCGAGCTCGACGTCCATTCCCATCCGAAACTGCTCGATATCAAACGATGATGCCTCCCAATCTATGCCGATGCTCTTCCCGGCGAGGTGCGCTTCCTCGGTGGAAAAGCGAGTCTTATCGCTCACTCGAGAAAGTCTACGCTCTCATCACACTTAGTAGAAGCTGTCTCATAACGTCGTGGGCCCCTCATCATCAGCGAGAAGACCGTCGAGCGCCACGGCGCCAACATGCTCGGAAAGCTCGGCATGCGCGACCGCGTCGAACTCACCCGCTACGCGATTCGCCGGGGTCTTGTGGAACCGTAACCAGCGAGCTACGCGAGCAACGCCGCGGCCTCGCCCAGACGATCGTCCCCCCAGAACAACTTGTCGCCGACGGCTACGGTTGGAACACCGAACACACCCAGCTTGTACGCCACGTCGGTGGCTTCGCGCAGCGCGAGCTTGATCTCGGGATCTCCTGTCGCCTCCTCCACCGCCTGTAGATCGAGGCCGGCCGCCTGCGCCGCTTCGAAAACTCGTTCCGGCACACTCAGGTCCTCACCCTTCTGGAACGCGGCACGGAACGCTTGAAGCGCGAACTCCCGGCCAACTCCGTTCATATCGGCGAACGTCGCGGCGCGCATTGCGGTGAGGTAGTTCCCCGGCCACGGATCGGGCCATCGCAGCGGCGGCAAGCCGTAGGCGAGCGCCCGCCGCTCCACCTCCGCCATACCTTGCTCACGACGCTCTACATCGCCCAGCGACCACGACGACCTACCGGTTAGCTTGAAGACGCCGCCAAGCGACACAGGCTGCCAGCGAACAGCCTCCCCCAGCGTCTTGTCGATCCGCTCGGCCGTGAGATAGGCGTACGGCGAGCCTAGATCGAAGTAGAAGGCGCCAGTGAGCACGAGTTGGGAGATTACAACCCGACAAGGATATTGTTATCTGATCTGATAATATTTGGGCGTGGATCCTTCACTCGATGACGTGCTTGAGAAGGCAGCCCAGCTGCAGGAGTTGGTCCCGGGCGCGGTGCTCGTCGGAGGATCGGCCGCGGCGTTTTATGCCCACCACCGCCGGTCCTTCGACCACGATCACGTAGTTGCCGACCTCACCGAGCGCTTCGACGCGATCCTGGAGAACTTGGAGGCACTTGGCGACTGGTCGATGAGCAGAGCCCAACCCGGGAAGATCATCCTCGGCGAACTGGGCGGTATCGAAACCGGGGTGCGTCAGCTGCTCCGCGGTCGCCCGCTTGAGACCGCCGACGTCGAAGTCCGCGGCAAGCGGCTCGTGGTGCCCACCGCAGCCGAGACCCTACGCATCAAGGCATGGCTCGCGCTTACCCGCAACCAAACCCGCGACTACCTCGATATCGCAGCGTTGGCCGAGCAAATGGGTCTCGACCAGGCAGCTACGGTGCTTGCCGGCATCGACGACTACTACGCCGACATCAACCGCCAACCGGAAGCCATCTCGACTCAACTCGTCCGCCAACTCTCAGATGCTCAACCCCGCGACGCCGAGGTCACGACTCAGCTTGCGACATACAAGGCGCTTGACCCCCGTTGGCATGACTGGTCCGCCGTAAAGGGTGTGCTCACCGACCTCGCGGAGAGGATCGCCCGATGACAATGCGTTTTCGCAACCTAGACTTCGACACCACCCAGCCCATGGACGGATGGCCCGCGGAGGCGATCGAGACCGTAATCGACCGGGGCACGCTCGCCGATTGGCGGCAGCTCGCCAACGCCATCCGAAGCAACCCCTGGGGACCGGCTGCGCGCACCACCGAAACAATCGTTGGCTGGGGTGAGCATTACGGCGTCGATGCCCTCATGACGCGCGTGATCGAATGCGCCCGCGCGGAACTCTCGCAACGTGGCCGCTCCGAATACGCCGAGCAGATTCGATCCTGGAGAGCCGCCAGCGGGATGACGCTGCGCGAGTTCGCCCGCACCGCCGGCACCTCAGCGTCGCGCCTCTCCGACTATGAGAAAGCAAAGGTTGCACCCACCACAGACGTGCTCGGCCGCCTCAGCCATGTCGCCGGCACGACCAGCACGGCGCCAGGCCAGCCGCGTCGAGTTGACGCCTAACTTGGGCTGTCGTAACTAAAGCGCCCCACCGTCACGATCCCCGAATGCCTGCGAACGAACGGGCCGTAGGAGGGGCCTGTGGACAGTTCATGGGAGGGGATCGAGTAGGTCACCACGCCGTGTGCCACACCGGGACAACCGGGGAACATGCCGCGAGCGTCGGCAAATCCCCAGGCGAGGTTCACACTGACGCGTTCGCCTGCCCTCACATTGTGCCCGAGCTGAGCGTTTGCCTGCATAGCGCGACCCTTGCAGCGGCCTGTGTTCGGGGCTTCGAGACTCACGCTGTATCCGCTGAGCGCGCTTCGCACCGCCACTCGCGCCACGAAGGACACTCGCAACTGCGCCACCGGCCCTTTTCGCGAGTAACCGGCCGGGAGTGGCGCGACGATTCCCCTGACCTGCACAGACGAGGCAAGCTCGCGGGCGCTGGGTAGGTGGACGTTCTGCGCCACATACCCCACTGGTGGAACACACTCGCCACCGTGCCCCCCATAGTCCCTGAACTGGCTGATCGTGCAGGTATGCCCGCCGCTGTAGCGCACTACCTTGATGGGTTGGGGCAGGCGGATCGCGCCCAGGGTTCCGCCACCGGCCGGCACGGCACTCGACACCCCGGCGCCAACCCCCTTTGCCACCACCTCCGCCGGTGTTCCTTCCACGATCAAATACGCACCTTCTTTCCCCACGGTGGGAATCGTGTGCGTCTCACCCCCCGCGCGGTAGGTGACACTGCGGGCCTTGGGACCGAGCAGACCGTAGAACACGTCCCGTGGACTACTACGCCAGCACCGTTCGCCAGCGACCCGTGAGCCAAGCCGATCGCACGCGTAGGGCAGTCCGCTCGCCGGAACGCCGTAGCGGCTCACACCCAGGAACGCGTGGCCGTGGCCGTCGAGCAGCACGCACTCGCCTTCGGCCTGACTCGCTTGTACGGGCAGCGGATGAAAGCGGCCGTCCTCGTTGAACGCGCCATCCTCCCCGAGCACGCCGATGCGACCCCCCACGAGCCTTCCCACCTGCACACAGCCAAGGCCACGACTCGTCTTGTAAACACGCATCGTCCACGGTGGCCCACCCGCCGGATCTGGGGCCGCGATACCTAGCAAGCCTTCGCTTTGGGGAATCGCCACACCCGCGCCCGCTGCCCGCGAGAAGCTTTCTTCGGACTCCACGGGCGCTCCCGTCTTGATGAGACTCGTGGTGGCATAAGCCACAGCGGCCATCGCGAGCAAACCAGCGAATAGCAGCGCCACGGTTCTGCTGCGTCGCCCGAACAACACCCGCACCAAACCTTGGGGTCGGCGCTGAGAAGGCACGCCACCCGAGCGCTCAGTCACAAGCAACGAATGTGCCCCCACCTGGTTGGCTTGACGCTCGGCGGCCGCCACCAGCGACTCGCGTAGCTGCGGAAGGCAACTCATCGCGAATACCCCGAGAGCGAACGCAACACGCGCAAGCCGCGACTCACCCGCTGGCGCACAACCAGCTCGGAGCAGCCGAACTCAGTAGCGAGATCTCCGTAGTCGCGGTCTTCGATCACCCGGCCCCTCACTGCGGCGCGCTGCTCTGAGGGCAACGCATCGAGCAAAGCCAACGAATCGACACCGCTCGCACAACCCAACCCGTCGATGCGCTCCAGGTCCTCGTCGCTCAACACCATCGGCTCCATCCCCAACCGCGCCCGTGCCCGCGCCTCAACGCGCCCTTTCCTCCAGCTCTGCGCCAGTTCGTGGCGGGCGATCCCAAACAGCCATCCCTTCGCGCTCCCCAGGTCAGCACGGAATGCGTCGAGCGAGGCAAGCGCCGCGGCGAACACCTCCGCTGTGAGGTCGGCCGCGAGGTCTGACCGCCCGGTGGCTCGGCGAAAGAACCCAAGCAGCGTCTCCTCATAGCGGTCGTACAGCACGCCGAATGCCTCCGCGTCGCGCAAACCGATCTCCAGCAGTTCCTCATCCGAGCACCTCGACAGATCCATTGACCGCACTATCGGTTATTGGATCTACGCGGGAAGTTGTGACCAGTCCCCGCCCTCAGCGCCCTGAGCGCCGCCAACCCTCACGCCAGAACGCTAAGCCGCGAAACGCTGAGCGGAGCGTTCCCTGCGCTTGGCCGCCTCAACCTCGCGGTCCTTTGGCGGGGCGGCGCTGACCAGTTCGCTCAGCAACTCGGCGGAGACTCGCGTGACCTCCTCGACCGCGCGCTCGAAGGCGGCGGTGTTCGCCTGCGAAGGCTTGGTGAAACCGCTGATCTTGCGGACATATTGGAGAGCGGCACCGTGTACCTCATCGTCGCTGGCGGGCGGCTCGAAATTGTGGAGTGTTCTTATGTTTCTACACATGTAACGGAGGCTAGCGGGTCCGGGAATCCACGTCCATACCAGCCGATGGGCCTCAAATCTTCGATCCACCCCGGCTAAAGAGCCAACTCGGCCGAGCCGATGCACTCACATGGGTGCAGGCCAGCCTCCGCCCCGGAGGGCGTATGAAGGACGGGGCTACGTGCATTGGGCGATGGGCGGCGTGCTCGCTTGCGGTTCGCTGCTGCTCGCGGCATTCGTCTTGCGCGCCCTCACTGGATTCGGGGGGGCCTCCATGCAGCGACTGTTCGCGACCTGGATCTCCGACGCGATCGTGTTGAGCGCGGTATCTGTGTGCCTCTGGCGCGCAACCGTCGAGCGCCGTGACCGTGCGATGTGGGCGCTCGCCGGACTGGGCATGGCCTCGTGGGGGTTGGGCAACGCCTACTGGGAGCACAACCTCGCAAGCGGGGTCTCGCTACCCAACCCCTCCCCCGCCGACGCGGGATACCTCGCCTTCTATCCGCTGGTGTACCTCGCGGTGATCGCCGCCCGCCGACGCCACAGCGAGCACCTCGGTATCGGACTCTGGCTCGACGGGATGATCGGCGCCACCGCCTGCGCCACGCTCGGGGCGGTGTTCGTGCTCGACCCCGTGCTCAAAGCCACTCAGGGAGAATCGCTGGTAGGGGCGCTCACGAACATCGCCTACCCGGTCGGAGACCTCACGCTGCTGGCGATGCTCGTCGTCACCACCGCCACCGTCGGCTGGCGCGGCGGGCGCGGCCTCACCCCGCTGGCGGCGGGAATGGCGTTGTTCGCGCTCTCGGACACGCTTTATCTCGTGGAAAACGCCAACGACACCTATCAGGCCGGTGGGGTGCTCGACGCGGGTTGGCTCATCGCCCTCGTCTTGATGGCGGGGGGAGCCGTCACGCTCTCGCGAACCAATCGGCGCTTAACCAGGCGGGCGTTTCCCGCCGGCCGCACCCTCGTTCCCGCTGTCGCCGGAGCGCTCGCGCTGCTCGTGCTCGGCTTGCAACCCCTCGTAAACCTCAACACCACGAGCCTGATATGCGCACTGATCACGCTCGCGCTCGTGGTAACACGCATGGTTCTCTCGCTACAGGAAACCGCGGGACTACTCGTCGCGCGTGAGCGCGAGGCCACGATGGACCCCCTCACTGGCCTTGCCAACCGCAGGGTCCTACTCTCCGATTTGAACAAACAAACAGCCGACTCGAGCGACCGCCATCCGGTGTTGCTCGTGCTGTTCGACCTGGACGGCTTCAAGGCCTACAACGACACTTTCGGCCATGGCGCGGGCGATAACCTGCTCATACAGGTGGCTCGCTCCCTGACCGACGCACTCGGCAATCGCGGTCGCGCCTACAGGCTGGGGGGAGACGAGTTCTGCGCACTCTTGTCCGTCTCGCCACGTTCGCCGGAGATCGCGGGTGAAGAGCTTGCCAAGGCGATGTCCCAGCGGGGCGAGGGCTTCCTCGTCACTTCGAGCTTCGGCTGTGCGCTCGCCCCGGCGGACGGTCGCGACACGACCGCGTTGCTACGACGGGCCGACGACGAGATGTACGCCCGCAAGGGCCGGCGCCGCCCGGGCACCGAGAACCAGATTCAGGACGTGCTGATCGCCGCACTCAGCGCTCGCGATCCCGCCATGAAGACTCACTCCACCGATGTCGCGTCGCTCGCCGCGATCGTCGGGGAGCAGGTTGAGCTCGGACCGACCGAGCTGCGCACGCTCAGTCACGCGGCCGCTTTGCACGACATAGGCAAGATCGCGATCCCCGACGAGCTGCTCGACAAGACCGCGGAGCTCGACACGCGTGAGCGGCGCTTTCTTCAGACCCATCCCCTGGTTGCCCAACGCATTATCTCGGCCGCCCCCGCGCTTGGCGCGGCCTCGCAGATCGTCCGCTCCGTTCAGGAGAGATGGGATGGAGGCGGCTATCCCGACGGGTTGATCGGAGAGGCGATCCCACTCGCCTCGCGCGTCATCTCGGTGTGTAACGCCTACAACACGATGACACGTCCCCACACGCACCGCGAGGCGCTGAGCCACGAGCAAGCGGTCGCCGAGCTGAAGCAGAACGCCGGCACACAGTTCGATCCCAAGCTGGTGGGAACCCTCGTGGCGGTGCTCGCCCACCCTCCCCTGCATCCGCCACCAATGCCACCCAGCCCGACGCAAGCAGCCGACCTGCTGGTGAGCCGCGAGGCGGCGGCGCGCAGGCGCTTGGAGGCACAACTCAGTTACCAGTCAGACCACGACCCCCTCACCGGACTGCTCAACCGCCGGCGCTTTTCAGACGAGCTCGAACGCGTGCTGCGATACGCCTCCCGCTATGGCCGCACCGGCGCGCTGGTGATGCTCGACCTCGACAACCTCAAGCTGCTCAACGACATCCACGGTCACACCGCCGGGGACGAGGCCGTCAAGCTCGTAGCCCGCGAGATCCTCAGCCGCGTCAGAGCCACCGACATCGTGGCTCGCCTCGGGGGCAACGAGTTCGCGATCGCCCTGCACGAGGCGAACGAGCCGCGAGCCCTAACCGTGGCGCGAGACATCCGTGCGCACCTGCGCGAGTGCGAGATCGACCCACCGCTACAGATGAGCATCGGGATCTCGCTGTTCGAGGCCGACCAGGAGCTGATCGCAGACGACCTCCTCACCGCGGCCGACGTGGCGTTGTACGAGGCGAGGGAGGCGGGACGGGGGCAGATCCGCGTCTATCACGGCGACGCGGGAGCGGCGCTCGGATGGGTCCAGAGGATCCGAAACGCGCTCGCCCAAGAGCGCTTCGTGCTCTACTCCCAGCCGATCGTCGACCTGAGAGGCGCGGGCGCCGCCCACCGTGAGTTGCTGGTCCGGATGCTCACCGACGATGGCGATGCGATCCCACCCGATGCCTTCATCCCCACCGCCGAACGCTTCGGCATGATCAACGACCTCGACCGGTGGGTCACAGGCAAGGGACTCGCCCTCGCGCGAATGGGAGAGGGCGTCAGCATCAACCTCTCCGCTCAGTCGATCGGGGATCCCCGCATCCTCGAGCTGGTGCGGGGCGCGCGTCGAGAGGGCCTACCCGACAGGCGCGTGATCTTCGAGATCACGGAGACGGCGGCGATGGCGAGCATGCAGGACGCGCGCACGTTCGCCGAGGCGTTGCAAGAGCTTGGCTGCGATGTCGCTCTGGATGACTTCGGCACCGGCTTCGGGTCGTTCAGCTATCTCAAGCATCTCCCCAGCCGATATCTGAAGATCGACATGGAATTCGTGCGCGATGTCGCCTCTAACGCGACCGACCAGCAGGTCGTGAAGTCGATCACCGATGTCGGGCATAGCCTCGACAAGCTCATCATCGCCGAGGGCGTGGAAAATCGCGCCACCTTGAATGCGCTACGTGGGTATGGCGTGGACTACGCGCAAGGCTTCTACCTGGGTGTGCCGGAGCGTGTCTCCACACCGACGGGCTTCGAGCAGGGGATTCCCAGGAGCGCCACAGCGCAAGACGTCAAGAAAACGAAATAGCTCAAACCGTGCCGCTCATGGACTACCGCTCGTGGTGTCTATCCCGAACACTTCCCCCAAACCGCATACGTCGAGCAGTTGCGCCAACTCCGGCGAGAGGGCTCGCAACCGGATCTCCCGCCCGAGCCGTGTAGCGGTGAGCCGCAGGCGGGCCAGCGCGTGCACCGCCGTCAAGTCGGCGATGGCTCCTCCCACGTCGCAGATGAGGATGCCCGTGGGATTCGTTTCGGCGAGAACGAGCAGGCGGGAACACAGGATCGACACATCCTCGCCGGCGATGGCGCCGACGATAGCCACTGATGTGTCAGGATCGGGGTGCTCGGCGCACATCTCGCTCGTTTCTCTTGTCACGAGCTAAGACCGGCACCGGGCCAAGAACTCATCGCCAGACGTTTAGGGAGCGCAGGCGATGAGTTTTGGGTGCCCCCACCGTCCAACTCCCAACGCGACTTTCAAACGCAAGACGAAAGGCAGGAAGGCCATGGCATCGCTGACACGCTGGGTGCTCTCCCACAAGCGCACCGTAGTCATCTTCTGGGTGGTACTCACGCTGGTCGGCATGGCGTCGTCCGGGAGCGCGAGCAAAGCGCTCAAACAGAAGTTCTCGGTGCCGGGCAAGGAGGGGTGGGTGACAAACCAGCAGATCGCCCGCCATTTCAACGGCACGGGCGGAAACGGAGCGCCGCTGATCCCGGTGGTGACACTCCCCGCCGGGACCTCCCCCTCCTCGCCGAAGGTGCGTACCGAACTGCAAGCCGTCGAAGCCCGTCTCGCGCAGACGCTTCCCGGCAGCCGTATCGCCGGTTACGCGAGCACCGGCAACGGGGCGTTCCTCTCAAAGGACGGACACACCACCTTCATCGTCGCCTACCCCCCGCCAGATCGCGCGCAGGCCTTTGAAGACAACCCGAAGGCGGCGGAAAAAGCGAGTGCGGCAGTGAAAGGAATGACGGTTGCGGGCGCACCCGTGCATTTGACGGGTTTTGATGCCTTGTCAGTGCAAAGCGGCGGAGGTAACGGCCCCGGCGTCCTCGTCGAGGCCCTGCTCGGTGGGTTCGGCGCGCTGTTGGTTTTGGCGTTTGTGTTCGCCTCGTTCCTAGCGATCGTCCCGATCATGATGGCGGTCGTCTCGATCCTCACCACTTTCCTAGTGGTTTGGGGTCTAACGGAGGTAACTGAAATCTCACCCATCGTGCAGTTCTTGATCGCGCTCATAGGACTGGGGGTGTCGATCGATTACGCCCTGATCGTGGTTGTGCGCTGGCGCGAGGAGCGCGCGCACGGGCTCGAGGGAGACGCGGCCATTCAACGCGCGATGGAGACGGCCGGACGGGCTGTGGTGTTCAGTGGCACCACGGTCGCCATCGGACTGCTCGCGCTGATCGCGCTCCCGCTGCCGTTCTTGCGCTCGGTGGGGTACGGCGGCATGTTGATACCCCTCATCTCCGTCATCGTGGCGGTGACACTGCTGCCGGTGGTGCTCTCAAAGCTCGGCCCCCGCCTTGATTGGCCACACGTACGCTCCGATGACAAGGCCTCACGCTCGTGGACGAAATGGGCGCAACTCGTGGTGCGCAACCGCTGGGTGGCGGCGCTCGGCGCGGCCGCGATACTCACGGCGCTGGTGCTGGCCGCCTCCAACATCCAGCCCGGGCTGCCCAATGTGAACACCATCGCCAAGCAGGGCGACGCGAAGGTTGGGCTCGTGGCGCTCGAGAAATCTGGCATCGGGTCGGGCGCGCTGCTTCCCAACGAGGCGCTGGTCGAAGGTTCCACCTCGCCGGAAAAGGTGGCAACCGCGATGGCGGCGGTACCGGGCGTGCATGGCGCGGTCGCCCCCACCTCGCCTCAGTGGCGCTCGGGAGGCGCGGCGGTGGTGGACTCCTTCACCAGTGCCGACGGCTCCTCCAACGCGGGCCGCGACACCCTCGACAACGTGCGTACCGCCGCGCACGAAGCCGGACCGCAAGTGCGACTCGGCGGGCTACAAGCCCAGAACGAGGACTTCATCGAAGCGGTTTACGGCAATTTCCCACTCATGATCGCCCTTATCGCGGTGATCACGTTCATCCTGCTCGCGCGAGCCTTCCGCTCGCTGCTTTTGCCGCTGAAGGCGGTCATCCTCAACATCATCAGTGTGGGAGCAGCCTGGGGTGTGCTCGACCTCGTGTGGCAACACGGATACGGGTCGCACTTCATCTGGGGCATCCCCGCCACGGGCTCGATCACAGCTTGGATACCGCTGATGGTGTTCGCCTTCCTGTTCGGCCTCTCGATGGACTACGAGGTGTTCATCCTCTCGCGCATGCGCGAGGAGTACGACGCCACCGGCTCCACCGATTCTGCGGTGATACGCGGCATCGGGCGCACCGGACGGCTCGTGACTAGCGCCGCGTTGATCCTGTTCCTTGCGTTCGTCTCGCTGGCCTCCGGGCCTGAGACGGAAATCAAGGTGCTCGCGACGGGCCTCGCGGCGGGCATCCTGCTCGATGCCACGGTCATCCGCGCGCTGCTCGTACCGGCGGTCATCTCGCTGTTCGGGGGCTGGAACTGGTGGCTACCCCACCTCCCCGCGCGGATCTTGCGTGTGGAGCCTTCGGTCGCGCAGGTCGCCCCCAGCGAGAGCGGGGGCTAGCCGTCCAAGCGCGGCGGCAAACCGAACAGCGGGAAGAGGCGGTCGGTGTCGAGGAAGAAGGTGAACTCCGCGACCCCCGCCTCGCCCAGCTCCAGCACCTGTAGCGCCCACGGTTCGTGACCCGATCCCGTCTCGCTCGGCTTGTACTGGCCGAAAGCCACCGTCCCGTTGGTGGAGGGCGCGGGCAACAACCGCGAACCCTCGCACCCGATACCCGGGCCGAACCACCAGGTGAGGATGTCCTCGCGGCCCTGCAACCACATGTCGTAGGGAGGCATCGACTGCTTGGCGTCATCTTGAATCAGCGACGTGAGCGCATCCAGGTCGTACGCCTCGAAGGCCTTTACGTAGCGGTCGAGCAATTCGCGTTGGGAATCGTCCACCTTGGCAACCGTCTCGCTTGCGGTGGCACCGCTTGCCTGGATTGTGGCGCGAGCGCGCTGCAGGGCGCTGTTCACAGATGCAACGCTCGTGTCGAGCAGTTCTCCCGCCTCGCTTGCCTTGAAGCGCAATACCTCGCACAAGATCAAGGCCGCGCGCTGCAGAGCCGGTAGGTGTTGCAGCGCCGCCACGAACGCGAGCTTGATCGTCTCGCGCTCCACGGCCATCTCGGCGGGGTCGCTGGACGAAGCGAGTGCGCTATCGGCGATCGGCTCGATCCACGTCGCCTCCGGCAGCGTGTCCAAATTCTCCACCACCGGCGCCTGTGCGGAGCCGAGGTCCATCGGCAGCGCTCTGCGGTTGCGGGCGCCCAGCATGTCAAAGCACACGTTCGTGGCGATGCGATACAGCCACGAGCGAAGCGCCGCCCTGCCCTCGAAACTATCCATCGCGCGCCACGCCCGCAGCATTGTCTCCTGCACGGCGTCTTCGGCCTCGAAAGGCGAGGCGAGCATGCGGTAGCAGTAGCCAGTGAGCTCCTTGCGGTGCTGCTCGATCTCCCGCTCTATGTCGCCGCCCGCTATAGGTGTCGAAGCGTTCTGCACGAGTTCATCGTAGGCCAACTCCCGCCGATGAGTTTTTCGGGCGGGGGCGGTCTACAGAGCAATACAAACGAAGATGGGAGACACCGTGAGCAAGGTTGTCGTATCTGAGTTCATAACGCTCGACGGCGTGATCGACAGCCCGGGTGGAGAGCCCGAGTTCGATCGCTCCGGTTGGGCCTTCCAGTTCGACCGCGGACCCAACGGCGAGAAGTTCAAGTTCGACGAGCTCATGGCCGCGGGCGCGCTGCTGCTCGGACGGATCACTTATGAGGCGTTCGCAAAGGCTTGGCCCACGATGGAAGGCACGGGGGTATTCGGGGAGAGGATGAACTCGATCCCCAAGTACGTCGCGTCCACGACGCTCCATAGCGGTGAGTGGGGCCCCACTACGATCATCGGCGCCGACCTCGCCAGGGAAGTCAACGAGCTCAAGGAGAAGGTCGATGGCGACATCCTTGTCAACGGCAGCGGCAAGCTCGTACGCTCGCTGATCGAGCACGATCTGATCGACGAATACCGGCTTCAACTCTTCCCGGTCGTCCTCGGCGCGGGCAAGCGGCTGTTCGGAGATTCGAGCAGACCTTCGGCGCTGCGCCTCACCGACAGCGTCAAATCAGGGGACACCTTGATCCTCACCTACCGGCTCGGTGAGGGCGTGGTCGGGTAGCGATCGCGCGGACCACAGCCCCACGAGCACGAAAGCGGATGCGAGCAGCAGTGCCCGCTTGAGCGCTTCGATCTGCGATTCGTTGTAGTAGGAGACGAGGGTCGTGGTTTGAGCCGGTGCCGCGCCGGTCTGCTCCACGGCCGCCTTGAACTGCTCCTGGGAGACCATCGGCAAGCCCGCCTCGGTTCCGCTCACGATCTGCTGCTGAAGCGAAGGAGGGATCGACGTGTCTTCGAGTACCCGCTCGTGAAAGCCCGTGGTGAGACCCGTGAGCAGCGCCGCCCCGATGAGTGCCGTGCCGAGCGACTGCCCGAGGTTCTGCGAAGCGCCCTGCACGCCCCCCGCCTCGCTTGAGCGCGACTCCTTCACAGAGGACATCACCACGTTGCCGAGCTGGGAGATGGTCAAGCCGATGCCAACCCCGAAGCCCGCGAGCGAGAGGGCGAACGGCAGCGAGGAGAGCGACGGGGAGATGGTGGCCATGAGCGCGAGAATCGACACCAAGAGGAACCCCATCCCGATCTGCACCACCCGGCGTGGGGTGGTGCGCGTGGCAAGACCCGGCCCGAGCATCGCCGCCGCCATCATCGCGACCGAGATCGGGAGGATCTTCAGCCCCGTTTCAAGCGCGTTCTTGCCGAGTACGAGCTGCAAGTAGAGGGGCAGCACAAAGAACGTTCCGGCAAGGATCAGATACTGCGAGACGATCGTCGACAACCCCGCTCGCATCTGCGGGATCTTCAGTAGATCCGGGCGCAGCAGCGGGATGCGCCCAGCGCGCTCCACCCGCTCCTCCCAGCACAAGAACACCCCTAGCACCACCAAGCCCGCGAAGATCATGAAGGGCACCACCGACAACCCGAACGGAGTGATTTCGGTGCCCCCGATCGTGAGCGCCCCCGTGGGCTTGAACAGCCCCCATGTGCTGATCTTGAGGATCGCGAACACGGTCAACCCCAGGCCGAGCGCCGAGAGCCCGACGCCCACGCGGTCGAGCGTGGGCGGGCGCTCGGGGCGGCTCTCCACGATCCGGTGCACCACGGTCAGTAGCACGAGCACCACAACCGTCTCCGCGGCGAACACCACCCTCCATGTCAGCGCCGTCGTCACGAACCCGCCGATCAGCGGTCCAGCGGCCGCGCCGGCGCCCGCGATCCCCCCCAGCAGCCCGTAGGCGAGCGCGCGTTCCTTGCCCGTGTAGCTCACCGCCGTGAGCGCGAAGATCGCTGGGATCACGAGCACCGCGCCGAGCCCCTCGATCCCCGACCAGCCGATCAGCAGCACCCCCACATTGGGGCTGAGCGCCGTCGTGAGAGAGCCAATCCCGTACACAAACAAGCCGATCGAGAAGGCACGCCGCCTGCCCCAGATGTCCCCGAGCTTGGCCCCCGTGAGCATGAACGCGGCCATTACGAGCGTGTAAGCGGTGATCGCGAGCTGAACGTCGGGAACAGTCGTTTTCAAATCGGCGACCACCTGGGAGATCGACACGTTCATGACGGTGCTGTCGAGCACCATGATGAATTGAGCGGTCCCCAAGATGAGGATAGTCGTACGGTTGCGAATAGTCGTTCCTCCCACTACGCTGTTACCCGCAGCCGACCGCCAACAATACGAACAGTTCCGGATCACTCGTGAGCACCACCAAAAACAGATGGCCAAGGGGATGGCCCAAGGTGATCTCCGCTCTCTCCCAAGCGGACGGCCGCGAGGAGGCGTGGGGTGACTCGTTCACCGGCGCGAGCTTCGAGGTCAGCCTCGTCGCCAAGGTGCTCGCGGTTCTGTTCGCCGCCGGGGCGACGCTCTCGACTCTGACGGTGATACTGCCCCACCCCGCCGCCACGAACGATATCGGCGAGCTCGCGATCATCGCCAACGCATACTTCGTCGCGGCCGTCCTGCACACCCAGGCGGCAAGGCTGCCGGCTTGGACGATGCTACTCACACTCGCCTGGGGATCCACGCTAATCACCGGGGTCGCCTACTTCTCCGGCGAGTCTCCCAGCCCGTTGATCTTCTTCTACCTGTGGGTGTTCCTGTACGCCTCCTATTTCTTCACACTCAGGCAGGTAGCCGCGCAGATCGTGTACGTCGGCGTCGCCTACGGCCTACTCCTCGCCCTCAAGCCCCCGATGGGTGGACTCCCGGCGTGGTGGCTGGTGGCGATGGGCACGCTACTGGTTGGGGCGATGGTCATCATCGCGATGCGCGCCAGGCTGGAGCTGCTCATCGCGCGCCTCTACGAGGCCGCCCGCACCGACCCCCTCACCAAGCTCTCAAACCGCCGCGGCTTTCGCGAAATGCTCGACCTGGAGCTGGAACGAGCGCGCCGCTCGGGCACGCCGATGGGAGTGCTCGTCGGCGACCTCGACGACTTCAAGGATGTGAACGACCGCTCCGGCCACCACGTCGGCGACATGGCGCTGCAACGCGTCGCGAAAGTGCTCAACGAGGGCAAGCGCCCGGTCGACTCGCCCGCGCGCATCGGCGGAGAGGAGTTCGCGATGGTGCTCCCCGACACCGACCCTGAGGAGGCCTTCGCGCTGGCCGAGCGTCTGCGTGGGACCGTGCACGAGGAGTTCGCCACTGACCTCACCCCCGTCACGATCAGCTTCGGTCTCGCCATCTATCCTCAGCACGGGGAGACCGCCGCCTCGCTGCTCCACGCCGCCGACGAGGCGCTCTACGCCGCCAAGGAGAGTGGGCGAAATCGCACGGTGAGCCACACACCCGTCTTGCGCAACGTGCTGCGCGCCTCACGCGACGAGTTCGACATCCAGGGCGAGCGCTTCATCGTCGCGATCCTCGATCTCGCGGAGGCGGTAGATCTACGCTTCTCGGGCAACGCCCGCCATTCGGAGACCGTTGGCCGCTATGCGGAGATGATGGCCCGCGAGCTCGGTCTCCCGGAGCGGCGGGTCTCACGCATCCGGCTGGCCGGGATCCTGCACGACATCGGCAAGGCGGGGGTCCCCAACAGCATCCTTCACAAGCCTGGCCCTCTCACCGAGGAGGAGTACGAGATCATCAAGACCCACCCCGCGCTCGGCGCCCAGATAATCGAGCACGACTCCCTCTCGGATGTGCGCGAATGGGTGGCCTCCCACCACGAGCGCCCCGATGGCCTTGGCTATCCACTCGGTCTGAGCATTGGCCAAATCCCCTTGGAGGCGCGCATCGTGGCGGTCGCCGACGCCTACGAGGCGATGACCTCGGACCGTCCCTACCGCGACTCGATCGGCTACGACGCCGCCCTCGACGAACTCAAGCGTTGCGCCGGCACCCAGTTCGACACGCTCGTAGTGCAGGCGCTGCTCACGGCGCTACGGCGCGAGGCCGCCCGCACGGGCGCCGTTGCCGCGATCAGCGTCTAAGCAGTCCCAAGCCACGCATACAACTCGAGCGTGGCGGCGTCGGTTTGCAACATGTTCGGCAGCGTCTGGTGGGCGCTCATCGAAGTGCCGTCCCACGCGCGTAGATAGAGGCCCGTCGCGTTGCGTGCGTGCGTCTGAGCCCGCGCCGCCATCTCCCGCGCCAGTACCAACCAGCGCGTGTCGCCGGTCTGCTCACCATAGACGAGCATCCAGTGCAGGTAGATCGTGTCGAACTGCGGCCCCATGTTCAGCCGGTCGGCAAAACGCTGGAAGGACGCATCGGCGAGTTGCTTGGCATGCACACAGGTGCTCGACACTCCCGCTTCGCAGAGCACCTGGTGGGCCTCCACGAGCGTACCCTCGATGTAGGGGGTGGGTGTCGGATCGAAGCCGGTGCGCTTGTACAAGGCCCGTTCCCCCACAAAATTGTGGTCGGCCCAGTTGAGGAACTTCAGCACTTCGGTGCGATAGAGCGAGTTGCCCGTGATCTTGTAGAGCAGCGCTCCAAGCAGCGAGCCCGCGGCAAGCGGCTCGCCCGCGAGGTAGGGATGTGACGTGTTCCACCACAGCCCTCCTCCGTCCTTGCGCCAACCCTGTGTCGCGATGAACGCGAACGCGTGCTCCCCATCGCGCAGATAGCGCAGTGTGCCCGTTGCTCTGTAGGCATCGAGGAACGCCAACCCCCACCAGCCATTGTCATCGAACCACGTGCGCACTTGGCCTCTGTCGCCAGGGTAGGGCGCAAAGGCTGGGGTGGGGCGTAGTTTCGCGTCCCAATAGCGCTCCGCACCGCGCGCAAACGCCGCCACTGCCGCCCGATGGGCGGGTGAAGGCGCGGCGATGTCGATCGCGTCGAGCGACTCGAACAGCGGCACCGCGTCCCAGATCGTCGCAAGCGGATAACGGTCGCCGTCGGCCAAACGGCTCTCATACCAGCCGAGCCGCGCGTCCCACCAGAGGTGCTCGGCCCGCGCCACCCCGGCTTCGGCCGTCTTCAGGTAGCTCTGAGATTGGGCTTCGCTCGGCGACGGTTGCGCCAGCGCCGAGCGGGCGAGCGAAAAGCAGCAGACGATCGCCAGAGCCATGCAGACGAGCGCGCCCAATCGGCGTGTCATCTCTCGCTGCACGGTTACGCGGCGCTCCATCCCATCGTTATCGGCCTTCCACCTCGATGGCTCAATCTTCACGGAAGTGGCCATGCCACGCACAGGGTGCGATCAGGTCAGGCAAAAGCAAGCTAAAAGAGTAATGTTAGCTTATACGCTAACATTCAATTTTATGGCGAGAGCGCAGCTGGCCGCTGATCTGATCGGCGATATCCGTCGCCAAAGCGGCCTGAAGCAAGCCGAGCTGGCTCGTCGGGCCGGGATGTCTCGCTCGGTGGTCAACGCTTATGAGCGCGGCAGTCGCCAGCCGGGCGTCGACGCGCTCGCACGGATCGCTGCCGCCGCGAACATGAAGCTCGAGTTGGCGCCAATCGCAAGTCCCGTGGATCCCGACCGTGCGGCCCGTCTGCTGGTCCAGGTGTTGGATCTGGCGGAGGCACTGCCGAGCAAACGTCGCGGAGTCCTCCGCTACCCTCCCTTTCCTCGCCGCGGCGCATGAGCGTTCTCGCACAGCGACTACTCGCGGTTCACGATGCGCTCACCGAAGCCCAGCTGGCACATGCCTTTGGAGGAGCGATCGCATTGGCGTACTGCACCGAAGAGCCACGCGGCACGCGTGACCTGGACGTGAACATATTTAGCGACCCACGAAATGCCGCCAAGGTCTTGGCGGGCCTACCGAGCGAGGTCGCGGTCGAGCGCGGGCATGTCGAAACCGCCGAACGAGACGGCCAAGTACGGGTCTGGTGGGAGGACACGCCGATTGACGTGTTCTTGAATGTCCACACGCTTCATGAGCGTTTTTCCATGGAAATCAGGTGGGTCTCTTTCGAGGACCGGACGATCCCCGTGCTCGGATGCACAGCCCTCATTCTGTTCAAGGCCTTGTTCAATCGCACCAAGGATTGGGCTGACATCGAGGAGATGGTGAGCGCGAAAGCCGGAGACATCTCCCAGGCGATCGACTGGCTGAGCAGCCTCCTTGGCCCCAAGGACCAGATAGTCAGTCGTCTTGAATCACTTGCCAATTAGAGTTGGCGGGGACTCCTGTCGCCAAGCTTGGTTAGCTATCGTCCTGGCTAGCGTCGTCGCGGGTGCGCCGCAGCCAGTCACTCAACTGCTGGCCGATGTCGTTGACCGACTCGCCGGCGTCGCGAAACATCTCACGGAAACGCTCGGAGTAGTGGGCGACCGCGTCGCCGGCCTCCTCTCGCGGTTTGAGCGGCTCGTCGCGCTTGGGGTAGGAGCCGCCCACGATGCGGTCGTATTCGCCGCCCTTCACCCACTCCATTAGTTCGTGCACACGCTGGACGGGCATCGGATGGGTGATATTGAGGTCGAGTAGCAGCCGTGAAAGCCGCTCCAGACCAGAGCCCTTCTCGCGGTAGTCGATGCCCTGACGCATGAACACGTCGAGATCCAGTCGCTCCGCCTCCGCCCCAGCGGCCACCACCATGAGCGTGCGGCAAACCGTGAGTGGATCGCGGGTCACAAGCGCGGCGGCGCGGTCGCAGGTCAACTCCGCCGCCCTGAACCACTCCATCAACGCCGCCCTCACCGGCAGCAACGGCAGAGGTATGCCAGGGATCGCGCCAAGGCGCAAGAGGATCACAAGTGCCGTGCGGTAGAGCACGTGGTCTGAGAGCACATGCCCCGCCTCGTGGGCAAACACCGCCCGCATCTGCTCAACGTCAAGCAGCTGAACGAGCCCCGATTGGACAACCACAATCGGGCGTCCCGCTCCGATCGTGAGCGCATTGGCGATCGGCATCTGCGTGAGATAGAGGTCGGGCACAGGCTCCACATCGAGCGTCGCGTAGGCGCGCATGTGCGCCATCCACACATCCGCCAACTGCTCCTCGCCGAGCCTCACCGACGAGCCTAGATACGCCTGGCGCAGCGCACGCTCGTAGCCGAGCTCGATCAGCTTGCGGACAACCTTGTCCATGTAGGGGATCGACTTGAGCGCCGCCGTCGCCGCACGGTCGGCGGGATGCTCGTAGGCCTTGGGCGAGATGCCCGTCAGGCGATAACCCTCGGCGGGAAGCGTGGTCATCGGACCCGGAAGGTCGCCAAGCTTGGATTCGACCCCGTGGGCATCGCTAAATGTTAGGGCACGCCTGCTGGGGGTCGCAGCGCGCGCCGCCGCCAGTTCGTGAAAGATGCCGTGGATGGAGCTTGAGTACGAGTTGCAAACACACCGCGCGGAGGACCGCCACTGGTGGTACCAGGGCCGCCGCCGCGTGCTCGAGCGTGCAATCGAGCGGCTGAACCTGCCCGCGGGGGCACACATACTCGACGCTGGTTGTGGCAGCGGTCGAAACATGGTGGAGCTTGCTCACCACGGGGAGGTCACCGGCATCGAGCTGTCGGAGACCAGCGTCCAGATTGCCCGCAAGCGAAACGCGGGAGAGGTGGTGGAAGGGTCGCTGATGGACATGCCCTTCGAGGACGCCACATTCGATTTGAGCGTGAGCCTCGACGTGATCGAGCACCTCGAAGACGACGTTGGCGCGCTGCGCGAGTTGCGCCGTGTCACCAAGCCCGGTGGGGCGCTGCTTGTAACCGTGCCCGCCTACCAGTGGCTGTGGAGCGGCCACGACGTCATCAACCACCACCACCGCCGCTACAACCGCCGCACGCTGCTCGCCCCCGCCCAAACCGCGGGTTGGCAGATGGAGAGTTCCACCCACTTCAATTCGCTGCTGCTCCCCATCGCGATCGTGTTGCGCGGGCTCGAGCGCTTCAAGCCGTCCACCACGAAGTCAAGCCTCGACCTGTGGGTGCCGCCGGCGCCGCTCAACTTCGCTCTGCGCCAGCCCCTTCTCCTGGAGGCCGTCACGATCGGCCGGGGGGTTCCCATCCCGGCTGGTCTCTCGCTGCTCGCGATCTTCCGCTGAGAGCCCCGCGAACGAGCGCCGCGCGGCGTTCTTAACAGACGCTAACGCTCTGCCGCGCTGGGGGCCGCCGGCGGCGCATCGACGAGAACAGGCTCGGGATGGGTCTTGAACGTCCACGCGCGGTTGGCGAAGAACGTAGTGACCGTGACGATCACGGTCGTGACGGCCTGGCCCAACAGCTCGCCGAGACCAACGCCGTCGACGAACATGTACACGAGCCCGAGATTGAGCAACAAACCGCTTGTTTGCACCACAAACCAGCGCACAGGCGTGAGCGCGTCGCCCACGTGCTCACGGAAAGTCCAGCGGCGATTCCACAGGAAACCGTTGGTGGCGCCCACCGCGAAGCCGATACCCGACGCCGCGATGTACCACACGCCGAACGCCTTCAACAGGAGCGTGTACACGAGGAAGGAGATCGCCGTGTTGGACACCCCCACGATCCCGAACTTCACGAACTGCCCTACGAGGGGTGTGCTCAACACGCGTGCGGTGATGTCCCCTACTCTTCTCATGGTCACTACTTAACCAGCTTCGCCGTCTCTGGAAGGAATCATGCCGGACACCCACGCGCGCGTCCCCGCCCTACTAAGCGTCGTCGCCCCCGTTTACAACGAGGAGGAGCTGATTGAGGCGTTCGTCAAGCGCGCCTGTGCTGCCGTAGCCGACTACACCTTTGAGTTGGTGCTCGTGAACGACGGCTCCGCCGACCGCACACCCGAGCTACTCGACCGCCTTGCCGCCGCCGACCCCCGCGTGCGGGTGGTCCATCTTTCGCGCAATTTCGGCCACCAAGCCGCGCTCACGGCCGGATTGGAGCACGCCCGCGGTGATGTGGTGGCGATGATCGACGCCGATCTGCAAGACCCGCCCGAGCTGATCCCCCGCATGGTGGAGCAATGGGAGGGTGGCTCTGACGTGGTGTACGCGGTACGCAAGCAACGCGAAGGAGAGACCGCCTTCAAGCTCGCCACCGCCTCGTGGTTCTACAAGCTCTTTGACAAGCTCGCCCAGGTCGATTTGGAGCCCAATTCCGGCGACTTCCGCCTGCTCGACCGCCGCGCACTCGACGCGCTCTTGTCGATGACCGAGCGCTCGCGCTTCCTGCGCGGGATGACCGTGTGGGTGGGATTCACCCAAACCGCCGTCCCCTACGAGCGCGATGCCCGCAGCGCCGGGGAGACGAAGTACACGGTCAGAAAGATGGTGCGCTTCTCCCTGGACGCAATCGCCTCCTTCTCGCACCTCCCGCTACAGCTCGCCACATATGTAGGCCTACTCTCCGCCGGCGTCGCCTTTGTGGCGATCCCCGTGGTGGTGGGATTGCACTTCGCCGACTCCTACCTTCCGGGGTTCGGAACCATCACGATCCTCATCCTCCTACTCGGCGGCATCCAGTTGATCGCGCTCGGGGTCATCGGAGAGTACGTGGGACGTATCTACGACGAGGTGAAGCACCGCCCGCTCTACATCGTGCGCGAGGAGCGCAACCGGCCCACCGGCGATACCGGCCTCACCACCCCCGTGCGCGCGGGGCTTGCGGCACGTGTGCCCGAGCGCATCGGCTGAGCTACACCGCATCATTGGAGCATCCCGGCGGTTACGGGTGATAGGGACCGCAACCACCAACGGGAGGAGCGCTCTACGATGAGCCGTCGCACCCTCACACTGCTCGCCACGCCCGCCGTAGTCGGCGCGATGACCGTCGCCGGGCCGGCGCTCGCGGGAATATCGATTCTTCCCGCCGCACACACCGCCTCTTCGAAATGCTTCATCGCGCACCTCGCCAAACGCAACATACGCGAGTGCCTGGTGCGCGGGCCGCGGGGGTTGCGCGGGCTACCGGGCCCTCCCGGTCCGCGCGGGCTGACCGGGAAAACCGGCGCCACCGGAAAAACGGGGAGCACCGGGAAAACTGGCGCGCCGGGTGTTCAAGGGATCCAGGGGATCCCGGGCACAGCGCGCGGCTTCGCCGTCGTGCATCCAACATCGCCCACCGCCGCCACGCTGGTCCACGCCAAGAACATCACCGGTGTCACGGCCAACAGCGGCATCTACTGCCTGTCCCCAGCCGCACCCATCAACGCAGACGAAGAGACCGTGGCGGTCTCGCCGGAGGTGAGCTACAGCTCGGGGAACGCGCCCGGCGTGATCGCGGTGAACGCTCAGCGCACCGGTGGCTGTGCGGCGGGAACCTTCGAGGTGGACACGTTCACGCCGACGGGCACTCCGTCGAGCAACTATGCCTTCACGATCGTAGTCCCCTAACGCGACGGCCCGCAGGCGAAATATTCCGCCCGGCGCACTGGTCGGGCGGAACGTTCGACGTTGTCCCTGACACTGGTTCGTGGCAGGTCGAATCCGACCCGCTCAAGCGTGACCGGCGAAGGCCCGATAATAAGCCCGTGGCCACCAACCCCGAGCCCGAGCCCGAGCACAGCTTCGCGGACAACCCCCATGGGACCGAGGAGCGGCGCGAGCGTATCCGCGTCGAGACCCAACGTCACCGCATCGAGGGTTTGCTCGTGCTCGCCCGCGACGGCTACCGCAGCCGTGTCTCAGACGTGCTGAACGCCTCCGAGCGCGACTTCCTCACGCTCACCGATGTCACGCTGGCGCCACTCGACGGCGGGCCGGTGGAGCGTCATCCTTTTCTTGCGGTCGCACGGGCGCACATCGTTTATGTGGTGGCCCCTGGCGAGACGCCTTCCGCCGGCTGATTCTCAGCACGCCACGCGGGAAGCACCGCCGATCCTGACATCGACTCTCTTGGATCGGGCTCCCAGCCTGTAGGTTGCGCGCATGGCGGTCGATCTCAGCGAGGCCACGAGTGTCGCGGACAGCGATGGGCGGTTCTCCGCCGTGCTCTCCGACCAGTGGGAGATCTGGGGACCTAACGGCGGGTATCTCGCCGCCATCGCTTTGCGGGCCGTGGGTGAGGTCGCGCGGATCGCGCGGCCACGAAGTTTCTATTGCCACTTCCTCAGCTCTCCGGTGTTTGGCCCTGTCGATGTCGAGGTGACGGTGCTCAAGCGCGGCCGGCGCGCGGAGTCGTTCTCGGTGAACATGTCCCAAGAGGGCAAGACTGTGCTGCACGCTCTCGTGAAGACCGCCGCCGATGGCCCGGGATATGAGCACCAGCATCCGTCCATGCCGGCCGTGCCTCCTCCGGAGGAGGTGGAGAGCTACGAGTACGTGCCCGGTCCAGATCGTCCGGCTTTTCGCTTCTGGGAGAACGTCGAGCGACGGCCGGTACCCGCGGCGAGGGAGGACCGCTCGCCAGTCGTGCGCGAGTGGACCCGCTTCCGGCCAGTCGCATGCTTTGAGGACCCCTTCCTAGATGCCGCCCGCTCGCTGATCTTGCTCGACACGTTCGGTTTCCCCGCCGCCTACCAGCGCTACCGCTCCTGGGACTACCTGGCGCCCAACCTCGACACGAGCCTGTGGCTGCACAGGTTCAACCCGACCTGCGAATGGCTACTGGTGGATCATGAGTGCACCGTCGCTGAGCATGGGCTGATGGGGGTGAGCGGCAGGATCTGGGATACCAACGGAAGCCTGCTCGCGACCGGTGCGGCGCAGCTTTGCTGCATAGAGAATCCCGGCTGAGACGACCGTTCAGAGCCAGCTCGAAGGCACACTCACAGCAACACGAGCGCGCGCTCGATCGGGCGCGCCAAGACGGCACTTTCGCCGCCCACGACGATCGGGCGCTGCACAAGCGCGGGGTGCGCCACCATTTGGGCGATCAGTTCCTCGTCGCCCACGTCCGGGCTGTTGAGACCAAGCTCCTTCACCAGCGGCTCGCGCATCCGCAGCACCTCTCGCGGACCGGTATCCAGCTTGCGCAGGAGCTCGCGCAGCTCGTCCTCCTCGATACCGGTGACGTGGTAATCGATCGACTCGAACTCCACCCTGTGCTCGTCCAACAGTTCGCGCAGCTTGCGGCACGTGCTGCAGGTGGGCTTTTCGTAGACGGTTAGCTTCGGCACGGGCTCCGATCCTATCCTCGCCCCGACTTCGAGCGCGGAATCACCCCATCTGACAGGATGGCACCGTGATCATCGAGCACGCGGTACTCGACGTGAAGCCGGGACAAGAGGCCGATTTCGAAAGCGCCTTCGCCGAGGCCAAGCCGCTCATCGCTTCCATGCCCGGGTTCGAATCGCTCCAGCTGCACCGTTGCATCGAGGAGCCGCGCCGTTATCTCATGCTTGTCGCTTGGCGCACGCTCGAGGACCATACGGAGGGGTTTCGCGGGTCCGCCGAGTATGAGGACTGGCGGCGACTACTGCATCACTACTACGACCCGTTTCCAACGGTCGAGCACTTCGGCTTCGTCGCGAGCGCCTGACAGAGCAACGTCGGGATTGCCCGGCACAAAAAAACGGAAGGGGGGGGATTCGAACCCCCGTCAGACCAATCAGGCCTGAAACGGTTTTCGAGACCGCCGCATTCAACCACTCTGCCACCCTTCCAGGTTGACCCGTCAAGGCTACCGTGACGGGGATCTCACCGCCGCGAGGCGAAGAAGTCGCTGAGCAGCGCCCCACACTCGCCCGCAAGCAGCCCCCGCGCAACCTCAGGGCGATGGTTGAGCCGCTCCTCACCCAACACGTCAAGCACGCTCCCGCACGCTCCCGCCTTGGGGTCATACGCGCCGAACACCACCCGCGGGACGCGGGCAAGCACGATCGCACCCGCGCACATCGCGCAGGGCTCGAGCGTCACATACAGCACAGATTCGAGCACCCTCCAGCTCCCCACCGCCCTTGCCGCCTCGCGCAGCGCGATGATCTCTGCGTGGGCTGTGGGGTCTTGGCGCAACTCGCGCTCGTTGTGTCCCGCGGCGATCACCTCACCCCCTTGCGCCACCACCGCCCCTATCGGAACATCTCCGTGCTCGAGGGCCCTTCCCGCCTCGCGCAGGGCCAGCCTCATGAAGTGCTCGTCGCGGGGAAAGAACCGTTCTGTCATCGTCTCACCGGCGGCAACATTCGCGGGTAGCGCAACCTCCGGTGCCTCCAACACATCATCATTACGGAGGAACCCATTTGCCGCACACTGCCCCACCCCGATATCAACGCCACACCGCTCGCGCCCTCGTTGTACTCGTGGCTTGTGTTGCCGTTCTATCCACCGTCCTCGTCGATGGTTTCCAGCAAGCGCGCGCCAATCGACCCGTTATGGCAGCGGCGTCAGCCGCCATCGCCCCTTCGGGGTTCGAACTCGAAAAGGGATACGAGCCACAACGGATCGTCGTGAAGTACTCACCCGCGTCACCCTCGGCAGCGCACGTTTCAACCGCGCAGGCGAGCGACCCCTCCGAAGAAGGCACCACACGCCGCCTCACCCTCCTGCCGGGCGTGAGCCTGAGCGCGACGCTCGCCAAGCTTCGCCGCCGCAAGGACGTGGAGTGGGCGGTACCCGACTACGTTGCCCACACCACCTCTATACAGCTCCCCAACGATCCCGGCCTCGGGCGCTCCCCCGGCGACTGGCAGCAACTGCAATGGAACTTCTCGGGCCCCTTCTCGGTGAACGCCCCCCAGGCGTGGGCCAACGTGTCAGCCGACGACGCCCCAGGGGGCTCGAAAGTGGTGGTGGCGGTGCTCGACACCGGCGTCGCTTACGCCAACCGCGGCAAATATCGCCGCTCCCCCGACTTCAACGGGTACACGTTCGTACAGGGCCACGACTTCATTTCCCGCACCTCCTACCCGAACGACCACAACGGCCACGGAACGTTCGTAGCGAGCACGATCGCCGAGGCCACCAATAACCACTACGGGCTCACCGGTTTGGCCTACGCAGCGCGCATCATGCCGGTGCGGGTGCTTGACGCCTCCGGCGAAGGCGACGCCTCGGTGATCGCCGAAGGGGTTCGCTTTGCCGTCAACCACGGCGCCCGAGTCATCAACCTCTCGCTCGAGTTCTCCTCCGAAGTGTCCGCTTCGGACATCCCCGAGCTGATGGAAGCGCTCCGCTACGCCTACCGCCGCAATGTCACGGTGGTGGCAGCCGCGGGCAACGAGGGGGACACCGTGATCCCCTACCCCGCCCGCGCCCCGCACGTGATCGCCGTGGGCGCCACAACCGAACACGGGTGTCTTGCCGCCTATTCCAACTACGGCCGCCACATCACCCTCGTCGCCCCCGGGGGCGGCCCCGACGCCACCCTCCCCGGCGACCCCAACTGCAACCCCGAACTCCCCCCCGGGAGGGACATCTACCAGATGACTTTCACCGGCTCCTCCCCCCGCGTGTTCGGCTTCCCCGGGGGGTATGAAGGCACCTCGATGGCCACCCCCCACGTGACGGCGGCGGTGGCGCTCATCATCGCCGCCCGTGTCCTTGGCGCCAAACCCACCCCCTCCCAGATCACGGCACGTTTGAAGGCCACCGCGCGCAGGCTTGGTGGCGCCGGCGACCGGGGGTTCTATGGGGCGGGGTTGCTTGATGCGGGGGCGGCTACGGCCCGGTAGGGCGCCAGGCCCTATGCTCGAAGTGCGACACCGCACCGCCGTCTTGGCACGCGTGTTGCAATCAGTGGACCCCACCGCTCGCATAGATTTGCCTACGTCGCTGCTGCCTTTGCGCCCTTCATCCATCACACCCCTCAAGCACCGACATTCGTTTTTGCTTTACGCGCTGCTGGCTTTCGCGGCCGTCGCCGCTGTTGCCCCCACAGCGGCAACCGACCGCGCCAGCGCCTACGGCGTACCCATGCAAACGGGGATCGCAAGCTATCCGAACGGTGAAACCGTCATCACGCGCAGCCAAGGCTTGGGCGTTCAGTTCCTGAAGCTGGCGGTTTCCTGGAGCGCCGTGGCGCCCATCAACCCTCCGCCGGGCTTCGAACCGGCCAATCCAGAAGATCCCTCATACCGATGGAAACATCTCGACTGGGTTATCTCAGACGCCATTTCCCGCCGACTGACGCCTGTCATCGACATCCTCGAACCTCCTACATGGGCCAAATCGCCACCCGGCTCGTCTCAGACACAACCCGATCTCAACGCCTTTGCGATGTTCGTGCGCGCGATCGCAAGCCGCTACGACGGTACCCATTTCGGTCTCCCCCGGGTGTCCTATTGGGAAGCCTGGAACGAGCCGAATGTGAGCCTATTCCTCGAACCCCAGATCGAAGGGAACACGATCGTGTCGGTGGACACCTATCGGACGATGTTGAACAATTTCGCCTCGATCGTCCACGGCATCCACTCCGACAACGTTGTGATCGGCGGAGCATTGTTCCCAAACGGCATCCGGCGACCCGGCATCACAGCAATCGCGCCGCTCGATTTCACGCGCCGACTCTTCTGTATCTCAGCCGGCTCCAAGCCCCACCTCGTTTGCAACACAAAAGTCAACGTCGACGTTTGGAGCGTCCATCCATATACCTCGGGCGGACCCTCAACCCTGCCGGCCAACCGCGACAACATCTGGATCGCGGATCTCTCGTCGCTTACCTCTGCGGTGCAGGCCGCCCAAAGGCTTGGATCGCTGGCCTCCACCAGACCCGCACAGGTGTGGGTGAGCGAGTTCAGCTGGGACAGCAACCCCCCGGATCCGCTTGGCGTACCGGTCGGCCTGGAGCGACGGTGGGTCGCGGAAACCCTCTATCGCGCTTGGAGCGCGAAGATTTCGATGTTCACGTGGTTCAGACTCAGCGACGATCCCCAGAACATCTCGCAATTCCAATCCGGTCTTTACTTCTCCTGTCCGGGCGGCGGCGTCTCATGCGACTCGCCCAAGCCGGCGGCAGCGGCCTTCCGGTTTCCATTCGTGGCTTATACGACGCAGCGACGTCGCCTGCTTGTCTGGGGCCGCACTCCGGCCGGCGTACGTAGTCGCGTGCGAATCCAATGGCTCGAAAAGAACCGCTGGCAAACGTTCACCACGCTCAGCACCGACTCGAACGGTATTTTCACCGCACGCCCCTTACTGCCGCGAGGCGCCAGCTCGAAGAGCGCGAAGCTGCGCGCGGTTCGAAGTGGCGGCGAAGCCTCACCGGCCTTCTCTCTCGCGCGACCACGCGACATAGCCGTCACTCCCTTCGGTTCCTGAACCCCCGTGCGATGATCGCGAAGTCGGCGATTCCCCAACGCCTGGCATCTGATCGCTGCGGGAGGATGTCGCCTTTGTGCCCTCCACCATGAGACTCCCCACGCGTCTGCGCACTGAAGGCATGCCTCTCATACCGGCGAGCCTCGCCATTGCCGTCGTCACCGCCTGGACGGCCACCGGCGGTGGCTACGAATCGCAACCAGCCCTTGGCACGAGCTACCACCCCGACCCCTGGTACCTGGGGGGCCTGATGCTCGTGGGCCTGTTGGGCGCGACAGCGCTTGGCATCCGCGGGGTGAGACTCTCGCGCTGGACGAAGATCGCCTGTGGCGCGTTCGCGCTGTACATCCTCTGGTCGTTCCTCTCGGTGACGTGGGCACACGACCGGGGCGCGGCGTTTCTCGGCAGCGACCGTGCGCTGGTCTACTTCGCGGCCTTCCTGACGTTCGCGATCCTGCCGTGGCGCGGTTGGTCGGCGAGAGCCGCACTGGGGATGCTCGTGGTCGGTTTCGGAGCGCTCGCTCTGGTCACCGCGATCCGCATCGCGGTCCTCGCCAACCCGGCCGGCCTCTTCCTCAATGCGCGATTGTCCTATCCGCTGGGCTACTACAACGCCGACGCGGCGATGTTCATGACGACAGCCGTTACCGCGATCGCCCTCTGCTCGCGTCGTTGCGTGCAACCAGTGCTGCGAGTGGCCGGCATCGCGCTCGCTGCGGTTTGCCTGCAACTCGCCGTTCTGGGACAAAGCCGCGGGTGGCTCTTCACCGCCCCGATCATCCTCGTGATTGCGCTGTTGCTCGTCCCAAACCGTCTGCGATTGCTCATCTTCGCCTCGGCACCGGCAGTCGCCACGGCCGCGATAGCACCTGCGCTGCTGAACGTCTATGGGCTCGCCACTCGCGGAGGCGTCGTGCTCGCCGAACCGCAACTGGGGCGGGTGCTTCACCGCGAGAGCGTCCACGCCGTGCACGCGATGCTGATCGCCAACGCGCTGTTGACGATCGTCGTAGCGTTCGCGGTGATCGCCGACCGGCGTATGTCGCTGGGTCAACGAGCGCGAGCACACATCGGACGCCTGGGCGCAGCCGCGGCCCTCGTGGCCGTGATTGCTGCCATCACGGGTGGCCTGGTAGCAACACACGGCCATCCCATCGCGCGAATCGAACGCGCCTGGAACTCATTTGCGAACGTCAACAACACCGCAAACGGCTCCTCACGCTTTACAACCCTGGGGAGTCAACGCGTGGACTTCTGGCGAGTGGGACTCAACGAATTCGGCCACCACCCGCTTCTGGGAGTCGGCCAGGACAACTTTGCAGCTGGTTACCTGCGCGAACGACACACCGACCAAGAGCCCCGCTGGACGCATTCGATCGAGCTACGGCTACTCACGCACACAGGGCTCATCGGGGCGCTTCTCTTCGCGCTCTTCCTGGTGGCCGTCCTGCTGGCCGCGCGGATGGGACCACGGAAACCCCACGCGGAGCGGGTGAGCGGTGCGATCGCTCTCCTGCCACTCGCGGTCTGGCTCGTACACGGCTCGGTGGATTGGCTTTGGGAGTTCCCTGCGCTGAGCGTGTCCGCCCTGGCTTTCGCAGGCGCCGCGACATCGCTCGGGTCGGTCTCCTCCGTGAAACGTGATCTGGAGTCAGGTGCGCCAACAGCACCGACGCACCATCGCCCCCGGCTACTCAGGGTGGGCGCGGTCATGGGCGGGGCACTGCTGAGCATCGGCGCCCTGACGGCGCTCGCCGTGCCCTACGTCGCGGCGCGCCACGTCCAGAGCGCCATAGCGGTCTGGCCACAACATCCTGGTCGCGCCTATGCCGACCTGCGCTCAGCAGCCTCGCTGCTTCCGTTCGACGCCCAGACGGACCTGGTGGGCGGCGCGATCGCCATGAACCTCGAAGACCGCCCGGCGGCCCGCTACTGGCTCGAACGCGCCGAGCACCGCGACACACAGGCGTGGCTGGCATATTTCGCACTTGGCCTGCTCGACGGCGAACAGGGTCGAATGGCGCCCGCGCGCGAGCAGTTGATCCGCGCCCAAACGCTGAACCCGCGCGAGCCGGCGATAGCGCTCGCGCTCAACCGACTCGCCAACGGACGTCCGCTCGAATTCGCCGCTGCGCAGCGGCTGCTGGCGGCTCGCAACGAACAGCGGTTCGGTCGCTGAGCAGCGATCCGCACGACAGAAAAGCGCCGACCGGGATCTCCTCTGCTGACGCTATCGTGATCGAATGGTCATCGCATTGAGGGGTACCTTCGCGGCGACGGGAATCGCATGCCTGCTGGCCTGCGCGCCGGCGTACGCCACGGAATCGTCGGTCGACGCATACGCCGGAGAAGCAGCGGTCCTGGGCAAGCCCAGCCATCACGTCCGGCTTGGGCGGTCGGGCCGAAGAGGCGAAGGCGGGGGGACCACAACCTCGCGGGAATCGACCGGTCAGGGAACGAAGACGGGGGGAGCCTCGAGTGGATCGAGCGCAGGCGGAGGCCCATCGTCGGGCAGTGGCTCCCCGGCAGGTGCCGGCGCCGGCAAGCCGGCCACGTCGAGCCAGAGCGGCGAACAAACGGGCGGCGGAGCCCCCAAGGCCGGCCACGTTTCGGGGAGCGCATCGCCAAGCGCCCCCCCATCGAGCTATCCCGCGGAATCCGCCAGCAGCGCATCTTTGAGTTCGCTGGACATCGCTCTCATAGTCGCGGGGATATTCTTGCTGGTCGCAACGGCGCTGCTATTGCGCCGCAACTCGCCCACTACCGAATAGCCGGGACTTCGCGTTTTGCGCCGCCTCCTCCTCGTTAGCCTCCTTGCCGCCCTGGCAGCGCTCGGCCTCGGCGATGCCGCTGTACCGGCAGGCGCCGCTCCGAGCTTCACCGAACCGAGTTTTGAGTCGGTCCCACTGGCGAGCGGCCTCGACCTCCCGACCGACGTCGCCTGGTCGCCCGCACCGGACGGGCGGATGTTCATCGCCGAGAAGGAAGGCTACGTCCGGGTAGTCGAAAAAGGCGGCACCCTGCTGCCAAATCCGATCGTCGATATCCACGACCACGTGATCCCCTCCGGCGACCGCGGCCTGATCGGCATAGCTGTGACGCCCGTGAAAGAAAGCACTGACCTCACGCTCTACCTGCTGTACGACCACGGTCCCCCTGCGGGGAGCCCTGAAACCGTAGCCACCGCGACGTTGACATCGGTGACGGTGCACGCCAACAACGAAGTTGTCGGCAGCAAAGGCGCTGTGGACCCGACCGAGACGCCCATCCTCGGCTCGATCGACACCCCCGGGACGACATACGGGTTAGCTTGCGCCAGCGAAAACATCGACTGCATCCCGGCCGATGGCTTCACCCATTCAATCGGAACGGTCTTGGTCGATCCGAAAGACGGCTCGCTGTGGGTCGGGTCGGGCGACGGGCTCAACGACTTCGGCGACGAGACCAACCCACCAAACGCACTACACATTCGTGCGCAGAACCCCGAAAGCCTGACCGGCAAGATCCTTCACGTTCAGCCCGACGGCAAAGGGTTCGAACATTCGCCCTTCTGCTCCACCCAGACCGATACGACGAGCAACTGCAGCAAGGTTTATGCGATGGGGTTCCGCAACCCATTCCGCTTCGCGCTGCGTCAGCTCGGCGGAGAAACGCGCCCGGTCGTCGGCGACGTTGGCGAGGGACACTGGGAGAAGCTCGACCTGCTCGACCACCGCGGCTTCAACGCCGGCTGGCCCTGCTACGAGGGCAATCAAGAAAACCCGGATTTCGCCGCCACCACGCAGTGCAAAGCACTCGGCGCCTCCTACGATCGACCGCTGTTCGTTTACACGCACTACTCAGACGAGTGCACCTACCCGGGTGCGCTTCCCTTCCCTGAATGCGACCAAAACGAGCTCGGTGCCGCGATCGCCGCGGCTACGATCTACGAAGGCTCGGCGTACCCCGCAACCTACTTCGGGAACCTGTTCATCGCCGACTATGTGCACGGCTGGCTGAGCACAATCAACCTCGCGGAACCACCGACGCTCGGGATCTCAAACGGCAGCGGCATGCCGCTCTTCGCACAGCATCTCGGTGAGTTGGTGGACACCGCCAAAGCGCCAAACGGCGACCTCGTATATGTCACCCTGTCCGTCAACAGCGAGACCGCCCTCGGCCTGGGAACGGTGCAGGAGATTCGTTATGCGCCCGAAGACAAGTCGCCGGTGGCCGTACCCGTGGCCGCGTCGAGCTGTATCGATTCGAGCGCAAACTCCCGTCAGGTGAGCGTCATAGGCGACGGCTCCTATGACCCCGACGGCGACACAACTCTGACCTACCACTGGGACTTTGGCGATGGCAGCGGCTCCAACGAAGCCAACCCTGTACACACCTACGCCGCCGATGGCGACTACGAGGCGCGCCTGACCGTCACCGACAGCAAAAACAGAAGCGCCAGCGGCTTCCTCGCGATTCACATCCACAAAGGCCAAACCGGACAGCCGGAAGCGGTCATCAAATATCCGGAAGAAAATCGTGAGTACATCGCCGGCAAGCTGGTTGAACTGAGCGGCGACTACTTCAAAACTCCCGGTGCAAGCTCGCAATGGCAGATCGTCAGGTACGACGGCTCCGGCATCCTCACTGCCACACAGCCCATCGCGACCGGCGCCACAGGGGGAAGCACGGAATTTGAAACCGACCGTTCACCACCGCCGACTCTCGCCTACATGCTGCACTTCGTCACGAGCACGGGCACATGCACCACGACGGCGAGCCGTAGACTCGAACCACAACGCGGCGAATTGAAGCTGGCGGCACAGGACCAGTCCGGGAATCCGCTCACGGTCCCATTGACCTTCGAAGGAAAACCGGCCGCCGCGGCGCCGTTCACGCTCACGGTCGTCAAGAACGCGCTGGCCAAGGTCAGCGCGCCACAGACATTCACGGCCGGTGCCGGCATGTACGAATTCGAACGGTGGTCCGACGGCGGCCCGCGCACACACGAAGCGCGGCTGTTCGAATACCCGACACACGCCGGCGAAGAAACGCAGATGTTGACGGCGATCTACGCCAAGGTGCCGCCACCAAACCCACCGACGACAACCAAAACCGCCACCCAGCCCATTCCTCCCCCTCCACCGCCACCGCCACCTCCTCCACCGACCATCCTGCTCGGGCACCCCAAACAGCGCCGCCCCACTTCACTGGGAGGCACAGTGTCGGACCCGGCCGGGATGGGCAGCGTGAGCGTGGCGATCGCTCGGCCTGTCGGCCGCAATGCGTGCGTGTGGTGGCCACCGCGGGGACATGGCTTCGGGCACAAGCGCCAGAGCTGCAGTCGCGGCCCGTGGTTGCACGCGCGCCTGAACTCGAGCAAAGGTGTGGTGTACTGGACGGTGCGCCTACAGGGGACGCTGCCGAAAGGGAGCTATCTGGTGCTCGTGCTGGCCGTTGACCGAGATGGGCGAGTATCGAAGAGCTTCCAGAACCATCCCACGGGCAAGCTCACAATTCACTGACGAGCGCACCCTGGCGACGTGTGGCCGCCTTCCGGATGAACTCAGCCACCCGCGCCCCTTCGCGCTCCAACGTCCGCCCGCGAACGCGCGCGTGGCCCGCCTCGATCAGAGTCGCGCGCAACTCGGGATCCTCGGCGACGCGAAGAACCGCACCCGCGGCCGCTTCGGCATCGCCCGGAGGGATCAGGATTGCCGCCCCATCCGCCGCCTCCGGCACGCCACCCACCGCCGTCGCCACAATCGGTGCGGCCGCCGCCCACGCTTCGAACAGGACCTGCGGCACGCCCTCGGTCCAGGAGACGTGCAGGAAGACGTGCGCATCTCGATACAGCTCGCCCAGCTCGGTGAAGGGGACGTAGCCACGCAGTTGCGCGTACTCGGCGACCCCAAGCTCTGAGAGGCGATCGGCGAGCACGGCTTCGAGCGAACCCTCCCCGCACACGGTCAACCGCCATGCCGGGTTGCCGCGATGGAGGCTTGCAAACACGTCGGCGAGCAGCAAGGGGTTCTTCTCGGTTTCGAGCCTTCCCACGGAAAGCAGGCGCAATTCTCCGTCGTAGCGGCGATCGCGCACGGAGCCTGGATCGACGATCTCCTCCTCACGCACAAGCGAGACCGATATCGGCAGCAGTCGGCTACACCTCCTGTAAGCGTGGGCCAGGCTCGGCCCCACCACGACTGTGGACGCCAGGCGAGCAAGCAGTCGCCAACCGAACTCCTCGATGTGCGCGGCGAACAACAGCAAGCGACGTCCCGGATGCCGGGTGCGCGTGTACTGCACGAGTTCTTGGCGCACCCCGAGCACTATCGGGCGTTTGCGGATGACCGCCAGCAACGCATACACAAATGAGTGCAGGTAGGGCCCAAACAGCCACACGACATCGACTTTGCCCAGCTCACGCCACACCGTCCGCAACGAGCGCGCCAGTGCAGCCACGACGCTTACCGGCTGGGTCAAGCTCTCGTAGTAGGGCAAGCCGACGAATCTGGTGCCGGTCGGAAGGGGGTAGTGAGACCGTCCCCCACCAGGCTCAAGGCGACCGAGGACGACCAGCTCCTCGAAGTCGGCGCCGACCTCGCACATGAACGTGACGAATGCCCGCTGCCCGTAGACGGTGCCGTCCACCTCGGAATAGGCATAGTCGGTGTACACACAGAGACGCAAGTGGCCCTAACTCGCGTCCAAAGACGGCGCATAGACCGGCTCGGACCCTGGGTCGGGAGCAAGCCGCTCCAGCGCGCCAATGCCGCTCACCCTTGCAAGCGCCGCCCACGGCGTCCCGAACTTGACCATGCCACGGAGGAACCCCACGCCCGATCCGAAATGCATGGCGGCCAGGACAGCCGGCACTGTGGCTGCCACCTCTGGGGGATTGTCGCGCCCCGCCTTGACACCCGCCGCAGCGATCGTCGCTACATAGAGAGCCACACCCAAGCGCGCAAATCGGCGCAATCGTCGCGGCGCAACCACGGCCGCGAGCCAGCAAAGCACGAGCGAGGGCATGAGCAGGGCCGAGCGCCGCAACGTATCGGGATGGCGCCGCGCGGTGGCGGCTCGGTAGAAGCCATACCCGTCGTACTGACGGGCAAGAGCGCGGAGTGAATCGCGCGGGACATAACGGGCGGCCATGTCGGCAAGACAGATCAACCGCGAGCCCCGCTCCAGGAAGCGAGCGGCCATCTCTGAGTCCTGGTTGCGCCACCATCGCTCATCCCAACCTCCAACCTCCAAGACCTTCTCGCGTCGCCACACGCCGGTGAACACACCGCTGTCGAGCTCCCACTCAAGCGCCTCTGCGCCGTTCCTCCCCGCCGCCCATCTGCGCGACCCCCCTCGTCCCAGCGGGCTCTGAAGCGCGACCGCAAAGGCTCGCTGAACGCGCCCCTCGCCCTCCACCACCTGCGGGCCACTGACCCACTCAGCACCCCCGGCTCGCAACCTGTCAATCCCCGAACGCAAGTAGTTGTCGGGGTAGAGGGTGTGAGCATCCATACGCGCCACATACTCTCCGCGGGCATGACTCAGGCAGACATTCAGCCCGCTCGGCGTCCATCCGCGCGGATTGTCGAGCACCCTGATGCGCGAATCGACTGCGGCCAACTCCCGCAGTCGCTCACGAGTGCCGTCGTTCGATCCACCGTCGGCAAACAGCAACTCGACCTGCCCGTCAACTTGCTGGGCCAGCATCGCGGCGACCGCTTGGTCGATGTTCGACGCCTCGTTGAGGGCAGGTACAAGCACGCTGACGAGCGCCCGCCCGGCAGCCGTCGCGTCGCTTGCCGCCCTCGTAGCTGGCATAGTAAGCGCGAATGGTAGCGAGCAACCATGAAGTCGCCCCCTGGCTTGGGCCACGGGTGGAGGAGGAGGGCCTACAAAGGTACGCGAGGACGATCCGCGAGCGATGGAGAGTCGTGCTGGCATGTGTGATTGTCGCGCTGATCGGCGCGGGAGCCTACGTGGCGCTGGCGCCGAAGGTCTATCAGGCCAACAGCCAGTTGCTGGTGACGCCGGTGGACCCTTCAGACCCGACCACCATCGGGCTCGGGCTGATATCGACCTCCAACGATCCTGGCCGGGACGTCTCCACCGCCGCGAGCCTGGTGACGACCGTACAGGTATCGGCCAGCGTGATCTCAAAGCTGGGTTTGCATGAAACGCCACGCAAGCTACTCGCGAACGTAACCGCGGTGCCCCTCGCGAACACAAGCATCGTGAGCATCACCGCAAGCGCTTCCAAACCGGAGCGGGCTCAGGAAGTCGCCAATGCCTTTGCCGAACAGACCGTAGCCCTGCGAACACAACGGGTACACGCGATCGAGGACAGTGCGATCGCGCTTTTGAAGGCCGAGGTCGAACACCAGCCGAAGGAACTCCTCAGCGCCAGCGGAAACAACTCGGCCGCGGCACGGCTCGCCGGCCTTGAAGAGCTGCGAGCGCAACCCGATCCGACGCTCAGCATTGCGGCGCTCGCCGACCTGCCCACGGCTCAATCCTCACCGCGAAAGGCACTATCTCTTGTCGCGGGACTGTTCGCCGGCCTGATTTTGGGTCTTGCGGCGGCCTTCGTACTGCAGAATGTCGATCCGAAGTTGAGACGCGAAGAGCAACTCCGAGAGCTTTTCCGACTGCCGGTCCTCAGCCGCATCCCCCACGAGGCCTCATCGCGCGCGACGGGACCGCTACTGCCCAGCAAGGTCAATACTGCGACCGCCGAGGCATATCGCACTCTGCGAGCCACAGTGTTCAGCGGCGAGCCATCCGGCGAGCTCGGCCAATCGGTGCTAATCACAGGCAGCTCCCCGTCGGAGGGGAAGAGCAGCACGGCGCTAAACCTGGCGTACTCGCTCGCACAAACCGGACGGCAGGTGATCCTCATCGAGGCGGACCTGCGCAGACCGAGCATCGCGAAGTCTTTGCGAGCCGACGTCCCCTTCGGATTGCTCGGGGTCCTGTCGGGCCAGATACCCGTCTCCGAGGCGCTCGTGAGCGCGCCCGATTATCCCGAGAACCTGCGGATGCTGCTGGTCGAGCGCCCGGAACCAGCGGCGGCAGACCGCCTCGCGCTGCCGATCGCTCAAGAGATGCTGCACACGGCTCAATCTCTGGCCGACTACGTGGTGATCGACTCGCCTCCCCTGAGCCAAATCGTCGACGCGCTCCCACTCGCGCAGGCGGTAGACGAGGTGCTGATCGTCGCGCGCCTGGGGACGAGCCGCGTCAACACGCTCGCCGAGCTCGGAGAGTTGCTCTTGCAAAACGACATCCGCCCGCTCGGCGTGGTGCTCGTGGATGTCGAACGCTCGGCACGAGGTGGCGAGTATTACTACGGTGCCGGCTCGGGTAACCGGCACGAGAGGGCGACTCGCTGAGGAGATGGACGGTGTGGAGCGCGGCATGAGCGCTCGCGCGAGCTTGTCGTTTCCCTCGCCGTTGCTGTTGGCAGCCCTCGTGGCCGCCGCGGGGGTGGGAGTGATCTCGGGAGCGAATCCCAAGATAGGGGTTGGCGTAGCTTTCGGCCTTGCTTTCGCCGCGCTCGTCCTCAGCAACGTCACGGTCGGCCTGTGCGTGCTTGCCTTCCTCAGCTTCCTTGACGTGCTACCCACTTTTGGGGCGCTCAGCCTCGCCAAGATCGCCGGGCTCTTGCTCGCAATCTCCTGGCTCGCCACCATCACAAGCCGTCGAGACACGCCCAGCCTGGCGCGCGAGCAGCCCTGGATCGCGGCGGCACTGGTCGCCTTCGCCGCGTGGACGGCCCTGAGTTTCTTCTGGTCCGCGAGCCACGCGGACGCTGTCACCTCCCTGTTCCGCTACCTGCCCAACCTGCTGCTCTTCCCGATCGCCTACAGCGCGATACGCGAGCGCAAGCACGCCTTCGCGATCGTCATGGTGCTGATAGGCGGGGCCGCGCTGGCCGCCGCCGCCGGGGTCCTCAGCCCTCCACCCAACCCCGGCGCCTTCGACCCCGCTCGCGCGACGGGAACAGTCGGCGACGCCAACGAACTCGCCGCCGCGCTCGTCGTCGGCCTGTTCCTCTCCTCGGCGATGCTGTTCGATCGAGCCCGACCCGCACTGCTGCGGATGCTATGCGCCTGTACCGCGATCCTCTGTCTCGGCGGCATTGTGCTCTCCCTCTCCCGTGGCGGTTTGGTGGCCTTGGGCTTTGCAGCCGTCGTCGCCGTCGTCGTCGCCGGCCGCTGGAGGGCGCCCATGCTGGCCGCCGCGGCCGCAGTGTGCGGTAGCGCAATCTTCTATTTCGTGGCTCTCGCGTCGCTGCCGGCACGCGAACGTGTCACGGAAGTCGGCACCGGAACAGGACGCACGGACCTGTGGACAGTGGGTCTGCGAATGGTGAGGTCCCACCCGTTCGATGGTGTCGGCGTGGGCAATTTCCAAGACGCCTCCATCCACTATCTACTGCAACCCGGCCTCATCCACCGAGCCGATTTCATCATCACCACCCCGAAGATTGCACACAACACCTACCTGCAAGCGTTTGCCGAGCTTGGGATCCCCGGCGGCGTGCTTTTCCTTGTGATCGTCGGCGCGGGCGCCACATGCGCGCTTCAGGCGGCTCGCATCGCAGCCAACAAGGGACAGATCGAGCTCGAGTTGCTCGCGAGGGGCCTTTTCATCGGAACCGCCGGCTTTCTCGCGGCGTCGTTCTTCATATCCGAGAACTACTCCAAGCTCATGTGGATACTGTTGGCGCTCGGACCGGCAATGCTGGCCATAGCCAGACGCTCGACATAGAGTTCTTCCACGCGCCGGCACATAGCCTCGATCGTAAACTCGCGCCGCCGTCGCTCACGAGCCGCCGCGCCCAGGCGTTGCCCGGTCTCGCGGTCGCGAAGCAATCGCGCAATGGCCGACGCGAGCTGAACATGATCTCCCGCGTCAACGAGAAACCCTTGCTCGCCATCCTCGATCAGGTCGGGGTTCCCCCCAACGGACGTGGCGACAATCGGCCTGCCCGCCGCCATGTACTCCATCACCGAAATCGGGCTTCCCTCGTGGTCAGAACAGCACACCGCCACGTCAAACCCGGGAAGCAGATCGATGACGTCAGTGCGCCTTCCGAGCAGGACCACGGTCTCGCCCAACCCAAGATCGGCGATGAGTCGCTCTATCGCCGGTCGTTCGTCGCCATCGCCCGCAATGAACACGCGCAGTGTGGGGAACTCGACGCGGAGCGTGGCGGCGGCGCGCACGAGTAGATCGAAGCGCTTGCGGCGGTGCATGAATCCTGCGCTGCCAACGGTTGGCACGCCCGCCGCCACACCCAGCAGCTCGCGCGCGTCGACCCCAGGCGTCGGACTGGTCTCCGGCGCTCCGTTGGGTACGAAGACCGTCGACTCGGGCGGAATGCGCTCTGTGTCGATCATGTAGCGCTGGTCCGCGCGGGAGACGGCCACGAATGCGTTGCTGTGGCGGGCGATCATCTCCCGATCGAGCAGCGTGCGCAAACGATTGGGACCGTAGGGGTCGTTGCGGGTGTGCTCGTGGGCGATGATCACCGGCACTCTCGCGAGCCGTCCGGTCAAGACCCCCCATGCGTTGGAGCCAAACTTGTGTGCGTGAAGGATGTCTATGCGAAGGCTTCGCAGTAGTCCTACGAACTGCACCCACCTCCAGATGTCGATCTTGCGACGCCGGCCGAGCGTGTCGTAGCTCACACGCGCATCGCGCAGTAGGGCTATGGCGTTGTCGACCGCCGGATCGACGCCCTCGTGCGGCGAGCGACTCGCGCAGAAATGAGACTCGAAATGGGCAGGATCCAGGTTTGCGGCGATGTGTACGGCGAGCAGCTCAGCGCCACCCACGACATCAGCGTGGTCTACGAGCGTCATCACGCGTATGCGGCGAGCGGACGGTGAGGCGACCATACTGATAAATCTATGCGTAGTGGAGGCGGCGAGCACAATCACTGCGCGGGACTCGCCCGGCTTCCTCTCCAGCGCGAGAAGCTTCACGCTGCCGCTTGGCCCTCGGATAGACCCCATCGGCGTGAGCGGCTACCCGATCGACATGCGAGCGAAGGCAGCCGATCCTCAGTGGCCGCCCGCCGGCCTCACGCCGCTGACAGACCAGCTGCACGTCGATGTGATCCAGTGGGCGCTCGGCTGCTACGAGCGCCACCTCGCGGGAGAAGGCGATCATTGGCTCGGGGGGGCGCTCGAGTGCGGCGAGCACCTGATGACGATCCAGGAGCGAGACGGCTCAAGGATCGGCGGCTGGACCCATCACTTCCCCTATCCACACTCCCTGCCTCTGCCCGCGCCGTGGCTGTCCGCGATGGCTCAAGGTCAAGGCGCAAGCTTGCTCGTGCGCTTGCACATCCAAACCGGCGACCAACGCTTTGCGGAAGCTGCGCATCAGGCCTTGAAGCCGTTCGGGGTGGCAAGTGAGGAGGGGGGTGTACGGGCGATGCTCGAAGGCCGTGAGTTCCCCGAGGAGTACCCGACCCAGCCGGCATCGCTCGTACTCAACGGAGCGATCTTCGCGCTTTGGGGCCTACGCGACGTCGCGGCCGCGCTGAGCGACAGCGACTCACAAACTCGATTCCTCGACGGCGCACAAACGCTGGCGCTCAACCTCCATCGCTGGGACACGGGACGTTGGTCGCTCTATGACCTGTTCCCCCACCCGATCCCCAACCCGGCCAGCTCCTTCTACCACGCGCTACACATCAGCCAACTTGAGGCGATGGAGATGTTTGCGCCCCATGAGGAGTACAGGCGCGTTCGGGATCGCTTCGTCGCGTATGCGGCCTCAGCACGACTGCGCAGACTGGCCTTTTTCAACAAGTGCTTGTACCGGGTGCTGGTACCACGTAACCGCCTTCTGGCACACCGACTTCCCTGGACGCGGAAGCTCCGCGGATGAGCGATGACACGCTTGTGCTCTGCTACCACGCGTTGAGCGAGGTCTTCCCGGCTCAGCTCTCGACCACGCCCGAGCGCTTCGCTCGCCAGCTGCGACGACTGGATCGGCAGGGTTACGAAGGCGTGACTTTCACCGACGCTGTAGGGGACACCACTGGGCGAAAGGTGGCGGTGACCTTCGACGATGGATATCGTTCGGTCCTGCGGTTGGGCCTTCCGATCCTCGACGAACTGGAGTGGCCGGCCACGATCTTCGTCCCCACCGATTTCATCGGCAGTGACTTGCCCATGTCGTGGATGGGAATCGACCGTTGGGTTGGGGGGGGGCACGAGAACGAGCTGCTGCCCCTGAACTGGGAGGAGCTGGAGGCGCTCGCCAATCACGGATGGGAGGTGGGGTCGCATACCTGTTCCCATCCAAGACTCACACAGCTCGACGATGATTCCTTGGCTCGCGAGCTGATCGTGTCGAAGGCATCGTGCGAACAGCACTTGAAACGTTCCTGCCAATCGCTTGCGTACCCCTACGGGGATGTCGATGCCCGCGTGGTGAGAGCCAGTGCCGCTGCCGGCTACGTGGCCGCGGCTGCGCTACCGTCTCAGCCCGGCCCCGCGAGCGCGCTCGAGTGGCCACGCGTGGGGGTCTACTTCAAGGACAGCCAAGCCCGCTTCTCAATCAAGTGCTCACCTTGGGTGCGGCGCCTGCGTAGACGCCGCAGGACTCTGGCGGAGCCTATTGCGTAAGGGGCGCAGGATCGCTCTAAATTGCGCTTGCCACGGCCGAGGACACATCGCCTACGACATGCTGACACGGACTGCCGGCGAGAAATCTAAAGTCATGGGCGGCCGCGTTGGCAAACGACGGTTCGACGAGCAGGTTATGCGAGGCGTCAAAACCCCCGCCGCTCTGGTTCACTGGAGTGTCGCTGGATACGCCGATGCAGTTGTCTGTCACGGTGTTGTGAGTTCCCTTTGGGTTCCCCCGCGGATACCAGGACTCGACGTTCGAGCGCACATTGGACTCGCTGATGATGTTGTGCGCCACGAGGGCCCCGCTTGACGCGGTACCCAACCCCCCGGAGAAGAGGATGCCCTCGCCGTTGCCGTAGATCACGTTGTGCACGACGCTTGTGCGCTGCGCGTCTGGATAGAGCTGGATTCCGCGGTCGGCGTTCCCGTAAATGAGATTCCAGGCAATGCGCACGTTGCGTGTGTTCTCTACGTAAATCCCGTGCTCATGGTTGTCGGCGGGGAGACGCCCGCAGTCGTGTATCACGCTGCGTTCAATCCATATGCTGCGAGCGACGAAGCCACCCGCCTCGCCTAGATCGAAACAGATCGTCGAATGTCCGTTGGTGACGTCGTCGCCGTAGAAGCTGACATCCTTGCCGTACACGGTGGGGCTAGGGAGCGCAAGCAGGTTGCGTCCGTCCAACCCGAGGCGCACAAACGCCAGGTCGTGAGCCGTGGGCCTTATATAGAGCCGCCCTACCACTCGCGCCCGTTCACCCGGATAACTCGTCAGGGTGAGCGGCCGACCCGGCTCACCTCCGCGAGCGACAGTGATATCGCCTCGATAGACGCCCCCTCGTAGGCACCCCGTCTCGCCGGGGCGAAGCGCGTCGATCAAGCGCTGAGGGGACTCAAACGGCCTGGCGGCAGTGCCGAGACCACGATCGGACCCAGCAGGCGCCGCGTAGAGCGCACAGTGGACCACCGCTTGCGCGATGCCCGCGCGAGGACTCGGTCCGGGCACAAACTGCATCGCGATACAGCACAAACCGATCCACGGGCGCCTCGCGGCGCGTTTCTTCAATCGCCGCTTCGGCGCCACTCGCATCGACTGAGCTTGCCATCATTCGCCGTCATTGGTCGCGGGTATCGTAACCGGCCTGGCCGAACCTCCTGACCCCATTACGGTGCCGACGGACGTGTCCGGCGAGGATCACCACCCCCCTGCTGCCAATCCACTTCAGGTTTCTCCGTCTACGAGAAGGCCGGGCGTGGCCCGCAATGCTGGATTGGCGCTCGCCTCCCAGTTGATCAGCGCCGGCTTCACGGCGATCCTCACCATCTTTCTGGCTCGCCGTCTGGGCCCGCAGGATTACGGGGTCTTCGCCGTCGCCGTCGGACTCGGCACCGTGCTCGTGCTGCCGGCCGACGCGGGGCTGAGCTCGTCAGTCGCACGCTTCCTAGCCGAGCGTTTCGACGACCGGCCTGCTGTGGGTGCGCTACTGGCCGATGCCCTTCGACTCAAGCTGACTGTCGCACTGGTCGTGTGTGCTGCCCTGTTCGGCTTGGCGGGGCCAATCGCGGACGCCTACGGCATCGCGGGGCTCACCTGGCCAATACGGGGCATCGCCCTTGCGGTGTTCGGGCAAACCCTCTTCATGCTCTACGCCGGAGCGTTCATAGCGCTTGGGCAGATGACTTCACAGTTGCGCATGATGGTGTCCGAGAGTTCCGTCGAATTCGCAACCAGCATCAGTTTGGTTCTCTTGGGCACGGGGGCCACCGGAGCGGCATTTGGGCGAGCGGCGGGCTACCTGTTCGGCGCGACCGTTGGCATAGCGCTTGCGGCACGACTCATAGGCCGTCACGCGCTTCCAACAAGGCTGCTCCGGGGACACGGGTTCACACGGCAGATCGCAAGCTACGCGCGAGCGTTGGTCATCGTCGATTCTGCATTTACGCTCTTTGAACAACTCGACGTGCTCCTCATCGGCGCCTATCTCGGCGCGACGGCGGCCGGGCTTTTCCAGGCCCCATTGCGACTTGCCACCTTCCTGCACTATGGCGGCGTCGCAGGCGGGAGCGCCGTAGCGCCGCGTCTGGCACGTGCATCCGACGCGCCGCCGGACACGGTGGCTTTCATGCAGGCACTGAGGTGGCTGTTGCTGATCCAGGCCTCGATGATGGCGCCAGTGATCCTGTGGGCCACGCCGCTGCTACACCTGGTCCTGGGAGGAAGCTACGGTGAATCGGCCGAAGTGCTGCAAGCGCTTGCGCCTTATATCTTCCTGAGTGGGATCGCCCCGCTTGTCTCGCTCGGCGTCAACTATCTTGGCGAGGCGCCCCTACGGATCCCGATCGCCGTCGCCGCGATCGGGGTGAACCTGCTCGTCGATGTCATTCTCATCCCTCGCATCGGGATTCTGGGGGGAGCGATTGGGAGCGACATCGGCTTTGCCGTGTACGTCCCGGCGCACCTGTGGATTTGCCGCAATATGTTGCAAGTCGAGCTTCGTCCCCTGATCGGCGTGCTCGCCCGTGCCCTGCTCGCGGCAGTGGCGATGGGGGGTGTGCTGGCATTGGCCGGCACAACCGAGACGCTCAGCCTGTGGCAATGGGGTCTCGGGGCGATCGCAGGCCCGACCGTTTTCCTCGCCACGCTCTTGCTCTCGGGCGAGGTTTCGAGAGATGAACTGCGGGCCGTTCGAGGCCGGATCTCCACACATTGAGGTTTTGGACGGATGTTCGGTTGTGGTTTTTGGGTGTTGGTTGGTGGGTTGGGGTGGTCGATGGGGTGTGTGGAGGGCCGTTGTGGTCCTCCGGGCCGGGGTTTGACAGCCGGCTCTCGATTAAAGGCAAACCCGTC
>DASXNB010000006.1:0-47892 GCA_036495305.1 Solirubrobacteraceae bacterium | reverse complement strand
TCGCCAGCAGGCGAAGGGAACGCCCACGAAAAGGCTTACGCGGCGGCGTTCGTGCTGCTGTTGATGGTGCTCGCGTTGAACGTGGCGGTGATGCGTTTCAGCACCGCAAAAACCCAGGACGAGCCGAGCCGCTGGCGGAGCATCGTCTCGAGCATCCCCTGGATCGGCTGATGGGAGACTCAAGGAGGTTGCGATGGACCCGCTGATGCCACCGCCCGTGCGACGGATCGTGGTGGAGCGCGAACCGACGGTGTTGGACGCACCACCGAACGGGTTCACCCCGGCGCCCGCCCCCACCAACCGCAACCGCCTGGAGCGCCCGCACGTGAGCGAGGTGCTGGAGCGGATGCGAATCGAAAACGTGTGGTTGGCATACGGCGACCGCTGGGTTGTGCGCGACGTGAGCTTGCCGGTGCGAAAGGGAGAGGTGCTCGCGTTGATCGGCGCTTCGGGGTCGGGCAAGACGACGCTGTTGCGTTCGTTGAACCGCCTCACCGAGATCACCGCCGGGGCGGCGCGCGCGGGAAGGGTGACCCTCGACGGGGAGGAGATAAGCGAGATCGAGGTGAACTCGCTGCGCAGGAGGGTGTCGATGGTGTTCCAGCAACCCAACCCCTTCCCGATGAGCATCTTCGAGAACGTGGCGTACGCGCTGCGCGAGGAGCACCCCCAAGGAGGGCGGCGCAAACGCCATTCGCACGGCGAGCTCGAACCGTTGGTGATCGACGCGCTGCACCGGGCGGGACTCTACGAGGAGGTGGCGGGCAACCTGGACCACCCCGCCCTGCGGCTCTCCGGTGGACAGCAGCAGCGGTTGTGTATCGCGCGGGCGCTTGCGGTGCAGCCTGAGGTGCTGCTCCTCGACGAGCCGTGCTCGGCGCTCGATCCGATCTCAACCGCGACGATCGAGCAGTTGATCGTGGGTTTGCGCGAGAGCGTGGCGATCGTGATCGTCACCCACAATCTGCAACAGGCAATGCGCGTGGCCGACCACGTCGCCTTCATGCACCTCGGGGAGCTCGTGGAGTATGGACCTTCCGCGCAGGTGTTCGACCACCCCCGCGAAGAGCGCACGCGCGAGTACGTGAGCGGCGCGTTCGGATGAGTTTTTCTTGATGAAAGCCGCGTACCGGTCGGTGTTGGGGAGCGTGGTCGTCGCGATCTTCGCGCTCGGGTGCTCAGGTTGCGAGAGCACTCAGGAAAAGAGTGCCGCGTTGCAGAAGGTGGCCAAACACGTGGTGCTCGCCTCGCGAGGAGTGGCTGTGAGCAGCGAGAGCCCGAACGTGAAGGTGCTCTACAACTCGGTTGTGCGCTCTTCCGAAGGCACGACGGCGGTGGTGGTCGGAGTGCGCAACACCTCCTCCCACACGCTCGAGAATGCTCCCATCGAGGTGAGCGCGAAGGACGCGAAGGGCGCGATTACATATCAAAACACCGGCCCCGGCCTTCAGCCTTCGCTGACGAGCGTGGCACTGCTCGAGCCCGGTAGGGACGCGGTGTGGGTGGACGATCAGGCCACAGGTAGCGGTGTGGCGGCAAGCGCAACCGCGCTCGTGGGAGAAGGAAAGCCGGCATCGAAGGTCCCAACGATCGCGGTGAGCGGGACCCACCTGAGCGAAGAAGCCGGTTCTGAAACGGAGTCGGGGAGCGTTTCAAACCGCTCGTCTGTGACCCAGCAGAACCTCGTCGTATATGGGGTCGCGCGTAGGGGAGCGAAGATAGTGGCCGCTGGGCGAGCCGTACTACCCGAAGTAACGGCAGGCGCGTCAGCGCCTTTCCAGATCTATTTCGTCGGCAGCCCCAAGGGCGCCAAGGTCGAAGTGAGCGCCCCGCCCACCACATTTTGAGGCACCTGAGCTACGCCGACGGCCCCGAGCCGTCAACGACCTTGATGCATCTCCCGATCCGGTCGGCCAGGAGATCTAGGAGTCGAGCGGGTAGGTCGCGTTTCAGGGTCCTCACCTCCGGCGATTTGGATGCGTCGGCGAACGCGTCGGGCGCAACCCTGGCCAACGCGAGCACACGAGCCAGGAGAGCTTCTCTTTCGAGTCCCATCTCACGTGCGGCGGCCGGCCAGGGGTTGCGCTGTGGATACACCAGATAGTCGCCTCCGATCTTCATCGCGAAGCGAAGCTTGCGCTCGTGCGCGCCATATGGAAGCGCCGAGGCGATGTCATAGAGCGGCGCCAAACGGATCTGATCTCCCGCCAGGAGCAGCGAATAGTTCTTAGCGTGGGCGTCGGTCCCGGCGATGAGCCAGTTCCAGATCAGCGCGTCGGCGAACCTCCATACGGCCTCATCGGCGACACCGGGGGGCATCGCTTCCCACAGCAGCTTGCTCACATTGCCGACACCGGGTCCACCTTCGCTCTGGTACTTCCGATCGGGGGGAACGCCCAGCGCTTGGCATACATCCTCTTGGTGAACCCGCTTGATGTCCCCATCGAGGAGGCGGTCGTAGCGAGTGACCACCACCGCGATCTCCTCCCCGAAGCGAGCTACTTTGCTGCGAGCGACCAGTAGGCCCGCACGTCGCGCGGCCTCCAAACAGAGGTGCTCATTGAGGTCGTGATCGTCCAACCCGGCTACCGCCGGCTTGAGGATGTGGGTAGTGGGTGTGGCACCCGCCGGGGCGCCCCAGCGCCCGTCCTTGAAAAGCAATGCGGTCTTCGCCTGCGCCCCCGCGAGGCTGAACTGGCCCGTGAAGGACTCCCCGAGCCAGGCGGTGGCATCCTCGCGGAGCTCTCGAAGGCGCCCCCCCACCTCCTCGTCTGTCAACCATGTCACCTCACCGGTTCGCGCCAAAACGCGGGAGATCTCCTCGGGCGCCACGAAACGTACGGAACCTGCGCAGTCCTCGCCAACCGGCGTGGACAGAAGCGCGAAGGGAGAGCGCGCGGACACGTGGAAGTGTCGAGCCCACCGTGCCAGCACCGCCTCGTTGTCGGGGAGCAGACCCGACAGCCACGGGCCCACCACCCGGTCAGGGTGCGAGGCGTCGCGAATCGGCATCGACAACGAAAGTGGAGTTGCCCGGGCGCGGGCGCGATATTGCTCGTCGTATTCGAACTCGAGCCGCCCTCCGCGCAATCGCGAGAGCGTCCCGGCCACGGCATCCTCCAAGACGACGAGCAGTGTCTCGGTCATGCGTCGCGATAGTCGCTCAACATGGCATCGAGATCCACCGACCCGCGCCTGGGAGAATCGCGCTCACTCTCCCCGTCAAGTAGCTCGAAGCGAAGGTCGAGCGCGTCGAGCAGACGGATGACGAGACCGAACTCGGCCCTCGGACGACCACCCTCGAATGCGCTCACCCACTGGCGAGAGACGCCGATCCGAGCGGCCAGCTCCGCCTGACTGAGCCCAAGCTCGCGTCGACGGCTTCGCGCCGCCACCACGAGATCGCGTATCGAGTTGATCTGCATCGTGGTACCTCGTCGTCGTACGCTTACACGACGGTGATGTCACCGTACGCTTACTAGCGTATCATGTCAGCGTACGATTACAATCACTCACTGTCATCGTACGTTGACACGCACTGAGATCAGCGGTGGCGTTTGCCCCGTTTGAGCATGATCCCCTCGACCACGTGGGCGACTGTCTCGCAGGCATCCACCGCGGCCTCCAGCGACTCGAAGATATCCTTCCAGCGGATCACCACCATCGGGTCGGCGGCGCCGCCCGCGAACAGCGAGGAGACGCCGTCGCGCAGCAGCCGGTCGCCCTCGTTCTCCAGGCGGTGGATCTCCACCAGATAGGGCCCCGGCTCCGCTCCCGCGCACAGACGCTCGAGTGCCTTCACGATCTGCTCGTCGGCGCCCACGAGCACGTCGGCCATCTCCACCGCCTGCTCCATCGGCGCCTCCACCCCGTAGAGGTAGAGCAATGCAGCTGTTTGCTCGGTGTGGTCGAGCACGTCATCCAGCGCTGTCGCAAGCGTGTAGCCGTCGCCCGCGTCGAAGGGTCGCTTCAAGCGCCGTCCGCCGTCGTTGAGGCGATGGATGATGTCGTGGGTGATGCGATCGCCGTCTTGCTCGAACGCCTTCAGCTCCTCCACCAACCCGGAGTGCTCGGGCAGCTCCGCCAGCAGCTCGCGCAGGAGCAAGCCCGAGCGCAAGATGTTGCTGCCGGCGTTCTCCACCAGCGTCACGAGGGTAGGGTCTGCAGAGCGGCGCAAAAAGGCCATCCGACAAGGGTATGTGTACGCCCCACCTCGCGTCGTGCGCTTCACGACTTCTTCACGAGTCGATCACGACTTGGCAACTCAACGATCACTCCCGCAGAGGCACCCTACGGGGTGGTGGCCGTGCACCAAGACAACGCTGGTGTCTCCGCACAGGAGGGCATCCTCCATGCCGGCGAGCTTGAGATCAGGCTCGGCGAGGGTCTGGTGCTCGCGGTCGGCCGCGCGCTCACCCTCTCGGTGCGCGAGTTCGAGCTGCTCGTCGCGCTCGCGAGCCGCGCGGGCGCGATAGTCACGCGCGAGGAGCTCTACGGGGCTGTCTGGGGAGGGGAGCTGCGCGCGGGCGACCGCTCCGTGGACGTGTACGTGAGCAAGTTGCGCAACAAGCTCGAGGATGCAATGCCCGACCGGCGCTTCATCCATACCCATCCCGGATTCGGGTACCGCTTCCAACCGCAGCCATGGGGAGTGCCATCTGAGCTTTCACGAGATTTTCACAACGGGCGCCCCACGGATTGAACAGACTGCTCCTGCACTGAGCTGGCGCAGGGTCCTACACGCCCGTGACGCCGTCCAAAAAACCAGTCAGAGGAGAAGTTGTGAACAAGAACAAGATCGGCGTGCTCGCGAGCTGCGCGCTGCTCGCGCTCACCGTCGGCGCGTGCGGCAAATCCGGCTCCACGGGTTCGACCGGAAGCAGTTCGTCCGCGACCATCTCCGGCGCCGGCTCGACGTTCGCCGCCCCGGTTTACACACAGTGGGGCGCAAGCTCCGGCATGACCGTCAACTACCAGCCTGTGGGCTCGGGCGCCGGTATCACAGCGCTGCAGGGCAAGACAGTCGACTTTGGCGCATCCGACCCACCATTGAAGCCCGCCGACATCACGACCTTTGAAAAAGTCGGCCCTGTCCAACAGATCCCGATGTTCCTGGGCGCGATCACCGTCTCCTACAACCTCCCCGGCGTGCAGAGTGGATTGAAGCTCGACGCGAAAACCATCGCCGACATATACCTCGGCAAGGTGAAGACCTGGAACGACGCCGAGATCAAGGCGCTCAACCCGGGGGTTTCGCTGCCGAGCACCGCCATCACCGTCATCCACCGCTCCGATTCCTCAGGCACCACCGCCGGTTTCACCGGCTTCCTCGCCGCCGCCGACCCGGAATGGGCGAGCAAGGTGGGCGAAGGCAAGGACGTGCAGTGGCCCACGGGTACAGGCGCGAAGGGCAACGCCGGCGTGGCGGGCGCCGTGGCGCAAACCACGGGCGCTGTCGGCTATGTCGAGCAGGCCTACGCGCTGCAGCACAAATTCACGACAGCGAGCGTGAAGAACAAGTCAGGTGCCTACGTCGAACCGTCGCTTGAATCGACAAGCGCCGCCGCCGAAGGTGTGGAAGTCCCGGCGAACCTCGGGTTCAAAATCAAAAACCCCTCCTCGCCGAAGGCCTACCCGATCACCTCGCAGACGTTCATCGTCGTCTACAAGGACATGTGCAAGGCCGGCATCCCCGGTGGCGAAGGCGCCGCCAAGGGCGTCGTGTCCTTCCTCAACTACGGCCTCGGCTCGGGTCAGAGCATCCTCGCGCAGGCCGACTACGCGACGTTGCCGAGCGCGATCCTCGAAAAGTCAAAGACGGCCGTCACTGAACTGGAATGCAACGGAGCGAAGATCACGGGCTGAGCACAAAGCCTGAGATCGCAGCCGGATAGAGTCCGACCATCGTGGAATTAACGATGGAAATGGAGCCGGGTCACGCGTCGCGTGGCCCGGTATCCGGCTGATGTTTCCCCTGAACGCCCACCGGATGTTCGAACCCACCACGGTGGACGGATAGCGGTATGGAGAGCGGGTCTCTCGCCCCACCGCACCGCTCGATCCTCGAGCGCTCACAGCTCGCGCGGCTGCCCGATCGCGTCCTGAAGTGGGGATTGACCGCCCTGGCGGCGTCGATTCTCGCGCTGATCGTCTACTTCTTCATCAGGCTCGTAGGCGAGGCGAGGCCGGCCTTCGAACACGAAGGGGTATTGGGCTTCACTTTCGGCAACGACTGGAACGTCAACGCCAACCACTTCGGCGCGCTGCCGTTGCTGGTGGGGACGCTCATCACCTCCGCCCTGGCGCTTCTCATGGGGGTGCCCGTGGCGGTGGCCACAGCCGTATACGTCACCGAGCTCTCCCCCCGCCGCATCCGCGGCCCCGTGACCGTCCTCATCGAGTTGCTCGCCGCGGTTCCCTCCGTCGTGTACGGGCTGTGGGGAATCTTCTTCCTTGCCCCCAAGCTGCAACCGGCCGAGCAGTGGGTGGCCGACCAACTCTCCGGCGTCCCGTTCATCGGTGGGGGGATCGTGACGATCCCCAACTACTTCATCACTGGTTTGGTACTAGCGATCATGATCCTCCCGATCGTCAGCTCCATCTCGCGCGAGGTGATGAGCACCGTGCCCTCCGACCACAAGGAGGCCGCGCTCGGGTTGGGGGCCACGCGCTGGGAGATGATCCGCATGGCGGTGCTCCCCTACTGCCGCACCGGCATCACGGGCGCGGCGATGCTCGGGTTGGGAAGGGCCATCGGCGAGACCATCGCTGTGACGATCCTCATCGGCAACGCGCCACAGTTGAGCGGCCACCTCTTTGGCCAGGGCTATTCGCTTGCGGCGGTGATCGCCAACGAGTTCGGCGAGGCCCAGGAACTGCACCGCTCAGCGCTGTTTGCCGCGGGGCTGGTGCTGTTCGTTTTGACCCTCCTTGTGAACATCATCGCGCGCATACTCGTGCTGCGAGCCTCGAAGACCGCCAAGCCCAAGCTCACAGCACGCGATTTCACAGAGACAGATTCGGTGATCGGCACGGCGATGGGCGCATGAGCACACACGCGCAAATGCTCGAGCGCTTCACCGTCAGTCCTCAGCGCTTACGCAAAGACCGGATCGCGCGCACCTCGATCGTGTTCGGCACCGTCGTCGCCCTGATACCGCTCGCCTTGATCGTCTACTACCTGCTCTCCAAGGGTTTGGGGTCGTGGAGCTGGGACTTCTTCACAACCGACCCCACCGGCAACAGCTTCTTCGCAAACGCCTCCATCGGCGGCATCAAGAGCGCGATCCTGGGGACGATCGAGATCGTGGCGCTCGCGTCGCTACTCGCGGTGCCGGTCGGCGTGGGCGTGGCGGTGTGGTTGGTGGAGTACGGCCGCAACAGTCATTTCGCCTCAGTGGTGCGCTTCTTTGTGGACGTGCTCACCGGGGTGCCCTCGATCGTGTTCGGCCTGTTCGTGTACATCGCCTTGATCGTGGGCACCGGCAGTTCTTACGCCGCCTACAAGGGCTCCTTCGCGCTCGCCCTCTTGATGCTCCCGGTGGTGATCCGCTCGGCCGAGGTGGTGTTGATGCTTGTGCCCGCCTCCTTGCGCGAGTCGGCGCTTGCGCTCGGGGCGCCGCGCTGGAGGGTGATCTCGAAGATCGTGCTCCCCACGGCTCTCCCCGGTCTTGTGACGGGTGTGCTGCTCGCCATCGCGCGCGCCGCGGGAGAGACCGCTCCGCTGCTCTTCACCGCCGCCGCCACGCTCAAGACGAGCTTCGCGTTGGGGGGTTTCATGAACTCGCTGCCGGTGCAGATATACACCGACGTCACATCTCCCACCACAGCCGTGGTAAACCGTGCGTGGGGAGCGGCCCTCACGCTCGTTGTGATGATCCTCCTGCTAAACCTCGTCGCGCGCCTGGTGGCTCGCAGGAGCAGCCTGGTATGAGTTCAGAGAGACCGGCACCCGAGATGCTCGAGCCAAAGCCAACCCAACCCACCGACACCTCGCCGCCGAGAGCGGTGGTGGACGCCCAGGCTCACATCAAGCCCGGCTTGAACGTGAAGCTCGAGCGGTTGCGCGCGTTCTACGGAGACGCCGAACAGGTGAAGGGCCTCGACCTCGACTTTCACGCCGGCGAGGTCACCGCCATCATCGGACCGTCGGGCTGTGGCAAGTCAACGATGGTGCGTTGCATCAACCGCATGCACGAGGAGATCCCAGGGGCGCGCGCGGAGGGGAAGGTGCTGCTCGACGAACTCGACGTGTATGACCCCGCCGTCGACGTGGTGGCCGTGCGGCGGGCGATTGGGATGGTGTTTCAGAAGCCCAACCCCTTCCCCACGATGTCGGTGTTCGACAACGTGGCGGCCGGGTTGAAGCTCTCCTCGCGCAAAGCGGGCGACCTGCGCCACAAGGTGGAGAACGCGCTGCGTGGAGCGGGACTTTGGGAGGAGGTCAAGGATCGCCTGGGGGAGGCTGGCGCGGGACTCTCAGGTGGCCAGCAGCAACGCTTGTGCATTGCCCGCTCGCTGGCGGTGGATCCCGAGGTGATCCTCATGGATGAGCCCTGCTCGGCGCTCGACCCGATCGCCACACTGAAGATCGAGGAGCTCATCGACCAGCTCAAGCGGCGCGTGACTATCGTGATCGTCACCCACAACATGCAGCAGGCCGCCCGCGTGGCCGACCGCACCGCCTTCATGCTCGGGGGCGAGTTGGTGGAGGTTGGTCCCACGCAGAAGATCTTTACCAACCCCGACGACTCGAGGACCGAGGAATATGTCACCGGGAAGTTCGGCTGAAGATGTGCGCCATGGGCTCTGAAGCAAGCTCCGACATCTCCACGCGGCTCACCGGGTTGGCTGGAAGGCAGCACTTCCAGCAGCAGCTACAGGAGCTCGAGACGCGCGCGCTCGGCGGCCTCGACGTCGTGGTGGAGCAACTGGACCGCACACTTGAGGCGCTTGCCCACCAGGATGTGGAGCTGGCCCAGATGGTGATCGCCGACGACGACCGCGTGGACGGGCGCTACCTGGAAGTACACCAGGGCATTCTCTCGCTGCTCGCCACCCAGGCGCCGGTTGCGGGCGATCTACGTCTCGTGGCGGCGCTATTGCACGTCATCGTGCACGTCGAGCGCATGGGCGACCAGTGCGTGAACATCGCCAAGCTCATCCCCCTCTCGGGCTACGAGCCGCCGGTGCGCCCGGAGGTGCTCGAGTCGATCCTCAAGATGGGGGCTTATGCGCGCTCTGAGATCGTGCAGTGCAAGGCATCCTTCTCCGGTCGCGACCTCGGTTTGGCCGAAGACCTCGCCCGCCAAGACCGTGAGATCAATCGCCTCAACCGTGAGATATTCCGCTCTGCGCTTGAGATCGGCGACGATCCCGACACGCGTGAGTGGGCCATGCACATGATCCTCGTGGCCCGCGCTTTGGAGCGCATCGGCGACAACGCCGTGGATGTGGGCGAGCAGGTGGCGTTCGTCGTCACCGGTCTTTTCCGCGAGTTCTCAGACCAGTCGAATCCACTGCCGCGCTGATCCCCGCACTCGGGCCTTTGCGCGGTGCGGGAAGCGCACGCTGAGGTCTGGTGGAAACGCGCGAGGTGTATGTGCTTTTTGGGTGACTCGCGCGCGCGGACTCAACGAAGAGGTAGTTCCAACGAAGAGGTAGTTCCTGCAAGAAGCGCTGCAGGACATGTGGTCTGTGGATCGCTCTGTGTTGATGGCCCTGTGCTGTCGCAAAACGCGGCAAGCGGATGTAAATATCCTGTGACCATCGTCTGAAGAAGTTGTCTTTCGGGTGCCGAGCACCTATACACTGCGCCCAGATGACGACGGGCATCCTCTCCAAGGATGAAGGTGTCGCTTCAAGCGCAGGGGGCGCGGCGGCTCTACGCATCGCGGTACTCGACCGTGACAGCGGCTTCATCCAGGTTCTCTCAAAGCGCATGGACCGGCTCGGCTGGGAGCACCGCGTGCTCGCCTCCCCGGTGCCAACCGACGCGATCGCCTCGATGCGTCTCAGCGCACTCGTGGTGGATCTCACGGTGCTTGGTCCGCAAGCCTGGGAATGGCTGGAGCGTCTCTGTGGCACTCTGCCAGAGCTCGGCATCGTCGTTTGCACCGGCCCCTCCACCGTCGCTCAACGCGTGCGTGGACTGCGGCTCGGGGCAGACGATTGGATCACCAAGCCTTGTCACCCCGAGGAGGTCATCGCGCGTGTGCAGGGGCTCGTCCGCCGCCGCCGTCGTGCGACGGCCCGTACGGAGTCAAAGCCAGTTTCCGCCGGAGAGGTGGAGATTCGCTCCGACCGCTTCCAGGCGTTCGTGGCAGGTCGCTCCCTAGAGCTGACACGGCGCGAGTTCGAGTTGATCGAGCTGCTCGCCGGCGGCGAAGGGCGCGTACTCGAGCGCGAGGAGATCTACTCGCGGCTGTGGGGTTATGCGATGGTGCGTGGCGACCGCTCGGTGGACGTGTTCGTACGAAAGCTCCGCCAGAAGCTCGAGAAGGCGTCGCCCGAGTGGCGCTACATTCACACCCACTTCGGCATCGGCTACCGCTTCGCGGCCGAGCCCTCAGACGGCGGCGCCACCAGCCCCGCCGGCCAGGAAGATCCGACGCTCGCCGCGCCCCAGCCGGGGACCCTAGGGGGCGATGTCGCCGGCGCCCGCGATCAGAGCGAGCTCGGCGGGGCGGAGCAGAAGTACGAGCTCACCACCGCCTCCGTTTAGCTTCACGACGGCGACACCACCCTTCTTCAGGTCCACGCGACCGCCCGTGAGTTCACCCACCACGTTTGAGAGGTCGGGCTCATGACCAACCAGCAGCAAAGCCCCCTCCGCTCCGGTGCTTGCCAAAGCATCCAACGCCTGCTCGGCGCGAAAGCCTCCCGAAAGCGGCTCGTGCAGTTGCAAGGCCCCCCCGTATTGCGTGTCCTGCATCTCGGCGAGCACCAGCTCGGCCGTTTCGCGGGCACGGACCTTCGGGCTCGCCAGTACCGCGCCGAACTGGGCTTTCGCCCGCGCGAGCGCCTGACCGGCGACCCGTGCTTGGCGTTTGCCCCGATCGGTGAGCTTGCGCTCGGAGTCGGCGCGCGTGCCATGAGGCTCGGCGTCGGCGTGACGGAGCAGCCAGAGCTGACGGGCCATAGCCATCGGTTATGCGAGCATAGATGAACTTGAGCACCACAATGAGTAACGAGCACGACCACGACCGCCGCGACGGGCAAGCCCCTGAGGAGGACCATCGCGATCTGCGCGACCCCTCGCTTTACATAAACCGAGAGCTCTCGTGGCTTGATTTCAACGAGCGTGTACTCCAGCTGGGGGAGGACCGATCGACCCCGCTGATGGAGAGGGTGAAGTTCTGCGCCATCTACACCACCAACCTCGACGAGTACTACATGGTGCGTGTCGCCGGTTTGCACGACCAGATCGACGCGGGCGTTGAGAACCCCAGCCAGGACGGCCGCACACCCACGCAAACGATCGTAGGTATTCGCGAGCGCGTACTGGAGCTTGGCGTACGACTCAGCGCCTGCTTTGAAGCCGACCTGCGTCCCGCGCTAGCAGAGCACGGCGTGCGCGTGGTGAGCTTCGAGCAGCTCGACGATCCCCAACGCACCGACCTGGCTCAGCATTTCCGCCGTGTGATCTTCCCCGCGCTCACCCCCCTCGCAGTGGCGCCAGGACGGCCCTTCCCCTACATCTCGAACCTCTCGCTCAGCCTCGCGGTGCTCGTGCGCGACCCCACGAGCGGAGACACTGTTTTCGCGCGCGTGAAGGTACCCACCGAGATCCTCCCTCGTTTCGTCACCGTTCGCTCGAGCGAGGGAACGACACTCGTGCCGTTGGAGGACGTCATCGCCCACCACCTCGACGCGCTCTTCCCCGGTATGGAGATAGTGGATTGCGAGGCCTTCAGGGTCACTCGCGACGCCGACCTGGAGGTTTCAGACGACGCCGCCGATCTGTTGCAGGCCGTCGAGGACGAGCTGCGCCGCCGCCGCTTCGGAGAGATCGTGCGTGTGGAGATAGGCTCCGGCTGCTCCGAGCGCCTGCGGGAGGAGCTCGTGGGGCTCTTGGGGGTGCGCGAGGACGAGGTGTACCCGGTCGACGGGCTGCTCGACATGGGGGCGCTATGGCAGGTCGCAAAGCTCCCGGGGATGCCCGAGCTTCGCAACGCACCTTACGCCCCGGTGACACACCCTCGCCTGCTACGCCACGAGGGCGAGCGTCCGGACGTGTTCGCCGCAATGCGCGAGGGGGACGTGCTCGTGCACCACCCCTACGACTCGTTTGCCACCTCGGTGGAGCGCTTTGTGGAACAGGCCGTCGCCGACCCCAACGTGCTTGCAATCAAGCAAACCGTGTACCGCACGAGCGACGACTCCCCGCTCGTACCCGACCTGATTGCCGCCTCAGAGCGCGGCAAGCAGGCGGTGGCGCTGGTGGAGCTCACCGCACGCTTTGACGAGCGCATGAATATCCACTGGGCCAAGGCACTAGAGGAGGCAGGGGTACACGTCGTGTACGGACAACCTGCCTTGAAGACGCACGCGAAGTGCGTGCTGGTGGTGCGCCGTGAGGGCGACGGGGTACGCAACTACGTGCATGTGGGCACCGGTAACTACCACTCCGCAACCGCCCGCCTCTACACAGACTTCGGGCTGTTCACGATCGACGAGGAGATCGGGGCGGATGTGGCGGAAATGTTCAACAACCTCACCGGGTACGGTCGCCCGCTGCGCTACCGCAAGGCGCTGATAGCGCCGGCCCACCTGCGCGAGGGGCTGATCGCCGAAATCGACGCCACCATCGCCGCCCACACACACGCGTCGCCCGGACGTATCGCGATGAAGATGAACGCGCTCGTCGACGGCCACTGCATCCGAGCGCTCTACCGCGCCTCGCGGGCGGGTGTACAGGTAGACCTCAACGTGCGCGGCATCTGCTGCCTGCGCCCAGGTTTGCCGGGCATCTCCGAGAACATTCGCGTGGTGTCGGTCGTGGGGCGGCTGCTCGAGCACTCGCGCGTTTACACCTTCGAGCGCGGTGGCAACCGCACCGTGTACATCGCCTCCGCCGATTTGATGCCACGCAACCTCGACCACCGCGTGGAGCTCGCCGCTCCGATCGACTCGCCCGAACTGCGCGCCGAGCTGATGGACACCCTGGAACGGGCCTTCGCCGACAACCAGAGCTCGTGGGAACTACACGGCGACGGCACCTGGCGGCGCCGCTCACCAGGACCGGGGGGGCGACCGCGCAACATGCAGGTCGAGTTGATGGAGCTACACGCACGACGGGCGGCTGAAGCGCGGCCGGCGGAGCGGGAAGGGTCGCCTGCAGCAAGCGGTTGAGACCGATGCCTCGAAGCGCCTGACACGCCCCCGACCGGCGGCGTCGTCCATCGCCGAGACGCGCTCCTCGAGCAGGAGGGTGGAAGGATGGGAAGGCACTACTAGAGCAGCTCGGCGATGCGCTGAGCTGCCTTGGAGGCGCCGTCTGTCTCGACGTCGCGGTAGTCCACCTCACGCCCCATCTCCTTGGTTATGGCCGTAGCGATCAACTCGGGTGGCGAGTCGTCGTAGTTCATGTATCTTCCCGCGCCGTAGCGTTCGAGCCGGTGACGCACATGGAAGTTCTGCTCGAAATGATGGCGCAGCGGGAAGTAGAGAAACGGTCGCTTCTGCGCCGTCAACTCCATCGAGGTGGTCAGGCCGCCCTGCACCACTGCTAGGTCGCAGGCGGCCAGGTGGCGGTAGAGATTGTGCACGTAGGGGACCACTTCGAGTCCCTCGCGATTGGGGAGCGATACTGGATCGATGCGGGGACCCGCGACGACGATCATGCGCAGATCGGGCACTCCTTCCTTGGCGTGGGGGAAGGCGGCGATCACCCGTGCCAGCAAGTCCGCGCCGACGCCGGAGCCACCGACGGTGACGATGCACACGCGCTCGTCGTCCGAGTAGCCAAGCTCTGAGCGCAGCTTAGTGCGCTCGCCGAGGTCCGCTGGATCGAAGCCGGTGACATAGCCGGTGAAGTCGAAGTGGCGCTCGGTCCAGTCCCTGATCATCGGTAGCTCCGGGCCAAGTCGCTCGGCAACGATGTCCTCAGGGTTGCCCACGAACAGGGCCATGTCGCGCACCTCGGGGTGTTCGGCAACGTGATCGACCATGTCGGCGTTGTAGTCGGCGGTCAGGTAGCGCTCCCGCTCGTCTCCGTCGCCCATCGGAAGGAAACCCACGAAATCGGTCAGCCAAGCAAACGGAACCTTCTTCTCGCGCGGATTCTCGTGTAGGTAGTAGTCGAGCTCCCATGCCTCGTCGCCGATCCACAGGTCGTAGCGCTGCTCTCGCACGATGTCGTGGAACAGCATGAAGTTGGCGGCCAAGATCTCGTCCATACGGCGTAGCGCGTGGAAGCAGTGCAGGTCGTGCTCGGCTGACTCCGACTCGATGTGCTCGGACTCGTTGGCCAAGTGCCTGCTGGCCGGATGGATGCGCTCGCCCTCTGCTTCCAGCATTCTGGTGACCGGGTCCTGGGCGAGCCAGTCGATTTGCAGATCGGGGTGCAGAGCGCGCAGCTCGCGTGCGATCGCAACGTCGCGCTGGGCGTGTCCGAGACCGATCGGCGAAGAGACGAACAGGGCTCGCGGACGACCGTCGGGTCGATAGACAGTCGGGTCCCGTGACGTGCGTGGCCGCTTGAACGTGTCCTCCGCGAAATCGCGCAACATCAGGTTGAAGCCCACGGGCTTGCGGCCATGCAGCAAATGTCCGGCGCCTTTGACCGTCTGGAACCTGCCTGCGCTGAGACGCGCGAGCGCACGGGCATCGCGCGGCGGCGTGATCGTGTCGCGATCGCCGGAGACCACCAGTACCGGGCAGTCCAGACTTTGTGCGAGCCCGCGCAGCTCCCGTGGCGCGTTGCTGCGGTGGGCGCACTGCTCGTCGAGGACCGTGGCTGCCAATGTCTTCGGGTCGGTCTCGAGCGCCCAGCCCACGCCATCTTCGATCGCCTTGGTGGAATGTGGCTCTGGTAGGGCTCTGGAGACGAACCACTCGGCGAACACTGGATATTCCCGACGCCAGTGGACGGCGCTGAAGCGGCCCCACCAACGGTAGAACTGCGGACTGATCGCCGGTCGTGCGAACGCCCACCAGACGAACTTGCTGCGCATGAACCACAGGTGCGAGGGGGTGTAGGGAAACATCGGGCCGGTGAAAACAGCGCCGAGCACCCGCTCGGGGGCGAGCCGTGCGAGCTCGAGCTGGTAGCGGGCGCCCGCGGAGAGGCTCACCGTCACAGCCGACTGCGTGCCGGTCGCGTCCATTACCGCCAAGCAGTCGCGTGCGAACTCGACGGCCCTGTAGCGGCGTGGATCGCAAGGACGGTCAGAGCGCCCGTTGCCGAGGCCATCCATGGTCAGCACCCGGAAGTGGCGCGCCAGGTAGGGGATCTGCATCTTCCAGTGGCGCGAATGGAACATCGACCAAGTCGGCAGCAGGAAGACCGTTTCCTCGCCCTCGCCGTAGACCTCCCAGAAAATCCGTTGACCGGCGCGCTCGACGAAGCCCTCGCTGTCCGGGTAGCGAGCGCGACTCTGCTCGCCGTCGCGGCCGACGATCCGACCGGCCCCCTCGTCCACAACCGCCGCGACGGTTCCAGTCTGTGCCGTCGCGGCGTCGATGGTCGTGCTGCCCGCTTCAGCCTGCCCTGTCGTCCAGCTCATGGCCGCGCCTCGAGCACCAGGTTGAAGGGCGTCTCGGCGACTCGGCTCACGCGACTGAAGCCACCTTCGCCGAGCACCTCGGTGAGGCGCTGCTCGCCGGCCTGGGCGCCGAGCGCCAAGCCAACCTCCTGGCTAAGCGAAGCGGGCGTACAGAGCATCGTCGAGCCACCGTAGAAAATGCGCCCAACCGGATTTAGGTTCTCCTCGATCGCGTCGCCCGCCAGGGGCTCGACAACCATCCACGTTCCGTCAGGGGCAAGCTGCTCACGCACGTGACGCGAAGCGCCCACCGGGTCGCCCATGTCATGCAGCGCGTCGAACACACATATCAAGTCGAACGGACCACCACCGAAGTCCTTGGCCGAGGCCGGCTCAAAGCTAACGCGATCCGCGACGCCGGCGCGCTCGGCAGCGGCGCGAGCGGCCTGCACGGAGCCCTCGTGGTAGTCCGATCCGACAAAACGCGAAGCGGGGAACGCCTTGGCCATCAGGATCGTCGAGGCTCCGTGACCGCAGCCGATGTCCGCCACCCGGGCGCCGGCCGCGAGCTTGTCGAGCACACCGTCGAGCGCCGGCAGCCAGGCCTCCACCAGGTTCGCGAGATAGCCGGGCCTGAAGAAGCGCTCGGTGCCTGCGAACAGGTCGTGGTGGTGCTCGTGCCAGCCAAAGCCCTCGCCGGAGCGGAAGCGCTCGGCGATCTGCGACTCGTCCTTGACGGTGGCGGCCACCAGCTGAAAGGCGCCCGGGATGAACGCCGGGCTGTTTTCGTCAGCCAAAGCCATCGCCTGCTCTGGGGGCAGCCTGAATGTGCCCGTGGCCGCGTCGTACTCGACGTAGCCGCTGGCCGCCTGCTGGCACAACCACTCGCGAATGTAGCGCTCGTGACAGTCGGTACGCTCCGCCAGCTCCTGGGACGTAACCGGCTCGCTGTCGGCCATCGCCTTATACAGGCCGAGCTTGTCGCCGATCAAAACCAGCGGCGTGGTTATCGCCGCACCCAGGTCGCTCACAAACTGACCCATGAATTGTTCGAGCTTCGCTTCGTCGATTTCCACTGCACTCATCGTGTTTTCCTCCGGTCGGTTGTTGGGATGGTGCTCACGGCATGCGGTTCTCCAGCGAGCTGAGCCATGCGTCGATGTCCACGAGCAGCTCCGAGTGGCCACGGTCGAAGCCGACCAGGCGCTCGAACAGGAGCCCCTGGTTGAACTGCGAGATCAAGGCCGCAAAGCTCTCGGCCGAAAACGGGCTGTCCTCCAGGTCGTACTCCTCGATTGCCTCGGCGAGCGCGTCACGAAGCACGGTGCGCCAACGGTCGTTGACACCTCGCAGTCGCTCGCGTAGCTCTGGCTTGTTCCAGGCGAGTGCTTGCAGCTCAGCCCAGATCTTGGGGTAGCCCGAAGCGAGATCCTCCTCGATGAAGTCCATGGCGGTGCGCCACTTCTCGATGAAGGGCCTATCCGTTTCATACATCGCCCGCTGGCGCTCGAGGATGCGTGCAGTGAACCGCTCCAGCGTCTGCAGCAGCAGCTCATCCACCGAGCCGAAGTAGTAGTGAACGAGACCGTGGTTCTGCCCAGACTCGCGGGCAAGCTGTCGCGTCGAGATGCCGGCCGTGCCCTCTCTGATCAGCAGGCGCTCGGCGGCGTCGAGGAAGGTCTCGACATTGGCCTCCCTGATCGAGCGCGGAGCCACCTCGGCGGCTCCGTCGGTGGGTGTGAGTGCCTTAGTCATCTGACTTAGGCAACTATCTAAGCATTAGGACAACCGGCTGTCAAGCGCAAGCTTTCGTGCCACTCCGAGACACCCCGATGCCGATGGGATCCCTCAAGCAGTCGGGCCGGGCAGCGTATCCAGCGCCGCTTTGAGCTCGTCCACCGACTGGTAATCGAGCCCAAGACGGTGGTCGTGCCGGTGGCGCACCACTCCCTGCTCATCGATCACGATCACCGCGCGAGCCGTCGAGCCCACACCCGGCATCGTCGCGCTGTAGGACTTCGCCACGGCCTTGTCCTCGTCGGCGAGCAGCGGCACGTTGAGTCCGTGCTTGGCCTGGAACTCCTCGTGCGAGGTAAGGCTCTGCGAGGAGATCCCCACCACCGTCGCGTTCAGTGAGGCGAAATCGTCGGGACGGTCGCGGTAGGAGCAGAACTGCTTGGTACACACCATCGTGTTATCGCCAGGATAAAACAGCAATACCACCCGCTCACCACGATGCTCAGAGAGCTTGAACGGGCCGCTCGTACCCTGAAGCTCGAAGTCCGGCGCCTGCTCGCCCACGCGTGGTGTCTTGGCCATGCCTATCCGCCTTCCGCTCGATTAGAGACCGAGGATAGCCCAGCTCCAGGCTTGCCGGTCGGGACGAAAACGAGGGCCGCGCCGAGTACCGTCACACACGACCTGCACAATTCTCGTATGCACCCACAACTGTCCCTCAAATATTCCGCCGCCACCAGTGGTACCTTTGGTGCTACCATGGCCGACGTGGCAAAGATAAGCGTGAGCCTCGAAGACTCGCTCTACGAGCGCGTACGGGAGGCCGCCGGCTCGGAAGGCGTGTCCGGTTGGCTCGCAGCCGCCGCGTCAGCGCGCCTGCGTGCCGACGCGCTTCTCGCCGTCGCTGAGGAGATCGCGCAAGAGACCGGCGGACCGTTCACCGAGCAGGAGATAAGCGAGGCCCGCAAATGGCTGCCCTCGTCTTCGACAGCGGAGCGCTGATCGCGCTCGAGCGAGGCGACCGCGCCGTCGCCGTACTGCTCGCAACGGCGGTCCAGAATGGCGCCGAGGCCGTCACTTCAACGGCATGCGTGGCTCAGGTGTGGCGCAATCCCGCCAGACAAACCAGGCTCGCGCGCGCGCTCGCGGGCTTTGTAGAGCACGATCTCGACCGTGCGCGAGCGCGCGAGTGCGGTGTCCTGCTGGCACGCGGCGAGACAAGCGATGTCGTCGACGCTTCCGTATCGCTGCTTGCAAATGACGGCGACACAGTCCTCACCAGCGATCCCAAGGACATCAGGCGCCTCCTCGACATGACGGGCACACGCGCGCGAGTCCACACTGTCTGAGTAGGACTCGCTACAACCATCGAATGCCACGACGCCCCGGCCACTGCTCACGCCTGACCTTGGCGCTCGCCACATGCGCATTGCTAGGCGCCTGCGGCAGTAGCCCCGCCGACACATCGGGTCCGACCGTGGACAGCGCAGCGATTCCGAGCCCGGCGCATACCTCGACCGCCCGCCTACTCGACTGGCCAGAGTTCGGGCTTGACCCTCAACGCACGGACGTGAGTCCGCTCTCGACAGGGATAACCGCCACCACCCTCACCCACCTGCACCGCGTGACGGTGAACCTGCCAGGGACGGTGGACTCCTCGCCCGTCTACCTGCACGAAGCTACCGTCGCGGGCGCAACGCACAGCGTTGTTGTCGTCACCACTACCTACGGCAAGACGCTCGTGCTCGACGCCACTAGCGGCCACATCTTGTGGACGTTCACGCCACCCGGGTATTCGCGTTGGGCCGGCTCCGCGCAGATCACCACCGCCTCGCCACTGGTCGATCCAACCGGACGCTTCGTCTACACAGCCTCGCCCAACGGACTCGTGCACAAGCTCTCGCTCGCCGACGGCAGCGAGGTGAACGGTTGGCCCGTGTCGATCACACGCGACGCCACGCACGAGAAGCTTGCCGCCGCGCTCAACATCGCGGGGCGCTACCTACTCGTGGCAACCGGTGGGTACTTCGGCGACGCGCCCCCCTACCAAGGCCACGTCGTGGCGATCGATCGCTCCAACGGACACATCGCAAGCGTGTTCAACACGCTCTGCGCGGATCGCCACGCGATCATCCTCCCAAGTACCTGCTCGGCAAGCGACTCGGCGATCCTCTCGCGTGGCGGCGCCGTGGTGGAGCCAGGCGGCAAACGCCTCCTACTCTCAACCGGCAACGGCCCTTGGAACGGAACCACAAACTTCGGCGACTCGGTGGTCGAGCTGACACTCCCAACGCTTCGCTTCCGTCAGGCCTTCACCCCCGTGAACCAGGCCGAACTCAACGAAAGCGACACCGACCTCGGTTCGAGTGCCCCCGCCCTGCTTGGCCACAACCGCGCGCTCATCGCCGGCAAGGACGGGTTGATGCGGGTGCTCTCGCTCTCCCGCCTCGACGGCCGCGCTCCTTCTCACCCGAGCAAGCTGGGCGGCGAAATGCAGCGCCTGCCGCTACCCGGCGGCGGTGAGCTGTTCACCGCGCCCGCGGTATGGAGCACGCCAGGCGTAACCACGGTGTTTGTGGGGGCCGAACACGCCACCGCCGCCTACGCCCTCGCCTCGGGGAAATTGCGGCTCGTGTGGCAGAACTCAACACCCGGCACGAGCCCCGTGCTCGCGGGTGGGCTGCTTTACGTTTACAACCCCTCAGAAGGGGGCATCGAGGTGTACCGCCCCGGCTCGGGCCGTCCAATCGCGAGACTGCCTGGCCAAGCTGGCCACTGGAACAGTCCGATAGTGGTGGATGGGCACGTGGTGGAGCCTGAGGGCAACGCCAACGACTACAGCCTCAAAGGCCAGCTGGACCTCTTCACAGGTTGACGGCCCTCATCTCCGGATGAGCTTCTAAGCTCTGCTGTTGATGCTCAAGCTTGCCCGCTGGACAACCACCCACCGTCTCTACATCGCGATCGGGTGGGTGGTGCTCCTGATCGGAGTCAACGTGCTCGCCCAGTCGGGCGGAGGCGCGTCCTACTCCAACAACTTCACGCTCCCCAATTCCGACGCCCAACGCGCCTCGGATCTGCTCGCCCACAGCTTCCCCGCGCAGGCGGGCGACCGCGACACGATCGTCTTCAAGGTCCCCGGTGGAAGCGTCACCGACCCAGCGGTGAAGGCGCACATGAACGCACTGTTCGCGCAGGTGAGCGGCCTTCCCCACGTGGCGCTCGTGATCAGCCCCTACTCGCCGCAGACCGCGGGCAAGGCGATATCGGCCGATGGACGCATCGCCTTTGCCACGGTGGTGTTCAACGAAAAGGCCAACAACTTGCCCAAGAGCGCGGGTGAAGGCGTTGTGAAGGCCGCCACCGCCGCGCGCCAGACCGGCCTGCAGATCGAGCTCGGTGGCCAGGCCATCGAGCAGACACAGCAGGAAGGCTTCGGCATCACCACCGGCGTGGGCCTGCTCGCGGCGATCGTGGTGCTGCTCATCACCTTCGGATCGCTCGTGGCGATGGGGCTGCCGATCGTCACGGCGCTGTTCGGGCTGGGCACGGGGCTCGGGTTGATCTCCCTCTTCACGCACGTTGTCGACACCCCCGACTTCTCCTCCGAGCTCGCGGCGATGATCGGGCTGGGTGTTGGCATCGACTACGCGCTCTTCATCGTCACGCGCTTCCGCGAGGCCTACGCCACACCTGGTCCCACGTTCGGAAACGTACGCGAGTCGGTGGTTCAGTCGATGGACACCGCCGGCCGGGCCGTCCTGTTTGCCGGCTGCACCGTGGTGATCGCCCTGCTCGGGATGATGCTCCTCGGCGTGGACTTCCTCTACGGGGTCGCCATCTCGGCGTCGATCGGCGTGCTGCTCGTGATGCTCGGCTCACTCACCCTGCTACCCGCTCTGCTCACCATCGCCGGCAGCCGGCTCGTGCGGCCGGGCCGGCGCGCGCGGCGCCGGGGTGCGCAGGCAACCGACCGCCACAGCGGCGGCATGTGGCTGCGCTGGAGTCAGTTCGTGCAAGCCCACTCCTGGCCGATCGCCCTGGCCGCGACGGTCGCGCTACTGGTAATCGCCGCGCCCGCCACCGCTCTGCGGCTCGGCTCCAGCGACGCAAGCAATGACCCCGTGCACTTCACCACTTACAAGGCCTACCAACTGCTGGCGGAAGGCTTTGGCAAGGGCTTTAACGGGCCGCTCGATGTTGTGGCGCAGGTCCCCAACGCCGAAACTTCAAAGCAGGGCGCATCGCTAACGGCGGCCCCCTCGACCACGGGCAAGGCGAACATCGAAAAGCTCCGCACCGCGATGGCGGCCATACCCGGCGTCGCCGCCGTGGCCCCCGCGAAGTTCAACCCCGCCGGGAACGTGGCGACGATTTCCGTCTACCCCACCTCCTCCCCGCAGGAATACGCCACAACCCAGCTCGTGTCGAAGCTGCGAAGCCAAACTATCCCCCCCGTCGCCGCGCAAACCGGCATGCACGTCTATATTGGCGGGCTCACCGCGGGGGCGGTCGATTTCGCCAACGTGCTCGCCAAGAAGCTCCCGCTGTTCATCGGTGTGGTGGTACTGCTTTCGGCACTACTGCTCATGATCGTATTCCGCTCGCTTGCGATCCCCATACAGGCAGCCTTCATGAACCTGCTCAGCATCGGCGCCTCACTCGGGGTGATCGTGGTGGTGTTCCAGTGGGGGTGGTTCGACGGTGTGATGGGCATCAAATCCGGCCCCATAGAGTCATTCGTGCCCGTGATGCTGTTTGCGATCGTTTTCGGCCTGTCGATGGACTACGAGGTGTTCCTCGTCTCCCGCATCCACGAGCAGTGGGCGCGTAACGGCGACAGCCGCCGCGCCGTCAGCGAAGGACTCGCGCTCACCGGCCGCGTGGTGACAGCCGCCGCGGCGATCATGATCTGCGTATTCCTATCCTTCATGCTCGGCGAAAGCAGGGTCATCAAGGAGTTCGGTCTCAGCCTCGCCACGGCCGTATTCCTCGACGCGGTGGTCGTCCGCTGCCTGCTGCTACCCGCGGTGCTCAACATCCTCGGCGACATCACCTGGAAGATCCCCGCAAGTCTCGACCGGATGCTCCCCCGTCTGAACATCGAGGGCAGCACCACCAGCTTGGCACCCGCGGACGAAGAGGAGCTCGCGACGCTCGCCACCGAGCGGCGAATCCCAGCCGGCACGCGTGGGGGGCACGACTGAGCCTCACCAGAGGAGCGCTGTTTGCGGTCCTCCTGTGTGCGTTCGCGCTTTGCGCCACGCCCCTCCCGGCGTCCGCCATGGGCGTTACCACGCCACCGGGCACGACAGTTCCGTCAAAAAAACCGAAACCACTTGCGTCGAGCGAACCGCCCTCGGCGCTGGTGGTGCTTCTGCCCGCGGGCCGGTCCTCTTCGAGTCATGCCGAAAGCGACACCATCGCAGCGGAGTTGGGTGCTGTTCCAAGCCTCTCGACCGCCATCGTTAGTGCCACACAGGGCAAGTACGTGGCGGATCAGATGCTGCTCGACATCACCCAAGGGGCGCGTGTGGCCTACTCGGCCTACAGCCCCACCTACCCTCCGTCGCTTTCCTCGCTTTCGCTCGACCCGCCAATGGGCGCGCAGGTAGAGGAGTGGCCGGCGGTACTCGAACGCGCCAAACGCGCGCCCCAGCTCCTTGACCCTGGCCTCCTCGCATCGTCGATACCGGGCGGCGCGGGGTATGCCCCCGCAGATGGTCCAGAGGTGTCCGGCGCCACTGGGATCTCGATTCACACTTTCAAGCGGGGGAGCAGTCTGACGAGGTTCGACTGGACGCTCGCAGCCGACCGCTCCGGCAAGATCGCCGCCATCGCCTTCGGCCCGCCCCGCACATTCCTCGCGCGGGTCGCCAAGCTGCGCGCCACCCGGAGGCTGGTCGTCGCCGACCTTCCCGTCGGCGCACAGGGCTACGCCGACCTGCGCTCGCTCGCCGCGACGCGTGCTCCCAACGAGTTGCTCACCGTCATACAGAGCGCACGGGAAGTCACCGGCAACGAACTGCTGTGGCTCTCCTTCGCGGGCCTTGGTCCCGGCGAGCGCACCCTCACCTCGCAAACCACCAACCAAAACGGTCTCGTCGCCTCGATCGACGTCGCCCCCACGATCCTTCGCCACTTCAACCTGCCGATCCCTCTCGACATGCGCGGCAAGCCGATCCGCACCGACGGCACGCTCCACATCGCCTCGCTGCGCGCCCTCAAGGCACGGCTCGGGGTCATCAGCTCGCGTCGCATCGCGGCCATCGGATGGGTGGTGGTGGCGTGGCTGATTCTGCTCGCCTGTGCCTCCCTGCCGCTCGGCGCCCGCGCGGCTCGCAAGCGACGTACCGCCTGGGGCATGCGCACGGGGGCGCTCGCCGTTCTTTGGATACCGGCTGCCCAGCTCATCCCGGCGGCAATCGAGCCGAGCCGCACCGCTGAGTTCGCGCTGCTCGTCACCTCGTGCTTCGTGCTTGCCCTCCTCACCGACCGGCTGCTCCCATGGCCCCGCGCCCCGCTTGCCACCGCAATCGTCGCGGTGGTGGCTTTGAGCGTCGACGCCCTCGCCCACACACAACTCCTGATCCGCTCGCTACTCGGCCCCAACCCGATCCTCGGCGCCCGCTTCTACGGGATCGGCAACGAGCTCAAGTCGGGCCTTACCGTGCTCGTGTTTACAGCTGTCGCCGCTGCCCTCTACCCGGCTGTACGCTCCCGCCGCACCGCATCGGTGATGGCAGGCGCCGGTATCGCGCTCGCCATCGTCGAGGGCTCCGCGCGCATCGGCGCGGGTGTGGGTGGTGTGATCCTCGTCTCCGCCGGTACCGCCGTGGCAACGGTGATGCTGCTTCCCGGGAAGGTCAACCGCAAGCGCATCCTCATCGCGATGGCCGCCCCCGTAGTCGCACTTGTGGGGCTTGCCGCACTCGACCTACTCACCGCCCACGGTTCGGGGCACTTCACGGGCAGCATCCTCGACGCACGCTCCGCGAGCGACATCCGCGACGTGATCGAACGCCGCTACTCCGCCGCGTGGGATGAGCTTCGCAACCACCTCATGCCCGTTGCCACCGCGGTCGCGCTTGCACTCTCCGCGCTCGCCGTGTGGAGGAGGGAGCGCGTGTGCGCGCCCGTCGATTCGGACCCCGCCTGGATGGCCGCGCTCTCAGGCGGCCTCACCGCCGGCGTCGTGGGGGCACTCAGCGAGGACTCGGGCCCCGTGTTGCTCGTCGTCGCTGTGTTCATGCTTGGCTGCGTACTTGCCTACCTTTGGGGCAAGCCGCCCGCGCAACAGCAACCCGTGGCCTCCACGACCTCAGGCGGCGCGGTCCCGGCACTCGCCGCGCAAGACGATCTCGTGCTCTGACACGGTCATGGACACGCGCCCGCTACGACGCGGCGCTCTCCCCGCGTGGACCCTCCGGGTCGCCATCGGCAAGCGCGCGGCGGCGGCCGATCAGCAGGACGATCAACACGATGATGATGACAACGATCAAGATCCCGCCGGCGATGTAGCGCAGTTTGTGTTTGACGGCGGTCTTTTTGGTCACTTTGACGGTGGCCACCTTCACGCGTGTGTTCGCCGCCTCCGCCGCCGCGACGAGCGAGGTTTGCTGGGTGGAGGGGTATTCGACCGTCATGTGCCCGCCGTTGTTCAGCGAGATGTGCAGATGGCCGGTGGGGTTACCGGAGTGGAATGTGACGGCGTGCACTTCGTGGTGGTGCAGTTGGCCTTCGTAGGCCTTGAGGGTCTCCTTTTCGAAGTGAATCGCCGCGGCGCCCGCGGGGATGGCGAATACGATTGCGGCAAGCGCCACACACACAACGGCAAGCAAGGCATTGGGGGATCTGCTCGGTCTATTCATGGCCGCCACCCTATAGGCCGACTCCGACGCTTGCGCCGGGCGCTTGGCGCGAGACGTGCGCCACCGCTTGGTTCACACACGTCTCGTGTCACGCCGGTAAGCACGGCGCGCCACGGCAACCAGGACTACCGTCCAAATGGCGATCACAGCCCATGCCTTGGCGCCGAAGGGGTGAGCACCGAGGGCTATGTGGCTTGCCTGCACGAGCCAATACGACGGCAGCAACTGACCCACGTCGTACAGGAAGCCGTGGCTTGGGATCGGGAACCACGTGCCCCCGAGAAAGGCGAGTAGCGCGACGCCGCCACCCATGGCGGGGCCGATCGAGTCGGGGGTGAGCATGTGGCCGATGGCGACCCCGAGGGCCGCGAACGGCACCAGGCAGATGAGAATGAGAATGGTCATCTCAACCCAGTCTTTCGCCGGCATGCTCACGCCGAGGGCGGCGCCCGACGCGTACAGTACGGCCATCGTGAGTAGCGCGGTGAGATATGCGGTGAGCACCTTCGCGCGGAAGTAGGCGCGTGTGGAGAGCGGACTGATGCGTAGCTGGCGATTCCATCCGACGGCGCGCTCGGCGGCTATGCGCGCACCGCAGGAGAGCATCGAGCTCATCGTTCCGAACGCCACCATCCCCACCATGAAATACAGCGGGGCCGAAATGCCCGTGCCACCCAGGGAGTGATCGTTGCGTTGGGGACCGGCGATCAGGAAGTAGAGGACGAGTGGGAAGCCGAGCGAGAGGACGAAGAAGCGGCGGTTGCGCAGCGTACGCAGCAACTCATAGCGTGTGTAGAGCAGTGGTTTCATGCGCTCACCACAAGCGCATCCTCGCCCGTCAACCGCAAGAACGCCTGCTCCAAACCGGCCGCTGCGATCTCGATGTCGCGGGCCTGCGGGTGAGCGTCGAGGAGTGCTCGGATCGCCGCGTCGGAGTCGGCGCAGTTGAGTAGCACCGCCTCGCCGCGGCGCTCCGCGGTGCTGACACCGGGAAGCATCTCGAGCGCAGAGAGGTCGGCGCCCGGGATGGTGGCGCGGATCGTGCGCAAACCCACCATCGCCTTGATCTCGTTCGTGGGTCCGTCGGCGACGACTTGTCCCTGGGCCATGAGCACCGCGCGATCGGCGTACGCGTCGGCCTCCTCCAGATAGTGAGTGGCGAAGAGCACCGTGCGGCCCTGTGCCGCCAGCTCGCGCATGGTGGTCCAGAAGGAGTGCCGCCCCTCGACATCCATGGCGACCGTGGGCTCGTCGAGGACGAGCAGCTTGGGGTCGCTCACCAACGCCACGGCAAAACGCACACGTTGGGTTTGACCGCCGGAGAGCTTCTGTGTGCGCTGCGAGGCGATGTCTCCAAGGCCGGTGAGCTCCAGCGCTTCATCCACGGGCAGCGGGGCGGGATAGAGCGACGCCACCATCTCCACGAGCTCGCGCACCGAGAGGTCACGTATCAAGGCTCCTGTTTGCAACATCGCGCCAACGGCGCCCGCGTCGATGGCGGCCGTAGGAGCATCGCCGAAGACCGTGACGGTACCCTCGTCGGGCTCGGCCAGACCGAGGATCATGTCGATGGTGGTGGACTTACCCGCACCGTTGGGACCGAGCAGCGCGATCGTCTCGCCCGCGTCGATGGAGATATCGACGCCGCGCACGGCATGCACGCTGCCATAGCTCTTATGCAAGCCGCGGACCTCGATCGCGCTCATCGAAACAGCCTAGGGCTTCGTCGTTTCAGCGCCCTCAGCGCCGTGCCCGCGCGGCCTTCAGCCGGTCGGTCTTGCCCAGGTCGACCTTGCGCAGGCGAACGGTCTCCGGGGTAACCTCGACGCACTCGTCGTCGCGCACGAACTCGAGCGCCTGGTCGAGTGTGAGCTGACGGTGCGGTTGCAAGCGCTCGTAGACATCCGAATTGGAGGAGCGGATATTTGTGAGATGCTTCTCCTTCACGGGGTTCACGTCGAGATCGTCGGCACGGGCGTTCTCGCCGACGATCATGCCCTCGTAGACCTCCTCGCCAGGGCCGACGAAGAGGGTGCCACGCTCGCCGAGGCTCATGAGCGAATAAGTGGCGGTGTTGCCGCTACGGTCGGCCACGAGTACCCCTGTGGTGCGCGTGCGCAGCTCGCCCGCCCAGCGCTCCCAGCGGTCGAACACGTGGTGCATGAGACCCGTGCCGCGGGTCTCTGTGAGGAACTCGGTGCGGAAACCGATGAGGCCACGGGCGGGGACGATGTACTCCATCCTGACCCAACCCGTACCGTGGTTGGTCATGTGTTCCATGCGGCCCTTGCGCAAAGCGAGCATCTGGGTGACCACACCGACGTAGTCCTCGGGCACGTCTATGGAGAGACGCTCGAAAGGCTCGTTGCGGTGACCGTCGATCTCGCGGATGAGCACGCGCGGTTGGCCGACGGTGAGCTCGAAGCCCTCGCGGCGCATGATCTCGACCAGCACCCCCAGTTGCAACTCGCCACGCCCCTGCACCTCCCAGGCGTCGGGCCTCTCAGTGTCGATCACGCGTAGCGACACGTTGCCCACGAGCTCGCGGTCGAGGCGCTCGCGCACCTGGCGGGCGGTGAGCTTGGAGCCCTCCTTGCCGGCCAAGGGGGATGTGTTGATGCCGATGGTGATCGAAAGCGAGGGCTCGTCCACCGTGATGACGGGTAGTGGACGAGGATCCTCAGGGTCGGCGAGGGTCTCGCCGATAGTTATCTCGGGTATGCCGGCGATGGCGATAATCTCGCCTGGGCCGGCCTGGGCGGCCTCAACACGGTCGAGTGCTTCGGTGATGTACAGCTCAGACACCTGAGCGCGCTCGATGGAGCCATTGGCGCGGCACCAGGCGATCTGCTGCCCGCGCTTGATCTCACCGTTGCGCACGCGACAGATCGCAAGGCGGCCGACGTAGGGGGAGGCGTCGAGGTTGGTGACGAGCGCCTGCAGGGGATGGTCGGGCTCGTAAACGGGCGCGGGGATACGCTCGAGCAGTAGGTCGAGCAGCGGCGCGAGCGTGCCCTCGGTGGGTGTGGGGGCGCCCGCCTCGTAGTCGAGCGTGGCGATGCCCGCGCGGGCGTTGCAGTAAACGATGGGGAACTCGATCTGCTCCTCGTCGGCGTCGAGGTCGAGGAACAGCTCGTACACCTCGTCGATCACCTCGGCCACACGCGCGTCGGGACGGTCGATCTTGTTGACCACGAGGATCACCGGCAGGCGCGACTCCAAGGCCTTTCTCAGCACGAAACGCGTCTGCGGGAGAGGACCCTCGGAGGCGTCCACCAGCAAGAGCACACCGTCCACCATCGTGAGCCCGCGCTCCACCTCGCCGCCGAAGTCGGCGTGGCCAGGGGTGTCGACGATGTTGAGCTTCACCCCGTTGTGGTGAAGCGAGGTGTTCTTGGCGAGGATCGTGATCCCCTTCTCACGCTCGAGGTCCATCGAGTCCATCACCCGCTCGGCCACATCCTGACCGGCGCGGAAGGCGCCCGACTGCCACAGCATGGCGTCCACGAGCGTGGTCTTGCCATGGTCGACGTGGGCGACGATGGCGACGTTGCGGATGTCTTCGCGGGGAGTGGGCACGGCAAGGCAGGGTAGTGGGTGTGGCGTGGCGAGCGCAGACACCATGCCCTGGGGCGCTCCGCGGGAGCGGCGAAAATGGCTACTTGCGAGCGGTGAGCGCCCGTCTAGCCATGCCAGCTCCGAAGCGCACGAAAGCGGAGGGGACGCGCTGTGCGCGTGCCACGACCTGGTCAATCGAGGAGGCGAAGCGATAGATCTCCTCCTCCTCGATAGTCAACGCGGGAAGTGCCTTGACGACATTCATCCGGTGTCCCGCCACCTGACAGAGGATGTTGTGCTCGTGAAAGAGAGGGCCGACAATGAGCTGGGAGAAGATCCCTGGTTGGGCGCGCTCGGCTGCGTTGTAGATCGAACGGTTCGCGCCAGAGGAGGGCGGGGAGAACTCGATCGCCCACATCAATCCCAACCCGCGTACGTCGCAGACAACCTCGTAGCGCTCCACCAGAGGGGCTGTCAATTCCAAGAGCAACGCGCCGAGCCGCTCGGCACGGGCGACGAGCCTCTCATTGTCAATGACGCGCAGGGTGGCGAGCGCGACGGCGGCGGCGAGATCGTTGCCGCCGAAAGTGGAGCCATGGCGGACGGCCCGCTCCATGCTGTCGAAGACGGTGTCGAAGGCGGAGCGTGAGACGAGGACCGCACCGACCGGGACGAGCCCGCCGGAGAGCGCCTTTGAGAGACATATGAGGTCGGGTTGCAGATCCCAGTGCTCGAGCGCGAGGAAGCGCCCGGTGCGACCGAGCCCGGTTTGCACCTCGTCGCACACGAACAGCGTTCCGGCTTCGCGACAGACACGTTGAGCGTCGGCGAGGTAGCCGGGAGGTGGCAGGTTGACGCCCTTGCCCTGCACCGGCTCCACGATGAATGCCGCCACATCGCCGCATTCGAGCTCGCGCTTGAGCGCGTCAGTGTCGCCGAAGGGAACGGCGTCACATCCGGGCAGGAGCGGGGTGAAGCCCTCGCGGAACTCCTCGTTGCCGTTGAGAGAGAGCGCGCCGAGCGTGAGGCCGTGAAAGGCGTGCTCGGCATATAGGACGCGGGGACGGGAGGTAGCGGCACGGGAGATCTTGATGGCCGCCTCCACCGCCTCGGCGCCGCTGTTGGCTGGCACCATCGCCTCCACCGACCCGGGGGCGCGGGCGAGTAGCTGCTCGGCAAGGACACCGCTGAGTAGCGTCACCCCGAGCTGAGGGAGGTTGGCGGTGTGGGCGTCCATCGTGTCGCGCACGGCCGCGATCGCCTCGGGATGGTTGCGACCGATTGCGAAAACCCCGTACCCGCTGAGCAGGTCGAGGTAGCGGTTGCCCTCGGCGTCGATCAGGTGGGCGCCCTCGCCCCTCACCCACTTCGTGTCGAAGCCGAGCGTACGCACGATGCGCCCCACCTGCGGGTTGAGGTAGGCATCATTGAGCGCCATCTCCTCGCCCACCCGCTCCGCAAGGATCTCGCGGACGGGCGGGACGGGGTCGGCCATGTGAGAAAGGGTACGCCGAGATCGGCTCGCCCGCAGGGGGTTAGGTCAGGTCTCGAGAGCCCGCGGGCCAAGCGACCTGCCAAGCCTCAGCTGACCCGCGAGCGAGAGCGGCGCGAGTTGCGGTTGCGTGGGGGGCGGTTTTGGCTGCGCCGCGGGGGCTGCTGCTTGCGGGTGGCGTCGCCGGCGAAGCCACCGAGCTCCAGCTCGCGGTGAAGACCCAGCTCGCCCACCATCCCCGCCAGTTCGCGTGCCTGGTCGTGGAGGACGAACGTGACCCCCACACCGGAGGCCCCCGCACGGGCGGTGCGACCGACGCGGTGCACATAGTCCTCGCGGGTGGCGGGGATGTCGTAGTTAATGACGTGGGTGATACCAGCGACATCGATACCCCGTGCGGCGACGTCGGTGGCGACGAGCGTGTTCACCTCACCGGACTCGAAACGGGCGAGCGCGCGCTCGCGCTGTGACTGTGACTTGTCGCCGTGCATCGCCACCGCTTGCACGCTGCTTGCCGAGAGACGCTTCACGAGCCGGTCGGCGCCGCGCTTGGTGCGCACGAACACGAGAGTGAGACCTCGCTCTTCCCCAGATAGCTCGGCGACGAGACGGTCAACCTTGCCCTCGTGGGAGACGCGGACGAAGCGGTGCTCCACCGTTCCCTTGCGCTCGGCCGAGTGGGCATGGACGTGGCGCCGGGGATTTGAGGTATAGGCAGCTGCGATCCGTCCCACCTCGCCCTCGAGCGTGGCGGAGAACAAGAGCGTTTGGCGCTCGCGGGCGGTCATCTTCACGATTCGATCCACCACGGGGCGAAAGCCCATGTCGAGCATGCGGTCGGCCTCGTCCAGCACGAGCAAGCGAACCTGCTTCAGCGAGATGTCACGACGGTCGATCAAGTCGAGCAGGCGACCGGGCGTCGCCACGAGGATGTGCGCGCGCGAGGCGATGCGCGCCTGCTTGACGATCCCCGCGCCGCCGTACACGGCGGCGATGGAAAGGGCGCGGATGTGAGCGAGGGGGCGCAGATCCTCGACTATCTGCAGCGCCAACTCGCGCGTTGGGGCGAGAACCAGCGCGGAGGGCCTGGGATCGGAGTCGCGCAAGCGCTCGACCAGCGGCACACCGAAGGCGAGCGTCTTACCCGATCCGGTGGGAGACTGAGCGAGCACGTCGTGACCCTCCAGCACGTCGGGGATGACCATGCCCTGGACGGCGAACGGCGCCTCGATGCCGCGCTTTGACAGCTCGCGTGAGACGGCCTCGGACACGCCGAGGTCGGCAAATGAATCGGACTTCATGTTGTGGTACTCCTTCATCGGCGACCCTGTGGCCGCCATACGGACGGAGATTCGACTGGCCCCATCCGCGCCCTGTAGAGCACCAACAAAGACAAGAACCTCGCGGATGACATTTGTCATCCGTGCTCTGAACCCTAGCAGCCTCAGCTAGTGAGACTCTTAGCGGCCCGGCGCTCCGGGGCTACGCGAACCACATCCCAGGCGAGCCCTGCGGCCTCCATCGAGCGGATCACAAGCGCGGAGATGTCGAGCTGGCGCCAGGAGAAGCCGTGGAAGGCAGAGGTGGGAAAAGCGTGGTGGTTATTATGCCACGCCTCACCCAAGGTGAGAGGGGCGAGCCAAGCGAGGTTGCGCGAGTGATCGCCCGTGTCATACGTGCGCCGCCCGAAGAAGTGGCAGAGGGAGTTGATGGAGTAGGTGGCGTGGTGAAGCACCAGCATCCTGACCGCCCCACCCCACAGCAGCCCCGTGAGCGCCGCGGTGAGGGTGCCGCCGACGAGCCACCCCAGCCCGAACGCGGCAAGCAGTCCGCCGATTGCCCACACGAAGAAGGTTTTGTCCACGAACGACACCACCGGATCGGCGATGAGGTCGGGGGCGTAGCGTTCGCGGTGGCCGCGGGCTGTGTGGATGAAAAGCCAGCCCACGTGCGCGTGAAGCAGGCCACGCATGATTCCGCGAAAGCCCGTGCCGTGATCGACGTGGGGACTGTGTGGGTCGCCGTCGCGATCTGAGAAGGCGTGGTGCTTGCGGTGATCGGCCACCCACGAGATGACCGGGCCCTCGATCGCCGCCGAGCCGAGCACGGCAAAAACGAAACGGAAGAATGGGGATGTCTTGAAAGATCTGTGGGTAAAAAGCCGGTGAAGGCCAACCGTCACACCCAGCCCCGTGAGCAGGTACATGATCGCGAACACGAGCAAATCCGAGCCGTGAAGCAGGCCGTCCCAAAGTTGCCAGCCGGCGAACACCAGCGCCACCATCGGGCCCACCGTGATGAGACCCGTGAGGAAGCGATCGAGGTTCTCGAAGGCGACGGGCTGCACATCGTCGGCTGTGGGACCGCCCGCAATCACGTCCCCCGAGCGCATGCTGGATTGCTGGATGAGGGCGTCGTCAGAGTCCTGCCGGGCGGCTGCGGGGCGCTGGATAGAATCGGTGCTCATTGGTGTGCTCGCCGATGGAAGGTAGCACGCCTGTGGGACGCGACGAGACGCTACACCACTATCGCCTACACGCTTAAACACATGCAAAACACTGGCTGGAGCGCCAATGCCGTTTGCCAAGACTGAGCCTTTGAGACGTGAGCTCTCCGATGCTCTACCCCAGCGCAGCTTCACGGTGCGCTTCTGGGATGGCACCGAGTTGCCGGCCACGCGCCCGATGAGCGGCAATGGGGCCACCACGCAGAAGACAAACGGAGGTGGCCCAAGCACCCATAACGGCAATGGCCGCCCCGGGCCAGTCTTTACGGTGCGCTCGCCCAAGGCACTGGCCCATATCGTGCGCGCCCCCGGCGAGCTGGGACTCGGCCGCGCCTACGTGGCGGGTGACCTGGAGGTGGACGACCTCGACAGCGCGATCGACCTGATCGATGATTTCGAGGAGCCCCACATCGATCGTGCCACACGCGTGCGTCTGTCGGTTGCCGCGCTCAGAGCCTGCGGCTTGACGCTCCCTCCGCGGGCCCCCAAGGGCGAGCTGAGATTGAAGGGTCGCAGCCACAGCAAGGAGCGCGACTCCAAGGCGGTACGCCACCACTACGACGTGTCCAACGAGTTCTTCGAGCTCTTTCTCGACAAGTCGATGACCTACAGCTGCGCGATCTTCTCGCGTGGGGCCAAGACGTTGGAGGAGGCGCAGTTCGCAAAGCTCGACCTCGTGTGCAAGAAGCTCAAACTCGAAGAGGGCGAGCGCGTGCTCGACGTGGGTTGCGGGTGGGGCGCATTTGTGATCCACGCCGCCCGCGAATACGGGGTGAATGCGGTGGGCATCACACTCTCCCCACCCCAGGCCGAACTGGCGCGCCGTCGGATTGCCGAAGCGGGTTTGAGTGACAAGGTGGAGGTACGGGTGGCCGACTACCGCGACCTGCATGGCGAGCGTTATGACGCGATCGCCAGCATCGGCATGGTGGAGCACGTGGGCGAAAGCAACATCGACGTGTACGCGCAGAAACTTCGCAACCTGCTCGGCGAGGAGGGCCGCCTGCTCAACCACGGCATCGCCCACCTATATCCGAGCGTGGGCTACCACGGCGACTTCACCCAACGCTACGTCTTCCCCGACGGCGATCCCGTACAGCTGTCGCGCATCCAACTCGCGCTCGAGCGCGCTGGCTTTGTGACAGAGCACGTGGAGGAGTTCGGCCACGACTACTACGACACGCTCACCGAGTGGATCAAGCGCCTGGACGACAACCTCGTGCGCGCCGAGCAACTTGCCGGCAAGGAGCGGTTGCGCGTATGGCGCCTCTACCTACGCTCGGCCCGCAACATATTCAAGACCGAGTTCGTCTCGATCTACCAGACGCTGGCGCGACCCCGCCGCGGCTGACCTTCGCGCGCGTGCGCGCGCCTGTCTACCCGTTTTGGTGCCACACAACCGGGCGCCACAAGGGCCTACTCCAGCGAGGCCATCACGTGCTTGACTACGGTGTAGTCCTCCAGCGAGTACACGGAGAGGTCCTTGCCGTAGCCGGACTCCTTGAAGCCCCCGTGGGGCATCTCTGAGACGAGGGGGATGTGGTCGTTGATCCACACGCACCCGAAGCGCAACGCCTTCGACACGCGCAGGGCACGCCCCACGTCGCGCGTCCACACCGATGAGGCGAGGCCGTAGCGGGTGGCGTTGGCCCACTCGATCGCCTCCGCCTCGTCGCTGAAGCGCTGGACGGTTATCACCGGGCCGAAGATCTCATCGCGGATCATCTCGTCCTCCTGGCGCAGCCCCGCCACCACGGTGGGCTCCAGGTAGAAGCCCTCACGCGCGGGCTCCACGCCGCCGGTGACAATCTCCGCGTGGGCCGGGCGACGCTCGAGAAATCCCTCCACCCGCTTGCGCTGGCGCTGCGAGTTGACCGGGCCGAGGGTGGTCCCGGGCGCGAGAGTGTCCCCGATCACAAGTCCCCGGGCCTGCTCTGAGAGGCCCGAAACCACATCGTCGTAAACCTTCGTCCCCGCCAGCACACGCGTGGCAGCGGTGCAGTCTTGGCCGGCGTTGTAGTACCCGGTGCCGGCGATGGTTTCCATCGCACTCGCCATATCCACGTCGTCGAACACCACCACCGGCGCCTTCCCCCCCAACTCCAGGTGCACGCGCTTGAGTGTGTCGGCGGCGGTGCGCGCGACGTGCTTCCCGGTCGCCACCGAGCCGGTGAGCGAAAGCATGTCCACATCTGGGTGCTCGAGCAGCGCCTGCCCGGTGGGCTCGCCGGGACCCATCACCACGTTGAGCACTCCCTTGGGCAGGATGTCGGCGGCGATCTCCGCCATCCGCACGGTCGTCACGGGGGTCGTCTCGGCGGGCTTCAGCACCACGGTGTTACCCGCCGCAAGCGCCGGCGCGATCTTCCAGATCGCCATCATCAGCGGGTAGTTCCAGGGCGTCACCTGCCCGATCACCCCCACTGCTTCACGGCGCACGAACGAGGTGTAGCCCTGCATGTACTCACCGGCGGCCCTCCCCTCGAGCGTGCGCGAGGCGCCGGCGAAGAAGCGCAAATTGTCGGCCATCACCGGCAACTCGTCGTTCCTCACCGCCTCGATCGGCTTCCCCGCGTTCAGCGCCTCCAGCCGTGCGATCTCCTCGCCGTGCTCCTCGAGCGCTCCCGCCAAAGCGAGCAAGGCCGTGGAGCGCTCGGCGGGCGTCGTGTTCGACCAGCCCTCGAAGGCCTTACGCGCGGCTTTGACGGCGTGGTCGACATCCTGTGCTGTGGATATGGGCGCGCGCCATAGCTCCTGTGCGGTGGCGGGGTTGAGCACCGCCATCGTCTCCCCACCCGAGCCCTCAACCGATTCGCCGTCGATGAAGTTGCGCAAGATCTCGGTCATACGAGCTCCTTTAGTGCCTTTGACACGGCTGGGTGAACTATCTCCCCATCACGAACATTGACTCCGGCTCGTAGCTCGAGGCTACCCGCGAGCGCTGCACCAACTCCCGCCGACAGCTCGATCACGTACGGAAGCGTGGCGTTGGTAAGGGCGTAGGTCGATGTTATGGGCACCGCCCCCGGCATGTTGGTGACGCAGTAATGGGTGATCCCGTCCACCTCGAAGGTGGGATCGGAATGGGTGGTGGGACGCGAAGTCTCAAAGCACCCCCCCTGGTCGATCGAAACATCCACGAGCACCGCGTGGCGCTTCATCAGCGAGAGTTGCTCACGCGTGATCACACGCGGGGCGCGACCCCCGTGGACGAGCACCGCCCCGATCACGAGATCCGCCAGCGGCAGCATCTCCTCGATGGCGAGCGTGGAGGAGAAGACGGTCGACGCACGCCCCCCGAAGGCCACTTCAAGCTCGCGCAAACGGTCGATCGAGCGGTCGAACACGAACACGTCGGCCTGCATCCCGATCGCGATGAACGCCGCGTTCATCCCCACCACGCCACCCCCGATCACAAGCACGGTGGCGGCCGCCACCCCGGGGACCCCACCCAGCAGGATTCCCCGCCCTCCGAGCGGCTTCTCGAGCATGAAGGCCCCGGCCTGCGTAGCGATCTTGCCCGCCACCTCGCTCATCGGGGCGAGCAGCGGCAATCGGCCCTCCTCGTCTTCGACTGTCTCATAGGCGATGCACGTTGCCCCGGACGCTCGCAACCCCTCGGCGAGCGCCGGCTCAGCGGCGAGGTGGAGATAGGTGAAAAGCGTGTGCCTCTCCTCCAGTAGTTCCACCTCGGGGGGTTGCGGCTCCTTCACCTTCAGGATCAACTCTCCCCGCTCGAACAGCGCAGAGGCACCCTCCACGATCGTCGCCCCCTGTGCCCGAAATTGGTCGTCGGAGAGCGCGCTACCGAGACCCGCCCCGGCTTGGATGAAAACCTCGTGGCCACGCGTACACAACTCCCTCACGCCCGCCGGGGTTATCGCCACCCGGTACTCGTCCGCCTTTACCTCGGTGGGCACCCCAATTCTCATTCCGTGGGCCCCCAATCCACACAAGGCACGCGGCGGTTCCTCAAAAAATCGCTCACCGCGCAAGCTCCCGTCCGCGCAGCGCCAGCCAGAACTCGATGCGGTCGCGCGCGTGGGAGAAATCGCGCCCGGTGAGCGCCTCCACGCGCTTGATGCGGTAGCGCAGGGTGTGGCGATGGCAGTAGAGCGCTTGTGCCGCTTTCTCCCAATGGCCGTTCTGTTCGATGAACACATCCAGCGAGCGCAACAGCTCGTCGCCGTACTCCCCCTCGTCGGATTCCACCGGCCCAAGCACGCTTTGGCAGTAGGAGGCGAGCGCCTCGTCGTCCTGCAGCGAGAGCAGCAGCTGGAAGGCCCCTAGGTTCTCGTACGTCGCCACCTCCGGCGCGCCACCGTTGGCCAGACGCACCGCCTCCAGCGCGCACCGCGCCTCGTGGAAGCTGCGCCTGAGCATGTGAGTGGGCGCGGGCCTACTTGCGGCGGCTCTCACCTCCCCGAAGCGTGCACGCAGTTCGCTTCGCACCCTCCTGGCCAGCTCGACGGGGCCGGTGGGGGCCTCGGGGGTGTGTGTTCCGTTTGGGGGTGACTCGCGCGCGTGCGCGTTAGCAAGGCTTTCTTCGCGTGCGCGCGCGCGAGAGGCACTGTTGGAGCTGTCCTCCTCGCAGTCCACCACCGCGCACAGCAGCCCGTTGCGGAGAGCCACGAGCGAGTGGGCCCCCGCCCGCTCGAGGATCGCTTCGAGCGCCTGCGCCGCCGCGCCGGGATCGTTCAGCGAGAAAGCCAGCACGGCTGCCTGTTCCCCGATCCCAAACGGCCGCAAACGAGCCTGCAGCTCGTCCGGGTAGAGCCTCCCCGTGAGCGCCTCTGCAAGCACGTCCCCCGCCATGTTGCGCTGCAACAGCTCGTAACGCTCGTTCAGCAGTTGCGCGAACACCCGCTCGGTGACGGCAATGAACGGCAGGTCATACGGCACCTCGAACAGTGGGAAATCACGCTTGCGCGCGGCGTTGAGGATCGCCGCCGGCACCTTCTTGTGGGAGAAGCCCGTCCCGAACCCCAACCCCGCGATCTCCCGCTCCGCCAGGAGCTCCACGAACTCCCTTTGCAGCTTTGCGCTTGTGAGCTGCAAACCGGTTGTGAGCAGCAGCTCCCCGCCGCGCAACCATGGTGTGGGATCCACCAGCTCGGTCGAGTGCACCCACCGCACCGCCGTGCCCGCTTTCTCCTCGCCGGTGGCGAGGGTCAGATCAAGCTCGGAGACGAGGCTCTCGACGGTCAACATCGCCGGCCCCTCTCCTCTTCACGAGCCGCTCCCACGCCTCGGTGAGCACCGGACGCAAGATGCCCTCGATCTCCTCGAACTGCTCGCTGTCGGCGATCAGCGGCGGCGAAAGCTGGATCACCGGGTCTCCACGGTCGTCGGTACGGCAGATCAAACCCCGCTCGTACAGTGCGCCGGAGAGATAACCCCGCAACAGCTCCTCTGACTCATGCGCATCGAACGTGGCCTTCGTGTCCTTGTCCTTCACCAACTCGATCGCGTGGAAGTAACCCGCGCCGCGCACGTCCCCCACGATCGGCAGATCGCGCAACCCCTCAAGCATCGTCCTGAACTCGTGCTCCTTGGAGAGCACGTGCTCGTTGATCTTCTCCCTCTCCATCACGTCAAGGTTTGCCATCGCCACCGCGCACGCCATCGGATGACCACCGAAAGTGAACCCGTGGTTGAAGATCGCCTTTGCCTGTAGAAACGGCTCGGCCACACGGTCGGTGGTGATCACCGCCCCCATCGGCGCGTACGCCGAAGTCATCCCCTTGGCGGTGGTCACGATGTCGGGTCTACAGTCAAACCGCTCGCACCCGAACCAGTGGCCGAGCCTCCCCCACGCGCAGATCACCTCGTCTGAGATGAGTAGCACCCCGTGGCGGTCGCAGATCTCGCGCACCCTCTGGAAGTAACCGTCCTGCGGTACGAAGCACCCCCCACCGTTCTGTACCGGCTCGAGGATCACCGCTGCAACCGTGTGGGGCCCCTCGAATTCGATCGCCTCCTCGATCGCGTCCGCCGCCCACAGCGGGTCGCGGTCTTCGGTCCAGCGGTAAGAGTTGGTGTTGGGCACGTGCCGTCCACCGGGAGTCAACGGCTCGAAGGGCTCGCGCAATGGCGGCAACCCGGTGGCGGTGAGTGCCCCCATCGAGGTGCCGTGGTAGGCAAGATTGCGCGACACGATCTTGTGCCTGCGCGGCTCCCCACAGGCGGCGTGGTAGGCCTTCGCGAGCTTCCATGCCGACTCCACCGCCTCCGAGCCCCCCGATACGAAGAACACGCGGTTGAGGTCCCCGGGCGCGAGCTTTGCGATGCGCGCCGCAAGTTCAATCGAGGGTGGGTGGGCGTAGCTCCAGTTGGTGTAGAACCCGAGTCGCTTCGACTGCTCGGCGGCCGCTTCGCCAAGCTCGGCACGTCCGTGGCCGATGTTCACGCAGTACAACGCCGACAGCCCGTCGAGGTAGCGCTTGCCGTTCGTGTCGTACACGTAACAACCCTCACCCCGCTCGATGATCGGTACGTCATGGTCCTCGTATGCGCCCATCCGCGTGAAGTGCATCCACAGGTGGCGCTTGGCGAGCGCCTGCAAATCCGCGTTCACGGTGGAGGGAGTTGGATTTTGCACGCCGGTTGACATAGACACCACGGATAACGGTACCGCCCGCACTTCTACCCATCAATGCGCTACTCGTTCAACAAGCTGTCTACCCGTTATACGAAATGTATAAAACCACTGCGACATGTTGGCGGTTGTGCCCCTTGCGGCTGCGCCGATCCGGTCTTAACCTGATCTCAAGATCTGCTTGTAACGATCACAACTTGACCGTCGCGGGCGACCCCCTTTGGGGCCGGCGACAGAGAGGGTTGCCACCATGGCCAGTATCAGCGCCGCCGAGGATGGTCACAGCAAGGCCTCTGGGGAGGTGGTGGAGAAGGGTCTAAAGAAAAACGCCATCGGCTACCTCTCGAACCTAGTCATCGGCGTAGCCTCCACTGCGCCCGCCTACTCGTTGGCGGCGACGCTCGGCTTCATCGTGGCGGTCACCGGCGTGGGCGTGCACGCCCCAGCTGTACTGCTCGTGTCGTTCATCCCGATGCTCCTGATCGCGGGCGCCTACTGGGGTCTCAACCGCGCCGACCCCGACGCGGGCACCACGTTTGCCTGGACCACCCGCGCGCTCGGCCCCGGCATGGGTTGGGTAAACGGCTGGGCGATCTTCCTCGCGGACGTGCTCGTGATGGCGTCGCTTGCGGACATCGCTGGCATCTACACCTTCAAGCTCTTCGGCTTCACAGAACTGAGCGAATCTCTCCCCGCGATCATCATCGCAGCGGTGGTCTGGATCGGCCTGATGACATGGATCTGCTACCGCGGCATCGAGCTCTCCGCGCGCATCCAGCAGTTCCTGCTCAGCGCCGAGATCCTGATCCTCGGCGCATTCGCGGTGGTGACGTTCGTGAAGGTCTACGCAAATCACCCCCCCAACTCGATCGAGCCCGCTTTCTCCTGGTTCAACCCCTTTGCCCTCTCCTTCAAAGCGCTCATCGACGGCGTGCTGCTGGGGATCTTCATCTACTGGGGCTGGGACTCCGGAGTGGCGGTCAACGAGGAGTCAGAAGACCCCAACGAGGGACCAGGCCGAGCGGCCGTCATGTCAACGATCCTGCTCGTGCTCATCTACGTGGTCGTGTCCGCCGCGGGCCAGGCCTGGGGCGGCACTGGACTACTGACCAACGAAGCCAATCAATCTGATGTTCTGAGCGTGCTCGGCTCGGGCGTGTTCGGCTTCCCCTGGGACAAGCTCCTCATCATCGCCGTCCTCACCTCAGCCTCGGCCTCCACCCAGACAACGATCCTGCCAACCGCACGAACCACGCTCTCGATGGCCTGGTGGAAATCGATCCCAGGCGCGTTCGGGAAAATCCACCCCCGTTATCTCACCCCCGGCTTCTCCACGCTGATGATGGGAGGAGCCTCGATCCTGTGGACACTAGTCATCCTCAACCTCTCAGAAAGCGCCCTTGAAGACTCGATAGTGGCGATCGGCTTCCCCATCTGCTTCTACTATGGCTTCACCGGGATCGCCTGCATCGTGTATTACCGCCACGAGCTGCGTAACAGCCTGCGCGACCTCATCCTGCTGGGCATCGCCCCGTTGCTCGGTGCGCTGATGCTGTTCGGCGTCGCCGGGTATGCGGCCGTGTACTACGGCCACGCCGAAAACGTCTCTTCCAAACCGATACTTGGGATCACACTCCCGTTGTGGATGGGTATCGGTGGGCTGCTCGTAGGAGTGGTACTGATGATCGTCTCCCGCCCCTTCTTCCGCGACTACTTTTCGCGCAAACTCGAAGTGGTTCAACCTGGGCTGTTCGAGGAGCCTGTGGAGCACGCCCCGGCGCGGTTCTGAGTTACGAGGCTGCCGTGAGGGCATGAACCCGGCGCGCGGACTGGGAGGCCGCGCGCCCATCCCTACCGACTCACCGCTCGCCGGCGCCCCGACGCCACAACACGACGTACCAAACCGCCACGGCGATCAACACGCCTAGCGGGATCACGAGCGTGAGCACCGAGCCAACCTTGAAGGAGGCCAGCGGCGATATCGCTGAAAGGGGCATTGCATTCCTCCTTTACTGGTGGTCGCCCACGAGCCTTGCCGCGGGAGCTTTGACGCCCGCCGGCGTGAGCCAGCGGTGCAGGTACACGAACAGCACGAGCACGAACGTGATCGACCCCGGCACCCACATGATGCCGGCGGCCATCTGCTGGTCGACGAGCGCGGAGATGCCGCCCGGGCGCGACACCTCGTGGGCGTAAGCGCTGTAGAGCGGGCGCGGCGCCAACGCGATCACGATCGCGAGCAGCCACATCACCACCATCGCCCCGATCAAATACACGACGCGCCACAGCTCGCTCAGCGGGGCGTGGAGCGGCGGCGAGTCGATCACTTGCTTCCAGAACATCAACGCCGTGACGAAGAAAAGCGTGTGCTCGAGTGCGTGCAGCGTTTCTGAGCTGAGGGTGGCATCGAACAGCACCGGGACGTGCCAGAGCAGCACCACCCCGCAGAACAGGACGAACGTGGGGAGCGGCGCCCCGAGGAAACCCCCGAGGCGCCGCAGTGGGGTGAGGTGCCCGCGCGCCAGCGAGCGTCCGAGTGTCTGGCGTGCCGGGAGAGGGAGCACACGCCAGAGGCGCACCCACGGGCGCGCGAGCACGATCAAGGGCGGAGCCACAACCAGCAGCAATATGTGCTGAGTCATGTGCGCCCAAAAGAGTCTCTCGCTGTAAGCGTCCAGCGGCGAGGCAAGGGCGATCAACACGACGGCGATCCCCGCGTAGAAGTAGAAGTGGCGCAAACGGCGTGCTGTGCGCGTGCGCGCCGGGGCGACGGTGCGGCGGTTGCTGAGCCAGTAGAGCACGGCGAAAGCAAGCGCAAGCGCCACGGGCGGGTCAAACGACCAGCTCCACACACCCACCGCCGCGGGCCATGCGGCGAGCGCCCCGGCGAACGAGAGCCCGTGCACCACCCCGTCGGCTACACCAGATACAGACATACCCACGTAACCACACCGATCCCGGCCAGGTAGCACCAGAAGAACACCGCCGCGTCAAGGCCCGGGGCGATCAGGCGATCGGCGTCGGCTATGTCGCCGTGCGAGGACGCCGCTGGGGCGCGCCGGGCTCGCAACTCGGTGGCCACCTGGGTCTCGAGCCAGTACATGGTGGCGAGCACCGCGATCATGTACAGCGAGGTCCAGCCGTAGAACACGCTCGCGTAACCGCCGTCGGTGGGACCAAAGTGGGCGCCCGTGTACTGGATGCACTGCACCACCACGGCGGCGAGCCCCAACAGCAGCGCCGCAGCCGCCGGCCCGAGCCAGCCACGGGAGTGGCCGTCGCCCGGTTCGCGCGCATGCGCCTTCATGCGGCGACCGGCGAGGATCGCGAGCAGCGCGCTCACCACCACGCACACCATCACGATCGCGCCGAGCGTGTGGTCGGGTTTGACGTGTGCCGGCAGTGCCCACTTGTTGTTCTCGTTGAGCGAGCGCAGATAGAAGAAGGCGAATACGAAGGAGAGGAAGAAAAACGTCGAGGCACCAGCGAGAAGGCGGCCGGCGATGTACAAAGAGCGAGCGCCGATCTCTGGCGGCTCGGGACGGATGGCGACATCCTTGGGAACACCCGCTACGCCTGGGTTCAGCGGTATGCCCGCGCCTGAGCTCTCCATCTCAACCTCCCGCCGGCAACGGTTCAGCGCCACCGTGATGGCTGATCGGAATGCCGTATTCGTAGGGGTCGGAATCGATCACGGGGATCGTCTCGAAGTTGTTCACCGGCACCGGCGTGGGCGTCTGCCACTCAAGGCCCTTGGAGTGCCACGGGTCAGCCTCGGCGGGCTTGCGCACGATTATCAGCGAGTAGATGACATTGAAGAGAAACACCAGCATCGAGAGCCCGATCACAAATGCCGAGATCGACACCCACATGTTGAGGCCCTGCAGGTTGGGCGCATAGGTGGACACACGCCTTGGCATCCCCTTCATGCCGAGCACGAACAGCGGCATGAAGGTGGAGTTGAAGGCGATGAAGAGCGACCAGAAGTGAATCTTTGCCAGCTTCTCGTTGAGCTTCAGCCCGAACATCTTTGGCACCCAGTAGTAGATGGCGGCGAAGAAGGTGAAGATCAGCCCGCCCATGATCGTGTAGTGGAAGTGGGCCATCACGAAGAAGCTGCCGTGCGTGTCGGTGTCCAAGGGGGTGTCCGAGAGGAACACGCCGGAGAGGCCACCGATCAGGAAATTGAACGTCCAGCCCAAACAGAACAGCATCGGGACGGTGAACCTAGTTCGTGCCTTCCACAGGGTGCCCATCACACACAAAAAGATGAAGCCCGTGGGGATCGAGATGATCTCGGTGGAGAGCATGTAGAAGGGCCGCAGCGCCGCGTTGATGCCGCTCACGAAGAGGTGGTGCTGCCACACGAAGAAGCTCAGCAGCGTCACTCCGAGCATCCCCGCGATCGCCAGGCGGTAGCCCCACAGGGGCTTGCGCGTGAACACCGGCAGCAACTCGAGCACGATGCCAAAGCCCGGCAGCGCGAGCACGTACACCTCGGGGTGGCCGAAGAACCAGAAGAGGTTCTCGAACAGGTAGGGGCTTCCACCCACACCAACGGTGAAGAAGGCGGTGTTGATCGTGCGGTCAAAGGCCGCCATCAAAAGCGCGCCGATGAGCATCGGCGCCGCCAGCACCATGAGGATGGAGGTGGCGAACACCGACCACACGAAGATCGGAAGCCGCGACCACGTCATCCCCGGGGCGCGGTGGGCGACGATGGTGGCGATCATGTTCAAACCCAGGAGCGCCATCGAGACGCCCACGAGCGCGAAGAAGCAGATGTAGGAGTCCATCCCCATCACGGCCTGTTCGTTGAGCGGCTCGTACCCTGTCCACCCGGTGGGGAAGCCACCGAAGAAGATCGTGGAGGTGAGAATGAAACCGGCCGCCATCAACAGCCAAAAGGTGAGCGCCTCGATGCGCGGGAAGGCCATCCTGCGCGCGCCGATCATCAACGGCACGAAGTAGTTGCCAAACGGGCCGAGGATGCCCGAGGTCATCATTCCCATCATCATCGTCCCGTGCATCCCCACAAGCGAGAGATACTGGTTGGGGCCGATCGCGGTGGGCGTCGGTTTGAGTAGCTCCACCCGAATCAACATCGCGTTGAGCCCGGCGATGAAGAAGAACACGCCGATCCCCACGAGATATTGGATGCCCACCACCTTGTGGTCGGTGCAGAGGCCGAAGTAGCGCCCCATCCCCTCGTCCTCCTTCTCGCGTAGCGACGCCGGGCGGCCGAGCAAACGTGAGACGGGGTAGTTGGCAAAACCCAGGCCGATCAAAAAACCAACGACGCCGAAGAAATAACCCAGCATCAGCGCAACGTCGTTCTCGTTCGTCTTCGCCTGGAATTCAAAGCTGGGGCCGTTTATCTGGTGGCCTATCCACCAGCCCAGGTAGTAGCCCGCCACCCCAAGGATCACCGCGCTGAACAGGTTGAAGCCCAGCAGGCGCCGCCAGAGCGGACGGCGGCTGGGCACCGGGACGAGCTCGGCATCGGCCGTGGCGGTCATTCTCCCCTCCTAATGGGTTCGGGGATGTATTTCCGCGCGTATTTGGGCAGGTACTTCGCCACCGGTGCGAAGCGGACTTGCTGTTCTTTGATCCACAACGCAAACGCCGTCGGTGACACGACCTGGCCGTGGTCGAACATGTAGCCGTGCCAGATCCCACACAGCTCGGCGCAACGCACTTCAAAGGTCTGCTTCTTTGTGGGCCGCACGAACACAACGTTGTCGGTGTTAGGGTTGGCGTCCGCCTTCACCCCCAACTGGTAGGCCCAGAAGGAGTGGATCACGTCGAGCGAGGTCACGTGTAGTTCGATCATCTCGTTCACCGGCAACACCAGGTGCGGTGTCTCAACGCCTCCATATGTGGGGTAGCGATAGGTGAAGGCCCACTCCTGCCCGATCACCTGCACCGGCAACTTCGGCCCGGAGGGCACCGCCACCGGATTAGGTCCCGCGCCCGCGCCCGCGCCGTCTTCGAGCAGGCGAATCGTGCCGTAGGCGGCAAGCGAGATTACGAGTATCGAGGTCACCACGATCCAGGTCGTTTGGATGCGTGCATTCCCGTGGATCGCCGGACCTTCGAGCGCCGCGCCCTTGGGCTGGCGGAAATTGACTATCGCGTAGATGAGGTACAGCACGACCAGGAGCAGCACGGGCGTTGCTGCTCCGATCAGCACAGTGTTGTCGGTGACGTGCCCCGAAGCCTGTTCTGAGCCGTGGCCGGGCGGCATGATGGGGCCGATCAGCAACACCACCAGAGGTGTCGCGATCAGCGATGAGATCACCCAGATCAGGCCGAAACGACGCGCGTGATTCGGTTCGCTACCGGGGTGAATGGGCTCGCTCGCCATGCTCTCAGCGGTGCGTTCCCAAGAAGTGGATTATGGCTGTGGTCATTCCTACACCACGTCCAAGAAACCGTCCATATAACCGAGCGTTTGCATCGGCCCGCCGAAGCCGAAGATCCAGCCCGCCGCGCACGGCACGAAACACTGCCAGCGGTAGCGGCCCTTCGCGCCCGTGCGAAACGTGAAGGTGATCGTGCGGTGCGCCTCCGCGAGTGTGCAGGGCGCGAATTCGCACTGGTTCTTGGCTTCTTCGGGCACGCCCGGGAGGGGGATGAAGAGACCCAACTGCGGCACGGCGAAGGTATGGGAGGCTTCTTCGGGGTTGATCGCCTTGGTGGCCTTCCCGTCGATCGTCTCCATGCCTGTGGTGGTGCCCTGCACCTGGGAGAGGAAGGGGTTGCGCAAACCGCTGTCGCCGTCGTACTGAAGCACGGTTACATGTACGAGCGAGTGAGCCGGCACCTTGAAGATCGTGGAATGCACCCACTTGCCATGGTCGAGTACCAGGTAGGACACCCAGTCGGGGTGGCTCGGGGAATACTTCGGGCCGATCGCCGCCACCGTCTGGAGCGTGAGCTGGGTGCCGTTGAGGCCCGCCACCTTGCGCGTGCTCATCGCCGCGACGGTCTGGGGAAAGCTCGTGGCCCATTGGGAGATGTAGAGGGCGATGAGGACGACGACGACCACACCCCCAACTCCGATGCCCAGCAGCTTCTTGGCAACGACGCTCACAGCGTATTGCTCCCCTTTAGGCTGGCCTTATGTTGTGACCATAGGAGTTTTGCGCCCTACTGTCAATCCCGATGTAGCGACCAGTACCCGTTTTCGGGGGAGTCCTATCGCGCGGTGCCGTTCACGGCGATGGTCGCGTGGACCGCCTCGCCGCGCTCGGTCAGTGCCCACGCGTTCGGGCTTCCCCTGGGGTGGCCCTCACCGCGATTCTCGATCAGCTCACAGTTCTGTAGGCGTCTGAGTAGGCGGGAGGTTTGGCCCTCATCGGCGATCCCGGCGCGGTCGGCGATGTAACGGTTGGATGCACCGGGATCGGAGGCGATCGTGGACATCACCAGTGCCGTGCGGTAGGTGAAGCGGATCGGCAACCCCTTGAACGGTTCCGCACCCGAAGGCGTGGCGAGACGCCCGCTCGTCGGTGCCGGGCGCTCCAACTCCTTGCGAGCCGCCGCCTGACCTAGATAGGGGTGCACGATCATCGCCATGAGCGAGCCCGTCAATGCCACCAGCGGGCGCGCGCCACCGTCTGAGACGGCAGAACCCACTGCCGGCGCAGGCGGGGAAGCGAGCAAGCGGGCGTGGATCACCGACAGCGCCCCACCGACAATCCCCTCGGCGGTGAGCGGCGGAGGATCGGAGCCTGCACGCCCGGCCGTGCGACCCTCGTCTATCACCACCGCCAACGTCTCAAGCACTTCGCGCCGGCGCTCCAGAATCGTGGGGCCGGCGCGTAGCGTCTCAACCACGAGTATGCGCGCGACATTTGGTTGCGCGTCGAGGTGCTCCAGCAAGAGCGAAAGGGCGCCCCGCACACGATCCACCCAACTGCCGGTTTGTGTATATGCCGAGCCGGCGACAACCGCCAACCGCTCAATCTGTGAATCAACGGCCGCGACGAAACACTCTTCGCGGTTGGCAAAGATCTCGTAGAACGTGCGCCGCGAGACCCCGGCCTGCTCGCACACACGCCCAACCGTGGCGGCCTCGACACCGCTCTCTCCCACCACTTCACAGATTGCGAGTGTGAGACGGCGGCTTTGGAACTCGGTTACGTTGGCTCCCTGGCGATTCCCCGCCTCACCGGCGGGCACGCCTCCGGTATCGGCAACGCCATCGCGTCTCAGTCCATTACCGGCGACGTAACGCCCGGGGGGCGCCGTCGCCCTCGACGGCGCCCTTTGGTCGCGTGCCATGTCATTTCTTCTTCTTGTGTTTGGTCTTTGTCTTGTGCTTTGCGCAGCCGGTGACGGTGATCGGTGTGGATTGGTGTATGACCGCTCCGTTTTGTGCGGTGAACGCGGTTGGCATCTTTAGTTTTGTGGTGCAG
>DASXNB010000005.1:0-29867 GCA_036495305.1 Solirubrobacteraceae bacterium | reverse complement strand
CAACGGTGTTGTGAAGATGGGTAACCCACCGCTGACTGGCCAGTCAGCCAGTCCGATATGCTCGCCGGGCATGGACACGGTGTTCGACCGCGACACTGCCGTCGCCTACGAGGGAGACGGCCTGTTCAGCGCCACAGTCGCCCCAGGCTGGCGCGCCGGGCGCGGCCCCCACGGCGGCTACCTCGCGGCGATGCTGCTGCGCACGCTCATCGCCACGGTCGATGACGAGTCGCGCGCGCCCCGCTCGCTCACAATCCACTACCTACGGGCCCCCGAACCCGGGCCGATCGAGATTTGCACGACCGTCGAGCGTGAGGGTCGTTCGCTAAGCACACTTTCCGCGCGGATGGAGCAGAACGGCAAGGTCACCGCACTCGCGCTCTCCGCCTTCTCGGTCCCCTGGATATCCCCGTCGGCTAACGAGCTACCCATGCCCGACCTGGCCCCACCCGACACCGAGCGATGCTCCACGCCGAAGCTGTTCAAGGGCGCCCCCGAGTTCACACGCCAACTCGTGATGCAACCGCGCGTCGGCGCTGTCCCCTTCGCCGGTAGCGGCGCCCCGATGAAAATCGGCGGGTGGATCGGCTTTCCCGAGGACCGCCCCGTCGACGCCCCCGCGCTCGCCCTCTTCTGCGACGCGTGGTTCCCACCATCCTTCATCGCCCTCGACATGCCCGCCATCAGCCCTACCGTGGACCTCACGATCCACTTTCGCCAACCCATCTCCGAGTGCGATTGCGACCCCTCCGCGCTCGTCCTCTCCGTGTTCGACACCCGTCTGCTCCACGACGGCCTCTTCGAGGAGGACGGCGTCATCTGGGCACCCGACGGCTCCGTCCTCGCCCAATCGCGCCAGCTCGGGATCATCATGCCAACCGACAAACCCGTACTTCAACCATCCCCCATCCAGACAGGAGCAACAAGTGAGTGACTACACCGCAAAGCACATCAAAGACATGGAGGCCGCGTTCGGCGGCGGCTTCGTCAAGGCGCGCGCCGAGCTGGGCGTCACGTCCTTTGGCATGCAGGTCATCCAGATGCCCCCCAACTACGAGGACTACCCACTGCACGATCACGCAGAGAGCGGCCAAGAGGAGGTCTTCCTCGCGCTCAAAGGCTCGGGCTGGCTTGACATCGAAGGCGAGCGCGTGGAGCTGGAGCCCGACGTGTTCGTGCGCGTCGGCCCCAACCCCAAGCGCAAGGCATTCGCCGGCCCCGAGGGCCTGCGCATGCTCGCACTCGGCGGCACCCCCGGCAACCCTTATGAGGTCGTCGAGTTCACCGAGCTAACCGCTGAGGCCCCTGCCTCCCCGTCTGCCCTGGACGGTACGAGCAACTAGCACTTACCGCACCGCCCGGGTCGGTTCAGGCGCCGAACCGACCCGGGCGGGCCGACGGCTACCAGCACATCAAAGTGTCAGCGGGGGAGAATAGGTCCTGACATAGCTTTCATGTTAACTCAACACCGTCCCCGGCTAGCGGGCGAAGCTCATCCCCGCATCGAGTCTCAACGCGGTCGCGGCTATCAACGCCGCGGCCGCGTGAACGTCGTCCAACTGCACCAGCTCCACCGGCGAATGCATGTAGCGCAGGGGGATCGATACGAGCGCGGTGGGGATGCCCCCGCGGCTGAGGTGCACCGCGTCGGCGTCGGTGCCCGTGTTGCGGCCGATCGCCTCGAGGGTGAACGCCACTTTCTCGCTCTCCGCGGTGTCGTGAAGCAACTCTGAAAGCCTGGGGTTGAGCGTCGAGCCTCTGCTCAACACGGGTCCCGAGCCCAACTCGTGCTTGCCCGACTCCTTCACGTCGATCCCGGGGGCATCGGTGGCGTGTGTCACGTCCACCACGATCGCCGCATCGGGCTCCAGCGAGAAGGCGCTCGTGCGCGACCCCCCGAACGTGGTCTCCTCCTGCGCGGCCGCAACCGCCACCACCTCCCAGCCGGTGGCCCCACCGGCCTTTGCCACGAGCCGCGCCGCCTCCAGCGCCACGAACGAGCCGAGGCGGTTATCAAGCGCCCGCGAGGCGATCCGGCCGTTGGGTAGTTCAACGGGGTCGGAGTCGATGACCCCCACGTCCCCGATCCGCACCATCTTGCGCGCCTGCTCGCCGTCCTTGGCGCCAACGTCGATGTGCAGGTCGCGCACCTCCGCAACCTTTTTGCGCTCCTCATCGCGCAGCAGGTGGATCGGCTTCTTGCCGATCACCCCGGTCACCTCGCCCTCGCGAGTGCCCAGCACCACCCGCTGGCCCACGAGGATCTGCGCGTCCCAGCCGCCCACCTCGCGAAACCAGAGATACCCCTCGTCGTCTATGTGGGTCACGATCAAGCCGATCTCATCGATATGCCCCATCACGATCAAACGCCGACTTGCGGCGGCGGCGCCCTCGCCCGCCCCGCCCCCCTCGACCGCGCGCGGGGCGACCCGCGCTGAGGGGGTCCCCACGACGTCGGTGCTCACCTCCGCGCCGAAGGCCTCCGCGGCCGCGCTCCACACCGCCGCGGGCGCAGTCTCATAGCCGGAGGGTCCACGCGCCGCGAGCAGATCGCGCAGCGTCTGCGTGAAGCCTTCGCCTGGCTTGGTGGAGCCTGCGCCGCTCACGATGCGAGCAACTGTCGCAGGACGTACTTGAGGATGCCCCCGTGGCGGAAGTAGTGGGCCTCCTTGGGGGTGTCGATGCGTACCGTCGCCTCGAACTCCTTCCCACCCACGGCCACCTTGCACGTCTTGGGCAACTCACCCGCGTTGAGTGGCTCGGCGATCCCGGTAATCGTAAAGGGCTCCTGTCCGTCGATGCCAAGCGACTGCGCCGACTCCCCCGGCGGGAACTGCAGCGGCAGCACACCCATGCCCACGAGGTTGGAGCGGTGGATGCGCTCGAAGCTCTCGGCTATCACCGCCCTCACCCCAAGCAGGCTCGTGCCCTTCGCCGCCCAGTCGCGCGAGGAGCCCGACCCGTACTCCTTGCCCCCCACCACCACTAGCGGCACGCCTTCCTGCTGGTAGCTCATGGAGGCCTCGTAGATCGAGGTCTGCTCACCATCCTTGACGGTCACCCCCCCTTCGGTTCCCGGCGCCAGCTCGTTACGCAGGCGGATGTTGGCGAACGTGCCGCGGATCATCACTTCGTGGTTGCCGCGACGGGAGCCATAGGAGTTGAAGTCGCGGGGCCCAACCCCATGCTCTTGCAGATATAGGCCCGCGGGGCTGTCACGCTTGATCGACCCCGCGGGGGAGATGTGGTCGGTGGTTACGCTGTCACCGAGCAGCGCCAGCACCCGCGCCCCCTCGATGTCCACCACCTCCTCGGGCTCTTGGGCCATCCCCTCGAAGTAGGGCGGCAAACGCACGTACGTCGAATCCGAGTCCCACGCGAAACGCTCGCCTGCGGGCACGTCGAGCGTTTGCCAGCGCTCGTCCCCCTCGAACACCTCGGCGTAGGAGGAGCGGAACATGTCAGATTGCACCGCCCCCTCGATCGTCTGCGCGATCTCCTTTGCGGAGGGCCAGATGTCGGCCAGGTGCACGGGCTCACCCGACTCGTCCTCGCCGAGGGGGTCGTTCACGAGGTCGATGTCCATTGTCCCGGCGAGCGCATAGGCCACCACGAGCGGCGGCGAGGCAAGGTAGTTCATCTTCACGTCGGGGTTGATCCGGCCCTCGAAGTTGCGATTACCGGAGAGCACCGACACCGCCGCCAGGTCCTCGCGCTGGATCTCCTGGGATATCTCTTCCGGCAACGGTCCCGAGTTGCCGATGCAGGTTGTGCACCCATACCCCACAAGGTTGAACCCGAGCTGCTCCAGCGACTCCGTGAGACCCGCCTCCTCGAGATACTCGGTCACCACCTTCGAGCCGGGGGCAAGCGAAGTCTTCACCCACGGCTTACTCTTCAAACCGCGGGCCAGGGCGTTGCGCGCGAGGATCCCCGCCCCGATCATCACTGAGGGGTTTGAGGTGTTCGTGCAACTCGTTATCGCCGCTATCACCACGTCGCCATGCCGAAGCCCGTCCCGCTCGCCGGAGGTGGGGTGCTCCAAAACAGGGTGACTCGCGTGCGCGTGCGTGGCGTGAGCCTTCTCCGCGCGGGCACCCTCGCCATTGGAGGGATCTTGCGTAGCGGTGGGGTCGCTCGCGGGGAAGGTGGCGCCAAGCGCCTCGTCCGCGCCATCGGAGTCGGGGAGATAACCGTCGAGCGCCTCGCGAAAGGCCTCTTGCGCGTCGGTGAGCGCGACGCGGTCCTGGGGGCGCTTGGGGCCGGCGATGCTCGGCACCACCTCGGCAAGGTCGAGCTCGATCCGGTCGGAGAAGGTGGGCTCCTCGGCGTGCTCGTCGTGCCACATCCCCTGCTCGCGGCAGTATGCCTCCACCAGCTCTATCTGCTCCTTCGGGCGGCCGGAGAACTCGAGGTAGCGCAACGTCTCCGCGTCCACCGGGAAGATCGCACAGGTGGAGCCGAACTCGGGCGACATGTTCCCGATCGTCGCGCGGTCGGCAAGTGGCAATCCCGAGAGCCCATCCCCGTAGAACTCCACGAACATCCCCACCACCCCGCGCTCGCGCAGCATCTCGGTGACGGTGAGCACAAGGTCGGTGGCCGTCGCCCCCTGGGGCAACTCGCCGTGGAGCTTTACCCCGAGCACGCGGGGGATGAGCATCGACATCGGCTGTCCGAGCATCGCCGCCTCCGCCTCGATACCGCCCACTCCCCAACCGAGCACCCCAAGGCCGTTCACCATCGTCGTGTGGGAATCCGTCCCCACTAGCGTGTCCGGGTAAGCCTGCTCCAACCCCGACCCGCTCCCACTCCCCTCCCCGGCGAACACGACCCTTGCCAGATACTCGAGATTGACCTGGTGCACGATCCCTGTATCCGGGGGAACGACCTTGAAGGAGTCGAACGCACCCTGCCCCCAGCGCAGGAAGCGATAGCGCTCCTGGTTTCGCTCGAACTCGCGCTCCGCGTTGATCTTGAAGGCGTCGCTGGTGGCGAACGCATCGACCTGCACGGAGTGATCGATCACGAGCTCCGCGGGCACCAGCGGCTCGATCTTCTGCGGGTCACCCCCGAGCGCCACCATCGCGTCGCGCATCGCCGCGAGGTCCACCACGGCGGGGACGCCGGTGAAGTCCTGCATCAGCACCCTCGCCGGGGTGAAGGCGATCTCCTTGCTCGGTTGCGCCTTCGCGTCCCAACTCGCGAGCGCCTCGATGTCGGTCGCCGACACCGACCCGTTGCCCTCTGTACGGAGCAGGTTCTCCAGCAGCACCTTCAGCGAAAACGGAAGGCGCGCCACGTCGAAGCGCTCCTGCAGCGCGTCGAGGCGGAAGATCTCGTATTCGCGTCCCCCAACCTTGAGTGTGCTCTTCGCGTCAAAGCTATTCTCGGGCATGGGTCTCTCTCCAAGCGGTGTTGCGGGTTTTCGCGGGTGTATCTCAGTCTCGCAGAGCCGCCCCGGAGCAGGCTCAGCGGAGCGTGGGACGCTGCTCTGGCACGCCGCTCAACCTGATCGGCACTCGCGCGGGGGCACCGGTGACAACGCCCTTTCCGTTGCGCTTGCCCGTGAGCAGAGCCGAGTCGCACGCCTCGAGCAGCTCGTCCACGGTCATGGGAGCCTGCCATTGAGCCACCCCCATCGACGCCGACACGCCACGGGAGCCGTCGGGGAAGGACACCTCTCGCATCCGCTCGAGCGCCCGGCTCGATACCGCCACGGCGCTCTCGATGCCGGTGTTGGGCAGGATCACCACGAACTCATCCCCCCCGTAGCGAGCCACGCGGTCGAACTCGCGGAAGTCCCCCATGAGGACGTGCGCCACCTGGCGCAAAATCGAGTCGCCGGCCTGGTGGCCATAGCGATCGTTAACGAGCTTGAAGTCGTCGAGGTCCACGATCACGCAGGAGAGCGCCCCCCCGGAGCGCCCGGCGCGAAGGATCTCCTCATGCAGACGCCGGCGCATAGCGCGGTGGTTCATGCACCCCGCCACCGAGTCCGTCCCGGCCTCGGCACGGGCGCGCACTAGCGCGAGCATCGCCCCCGCTTGATCCACGAGCGTGGCGGCCTCGTCGATCGCCCGCTCGTCGTAGGGCTCGGCTTCGCGGCGCACCAGCACCACCACAGCCTCCACCTGTCCAGCGAGCGAGAGCGGCGTGAGCAGCGCGCAGCCCGCAACCCCCTCTGACGGTGGCGCGGTGAGCGAAAGGCGAGGCACGCTCGCGGTCAACTCGCGCGGACCCACCGCAAGGAAGGAGCGCCCTGTGCTCTGCGTCCAACTAACCCCTGGGGGGCGCTCCTCGCGCGCCTGCATGTAGCTGAGCCTGGCGTCGCCGTCGAGCAGATACACCACCACCGGCTCCTCCTCGCCCGTGGGGCGGAGGTGATGGATGTGGACCTCCTCGGCACCCGAAACGGCGATCAGCTCGCATGCGAGCGCCGCGAAGACCGCCTCTTCGCCGTCGGCTTGCTCGGCGGCCAATGTGAGCCTGCGCACGGCAGCGAGCACCGGCGTGGGATCAAGCTCGTGCAGACCCTCGCCGGCGCCCGTGGCACCGACGGGGTGTGCGCCGTCGTCGGCTGAGACGATTCCCATCGCCTCAATTTAGCGCTCTATCGCGATGGCTAGCGGCCGTGACGGTGTTTGTGGCCTCGTTTGCGCTTGACGTGGCAGCCCGACACGGCGAGCTTGGTGCGCTGGTTTATCACCTTGCCGTTCTGTCCGGTGATGGAGGTGGGGAGGTAAAGCTTCTGCGCACAGAGGCTCCCGAGGGCGCCTAGCGCCGAATACTTGCCTGTGGGCAGTTTCACTTCAACGCTCGACACCGGCACATCGGGAAGAGAAGCGAAATTCGAAGTCGTGACGCCTTTGGAGATGTTCGTGGTTCCCACCAATATCACCGTCACCCCGTCCCCTTTCAAGATCAGGTCGAGGTCTGGGAAGGCGGCGCCGCCGTGCGACACGAACATGGCCGGGCCGGTCAGCTTGTTGGGGAGCACTGGTGTCTTCACAACCACGCTTCCGACGCGCGACGCGGACGGGCAGTTGGCCGGATTGGCGTCAAACACTTCGGTGGTGCAAGCCTGGTTGAGCGTGCTCAAGCGCGAAGGCAGCCGCTTGGGGAGCTTCACGAACACCGACTTGATGTTCGCCTGTGTGCCTTTGGGGTAGGTCACCTTCACGGTCAGGCTCGCCCCTCTGGGGCGTGAGGTTTTGGAGCTGGACGATGCCACGAGCTTCGGTTTGAAGGCAAGCGCGGCACAACCCGTGACTTGGAACGGTGTGGAGAGGGCCTGGGTCGCGCCGAGCGTCGACCCCAGCGTCGTGTCGGTCGAAAGCGGGCCGCAGTTGGTGGGGTTGAACAGGAAATGCGGCCGCGTAACCGCCACGTCGATGGTTCTCAATCGCAGTGGCACCCCTCCAAAGATCGTGGGAAGGGCGCTCGTGGCGACCACCCGTCCGGAGTAGGGGTCGACGTTGATCCCCACCCGTGTCACAAGGGTGCCCAGGTCGAACGGCCCCGCCACCGCCCTTACGGGTATCGAGAGGCCGTATGGCGCGCCGCCATAGGGGCCAGTGAGGAACACCGGACCGGAGAACGCGTACGGTTCGGGACCCGCTCCGGCGGTAACTTCCGCCTTACCGAGCAGGCTGCCCGAAGAGCACGATCCGGCTTGCGCCTGCGCCGCGCCACAGCGCGGCACCGAGGGGATCGCCCCCACCAGACCGGGAGGCAGGATGGTGGAGAGCTTTGACGTGTACTGCTCACCGTCTTCGCGTACGAGCTTGAACGTGTAGGAGGTGTAAGCGGCGGCTTTCGAGGATGAGCTTCCGGTGCCCTGTTTCAACGAGAACGGCAGCGGCGAAGGACATCCTGTGGTTGCGAACGGGCTCGAGCTGAGCGCCGGCGGCCCGCCCGTGTAAGGGGTAAAGAGCGCGTCTATCGGCGCGTTGGCGCAAACGAGTGGATTTGCCACAGGCGCGCGTGGACCGCCATTCAATGTGAGCTTGAGTTCACTAAACGGGAGCGGTGGATTTTCAAGGAAGGTGGCTTCCAGACGGCCCGTGACGGGGTTTGGATTGACCTCGCCCTTGAGCCTCACCGACACGTCATAGACGCTCTCGGCGTCGAGGTAGATCGTGTATGGAGGTCCTGTGATTAGACCCCCTTTGGGACTGCCGAGGTAGACGTTACCCGCGAGCGAGTGCGGCGGTAGGTCGGTTTCGATTTCCACCGTCCCCACCTTCGATGCCGCGGGACAGGCGACCGGAGCGGTCGAGCCGATCCCGATCTGTGTTTCCGTGCAAACCTGGAGGCCGTGGGCGGCTGACGGGTTCAGCGTCAAACCTTCAGGGAGGGTGACGTGCGCGTCTTTGATGTCAGAGGTGTTGATTTCGTCCTTGCCCGAGTGTTGGGGCGCCTTGACGATCGTCGTGGCCCCGTCGGGTTGGTCGGAGAGCGAGGTTCCCGGTGTCTCTTCAGCCGTCGGCGCGAAGGGAACCTTGTCGCAACCTTCCACACCCACGGGCGTGTGGGTTTCCGTTCGCGAGATTTCTTTTGCGTAGGATTCGACTTCTAGATGGGAGGTAGTGCTGGTTGAGCACACGCTCGGGTTGGTGAGGAAGTTTCCGGCACCGGCATTACCGTTGAAGAAGAGCTTTGACTTGAGCACCTTCAGCGGCACTTTTGCCCCGAGCAGTTCACCTTCCTGCGGGATGTTGTTGATTTCGAAATACTCGTGATAGTCGGTGCTCCAACTGACGTGACCTTCGAGGAATATGTGGACGTTGACGAGCGGTTCGACAGCCACGTCGATGCCGAAGAGGAGCGGCAGGTTGGGCTTCGGTTCGAGGTTGAAAACCTTGCCGGTGACCGTGAGGTCGTTCACCCCGTCGTACGCCACCATTTCCGTCATCCCCGCTTCGGTTTGGGCCGCGCATTTATTGTTGTTGAAGTCTTCTTCCTTGCAGTAGGGGATCGCTTGCGGGTCGGCCGCCAGCCCCGGAGGCACGTCAACCCGAACGCGCTTGAGCGCTCCTTCTGGTTCGTGCTGACCGAGGAGAGCTTCTTTGGAGTTCATTTCAAAGCCCGTGATCCCCCACGGTGGATGTCCCGCGGCCTGGGTAAAGCCTTCTTTAGGGTGTTCTTCGACGCTTTTGTAGGTGCAGCTCGTGTTGATGCAAGCCCCTGCTTCAAAGTTGTGTTCTTCCACGCCAAATGCCGCGTATGCGGCAGGCGTGGCCAGGGCCATGATCGCCGCGACGGCGGTTGTCGCAAACCAGAAACGAGCCGTAAGCCTCATGTGCCCTCTCCCTCAGAGTTGACGTCCCGTCCCACGCGCCCCCAACCCGGGCGCGTGGGACGTATATCTCTGATTAGAGCTATACCCGCGACGTGACCGCCTAATCTGAATGCGGCTATTTGAAACTAAGCACCGCGTGCGCGACCGAGCTCGAGCCTTTGGCCTTGGGGATGAAGCCGACACGCACGCTCACCGTGATGGGACGGTGACTCGTCGTGAGCGGCACTTCGAGTGTCACCTTCTGCGCTTTGCCCGGGTGCTTGTAAACGGTTTTGAGGTTCGCTCCGCTACCGCTCACTCGCCCCGCGGCCGGCACCTTGACGGTGACCACGGCCTTGTTGCCGGATACGCGGCTCCCGACCACTGTCACCGGACAGCTCGAGACGGAGATCTTGGTGTTCTGTTTGATCACCTTCCCGTTCTGGCCGGTGATGGTGGTGGGCATCACGAGCGTGGGCTTACAGAGGTTGCCGATCGACCCCAGCGCCGAGTTGGGACCGTTGGAGAGGTTCATTTCAAACTTCGACACCGGCACGTCGGGCGTCGAGGCGAAGTTCGTCGTGGTGATGCCTTTGGAGATGTTGGTGTTCCCCACCAGGATGATCTGGACGCCGTTTCCGGTCAACACCAGGTCGAGGTCGGGGAACGCGGCTCCGCCGTGGGAGACGAAGAACGCGGGGCCGGTGAGCTTCTTCGGGAGCGCCGGTGTGTAGACGGTTGCCCCACCCACCTTTGACTTCGCCGGACAGTTCCACGGACTCACGTTGAACACCGCTTCCTGGCATGCCTCTTTGAGCGTGCTCAGACGCGAGGGGAGCTGCTTGGGGAGCTTGACGAACACGGACTTGATGTTCGACTGCAAACCAGAGGGGTAGCCGATCTTTACGAACAGCGGTGGCCCGTTTTTCCTTGTGACTTTCGCGTTCGTAGAGACCGTGAAGCTCGGTTTGAACGCCAGCGAGCTACAGCCCGTCGCCTGGAATGGCGTCGAGAGGGTTTGCTTTGCCCCGAAGGACGAGGTGAGCGTTGTGTCTGTCGAGAGCACGCCGCAATTGGTTGGGTTCACGAGGAAGCCCTGCCTTGTGATCGCAACGCTGAGTGCTTTTAGGCGCAAGGGGATGCCTTTGAAGATGGTGGGTATGTTTCCCGCCACCGTTATGCGCCCGGTGTACTGGTTGACTTCGATCGCCGTGCGCACGACATCGTTACCGAGGCTGAACGGCCCAGTGGCGGCATTGATGACCGTAGTCATCCCGTAGGGCGCCCCGTTTGTGGGTCCGGTGAGATACACCGGCCCTGTGAACTGCACCGGCTTGGTGCCAGAGCCGACCGTCGCGGCTGCGACACCGATCTGACTCGCCGACGTGCAGGTGCCGAGTGACGCCTGCGGTTCGGGGCAGAGTGGAACCGCGGGGATCTTCCCCACAAGCCCTGCCGGAAGAGTGGCACTCACGTGCGAGAGATACTGCTGCCCGTCGGCGCGTCCGAGCGTGAACGTGAAGTTCGTCGCCGCGGCGCCGGTGTTGGGGTGTGATTCCGCCGTTTGGGTCAAAGAGAACGGAAGCGCGGGACACGCGCCGCCTTTGCCGTCGCTGTCAACCACGAACTGGGAGAACGGCGACTGGGCGGGCGTACCCGTGTAGGGAATGAAGTTGGTTTCGGTCTTCGCCGGGCCGCACACAAGCGGGTTGGCGATCGGAGCGAGCGGACCTCCGGTGAATTTCAGGATCAGGTTGCTGAACGGCTGTTCGGGGTTGTCAGCGAACGTGGCCGTCACGCGCCCGGTGGTTTCGTTGAGCGACACTGTGCCCTGGACACGCACGGAGATGCCGTAGCGCGCGGACTCCGCGTCGAGGTACACGGTGAACGGCGGCCCCGTTATAGGTCCTGATTCGGGGCCACCCAGGAAGAGGCTCCCTGTGAGAGCGCCTGCTGGAAGATCTGGGACATCAAGCGTCGCCGTGGCGATCTGCGATTCGGCGGGACACGCCGTTCCGGCGATAGGACTGTGGATCCTCGCCTGTGCGGGCGTGCATGCCTTGAGGGATGGCCCGGCCGACGGGTTGAGCGTCATGCCTTCCGGCAGCGTGATGCTCGCCGTACGCACCTGCGACGTGTCGATGCCGCTTGGGCTGGGGTCATGCGGGATGATCGCTTCGGTGGTGATCCCATCGGGCGCGTCGGATTGCGTCGTTTGGGGGGTCAAGCTGAATGCTGGTTGGAAGGGCGGAACGAGGAGACCCGCTTCGCCTTTGCAGCCTTCTGGGCCTACCGGCGTCGTGTAGGTTCGTACTGACTTTTGACCAGCCTCCGATTCAAGCGTCACCGTGTTGGTCGTGAGCGGACCGGAGCCTTCGCATCTGCTCGGATTGGTTATGAATCCACCATTTTCTTCACCTGGCAAGAGAATGTTGCCTTTGAGATTCAGGCGCGAAGAGATCAGCGGCAGTTCGGGCGAGACGTTGATTTCGTAATAATCGTGATAGTCGCCCTTGCCTGTCCCTTTCGAATCATCACCCCATTCGATGTGGCCTTCGATAAGGGTGTGAGCGTAGTACTGAGCTTTTTCGATAGCGGGCTGCGTCCCGTGGAAGATCGCGTTCAGCTTGGCTTCGGTTAGCGGTATCGGCAGCCCGAGCGCCACACCGAAGTCCGATGCGAGGCCGTCGGGTTGTTCGAGGTTGTAAGCCGTACCGCTCAGTGGAAGATCTTCCGGTTCAGGCGACGGTTTCGGTCCGAGCCAGATCACAACCTTGTTTTCGCCGATTATGGTGTTGGCGGCACACGTCGGCGCTGGAAAGAGGCCAGAACCGGGAAGTGCTTCTCCTCCGAATTGCGCAAGGGTGCACTTTCCAACAGCCTCGGGGTTGGTGCTCACACCGGGGGCCACATCGGTGCGGACGTGCGTCACCGGCCCCGCTGTCGCGATGCCCGCCGGCGCAAGATTGGGAAATCCTGGACCTTCGGTCTTGACCTTGAAAGTCGTGACGCCCCAAGGGGGGTGTCCGGCGACCTGCGTATAAGCTTCGGTCAATTCCGGTTCAGTCGGAAAAGTGGTGATGGGCTGTTCGGCGCACGACTGATTCGCCTGCTTACAGTTCGCCGCGATGAAAGTTTCCACGCCAAACGGTTCGGCCCCCCAAGCCACCGGCACAGCGATGGCAAGCATCGCAACTGCGACTGTCCCTAGAAGCGAGATGCGAGTCCCCAACGTCATACCGTCCTCCTCCGGAAGTGAGCCAAACTAGCTTATGTAGTAACCAGTGTCTATGTCGACAGTTGCGGTCTACCCGCTTTCCCGCAGAAACAGTCGTTGGGCACAGCGACGCGGGCCCGGCCCTGAGCGACCGGACCCGCATCACCGGTTGGGTGGATACCCCGCTTGCGGGCCACTACTCGCCGAATTTGCGGGTCCGTGACAGCAACCGATCGCGCAAAACGAGCAGAATGAAGACGATGAGCTTCGGCACGCTCGCCCTGATCGTCGTATGCGGCTTCGCCGGCCCGCTGCTCTCATCGGCCGGACGGGGGGCGGTGCCGGTGGTGGTGGGGGAGTTGCTGGCGGGGATCGTGCTCGGGAAGACGGGGTTCGACGCGATCGACACGGGCAACCCCACGCTCGCGTTCTTCGCGGAAATCGGTTTTGTGATGTTGATGTTCGTGGCCGGGATGAGCGTGCCGCTGCGCGAGAAGGGGCTGACCGAATCTTTCGGGAGGGGCGTGAAGACGGCGGGGATCGTGGCGGGGCTGGCGGTGGGAGCGGGGCTGCTCTTGTCGCGAATCGACAACGTGGGAAACCCCGGGGTGTATGCCGTGCTGGTGGCGTCGGGGTCGGCAGCGGTGGTGCTGCCAGTGCTACAGGAGCGAGGTTTGGAAGGGGCGACAGCGCTAGCGGTGATGGCGCAGGTGACGGTGGCCGACATCGGGGCGACCGTGGCAGTGCCGCTGGTGCTCGCGCCCGGGCGCACCGGGAGGGTTATCTTGGGAAGCGCGATCGTGGTGGGATGCGCGGTGGGGCTGCTCGTGGTGGCACAGCATTTGCGGGAGCGGGAGGCCGTGCAAAGGCTGCGCGAACTCGGCAAGAGTCGCCACTGGGCGGTTGATTTGAGGCTTGCTTTGATCGTGTTGTTCGGTTTGGCATGGCTTACCCAGCGCAGTGGCGCGAGCCTGTTGATCGCGGGCTTCGGAACGGGCTTGGTGGTGGCATCGATAGGCGGCCCTGAACGTTTGTCAAACGAGGTGCTGGGGATCGCGGGGGGCTTCTTCATACCGCTGTTCTTTGTGGTGTTGGGGGCGAAGTTGGATTTGAGCGGGCTGTTTTCCAACCCCGCATTGATAGGGCTTGCCGGGGCATTGGCGGGGTTGAATGTGGCGGCGCACGTGGTGGCGGCACGGATCGTGCGTCTGCCCCGCGCGGCGGGGTTGGTGGCTTCTGCTCAGCTCGGGGTGCCCTCGGCGATGGTGGCGCTCGGGTTGCACGCGCACGTGCTCACTCCGCCGCAGGCGGCGGCGATCATCGTGGCGGCCTTGGCGAGCATCGGGGTGTGCTCGGTCGGCGCAGTGGGGCTCTCGCGCGACGCGGCGGGGGCGACCCTCGAGCGCGACGCGCCGTGAGGTGCTACGGGTGGAGCGCCGGGAGTTGCGCGTGATTTTCCGCAGAGAAACGGCAGTTTGCTACCGAAGGCAAAGCCGGTGGATGCGGGTAAGTTGCAGTCATGGCACGCACACGCCAAACAAACTCGCAAGAGATACAACAAGACGAAGAGGCAACAAGACGAAGAGGCCGCACAGGCGGTGCTGGATCGCGGGTACCTCACGGACGGGATCTCGCTCTATCGCGTGGAGCGCACACTCGTGGACGATCCCCACGGCGAGTTGTTGATCGAGCTGGAGGACTGTTTGACCATGGAGCTGATCGTGTGCTCGGCACAGTCGGTGGCAGAACTCGGGATGCGTCCTGTGCAGCCGCTTGTGCCGAGCCTGGCTTGAGGTGAGTAGGTCAGTCGAGACTACGTACACCGCGTGGAGCGGGTGCAGCCCATAGGCTGCGATGAATGCGTTGGTTGGTGGACGGAATGAACGTGATCGGGACGCGGCCCGACGGATGGTGGAAGGACCGCCATTCCGCGATGGTGAGGTTGGTGGGGCAACTCGAGTTGTGGGCGACTTCAGGCGGAGAGGACGTGACCGTGGTGTTCGAGCAGCCGCCGAAACCGCCGATCCGCTCGACGGTGATCGAAGTGAAGCACGCGCCCCGCCCACGCAAAGACTCCGCCGACGATGAGATCGTACGCTTGCTCAAGGAGGAGCCCGAGCCAGGATTGGTGCGGGTGGTGACCTCAGATCACTGGCTCTCTGACAGGGTGCACGCAGAGGGCGCGAGCGTGGAGCCCTCAGAGTGGTTCAGGGGACAGATCGAAGAAGTGGAGTGACCCGACCTCTAGGGCACAACTGACCTCCCACTACCCGCTCACTCCCGCTTGACAGCCACCGCGAGCTCAGACTACCGGCGGGGGTGTGCCTTCGGCGGTAGCGGATAGGGCGGAGTCCCACTCGCACACGAGGCACGCGTGGCGAAAAGCCGAGCGTGCGAAATCAAGCGCGAAAGCGTGCGGGTGAGGGGATGCGCAGACGTCCTCCCAGTCGAGGATGTACTCGCCAAGCGTTGACTCCCAGCGGGCGGCCGGAGGCGAGAGCTCGGCGGATGGGAAACGCTCGGGCGCCGGATGGGCGTAGGCGTAGAAGGCCGGTTTCTCATAGCGGAAGTCGCCGGGCCACCAGCCGATGGCAACCTCCTGGGAGTCCATGGCATTGCGCATGATGAAGTCATCTGAGGGTGGGTTGGCGGGCTCCCCCGAGAAGAGATTAACGGCGAGGTCGAAGGAGCCCCACCAGGCGTTGACTGGGGTCGAGCGTCCGCGGTAGGGGGCTCTGAAGGCGGCAAGTACCTGTGCCGCTTGGGTGGCGGCGGCGAAGTAGTCAGTTACCTGAGATGTGTCGTAGTGGGTGTGCTCGTCGTCCTCGTCGAGAGGCACGGTCCAGGCGACCTCCTGCGGGGTGGGGTCGATCTCCACCAGACCGCTGAGCGAAGAGACAGAGTGGAGCAGTTCACGAGTGACCTCCCCCACCGGGCGGTTGGGGGTTAGCGGAACGCGAAGCACGCGCCCGTCGGAGTGCTCGGCGAGCACTTCGTGGGTGTGGAGGTCAAGCGCTACAACCAGCGCGCCCGAACCGTCGGGGGCCGGGAGCGGGGCAGTGTCCCAGCCGCGGGCGGTGAGGCGCAGCGCCGCATGCTGAAGTTGGGGCTCGGGTGGGGCAAGCGTAGCGGCAAGCTTGCCGAGCACCTGGGTGTGGGCGTGGAGGGTGTCGCAGGTATCGCGCCAAACGGGGTAGGGGAGTGTGGGCCAGGCAGAGGACATAGCTCCCAAGGTACAACGCCACCGCACCAACTGCCGTGACGCTCAGTACAACGAGCTAGCGCATTAGGTGGCTCGATCAACGTTTGTGTCTCTCAGAACCCTCTTGGGTGCGAGCGGTCTCCTGGAGCCGGGCTCGGCGTGCGAGCGGCAGAACGAACCACAGCACCACGAAAGGGAGCGCGCCAAGGACGACGGTGAAGGCGCCGGCTACCGCGCCGAACAGCTTCGTCGCGACCAGCAGCAGAGACCCACACATCGCCAGCGCGAGGAACGCCAATCCCGCGATCACGATCCGGTTTGAGAGGAACACCAGATGCTGCTTGTCGTCATGACGAAAGAGAAAACGGTGTTGCGCGGAGGGGGCGATCGTGCAGGCCGCCGCGAGTGCGGCAAGGATCAGCGTGACGAAGTAGACGGTGCGCTCGAAGCCCCCCACGTGCTCGAAGCCGGTATCGAACGGCACGATCAGCAGGAACGCGAATAGCACCTGCACGCCGGTGACGACCACGCGAAGCTCGCCTGTCATCTCCTCGAGGTTGCGGTCCAGCCGCTCAGCCCCCGTCTCTCCACGCTCGGGGCTGGCACCGCCGCTACTGTCTTGTGCCGGCGGCTGGCGTTCGGGGCTCATTGCACTTTGTTTACCCGAAGGGGGCGGCGTAATCTCAGTCGCGCCTGCGCGTGGCTGTTCGGATCGATTGACTCCCGCCCTAGCGGGTATGAGGCGCATGGACTGTCCGCGCCGAGGCGAGGCGCGTGCGGTCATGCGCGCACATATGACAGAACATCAGCTCATTGGAGGTAGGTAAAAATGGCCCCCCGCGGAGTAAAGAAAGGCAGCAAGCGCGAACGCCAATACGAGCACATCAAGGACAGCGAGCGCAAAAGCGGCGCATCGTTGAAGCGCGCTGAGGAGATCGCGGCGCGTACCGTCAACAAGGAGCGCGCTCGCAGTGGCGAATCCCGCTCCAGCTCGCGCACATCCACCGGCGATATCTCCTCAGGGCGCCGCGGTGGGCTTCGCTCCGGCAAACCAGGACCACGCGGACGTACTCGCGAACAGCTCTACCAGGAGGCTCGCCGTCTTGGCGTCGAAGGCCGCTCGCGCATGAACAAGGCGCAGCTGCAACGAGCGGTCGACACCAAGAAGCGCTAAATCATCGGACGGGTGGCCAAAATGAGCCCCCGCCGAGACCCACAAGCCCGCCCACGTCCGCTGACCGGGGGAGGCCGGCGCCTGAGCCTGCCGCCACATGTGGCGGCAGGTCGGACGGCGCATGCGCCGTCCGATAACCAGGCCGCATGCGGCCTGGTACGGGACGCACATGTGCGTCCCGCCGGCAGGCGCATGCGCCTGCCGGCACAACCCTCACCCCTCGCCAGTATCGAATCCGCCGCGCTCGTTGCGAGCCACCACCTGTCCGCTCCAGCCTCGCAGCGGGTGCACCCGCTCTCGCGCGAGCAACACGTACACCCGTCTGCTCAGCACATATACGACGACCGGCGCGATCAGGAACGCGCCACGGAAGAACCAGACCGCGCCTTCATAGCCAAACCCGAACTGGAAGAAGAGACGGTCGGCGGAGCCCGCGAGGAACACCACCGCCACCGCGCAGAGCACAGCGCCGGCCAAGGCGCTGCGCCTGGGATTGTCGCGCGGGCGCTCGAGCAGATCGTGGCGGCGGTAGTCCTTGGAGATGAAACGCCTGTCAAGCCACGGCAGCGCATACAGAAGAGCGAACACGAGAGCGGGGAACAGTATTCCGCCAAAGAACGGGTTCGGGACGAGCGTGTGCCCGAAGAGGTGGATCTCCAGATTCGGCATCAGTCGTAGCGCGCCGATCAGCCACCCCAGATACCAGTCCGGCTGCGCTCCGTTCGTGCCGATATAGGGGTGGTAGGGGCCCCAAAGCCATACCGGGTTTATCTGAATTAGGCCGCCCATCAGCACCAAGACCGAGCTGACCGCCGCAAACAGACCGAGCGAGCGCAGCGCATAGCCGGGCCACATCGGAGTACCGACAACGTTCTCCTCACGACGGCCCGGACCTGGAAATTGTGAGTGGCGCTGGCGCATGATGATCGCCAGGTGCACCGCGATCAAGGCACTCAGGACCGCCGGGAGGATGAACACGTGTGCAATGAACAATCGAGACTCGAACGCAGTCGATCCAGGGAACCTGCCTCCCCACAACGCCGTGGCAAACGGGCCCCCGATCAGCGGCAAGGACATCGCGACTGCCCAGGCGATCGCGAGGCCCATGCCCGAGAGCAGATCGTCGGGGAGCGAATAGCCGGCGAAGCCCTCAAGGATTGCCAGCGCCAGCAGCGTCACGCCGATGAAGTAGTTGACATCGCGGGGCTTACGAAACGCGCCGGTGAACACGATCCGCAATAGGTGCAAGGTGATCGCGGCAACGAACACCAGCGCCGTCCAATGGTGAACCTGGCGGGCGAGCAGCCCCCCTGAGACATCGAGGGAGATGTGAAGCGTGGAGGCATAGGCCCCGGAGACGCTCTGGCCCTGTAGCGCCTGATAGCTGCCGTGGTAGATGGCTTGGGTGGTATCCGGGTCGAAGAACAGGGCCAGGAACGTGCCCGTGAGAATCAGCGTGATGAACGAGTACAGGGCGATCTCGCCGAGCAGAAAGCTCCAATGGTCGGGGAACACGTAATCCATCAGGAAGCGCATCCCCCGTGCGGCGCCGAGGCGCTCGTCCACGAAGGCGACAGCGTTCACCGGTCGCTCGCTCTCGCCGGCGCTCACGACGGATCGCCCCACCAGGACGGGCCGACCGGTCCCGACATCGGCCCGGCGGCGCGCAGCGCGCCGGCATCGTCGATCCGCAAAGGCAGCTGTGGCAGCGGCCGCCCGGCTGGCCCGAACTCGACGCTGCCACCATCGAGCACATCGAAGGTCGAGTAGTGGCAGGGACAAACGAGCGCCGGGCCCTGTGGCTCGGTGGACAGGCTCAGGGGATCGCGAAACAGCGAGATAGCGCAGGCCGCGTGGGTGCAGATCTTCGAGTAGGCGAGGATGCCTTGCGGCGCCCACGCCGCCCGCTCGGCGGGCAGCTTCAACGTCGCTGGATCCACCCGCACAACCACGACCGGAGAGCCCAGATCCTCTTGGTCGGCGCCCTGCGGGAACGCGGTGAGAAAGCCCCGCTGCACGATATCGGCGGCCAGGATCTGGTGTCCCTGCTCATCCACGAGCGCTCGTCCCGCACGCCAGGGAGTGCGGCGCAGTTGCTCCTCCAGACCAGGACCAAGCGCCACCACGGGAATCGCCACCGCGGCTGCCAGCCCAGCCCCTGCCACACCGGCGGCGCCCGCGAGTAGCCGCCTGCGCGTGATGCCCTCCACACCTTCGGCGGCGTGCTCGACGACCGCTCGCGTCGCCTCGGGATCTGCCAGCCGCGAGCGCTGCTCCACCTTCGTCTCTTGCGCCACCAGCCAGCGGCCGGCAAGCACCAGCGCGCCCGCCACCAGCGCCAGCGTCACTCCAAGCGCGAGGCCCAGCAGCTGCGTGTTCGGGTCGAGCACGAACAGACCGACGAACGCCAGGCCCGCGAGCGGCACGAGCAGCAACACCGCCACTACCGCCCACTCGGCCCATGCGGGGGCGCCGGTGCGCCGCTCGGAGGGATCGACCTCTTCTTGAGCGCGGCGCGCCCGCAGCCCACCGCAACGCCACACCACGATCATCACGATCGCCTTCCACAGTCCTCTCACGCGCGATCGCCTGCCCGCGGTGGACGGTCGGGCTGCTCGCTCGTGCGCTCGCCGAGCAGCCTGGCGATCAAAAGCAGCGCCACGGCCGCCAGCAGCCAGGCGACCATCCCCTCGGGTATCGGGCCGATGCGGCCGATACCCCATCCGCCCAGATTGTCGGGGTGCTGGATGCTCTGGATGTAGCGCGCAAGCGAATTCACCTCGGCCGGGGAAAGCTGGCCTTCGCTGAAGCGCGGCATTACATAGGGCCCGATCCGGATCGCCTGGCCGATCTGGGTCGGTGTGGACTCGTTCAGCGACGGCACGATCGCGCCAGTCACAATCCCGCCCTGGCCCTGGATCGTGTGGCAGCCCGCGCAGTTGAGCGCGAACAGTCGCTGCCCTTCCGCAAGCGATCCCCGCCTGGGCACCACTGTGGGAATGCCTGGCCCACCGAACGACGCGACATAGGCGACAAGCGCCTTGATCTTGCTCTGTGAGAATGCCGGGCTCGTGCGCAGCGGCTGCGCTTTCGGGCTCGGCAAGGGCATCCGGCCCGTTTGCAAGTAGAAGTCTGCCGCCAGCGCGCCCACGCCGCGCAAGCTCGGTGCCCGGCCACGGATACCCTGCGCGCCGCTGCCATGACAGGAGGAGCACGAGGACTCGAACAACGCGTGCCCCTGTGCCGTAAGCGACGAGGGCACAGGCGTGGACGGTGCCTGTGTCCTTGCGCTGGCATCCCAGCGGGCCGCGAAGTCAACCAGCGCAAGCGCGCCGCATGCCACCGCCACGACCGCCATCAGTGGGCGTCTCATAGGCTCACCGGCTCCCGCTCGCGCTCGACACGCTCCTGTTCGGCGACAACGCCTGCGGCTCGCTGGTTGCTGTAGCGCTCGCGGCGCTGTTGGCGTCTCTCTTCGGCGAGCATCGCGCCCATCGCGATCACGATCGCCAATACCCCCATCACCGCGCCTCCACCCACGAGCATCAGCCCCCCGGCGGTGTGCTGGTCGGCGAGCGCCGATGTGTGAAGGGCATGAGCGGGGGCGAAATAGAACGGGTAGCGAACGTGAGCATCCAGGAGAAAAACTCCCGCGGGCACCGCCATCACGACCATTGCGGCCATCAGCCACGAGAACCTTGCGAGCGCACCGGGCGGGTGAGGGATCGGGTCGGCCGCGAGCAGCGGCGCGAAGAACAGGAGTCCCGACGAGAAGTAGGCGGCGTGCTCCCCGGCATGGATCGCCTGGTTGCGTAGCGCCGCTTCGTACACGCCACTCAGATGAGTGGCGAGCACCACCAAGGTGAACAGTGCAAACCCGCACGCCGGCCGTGTCAAGAAGTGCGCCTGGCGACTGCGCAGCAGCCCTGCGATCGCATGTCGGGGGGCTGGCGGACAGGCGCTCAGCGCCAGGCGCACCGGCGCCCCCCACAACAGCAGCACCGGCGCGATCAGGATCAACAGCAGGTGCTCGAGGACATGCATCGAGAGCAGCTCATCCGCGTACGGGTCGATCCCCGACAACAGCGCCAGTGCCACTACGAGCAAGCCCGTGAGAAACGAGAGCAGGCGCCAAATCGGCCAGCGCTCCCAGCAGCGAACCGCACCCCATCCATACAGCCCCGCCGTGAGGCACAGCACACCTAGCAGCAGCGGGTCAAACGTCCAATCGCCCAGCAGCCGCGAAAGTGTCAGCGGCTGCGCGCTCACCGCGATCCCTTCCGCTGCAGTGTGCGCGAGCGGGCAAGCTGCTCACGCACCACCCCACCAACGCCGAGCGCCGCGATGCCCGCGCCGATCAAGATCAGCCACAGGCCGAACCCGGCGCCCACCAGCGCGAGAGCCAACCCAACCACCAGCGTGACGGTGGCCACCGAGCTGTCGGTGATCAGCCGCGGGCGCTCGCCTTGCGCCTGATACGCCAGTTGCGGGCGCTCCTCCCGCGCCTGGCGCACGTCAAGCGCCCACACCACCAGCCCAGCGAGAACGCACACCGCGCTGGCCACAGCGGGGATCGCAACCTGAATTAGCTTCGGCGCGAATACGGCCTGAACCGCGGTCAGTGCTCCCAGCCACAGGCCCCAGCAGATCAGGACGACGGCTGCGCGTCTCACCCACTTACCTCCTCACGGGCTTCACGCAGGTCGAGCAGCGGCGCATAGCTGCGGATCGGCGGTAGCGCATCGAAGTTGTGCCTGGGCGGCGGTGAGCTCGTGGCCCACTCGAGCGTGTGTCCTCCCCAAGGATCATCCCCAGCTCCTCGCCTGCCGCGTAGGGACAGCAGCACGTTCGCCATGAAAACGAGGACCGACAATGCGATCACAACCGACCCGGCCGTCTCGAGGATGTTGAGCCCCTGCCAGCCAGTCGAGGCCGGGTAGCGCGCGATCCGTCGCGTCATGCCCTCAGCGCCGAGAATGAACATTGGGAAGAACGTGACGTTCGTGCCAACCACCATCAACGCGAAATGCAGCTTTCCGAATCGCTCGCGCAGCATCGCCCCGGTCAGCTTCGGAAACCAGTAGTAGATGCCGGCAAACAAGCCAAACGCGCTGCCCGCGAAGATCGTGTAGTGAAAATGCGCAACCACGAAATAGGACATGTTCAGCCCGTAATCCAATGGTGGCGACGCCAGGATCACTCCGGTCAGCCCGCCGATGAGGAACTGCACCAGAAAGCCGAGCGCGAACAGGAATGCGGTGGTGAAACGCAGGCTGCCGCGCCACAAGGTCGCCAGGAAATCGAAATACTCAATGCCGGCCGGGACGATCAGCGCGGTCGAGGTCAGCGCGAAATACTTATTGGACAGAACTCCAAACGTGTACATGTGGTGTGCCCACACGGTCATCGAGAGGCCCGCGAACGCGAGCAGCGCCACAACAAACGCCGAGTAGCCGAAGAACCGCCGGGATGAGAACGTGGCAAGCACCTCGCCGACCATCCCCACGAACGGGAAGAACATCACATACACAACCGGGTGCCCGTAAAACCAGAACAGCGCCTGGTAGTCCACCGCTCCCGTGCCACCGAGCAGCACACCCCCGAAGTGCCGCTGGGCCCACAGCAACCCGAGTGCGAGCAGCAACGCGGGAAACCCGAACACCACCATCACGCAGGTCACGACCATCGACCATGTGAAAACCGGCATCCGCATCAGCGTCATACCGGGCGCCCGCCTACGCAGGGCCGTGGAGAGGACGCATCCAGCCCACAGGATCTGTCCGAGTGTCGCCAGCATCACCCCGAAGATCCACATTTCCATGCCGCTGCCCGGGGAGTGAATCGAGTCAGACAAAGGGTCAAATCCCCACCACGACGCCGCGGCCGCGCCGCCGCTGGTCAGAAACCCCGACCACATGCACACCCCCCCGCATAGCAGCATCCACAGCCCCGCAAGCGCCACCCTCGGCCCCGCGACCTCCGCCGCGCCGACCTGCAGCGGCACGAGGTACAGGCCGACCGCGAGCGCCACCGGCACGATCACCAGGTAGACCATCGTGGAGCCGTGCATCGTGAACAGTTCGTTGTAGGTCTGCTGGGAGACCACGCCACCGTTCGCCGCGAGCTGGCTGCGCATCAACAACGCCAGCAACCCACCGGCGAGGAAGAACACGAAGGCGGCCATGCAGGCCGCGCTGGCGATCCGCTTGTGGTCGGTGCAGGCGAGCGATCGCGAGGCCACACGTGCCGGCACCGCCACCGCGTTCACGGTGACACCCCCTGGCGGGCGGCTTCGCGCGTCAGCCATTCTTGGAAGCCCTGATGGCTGACCGCTCGCAGCGCGAAGTGCATCTCGCTGTGGTCCTCGCCGCACAGCACCGAGCACACGCCACCGTAGTAGCCGGGCGTTGGGAAGAACAGGTCGAAGCGAGTCGTGTAGCCCGGCACGAGTTGTCGTTGATAGTGCAGGTCGGGTACCCAGAAGCCGTGAATCACATCCTCAGAGCTACCCACGAATTCGACCTCGGTGCCCATTGGCACATACGCCGGCGCCGGATGCCAAGTGCTGACGTCAGCCACACTTACGCCATTGGGATAAACGAACCTCCAGCTCCACTGCCCGGCAATCACCCTGATCCGATACCCAGGACGAGCAGCGGTGCGGTCGATTGGCGTCTCGGCGGTGAACGTGACCCACAACAGAAACGCCACCACCAATGCCAGCGCGGCCGCGTACACCGCCTCGAGCACAAGCGCCTGCGAATGCCGGCCTGGCGTCCGGCGGCGCGCACCGCGGATTAGCAGTACCAGCAGTGTGATGACCACTGTCACGAACACGCCAACAGCAATTGGCAGGTAGATTCCCTGCACGTGCTGGTAAGCGTGTGCCGTGCTCGCCATCAGCGCTCGTAGCGCTCCGCCTCGTCCTCGCGCAATGCCAGCCCGATGCCAGGCGCGGCCGGGTCCGGGCACAGGGCCCCGTCGTGCAACGGTGGCGTGCCGTCAAATAGCAGCCGCTCGATACGCGCGTGGTCGTGGAAATACTCGACATGCTCGAGTGGCTCGATCGCCGCGCACACGTGTGCGTGGATCGAAGGGCTCGTGTGTGCTGAGAGGCGCAGCCCCCGCGCCGCGCACAGGGCTCCCACCTGCAAAAGCTGGGTGATCCCTCCGCAACGTGTCACATCCGCTTGCAACACATCGACGGCATTGGCGTTCAGCATTCGTTGGAAGTAGAAGAGGTCATAGCCATACTCCCCCGCGGCGATGTCCATGCCGGCCGGGCCACGGTCGCGCAGCAACGCCAGCCCCTCGAGATCATCGGAGGAGACAGGCTCCTCAAACCAAGACACCCCAGCCTCTCGCGCGAAGATCTCGGCAAGCGCCAGCGCCTGCTTGCGCGAGTAAGCACCGTTCGCGTCGACGAATAGGCCTACGTCCTCGCCGATCACCGAGCGGGCATGCTGTACTCGCTCTGGGTCCCGCTCAGGCTCGGAGCCGACCTTCATCTTCACCGCACGGATTCCCTGCTGTACCCAATCGCTGAGCTGGCGCCGCATCTGCTCGGGGCTGTAAGAGGTGAATCCGCCGCTGCCGTACACCGGCACCCGCTCGCGCACCCGTCCCAACAGCGTCGAAAGCGCCACCCCGAGCAAGCGGGCCTTCAAGTCCCACAGCGCGATGTCCACCGCCGAGATCGCACTGGAGGCCACCCCCGGATAGCCGATGTTGCGCACCGCACGACGCATCCGCGTCCACGCCGCCGGCGGCGAAAGCGTGTCCTCGCCAATCACCGCGCCGGCCAGGATCTCGGCGATCAAAGGGGCAGCGGCGGCGGCGGCGTAGCTGTAGCCAACGCCAGTGTGCCCAGAGGCATGGGCTTCAGCCAGAACGAGCGTCGTCTGCTCCCAGCTGAGCGTGCCATCGGCCTCCGGCGCGTCGGTTGGAATTGTGAAGGTCCTCGCCACGAGTCGCTCGACCGCTGGACCCGCCATCTTCATTTGGATGCGCTACCCGACTCGATTGCGGCCAAACTGGTGCCTTCACCGCTGCCCGCAGCGAGCGCTGCGGCGGCCGCGACATGCGAGAGATGTGTCAGCGTCTGCGGGAAATTTCCAAGTAGCTCACCGCTTTGAGGGTCGATCTGCTCTGAGAACAGGCCCAGCGGACTCGCGGCGCCCATCGCCCGGTCAAACACTTCCCGTGCTTGGGGGAGCCTTCCCTGATGGGCGTAGCACTCGGCCAGCCAGAACGAGCAGGCAAGGAACGCACCCTCCTGTCCTTCAAGCTCATCTTTCTGGCGGTAGCGGTAGAGAAACCCGTTGGCGTCCAGCTCTTTGTGCACCGCGTCGCTCGTGCGCAGCATGCGTTCGTCATCGAAGTCCACGAACCCCACGACCGGCAGCAACAGCAACGCGGCGTCCAGCGCCGGCTCCTCAAAGCACTGCACGAATACGCCGCGCTCGGAGTCATAACCGTGATCCTCGATCGCCTCACGGATCTCCTTGCGCGCCTTTTCCCAGCGCCTCGAGGGCGCCTTACGCGCGCACTCCTCGGCCAACCGTAGCCCGCGGTCCACCGCTGCCCAGCAACAAGCCTTGGAGTGAACGAAATGCCGCGGCTCACCCCGCCACTCCCAGATGCCCCGGTCGGGCTCAGACCACCGCTCCACAGCGCTGTCCACAAGCTCCGAGAAGAAGCGCCATTCGTCGTCGTCAGGCGAGTGCCCGCGACGATGCCAGCGCCACGCTAGATTGAGAATCTCCCCGAAAGCATCCAGCTGCAGCTGGCCCGCCGCGTCGTTGCCGACCCTCACTGGCCGAGAGTCACGGTAACCCCGCAGGTCCAGCTGTTCCTCTGCGATGCGTCGCTCCCCGCCGATCCCGAACAGGATCTGCAGATCCTCAGCATGCCCGGCGGAGCTGCGCACGATGAAATGGCGAAACCGTCGGGCCTCGTGCTCGCAGCCAAGCTCTGCCAGAGCGTGCGCGGTCAATGTCGAGTCGCGCACCCAGCTGTAGCGGTAATCCCAGTTGCGCTCGCCTCTCACTGTCTCTGGCAGTGACGTCGTGGGGGCGGCTACGATCGCCCCGGTCGGGGCGTAAGTGAGCGCCTTCAACGTCAACGCCGAGCGCACAACCGCATCATGCTCTGGGCCATCCTTGCTCAGACGCTCGCGCCAAGCCCGCCACCAGCGCACGGTCTCCTCTAGGCGTGCGTCGATCTCGCCGCTATCCAAAGTGCCCTGATCGTGCTCCAGCAGATGCGGACGTACAAACCGAATCAAAACTCTCAGCTGCTCTCCCGCGTGTATCTGCTTGCACGCCACCAGCGCATCCCCTTCAACATCCAGCTCCCCATCGCTCCACACGAGCAGCCCATCGTCACCGCCAATCGCGCTGAACACGTCGGTTGCCGCGCGGCGCAGCCAAGGCCGCACCGCGCCGTAGTCGAACCTCGGCGCCACCTCGACGCGCACCTCGGCGCTGCCGCGCTCGCACTCCACGATGCGGATCAGCTCACGGCGCGGCTCGAGTGCGCCATGCTCGCGCATCGCAAAGAAATCCTTAACCCGCACCGTTCCCTGGGGTCCTTCGAGGACACTTTCAAGCACGAGTGTGTCCTTGACGTAGCTGCTGCCTCGCCAGCCGTACTCGCCCTCGACCGACACAGCACAGAACCCCCCGCGCTCGTTGTCAAGCAGCCGCCCGAAGCAACTGCCACTGTCAAAGCGAGGCAAGCAGCACCAGTCGATCGAGCCTTCCGCGGAGACCAGCGCGGCGCTGTGGCAATCACCGATCAGCCCATAAGCGCTGATTGGCGGCGCCTGCTCGCTCATCGATCCCGGCGCATCGCGCCCAGTCCCAGCAACCCCGCTGCGACTCCCACGCCCCCCACAAATAGCCGCCGGTGGCGGGTCAGCTCCCACTGCGCACTGGACGACTTGGCTCCCTCGTCAAAGTCGCCGTGAGTGCCGTGCTCGCCGGGGACGGGCTCGAACAGGTTGTCTGGCCGCTCTGCGGGCATGGGCTCGTCGGTTTGCTGGGAGTCGAATCCTGTCCTTGCCAGGTAGCGGTCGGCGAACCCTGGTGCGATGGCATTGCCAAGCAGCGTTAGCGCGGTCGAGGCGCCCACCCACCACTCACGCCGCCCTGGCTCCTGAGAGGCTGCCACGATTGCGCGCGCCGCGAGCTCCGGCTGGTAAATCGGCGGCACCGGCTGGGGATGGCGCAGGAGACGGGTACGCACCGTGTCGAATTGCGGCGTGTTCAGCGCTGGCAGCTGGACCATAGTCACTCGCACCCTGCTTCGCTCGTGCATCAGCTCGCAGCGCAGTGACTCGGTGAACCCTTGGATGGCGTGCTTGCAGGCACAGTAAGGACTCTGCAAAGGAATTCCGCGGTAAGCCAACGCCGAGCCAACTTGGACGATCACGCCACGATTGCGCTTTCGCATCCTCGAAAGGGCGCACAAGGTCCCATATACCACTCCCAGATATGTGACCTCAGTTACGCGCCGGAACTCCTCTGGCGTTATCTCCCAGGTGGGGGCGAACACGCTGGCCATTGCATTGTTCACCCATACGTCAATGGCGCCTTGCTGTTCGAGCTCGCCCGCCGCCGCCTCCACGGCCTCCGGGTCAGCCACGTCGCATTCCAGCACGACGGGCTGGCCCCCCAGCGACCGCACCTCCGCGGCCGTCGCGATGAGCGCTTCCTGGCCACGCGCGACCAATCCGACTGTCGCGCCCTCACGCGCAAACGCCTGCGCGGTAGCGCGCCCCACCCCCGAGCTTGCGCCGGTGATGAGCACCACTAAGCGCCTGTTCTCGTTCAGCGCAGGCTCCTTAGCTTGCCTATTGGTAAGGGTCGCGTTCAATTACCCGGTCGCGCACGACGGCAGTGCGGCGCGGGCCCCAATAGAGCATGTAGAACAGTGACAGCACGAGACCAACGATCCCGACGATCATCAGGATGAGGCCCACTGTTTGCAGAGAGATTCCCGAAACGGTTGCGGTCACGGCATAGCGCAGAATCGCGCCTACCGCAATTAGCAAAATCGATGTACCTGTAGTCATAGTTCTTAGCTACCCACTTATGCGGTCTTCAAGCGCGATCTCTGCGGGCCTGTCGATGGGGTATCCTCGACGGTGAGCGGCTTAGCGATGTTCTCAAGGCTCTGGCCCTCAGCCTTTACGCCAAATATCAACTCTGCCAAGCCACCGAGGATCATCATCACCGCACCGAGACTGAGTGCCAGGAACACTTGCTCGTAGCTTTCGGTGTTGATCATGCGGCTGAACACTTGCGGGCCGATCACCCCGCCTATGCCCGTGCCTATGGCGTAGAAGACTGCAATGCACAACGCCCGGGTCTCCAGCGGAAACACCTCAGAGACGGTTAGATACGCGGCACTCGCACCGGCGGAGGCGAAGAAGAACACGACGCAGCAGCATGCCGTGAAGCTGATGTCGTCAAGACGGTGTGCCTTGAATAGCAATCCGGTGCCGATCAATAGCACTCCAGACAGGATGTAGGTGCCAGCGATCATCGGCTTGCGCCCCACGGTGTCAAATAGCGGGCTCAGGATAAGAGCGCCCGCGAAGTTTCCCACGGCGAACACCGCCAGGTAGTAGGGAACATTCCCGGACGGGGTGTGGAAATACAGGCTCAAGAGATTTCCGAATCCGAACAGGATCGAGTTGTAAAGGAAGGCCTGGCCTATGAAAAGAGACAGCCCTAGGACCGTGCGTCGCGGGTACATAGTGAGAACAGACCGCATGATCAAAGGCAGCGGAATCGTCTTGCGCTGACGCACTGTCAAAGGCTCCTCGTCAGGCTCCGATAGCTGCTCGCCCGTGTCCTCACTTACCTGCTGCTCGATTTCCCCGACAATCTTCTCGGCCTCCTTCTCGCGGCAATGGACAAACAGCCAGCGTGGGCTCTCTGGCACGTTGCGACGCACCAACAACACCGCCAATCCAATCACCGCACCGAGCACGAACGACAAGCGCCAGCCGATATTCACCGGGAAGATGGCGGTGTTCAGCAAGAACACCGCCAGTAGCGAGCCGCCGATCCCGCCGAGCCAATAGCTGCCATTGATCGACACATCCACCCGGCCGCGCTTGCGAGCGGGGATCAGCTCGTCAATCGCCGAGTTGATAGCGCTGTACTCTCCACCGATGCCCATTCCCGTCAGGAACCGGCAGGCAAAGAACCAGGCCGGCGAGAACGTAAACGCCGTCAGCACCGTTCCCAGCAGATAAATGCCGAGGGTCAGCATGAACAGGCGCTTGCGCCCGAAACGGTCGGTGAGCTGCCCGAACACAAGCGCGCCCACACACGCCCCCGCGATGTAGAGCGACGCGGCCCAGCCCGACACGTCGGCGGCGCTCAGACCTGTACCCGCTCCATGTTCGGAAATGCGGCTCGAGATCGAGCCGACGACGTTCACCTCGAGACCATCGAGAATCCAGGCGGTTCCCAGGCCGACGATCACCATCCAGTGAAAACGCGACCACTGCAGCCGGTCCAGCCGGGCTGGGATCTTGGTCTTTATGGTCCCAGCTTCAACCCCCTGACTCATCAAAAGCTCCCTCTTGGGAGGTGATAGCTGAGGCGATGCATATATTGCGCCTCTACCCTGGACCCACGCCCGGCAATCCGTTTCACTCCTGAAGTAGCGTCAGCACTGCACGCTCCAGCCGTGACGATTACGCCAAAACTTGGCCAAGGTGATTCGCACAGGCAGGAATGGGTAGTTCCTCTACATGAGTTTGATTGCGACCGGCACGTTGTGGAGAGCCGCCAGGCGACTTCTCTAGTTCGGTGAATTTAGGCAGTCGCCTGTGGATAGAGATCATGGAAATCTTCAGCGAAGGGACCCGATATGTCAGCACTCCAAAGCAGCGTAGGGATTCTTGCCGAGGATGCCCGCGAGGAACGCGAGCGAATCGTGGAGATGCTCACCAAGGCGTACTGGATGGAGA
>DASXNB010000004.1:0-77868 GCA_036495305.1 Solirubrobacteraceae bacterium | reverse complement strand
TGCCGGCGATAGAGCAAGCCCTCGGCGTCACGCCACCCGCCGGGTGTTGGGGTCACCGCCGGCCACCGGCCAGCTCCTTTCGCGCGCGTACGCGTGGATGTAGGGCTTTCTTCGCGCGCGCACGCGAGTCACCCCCAAACGAAACACAACAACACCTCCCCCGGCTCTTGCTCCCCCAAGTTGGCCGGCCAGCCAAACCGCTCCAGGGTGGGTTAGGCTTCGGGGGATGCCGGTCCTCGAGCCCCCACCCTTGCGCCACGAAAATCCGTTTCGCATCCTCGCGCAGGATCTCGCCGACGAGAGGGCCGCCACGGTGCCCTACCCGCCGGGGGACACCTCCTTCTCGCTGGCCCGTACAAAGCGCTTCGTCGACGACCCCCTCCCCCTGCTGCTGGAGGCGTACGAGCGGTATGGGTCAATCTTCACCCTTCGCATCCTCCACTCGAACGTGGTGTTCATGTTGGGGCCCGCCGCCAACCACTACGTGACGGTTTCCCACGCCTCCAACTTCATGTGGAGGGAATCGCACTTCCGCGACCTCATCGCGTTGCTCGGAGCAGGGTTGCTCACCACCGACGACCCCTACCACCGCCGCTCGCGGAGGATCATGCTCCCCGCCTTCCACCGCGAGCACATCGCCGCCTCCATCGACGTGATGACCTCAGAGACCGAACGGGCGCTCGCTGAATGGGCACCTGGGGAGCGCATAGACCTCTACACGTGGACCCGTCACCTCGCCACGCGAGTGGCTATGCGGGCGCTGTTCGGGATCGATCCCGATGGGGGCAAAGCGCACGAGGTGGACGCCGCCGAGTTGTTCGAGCAGGCGCTCGCCTTCTACGCCTCCGGCTACCAGTTCCGCTTCATCCGCGGCCCCTACACCCCTTGGGCAAAGCTGCAAGAGGCCTCACGCAAGCTCAACCGCCTCCTCTACGCGGAGATCAAAGGGCGCCGCTCCACCGGAGAACGCGGCCAGGACGTGCTCTCCCTCCTGCTCGACGCCCAAGACGAGGACGGCAGCCGACTCACAGACGAGCAGATCCGCGACGAGATGATGACCCTCCTGTTCGCCGGTCACGACACCACCACCTCGACTATCGCGTTCATGTTCTACGAGCTCGCCCACCACCCCTGGATCGCCGACCGCATCGTGGCCGAGCAGCGGCAACTCCTCAGAGACGGTACCCCCAATGCCGAGCAGTTGATGAGCGGGGAGCTCGCAGAGCTCGAGATGACCTTCGAGGAGACCCTGCGCAAGTACCCACCCGCCTGGATCGGTCCCCGCAAGTCGGTGGAACCCTTCGAGTTCGAAGGCCACACGGTGCCCGCCAACGCCTATGTGAACTACTGCTCGTGGGCCTCGCACCACCTCCCCGACGTGTTCGGAGAGCCGGAGGCGTTCCGCCCTGAGCGCTTCACCCCCGACGGAAAGGCAGTAATGGCAAAGGGCGCCTACATACCCTTCGGTGGGGGCTCGCGTACCTGCATCGGGATGCGCTTCGGTCAGCTGGAGGTGCGCACCATCGCAACCCTCATCCTCTCCCGCTTCACCCTTGAGCTACCCGAGGACTACGCGATGGAGTACCGCCAGATGCCCACCATCTCCCCCAAGCGGGGACTCCCCATGACCGTACGCACCCGCTCACACGAGAATCCCTTCCAGGGTCAGCCTGTAGGTTGACCCACCGATCGTTCTCACCCCGATTGACTCCACCTTCAAATGGGGGTCGGAGAAGAGCACGATCGCGGCGATCCCACCGAACGACAAACCCTTCGGTTCGGCGACGAGCTTGCCTTCGGCCGGCCGTACCACCGCTTCGATGGTGGCTTGCAACCCGAACAAACCACCGCTCACCCGCGCCTGCACCTCCCCTTCGGTGGACCCCACCGGTTGGATGTGAAAGCCGCTCGGGAGCGCCCCATCGAGCTGTTCCTGGGTGAGCGTTGCCGTGGCGTGGATCGAGGACCCGTGCTTTTCCATGCGCACATTGCTCACGGTGAGCCCACTCGGGAGCAGCACCGGCACGCGCAGTGTCACCGTACGGGCGGACACCGTCATTTCGTTCGTCCCCCGTCCTTCCCACAGCAGCGACCCCACCTCTCCCGCGGTGAGCGTGAGGGCACCCGCGTTCACGTGCACACTGTCGGCTTTCTTCCACAGCAGCTTCACTGCGGGGAAGGCCGACACTTTGACGCTCTCCACGGTCCCGTAGCGCCCCACGCGGCTTTCAACCCGTTTGGCGGCCACCCCCGGGAGGATCACTTGCGCGAGCACCACCAACCCCACAACCACGCAGAGCACGACGCCCCCAATCGCGCCCGTGCGGTGTCGCTTCGCGCCAACAGCCATGTGAATAGCTTCGCACGCGGATACCCCCTACCCTTAAGAGTCCCCAAGGGGCACGTAGCTCAGTTGGCCAGAGCACCTCGTTTACACCGAGGGGGTCGCCCGTTCGAGTCGGGCCGTGCCCATCGTCTTGCCATCTCTTTGCACCCCACCCGCTAAAACGCACTCATGAATCCAATCCGCATCGCCATCGTGGGGTCGGGCCCCGCGGGCTTCTACACCGCCGGGCATCTTCTGAAGGCCTCCGAGGTTTCAGGGAGGGAAATCCACGTGGACATGTTCGAGCGTCTCCCCACCCCGTGGGGGTTGGTGCGTTCGGGGGTTGCCCCCGACCACCCCAAGATCAAGTCGGTGACGCGGATCTACGAGAAGACCGCCTCCCACCCCCGTTTCCGCTTCTTCGGGAATGTCGAGCTGGGGCGCGACATCTCCCGCGACGAGCTCGCCGAGCGGTATCACGCGATCGTGTACGCCACCGGCTCCCCCACCGATCGACCGCTCGGGATTCCCGGGGAGGAGCTCGAGGGTAGCCATGCCGCCACCGACTTCGTGGGTTGGTACAACGGCCACCCCGACTTCACAGATCACGAGTTCGACCTCTCGTGCGAACGGGCGGTGGTGATCGGCAACGGGAACGTCGCCCTCGACGTCGCCCGCATGCTCACCCTAACCCACGAGGAGCTTGCGATCACAGACATCGCCGACCATGCCCTCCAAGCGCTCGACGCCTCCGAGGTGAGCGAGATCGTGGTGGTGGGCCGCCGTGGCCCCGCCCAAGCCGCCTTCACCAACCCCGAGCTCTTGGAGTTGGGTGAGCTCGAGGACGCCGACGTGGTAGTCGACGCCGAGGAGCTCGAGCGGGCGCTCGCGGTGGACGACCCCAGCATGGACCCCACTTCCAAGCGCAACGTCTCCGTCTTGCGCGACTACGCCTCCCGCATCCCCGAGGGGAAGGGAAAGAGGATCGTGCTCCGCTTTCTTTCCTCGCCCGTGGAGTTGACTGGCGAGGATGGCGCCGTAGGGGGGATCCTGTTGGGACTGAACGAACTGCAAGCAACCGACACCGGCCTGCGCGCCGTCCCCACCGGGGAGACGGAAAAGATGGAAACAGGCATCGTGCTTCGCGCCATTGGGTATCGCGGAGTGGCGTTGCCGGGGGTACCCTTTGACGAGCGCTCCGCCACGATTCCCAACGATGCGGGCCGCATCCGCGGAGAGGACGGGGTGTGCGTGGGCGAGTACGCCGTGGGCTGGATCAAGCGCGGCCCCTCAGGTGTGATCGGCACCAACAAGAAGGACGCCCAGGAGACCGTGGATGCGTTGCTCGAGGACCTCGCCTCCGATGTGCACTTGCAGCCCTCGATCGCTGACGCCGCGGAGATCGACACCCTGCTCTCTGCACGTGTCCCCTCGCTTGTGACCTATGAGGGGTGGGCTTCCATCGACCGCCACGAGCAGGAGCGTGGCGAGCCGCATGGGCGCCCGCGCGTGAAGCTCACTCGGATCGAGGAGCTGCTTCGGGTGGCCGCCGGCGAGACGCCTACGCAAGAGCCGCTGGACACGCTCGGGCTACGGTGAGTCCGCACCACGCGGTCGTGACACTCGAGAGCTAGGAGTGGCACCTTCGTTGGCCACACCTTCGTCTGAGCCATGAGGCTCGGTTCGCGTCGCGTTAGGCACCGGACACGGCTAGACCGAAGACTCTTTGCAGGAACTCGACCTCGTCGGCCACCACCAGCTCGTGCTCGGCTCCGTCGTAGATGTTGAAGTGATCCACGACGTGGCTGAGAAAATGCGCCGTGCGGGACTCGAACCCGCCCCGCCGGATTAAAAGTCCGGAGCTCTACCCGATGAGCTAACGGCGCGCGCGACAGTCAGTCTGGCAGAAAGAGTATCCAGGCGGACGCTTCGCGGCGACCGTCATTCCCGGCTGCGGGGTTTGTGTGCTACCTTGTGGCCATGCGTATGCACATAAGCCTCGATGACGATCTGGTCGCCCAACTCGACCGGCGCGTGGGGCGGCGGCGACGCAGCGCGTTCATCTCCGCCACGGTCCGCAGTGCCCTGGATGACGAACAGCGCTGGGAAGACATCGAAGCTGGGCTGGGCGCATTGGGCGACTCAGAGCATGAGTGGGATGCCGATCCCGCCGGCTGGGTAACGGCCGGGCGCGCTGGCGACGCCACGCGCGTCGGCTAACACGGTTGCGGGTGCTACTCGACACCACCGTCCTGATCGATGCGTTGCGGGGCAGGCCCGCAGCCGAGCGTGTGCGCAACCTGCGCGAGCAGGGACATGTCCCATGGATCTCTCCCATCAACGTCGAGGAGGTGCTGCGCGGTGCTCGCGAGAGCGAGGAGCCTGTTGTGCTGCGCTTTCTCGAAGGTATGCGCCTTGTTGATCTCGGCCGGGACGCCGGGATTCGCGCGGGACGCTGGCGTCGAGAACATGCACGCGAGGGAATCACACTCAGCCAAGCCGACTGCCTGATCGCCGCCGCCGCGGTTGGGATCGGAGCGCGACTTGCCACCGGCAATCCCAAGCACTTCCCGATGGATGACCTCGAAGTGGAGCACTGGCCCGTAGGGAAGTGAAGTAAATCTATGGCCACCGCCCTCCTCAAATCTCCGTAGTTCCACAAAATGGTATGTTTCCGGCGGTAGCTATCCTGCTTCTCCAGCCGCGACCGTCTTCACACGCTAAGTCGTCATGTCCACACCCAACACGCCGGACAACCCGGACGACGAAGCGCCACCGGTAAGCGCGCCCATTGGCGTCACAGCCACGACGGCCCCTCCCATACCTCAGGCACAACACATTGCCGACTTGAACGTCGCCAGTGCTACAAAGTTATTAGAGGAGCCGCGAGCCGCCATCGAGTGCCGGGTGTGTGCGGACCCCGCGATCTGGCGCGCGCAAGCTTTTGACGCCTACGCCAATGTGAGAGACGAACTGAATCGCATCGCCGGGCCCCTGCCCTCAGCTTTACCACCCGCCTCATGCGAGCCGACCGAGCGCGAACGGATAGTCGTGAATGTGGATACCGCACTGGGAGAGGCACTCAACGCCATGGCTCCCGACTGTGATAGATCGTGGTGGCAACCACAGTGGTGGTTACGCCTGAGGCTGTTCTACTCGGGCAGCCAGATCGAACAGGCGTGGCTTGCCATTCACCGCGCCCGCGCCGAACTGTATCTGCTGTATACGGCTGACGAACTCAATGCGCAAACCGAAGCGTTGGGGGTGCTGCTCACAGATCTCCCCGAAACCAGCACCCTCAGAGGGTCGCTCACAACCGGCCTCACCCATCTCGGCGCCACGATCGGTGAAACCACCGACGTGCCGAAGGGCGAACAGGGCAAAGGCGGACAACCGAATAAGGAAAGCGAAAAAGGCAAAGGAAGCGAAAAAGGGGGGAAAGGGGCAGAAACCAAACAAGGCAACGCAATCAAGTCCGGGGCTCCCACCCAACAAGGTGGTGACACCCCGAAAGCCGAACCGACAGCCACTCCGTCGGTGGATACCAAGAGCAAACGGGGTGTGTCGAGCGAACTTCAGCGCATCTACGAACACGCCATCGGCGTGTCCGACCGCCTTCAACGCGAAGCGCGGGTCCTACGCAACAACATGATGGTCGCGAGTCTCGGGATCTTCATCGTAGTGGCAGCGCTTGGGCTCGCGCATTTCTTCGAACCAAAAATCGTGTCGCTGTGCGCCGCGAAAGTCTGTCCCCTCGGTGCGAGCCCCAAACCTTTGGATGTATTCGTGGTGGAGCTTGCGGGCGTACTGGGCGGCCTGCTGTCGGTGGTCATCCCGCTGGCGGGCGGCGAACGCATCCAGACCCCCTACAGAGTGTTCAATCAGCAGCTCCTGCTCAAGACCCTGGCGGGCGCCGCGAGCGCTGTGGGGGGCGTGCTGCTCGTGGGAGGCGAACTCGTGTCGCTCGTGCAATTCAAGACCTCAGGCGCACTGTTGGCATATGCCGTCGTCTTCGGCTTCGCCCAACAGATAGTCACCGGCGCCGTCGACCGCCGCGCCAGCGCACTCGCCAAAGAGACGCCCTCGGTCAAGGGGGTCTGATCACCGAGAGCGCTCGATCGGGGAGAATGTCTCTACCCGACCCAGGAGCCCGCCGATGCCCCGCAACCCCGCACCCCCCTACGATGTCAACGGCCGCACCGTCTTCATCACCGGCGCCGCGCGCGGCATCGGCGCGGAGACCGCCCGCCGGTTGCACTCCAAGGGCGCGAACGTCGCGCTCGTGGGCCTCGAGCCCGAGCGGCTCGAATCGCTTGCCACCCAACTCGGCGACCGCGCCCTTGCGATCGAGGCCGACGTCACGGATTTCGAGGCGCTACAGCGCGCGGCCAACGCCACCGTCGAGCGCTTCGGGGGTATCGACGTGGGAGTCGCCAACGCCGGCATCGCCTACACCGGCCCACTGGCCACCGCCCCGATGGAGCAGGTGGAACGCACGCTCGCCGTCAACTTCCTCGGCGTATGGCGCACCGACCGTGCGCTCATCTCTCACATAACCGAGAAAAAGGGCTACCTCCTCAACATCGCCTCGCTCGCCGCTGTGTCGCACGCGCCGATGATGGGCCCCTACACCGCCGCCAAGTCAGGCGTTGAGGCGCTTACCGACGCGCTGCGCATGGAGACAGCTCCCAGCGGCGCTCGCGTGGGGTGCGCGTACTTCGGTTTCATCGACACCGACCTCGTGCGCGCCTCCTTCAAACAGCCCTCCGCTGAAGCGATGACCGGGCGACTGCCGGGCTTCATGCGCAACCCCGCCCCTCTCTCGAAGGCCATCGACGCGATCGAGAAGGGCATCGAAAAACGCGCCGACCGTTTGTGGGCGCCGCGTTGGGTCGGCACGATGCTGGTTCTACGCGGACTGCTGCAACCGCTCACCGAACGACAGATGCTGCGCGAACCTGAGCGTTTGCAGGCCGGTGTTCAAGCAGCCGCCGCCGCACATGAGGCGGATTCGCAGGACCCGCTCTTGGGCGTGGCGATGCAGGCCGTCGAGAAGTAAACGAAAACGAAGCGGCACACGCTCGGACAAATAGAGGGGCGGCTCCAAGCTCGCCCGGCGCACAGCACAGGCACCGACCCACTCATCACTCCACGCTTGAGAACTCGGCGATCGCGATCGCGAGCATCACGATGCCGATGATCGCCACCATCGCCGCCTCGAGCAAACCTGGCACGCGCCAACCCCACCACGTCACTCCCGGCGCCAGCGCGTGGCGCACGAGCGGGGAGATGTTCAGGTGCGCGAACACCGCCCTGCGCATCGGATCGACCGCGTAGGTGAGGGGGTCCAAGCGATTGAGCACCGCCAGCCAGGGCGGCAATTTGTTGACCGGGAAGAGTGCCCCGGAGAGGAAGAACATCGGCATGATCGCCATCTGCATCAGCGCCATGAATGACTGCATCTGCGTTACCCTCGCGGCCGCCATCATGCCGAAGGCGGTGATGGCGAAGGCCAGCAGGAGCAGCAATCCGAAGATCTCAAGCGCCAGCCCGAGCGTGTAGTGGACGCCCACGAGCGGGCCTATCGCCATCACGATCACGCCCTGGAAGGCCGCCACGGTGGCGCCACCCACGCACTTGCCGAGCACGATCGAGGAGCGCGCCACAGGCGCCACCATCATCTCCCGCAGGAACCCGAACTCGCGGTCCCACACGATCGAGGCGGCGGAGAACATGGCGGTGAACATCACCGCCATGCAGAGAATCCCCGGGTAGATGAACGTGCGGAAGTTCACCCCGTGCGTGCTTGTCGTTACGAGCGTCGAGAGGCCAGTGCCGAGTACGAACAGGAACAGGAACGGTTGGACCAGCGAGGTGAGGATGCGCAGGCGGTCACGGCTGAAGCGGATCAGCTCGCGTCGCCACACCGCCTTGATGGCGCGCAACTCGCTGCGCACTGTCCGCGCCGGGACGTGCTGGAGTGCAACGTCGTGCTTGAAGGGACGACCGTCCTGGCCGGTCGGGGTGGATGGCGCGGTCTCTGTCGCCATCAGCGACTCATCATCTTTGCCACGTTGCGCATCATGTCGTTGGAACCCGCCTCTGCGTCGCGGATGGTGGAGCCGGTGTATGACATGAACACATCGTCGAGCGAGGGGCGCGCCACGTTTACCGAGTCGATCGGCAGTCCGAGCTCGGCGAACAACCGCGGCACAAACTGCTCTCCTGCCGGCACGCCGAAGGTCACGGCCCCTTCGGCGATCTGCGCCTCGATGTCGAAGCGCTCCCGCAGCGCGATGATCGCGGCGGCGTCGTCGGTGGTGTTGATCTGCACGCGATCCTTCCCCACGCTCGCCTTCAGCGCCTCGGGCGTGTCGAGCGCCACGATCTTGCCCCGGTCGATGATGGCAATACGGTCGCAATACTCCGCCTCGTCCATGTAATGGGTGGTGAGGAAGATCGTGATGTCCTGCTCCCGCGCGAGCGTTGAGATGTAGCTCCAGATCGAGCTCCGCGTCTGGGGATCCAATCCGATCGTGGGCTCATCCAAGAACAGCACACGTGGCGAGTGGAGCAGCCCGCGTGCGATCTCCAAACGCCGCTTCATCCCGCCTGAGAATGTCCCCACGAGACTCTCGCGCCGCTCCCACAGTTGCAGCATCTCCAGCACCGTTTGCATGCGCGGCTCGATCGTCTCGCGCGGCATCCCGTAGAGCTCCGCGTGCAACCGCAGGTTCTGCTCCGCGGAAAGGTAGTTATCGAGTGTGGTGTCCTGAAACACCAAGCCGATGTTGCGCCGCACGCGGTCTCTCTCGTGCACCACATCCAGCCCTGCGACACGAGCCGAGCCGCCGGTGGGGCGGGCAAGCGTGCAGAGCATCGAGATCGTGGTGGACTTGCCCGCCCCGTTGGGGCCGAGGAAGCCGAACGTTTCCCCGCGTGCCACCTCGAAGTCGATCCCACACACCGCTTCGATCTCGCCGTAGCGCTTGGTGAGGCCGGTGACTGAGATGGCCGGTTCGTTGTCGGTCAACTCGACGGTGTGGTTGGGATCGAGTGCTGAAGTGGCGGACACCTTCAGCCACCATAGCGATGGTCACCGACCCGTCCGCCACCGCTCGCCGGAGTGGCGCGACTCATTTGCTACTCCTTCCCGCGGGTGTCGGTATCTCCATCGGCGAGGATCCGATAGAGGTCGCGTCGGGTGCTCGCTAGCACCTTGCGCGCCTCTCCGATCTGCGTCTCGCTGCCGTTCCGTACTACCTGCGTGAAGGCCGCCGCGACCTCACGCATCGTGTTCGCCAGGTCGTGCGCCAGGTCTGAGACGTTGCCGCTCATCTGCTCCCACGGGGCGGGGGCCTCCGGGTCGCGCTGCCCCACATGGTCGCGGCCGGCGTCGGTGAGCTCGAACACCTTCCCGGTTCCGCCACCGCCTTCGCTCGAACGAATCAAGCCCTCGTCCTCGAGTTGCTGCAGCGCCGGGTATACCGAGCCGGGAGAGGGACGCCACACGCCGTCGCTGCGCTCCTCCACCTCCTGCATGATCTGGTAGCCGTTGCGCGGCTCCTCGGCCAGCAGCAGTAGCGCGGCGGTGCGGATGTCACCGCGCCGCGCCTTGCGCCCGCGCCCGAAGCGACCCCCGGGCCCGCCGAAGCCGGCGCCAAACGCAAACCCCTCGAAGCCTCCCCGCCCGCCGGGGCCGAATTCGCGCCGCCCCGGACCGTGGTGATGGTGTTGGTGTCGATGTCCATGAGTGAACATATCTAACTCCTATCATGATGTAACTAAGTTAGGTCACGATATATCGTTATCTTTCGCGTGTCAAGTCCTCGGCCTAGGCCTGCTGAGAGTTACGGTCCCCCGGGGCAAGGCCCAGCGAAGAGCTAGGTAGGGCACTTTGGAGCGTCAGTGCCGGAAGTGCCGCACGCCGGTCGCCACCATCGCGACGCCCGCGGTGTCGGCCGCCGCAACTACCTCCTCGTCGCGGACCGACCCGCCCGGCTGGATGATGGCGGTGACGCCCGCGTCGATCGCGAGCTGGGGGCCGTCGGCGAAGGGGAAGAACGCATCGGAGGCGAGTGCCGCGCCGGAAAGCAGGTCGGGCTGGAAGGTGCGGGCCTTCTCGATGGCGATGTTCACCGCGTCTACACGGCTCATCTGACCGGCGCCGATCCCGATCGTAGCGCCGTCGCGGGCGATGACGATCGCGTTGGAGCGCACATGGCGACATACCTGCCAGGCAAAACGGAGGTCCTCCCATTCGGAGTCGGCGGGGTGCTTGACGCTCATCACTCTCATCTGCTCGGCGGTCTCAGACACCTCGTCGCGGTCTTGCACGAGTAGGCCCCCGATCACCGGCTTGCCTTCGAGGCCTCCAGAGGGCTCGGGCCAGTCGGGGAGCTCCAAGAGGCGGACGTTCTTCTTCTGAGTGAGCACCTCGAGCGCCTCGGGGTCGAAGGAGGGGGCGAGGAGAACCTCCACGAACTGGTTGGACAGCGCCTGTGCACAAACCAGATCCATCGGGCGGTTGAGCGCGATCACCCCGCCGAAAGCGCTCTGGGGGTCACAGGCGAAGGCGCGCTCGTATGCGTCAAGCGCGGTCTTGCCGAGCGCGCAACCGCAGGGGTTGTTGTGCTTGACGATGACGCACGCGGGCTCTGAGAAGTCCTCCACCAACTCGCGTGCCGAGGAGAGATCGAGCAGGTTGTTGAACGAGAGCTCCTTGCCGTGCAGTTGCGTGACCCCCGCGAGCAGATGCGTGGGGGCGCCCACCTGCGCGTAGTAGGCGCCGCGCTGATGGGGGTTCTCGCCGTAGCGCAACTCAGCCGACTTCTCGTAGGCGAGCGTGCGCTGGACGGGGAAGTCCTCGCCCTCGCGCCGCGCGAACCAGGAGGAGATGGAAGCGTCGTAGCGGGCGGTGCAGGCGTAGGCCTTGCCCGCCAACCGCTCGCGCGTGGCCATCGATAGACGCCCGCCCAACTCGCGTAGCTCGGCGATGACGGGGGTGTAGTCGGCGGGGTCCACCAGCACAACCGCGAATGCGTGATTCTTGGCGGCGGCACGGATCATGGTGGGGCCACCGATGTCGATGTTCTCCACGATCTCCGCGTCTGAGGCGTCTCCGCGGGCGAGGGTTTGCTCGAAGGGGTAGAGGTTCACGCACACGAGGTCCACCGGCTCGATCTCATGCTCGGCGGCGGCTTGCAGGTGAGACTCGTCGCTGCGCACCGCCAAGAGCCCCGCATACAGGCGTGGGTGGAGCGTCTTCACGCGCCCGTCCATTATCTCGGGAAAGCCGGTGAAGTCCTCGATCGCGCGCACTTTCACACCAGCGTCGGCAAGCGTACGGGCGGTGCCGCCGGTTGATACCAGCTCAACGCCAAGCTCCACCAGATCCTGCGCGAGCTCCACCACACCGGTCTTGTCGGATACCGAAAGGAGTGCTCTGCCCACACGCACCTCGCCCTCGGGTGCGTGCTCGATTCGAGAGGCGCTCACGACTCGCAGATTATCCGGCGCGGATTGTGGAGGTCAGCTCGCAACGCGCCCCGCGCAAACAGTCGCACAGCCGCGGGCAACAACTCATGCTCCAACGGCCGCAACGCGGCGAGCACCGCATCCGGATCTTCCGCGTGGGGCAGCTCGATCGCGCGCTGCAAGATCACAGGCCCGCTGTCGCACCCCTCGTCGACGAAGTGGACGGTGACGCCGAACACCTTCACCCCGTAGTCGAGTGCCTGCTCGATGGCATGCAGCCCTGGGAACGCGGGGAGCAGAGAGGGGTGGACATTGATCACCGCTCCTGGGAAGCGCTCAAGGAAGGCAGGGCTCAACAGTGCCATATAACCGGCGAGCACCACCAAACGTGCGCCGCGCTCTGAAAGCCAATCTGCCATCGCCAGGTCGCGCTCTTGCCGGACGGCGTAGGCCGAGCGCTCGAACACACGCGTCTCCACGCCACGGTCTGCCGCTCGCCGCAGCGCCGGGGCGGAGGGGTTGTCAGAGGCGACGGCCACCACGTCGGCCTCGCGGTTGTGCACGGTGTCGAGGAGCGCTTGCAGGTTGGTACCAGCGCCCGAAGCGAGAACCGCGACCGGTAGAGAGCTGGTGACCTCAGTCATGTCCCGCCATCCCGCGCACCGCCCTCGACCGAATACGTCTTCCTCCGAGAGCCATATTTCGGCCTGACGTGTCAATCATCATGACTGGGATTTGCGCCCAACGCTGTGTGTGCGCCGCAAAAACTCATCAAACAGCGGCACCGTGAAGGCGGTGTCGCCGTGTGCGGGGCTGAACACCATGCCCTTCCGGATCAGCGCAGAGCGCCGGGGCGCCACGCTCTCAACCTTCACGTCAAGACGCGCGGCCACATCGCCCGATCGATGCGGCCCTTCACCCAGCGCAGCCATCGCGGCGAGATAGCGCCTCTCCGCCGGGGTCAATCTGTCCATCCGGACAAGGAAAAAGTTCTCATCTAGCTGACGCTGTACGTCGGGCGCGGCCAAGCGCACATCCTCGACAGTGATCGGAGACTTCGGAGCTACGTTCCAAACGTGATAGCCCCACTCTTGAAGAAAGTAGGGATAACCATGAGTTCGGTCCAGCAACTCGGCTAGCGCATCTACGCTGAATGTGACATCTTGGGCCTCGGCCGGCAGCTCGAGGGCCGCTTGTGCGTCCACTCGTGCGAGGGGTCCAATGTGGGGGAAATCGAACAGCCTCTCGGCATACGACTTGGCGCTGCCCGCGAGACCCGGTAGCTGTGGCAATCCGGCGCCCACGAGGATCACGGGCAAGCTGAGTTGGACTGTTCGATGGATCGCGCTGATGAGTGCGGCCAACTCTTCGGCTGTGAGGTATTGAACCTCGTCAATCGCAAGCAGCAATCCGGTCTCGCGATCCTTGACGGCCTCTCCGACGGCGACAAGGAGGTCGGTTGTGTCCTCCGAGAGCACACCGGAGTCTGCACTCCCGAGTACCGGATCGACGCTGAGCGAGATCGCCATGCCGTCGGGCAGGGTGTAGGTGAACGACTTCAATATCCCCATCGCCCGCTTGACCGCCTGCGAGACAGACCCTTGATCCAGCCCCACGAGAATGGACCGAAGTCGCGTGGCCAGAAGACGCTTGAACTCGCCGGTGTCCGGCGCCTCGAGGAAGCCCGTCTGTATGCCGCTCTCGCGCGCCAGCTGTTCGAAGCGATTCAGCAACACTGTCTTGCCCACGCCTCGTAGGCCGATCGGCATGACGCTCTTGCCCGGACGACCGCTCAGCGTGCGTTGCAACGCGACGTTGTATTTCTCGATCAGCTCATCACGGCCGATCAGCGCCGGGGGAGGCGTTCCGGCACCGGGACGGAACGGGTTCTTGAAGGGATCCATCCCAACCAACCTTACCGCATCTTATCGATCTTACCGCCAAAAATGGTAAGGTCAGTTGAATTGGGCTAGGCGCCGGCGATCTCCAGGGCGTACTTGCCCTGCGCGGAGTCGCTGCCCTTCACCGGGTAGTCCCCCGTGAAGCAGGCGTCGCAGTGGGATTGTCGCCCCCCCACCCCGGCGCCCACCGCCTCGTACACCCCGTCGAGGGAGAGGTAGGCGAGCGAGTCGCAACCCAACTCGGCGGCGATCTCCTCGGTGGAGCGCTTGTGGGCGATCATCTCCTCGCGCGTTGACATGTCGATGCCGTAGTGGCAGGGGTGCTTGATGGGGGGAGCGGAGATGCGCATGTGCACCTCTACGGCCCCCGCGTCTCTGAGCATTTGCACGATCTGGCGGGTGGTGTTGCCACGGACGATCGAATCGTCCACTACGACGAGGCGCTTGCCCCCCACCACCTCGGGGAGGGGGTTGAACTTGAGGCGCAACCCGTGCTTTCGTAGCTCCTGGCCCGGTTGGATGAAGGTGCGGGCGACATAGCGGTTCTTGACGAACCCGTCGTCCTGGGGCAACCCGGAGGCACGAGCGAAGCCGCGGGCGGCAGGGTTGCCGGAGTCGGGGACGGGGATCACGAGATCGGCATCCACAGGGGACTCGCGTGCGAGGATCTCCCCCATGCGCCCACGGGCAACCTGGAGGACGTTGCCGTTCATGCGAGAGTCTGGGCGGGCGAAGTAGATGTACTCGAACACGCAAAACGCCTTGCGAGCATCGGGCATCACACGGCGGCTCTCGATGCCGTGCTCGCCGAGCGTGACGATCTCCCCGGGTTCGACGTCGCGCAGGAGGGTGGCGCCGATGATGTCAAACGCACACGACTCGCTCGCCACGCAGTAGCGGGGGGGATCGGAGGACTCCCCGCCCTCCGCGGGTTGCCCACCCGCTGTTGGCTGCCCACCCTCCGTGAGGTCTCCGCCCTTCATGGACTGCCCACCCTCCGCGGGGGTTCCGTTGGCGGGGATGACCCCCAACACGAGCGGGCGCAAACCGTGGGGGTCGCGGAAGGCGACGACCTTGTCCTTGGTCATCACCACGATCGAGAAGGCACCGTTGAGGCAAGGGAGGATGTCGGCGATGGCGTCCTCGATGTGCTCGGCGGGGTGCGTGGCTATGAGCGCCGCCACGATCTCCGAATCTGAGGTGGAGCTGAACGTAACACCCCGCTCTGTGAGCTCGTCATGGAGCTCGACGGCGTTGATGAGGTTGCCGTTGTGGGCGAGGGCGAGCTCGCGCGTGGAACCGTTGGTGCCGGCGGAGCGTTGCACGGGTTGGGAGTTCTCCCAGGCATTTGAACCTGTGGTGGAGTAGCGAACGTGACCGATCGCAAGCTCCCCGGCAAGCGTGTGGAGGTCGTTCTCATCGAACACCTGACTCACGAGACCCAACTCGCGGCGGGTCATGATGTTGCCGCCACGGTCGGCGGCGGCGATTCCGGCTGACTCCTGCCCGCGGTGCTGGAGTGCATAGAGCGCGAAATAGGAGAGGCGCGAGACTTCGTGAGCCGGCGCGTATATGCCAAACACACCGCACTCATCGCGCGGTCCGTCACGGTCCTCCGGACGAGGGCTCGCAGACATTGCCAGCTTCACGCTAGCAGCGCCCCATCCACGAGACGGCCCTCCACGGTCCGTCCGGACGGTGTTTGCGAGGGTGCTCACGCGAAAAGACTCCGCCAACACGTCGTGGGGAAGCGGGACTCACGCGAAAAGCTCCGCCAGGGCGCCGTGAGCTCGGGTCATCTCAGCCAGAGTCAGCTCGATCCGCTCGCCCTCCTGCGTGCCCCCCGGGCCCACGATGCGCAACACCTCGCCGCCGACGACACCCAGGATTTGCATGGGCGTGAACCGTTCGAGCGTGCGCAGGTTTTGCTCCTCGCCGCTCACGACAAACCCCCCGGAGCCCTCACCGAAGAGGGTGTCGAGTGTGTAGCTGTCGAGCTCGATTTGTGCGCCGATTTCCCCCGCTAGGCAGCACTCGGCGAGCGCCACTCCGAGCCCACCCTCGGCGATGTCGTGGGCGCTCGCCACCGCCCCTTCCCGTACCGCCGCACGGATGGCGTTTTGGGCGGCTATCACCACAACTAGGTCAAGCTGGGGGAGGCCGTCGGGGAGTCCCTCGCCACGTAGCTTGGCAAGCTCGGAGGCGGCAAGGGAGGGTGAAAACTGACCGACCAGCGCGACAGTGTCGCCCGCGCGCGCGAAACCGAGTTGCCCGGCAAAGTGGGCGTCGGGGAGCTTTCCCACCATGCCGATCACGGGGGTGGGGTAGATCGGACCAGTGGTAGAACCCTCGTTATAAAGCGACACGTTGCCCCCCACGACGGGCGCGGCGAGCGCGCGGCAGGCGTCCCCCAGCCCGCGTACAGATTCGGTTAGTTGCCACGCTATGTGGGGCTTCTCGGGGTTGCCGAAATTGAGGTTGTTGGTTGTCCCGAGCGGAAGGGCACCAACGCAGGCGAGGTTCGACGCGCACTCGAGCACCGCGGCAACCGTGCCGGTGTAGGGGTCGGCGGCTACGCGGCGACCGTTGCAATCGATCGACACCCCCATGGCAGGGAGGGGACGATCCTCGTGGGAAGCGCCCCACTCGACCCTGGGGCTCGAACCATGGGCGCGAATTGTGAGCACTGCCGCGTCCGCCTGCTCGGGACGACGGACGGTACGGGATTGCACGATCGCGTCGTATTGCTCGAACAGGGGGCGACGGGACGCGATGTTGGGACAGGAGAGCAGCGCGAGGAGGATCTCTCCCCATGCTCCACCGTCCATCGCGTCGCGCACGATGCCCACCGAGGAGTCGTTGAGGACGAGCTCCGCCTTCGGCTCCGCATAGACGGTGGCCTGCGGCTTCGCGGGATGCAGGTCATAAAGGGGGCAATCGTCTACCAGCGCCCTCACGGGCATATCGCCAACAAGGGCGCCCCCGTCGTACACGCGCATGCGACCGCTGTCGGTGACGCAACCGATGGCGGCGCCACCCACCTCCCACTTCTCGCAAAGCACCATCACGGCATCGACGTTGTGGGGTTCCACCACGCAGAGCATGCGCTCCTGCGACTCGGACACCATGATCTCGAAGGGCTCCATGTCGGCCTCGCGGAGCGGGACCTTGGCGACATCGATGTCGATCCCCACCTCTCCCTTGGACGCCATCTCAGAGGCCGAGGAGGTGAGCCCGGCCGCGCCGAGGTCTTGGAGCGAGACGAGTAGGCCACGCTCCAACAACTCCAGCGAGCACTCCATGAGCTTCTTCTCCTCGAAGGGGTCGCCCACCTGGACGGTGGGTCGCTTGTCGTCGTCTTCCCCCAGCTCCGCGGAGGCGAGCACCGAGGCGCCGCCGATGCCGTCGCGGCCGGTGGAGGCACCGAAGAGCACCACGGTGTTGCCCACCCCCACCGCGGCGCTTGTGACAAGGTCCTCACGGTTGGCGATGCCCAGAGCCATCGCGTTGACGAGGCAGTTCTGCTCGTAGGGACCCTCGAAGTACACCTCCCCGCCAATCGTGGGAACCCCGATGGAGTTGCCGTAGTGCCCGATGCCCGCAACAGCACGGTCGAGTAGGTAGCGGGATCGTTGGCTCGAGGGATCGCCGAATCGCAGCGAATCGAGCACCGCCACCGGGCGGGCACCTACCGCGAAGATGTCCCTGAGAATCCCCCCCACACCCGTGGCGGCGCCCTGGAAGGGCTCGACGGCGGAGGGGTGGTTGTGGGACTCCACCTTAAACGCGCACACCAACCCGTCGCCGAGATCGACCGCACCGGCGTTCTCGCCCGGACCCATCACCACGTACTCGCCCTCGGTGGGGAGCGTGCGCAGCAACTTCTTTGAGTGCTTATAAGCGCAGTGCTCGCTCCACAACAGCGAGTACATCGCCAACTCCACCTGGTTTGGCGACCCTTCTTGCTTCTCACAGATCAGCTTGTACTCGGCTTCGGTGAGCCCGAGCGCGAGCGCGTCCTTCACCGTGGGGAGCGTCGCCGAATCAGACACGCGCACCCTCCACCGCCATGCGCATCGAGGCGAAGATGCACAGCCCATCGACCGAACCGGTGAGCTCGTCAACGGCGTGCTCGGGGTGGGGCATCAACCCGAAGACGTTCCCCACCTCGTTGCTCACCCCCGCGATGTCGTGGGTGGAGCCGTTGAAGTTCTCCCCCTCGGCATACCGCAGCACCACCTGCCCACTTTCCTCCATGATCGCGAGGGTGGCCTCGTCGGCGTAATAACGTCCCCACGAGTGCTTCGCGGGGATGCTGAGGCGCGCGAGTTGCTCCCGCCCGCCGGGCCCCCGCGACGATCTACCCGGCCCACAAGCGCAAGTGAAAGCCGTGTCAGGCCGCACCACCTCGAGGTCCACCTGCCTGAAGGTGAAACGGAGATTCGCGTTTGGGAGTAGCGCCCCAGGAAGCAGTTTCGCCTCGCAGAGAACTTGAAAACCGTTGCAGATCCCGAGCACCAACCCCCCGTCTTTGGCGAAGGCGATCACCGACTCCATCACGGGCGAAAAGCGCGCGATCGCCCCCGCGCGGAGGTAGTCGCCATAGGAGAACCCACCCGGCACCACGATCGCATCGCACCCCTTCAGGTCGCGCTCGCCATGCCACAGGAGCTCCGCGTCGCCAACGCGTCTGGCGGCGTGCAATGCGTCCACCTCGTCGCACGTGCCCGGGAACTGAAGGACCCCGAACCTCATCGATTCACGCGGTGGCGGTCAGTCACCGGCGAGGATGATCTCGTAGTCCTCAACAAGAGGATTCGCCAACAGCTTCTCGCACATCGGCTCGAGCTGACCGGGGTCGTCCACATCAAGCTCTACCAAGCGGCCGACGTGCACGTTCGCCACGTCCTCGAACCCAAGCGCCGGGAGCGCCCGCTGAACCGCCTCGCCCTGAGGATCGAGGATGCCCGCCTTGGGGCGGATCAACACGCGCGCCCTCACGCCGTGCCGCCGCGTGGCTCGGAGGCGGTCCGCTCAAGCCAGGCACTGAAGGGCTCGCCGACGATGAGCTCATACGCCTCCACATACCGTGCGCGCGTACCCGCCACCACGTCCGCGGGTATCGCGGGGGCGGGTGGCTTCTTGTCCCAACCGCTCCCCGCAGCCCAATCGCGCACATACTGCTTGTCGAAGCTTGGCTGGCCCTTCCCCACTTCGTAGCCCTCCACAGGCCAATAGCGCGAAGAATCTGGTGTGAGCACCTCGTCGCCCACCACCAGTTCGCCGTCCTCATCGAGACCGAGCTCGAACTTGGTGTCGGCGAGGATCACACCCCGCTCGCGCGCGTGTGCGGCCGCGTGGGAGTAGAGGTCGATCGAGATGTCCCGCACGCGTTCCATCAGCCCCCTGTCCCCCACTAGCTCGGCGGCACGCTCGAAATCGATCGCCTCGTCGTGGCCCACCTCGGCCTTCGTGGAGGGCGTGAAGATCGGCTCGGGCAACTGCTCAGACTCGCGCAACCCCGCGGGCAGCTCGATCCCTGACACCTTCCCGGTGGCCTGGTAGTCCTTCCACCCCGACCCCGTGATGTAGCCGCGCACGACGCACTCCACGGGAAGCATCTTCAGCTTGCGCACCACGAGCGCGCGCCCACGCGCCTCCGCCGGAACCCCCTCGGTTGCCGAGAGCATGTGGTTGGCCACGATCCCCTTCGTGTGCTCGAACCAGAACGCCGACAGCCCGGTCAACACCTTCCCCTTATCGGGGATAGGCGTGGGGTGGACCGCGTCGTAGGTGGAGATGCGGTCGCTCGCCACCATCAAGAGACGGTCATCGAGGTCATACAGCTCGCGCACCTTCCCGCTGGCGATTAGGGGCAAGTCGGCGAGGACGCTCACGCGGCGCGATGCTAGCAACGGTCGCGGGCGGAGCGCTCTCCGAGCAGAGGCGCCTCTGGAGGTCCGAGCGCCAACGCCTGCCGCATGGCCGCTCGTTCGACTACCGCGAGCCACCGTCGTGCAAACGGGATCGCCGGCCCACTCCGACACGTCGTGCTAACCGACTGCCCCGGGAAGTGTCCCCCGAAACGACACGTCGTCGCGCCGCGTACTATTGTACGCACGCTACACCACTTTAGCATTATCCCGATGATTGGATTTGTTACCATCCTGTTACCAAGGGCCCGATCGGTAGATATTTCGCTACATCACCCTTATATTGGCTGCCGAAACTATTCCGAGAGATAGTCATCGTTGCCGGTTATGCGCGGCTACCGTCGCCGAGAGATCTGGGGGGAGGCGTACTGGGGATGATCCACTACCTCAAAAATACAACCATGAGGCTCGTAGTCGTGGCGAGCGCACTCACCGTCGGCGTCTTTGCCGTGGGCGTGGCGGGCGCCACAAAAGCCCCTCATCAACACAGACACCATGGCGCCTACCTGCACCACGTGTCAGCCCGCGCCGCCTCAACATCGGCAATTCAAAGCGCGAGCTTCACCGCACTCGACCAGGCGCCCGCCACCTCCGTCCCGACCGGCCTGTTAGACGCCGCGGAATCGCCGGGCATGGCAAGTGAATACGGCCCCAACATCGCCCTCGCCCGCGCGGTACCCGCGCCGGGTGGCGGTAGTCAGTGGTATCTCGTGCCAGGCGCCAACTCTCTCTGCCTGTGGGCCAACGGGTCGCTCGATTGCGCGACCACGACCCAAGCCGAGGAAGGCAAGTTGAACATTCTCATGCCCCAAACCCCACCGCCGTACGGGCAAGACACACGCCAGAAGATCGTCGGGGTAACCCCCGACGGGGTTCAATCTGTGCTGTCGAGTAGTGACGGCGCAGACAGCGGAGTATCGGAGAACGTTTACTCGATCACCGAGACAGGCCCCACATCGCTGCGATTCGTGGGCACCGGCGAAAACACAACCCTGCCGGCGGCAATCGACATTCCGTAGGGGGCAACTCCCGATTCGCGTGGGCCGGCCGCTCCGCGGTCGGCCTAACGCGAGATCAGGCAATCTCGTCCAGACGCGCCACGATCTCGTGCGCGTAGCGGGTGTAGTGGCCGTAGTCGAAGATCGCGTCGAGGTCAAGCCCCGCGACGCGCTCGTCGGCCGCGAGGAGATCTCGCAGTGGAGTGCCCTCGTCCCATGCACGCTGCCCCAACTCTTGGGCGATGCGGTAGGCGTCGTCACGCACCATCCCGGGATGGGCGGGGGTGCCCTCGATGAGCGCCAGCAAAACGCGCTGTGAGAAGAGCGCGCCATGGGTCATCTCGAGGTTCTCGCGCATCCGCTCCTCGTTGACCACCAACCCTCCCACCAACTTGATCGCCGCCTGCTGCATGTGGTCGATCAGGATCGTCGAGTCAGGCAAGATCACGCGCTCCACTGAGGAGTGCGAGATGTCGCGCTCGTGCCACAACGCCACGTTCTCCAACCCCGCCTGCGCGTTCCCCCGCAACACCCGCGCCAACCCCGTAAGCTGCTCGCTCTTGATCGGATTACGCTTGTGCGGCATCGCCGAGCTTCCCTTCTGCCCAACCCTGAACGGCTCTTGAGCCTCGCGCACCTCCGTGCGCTGCAGATGGCGGATCTCAGTCGCAAGCCGCTCCAAACCGGCGCCCGCGAGCGCGATCGCCTGCAGCAGCTCTGCGTGACGGTCGCGCGCGACAACCTGGGTGGAGACATCCTCGCGCTCCAAACCCAGCCGCTCGAGCACTCTGCGCTCGAACTCGGGGCTCGTGGCCGCATAGGTTCCCACCGCGCCCGAGATCGCCCCCACCGACACCTGTCCGAACGCGCGCCTCAACCGTTCGGCGTTGCGATGCGCCTCGAACGCGAACCCCGCGAGCTTCACGCCGAAGGTGGTCGGCTCGGCGTGCACACCGTGCGTACGCCCCACGCAAAGCGTCTCCACGTGTTCACGGGCGCGGTTTGCAAGCGCATGCACGAGAGCTTGCGCTCCCGCTACCACCACCCCTCCCGCTCCGCGCAACTGCAGCCCACTTGCGGTGTCGAGCACGTCCGACGAAGTCAATCCAAAATGAATCCACCGTCCCGCCGCGCCCGCGCTTGCCGAGAGCACATCCACAAATGCCGCCACATCGTGGTCGGTGACGCGCTCGCGCTCGTTCACCGCCTCAACCGTGAACGTCGCCGCGCGGATCGCCTCAAGGTCGGCCTCTGTGGGGCCCTCGCCCTCGCCGAGCAGCCCGGGTAGCTCCTCGCAGGCGGCCACCTCCACGCGGCGCCATGTCTCCATGCGCGCCTCGTCGGTCCACAGTTCGCCCAACTCGGGGCGTGTGTAGCGCACGATCACATCCCCATTATCGCCGTGGAGGGGATGGTATGTCCCTCAGGGGGTGACTCGCGTGCGCGCGCAAAGCAAGCTCTACTTCGCGTACGCGCGCGCGAGTCACCCCAAAATGGATATCCCCAACTCCTCCCCCTCCACCCCCCGCCGCCCGTCGATCCTGTACAAACGAGGGAAGCGCGCCACCCCGGCGCGAACCGCGAAGAACGGAGGAGCCATGCCCACCTACATCATGCTCTCGACGTTGACGCCCGAGGGAGTGCAAACCGTCAAGAACAACCCCGAGCGCATTCGCGAGGTCAACAAGGAGGTCGAGCAACTCGGCGCCACCGTCAAGGCGCAATGGGCCACCCTCGGCAACGTCGACTTCATCTCCGTCGTCGAGGCCCCCGACGAGAAGACCATGGCCCGCGTCTCGCTCGAGCTTGGCTCCCGCGGCACCGGCCGCTACGAGACACTCGCCGCGATCCCCGTCGATGAGCTGATCGCCTCGCTGTGAGTACCCCTGTCCGCCACTGTCGATGCGGAAGGTTCAAGTAACCGCGTGAAGGTCCTGGTTGTCGGATCGGGGGGGCGTGAGCACGCCCTGGTGCGCGCCCTCGCCCGCTCGCCGCGGCACCCAGAGCTGCTGTGCGCGCCTGGCAACGCCGGTATCGCCGCCGACGCGCGCTTGATCGACATTCCCGTGGACGACATCGACGGGCTCGTCTCAGCGGTCGAGCACGAGGGTGTCGATCTCACCGTGGTCGGCCCCGAGGTTCCGCTCGTGGCGGGCCTCGTGGACGCCCTCAAGCAGCGCGGTCACACGGCGTTTGGCCCCGCCGCCGCCGCCGCGCGACTGGAGGGATCCAAGGCCTTCGCCAAGGACGCGATGGAGCAGGCTGGAGTCCCCACCGCCCGCTGGCGGCGGGTGGAGTCGCTGCAAGAGGGCATCGACGCCGTGGCGGATCTCGCGAACCCCGGTGTGGTGGTGAAGGCCGACGGTCTCGCCGCCGGTAAGGGCGTCACCGTGGCAAACCACCCCGAGCAAGCCCGCGCCGCGCTCGAGGAGATCTTCGTCGAGCACCGCTTCGGCGAGGGTGGCGTCTCCGCCATAGTCGAGGAGTTGCTCCTCGGTGAGGAGCTCTCGCTACTCGCGCTCTGTGACGGCATCCGCGCCGTCCCGATGGCCCCCGCTCGCGACTTCAAGCGCATCAACGACGGCGACCTGGGACCCAACACCGGTGGCATGGGCTCCTACTCGCCCGTCGCCGGCTTTGACACCGCCGCCGTCGAGGGCCTTGCCGCCGCCGTTCACCAGCCAATAGTCAACCTCATGCGCGACCGTGGCACCCCCTTTCACGGGGTCCTCTACGCCGGGCTCATGCTCACCTCCGACGGTCCCCGCGTGCTCGAGTTCAACGTCCGCTTCGGCGACCCAGAGACCCAAGCCGTCCTCCCACGTCTGCGCTCCGACCTGCTCGAGCTGCTGCTCTCCTGCACCCACCCAGGGGGGCTCGAAGGCACCGTCCTCGACTGGACCACCGATTGGGCGGTTACGCTCGTGCTCGCCTCAGCCGGCTACCCCTCCTCATCGTCCTCCGGCGATGAGATCTTCGGGCTCGACCATGTTCCCGGCGGTATCGAGGTCACGCATGCTGGCACCGCCCTCAGAACCGGCGGCGGCGCGAGCAACGGCGATTCCGGGGAAAGGTCGGACGCCGGCAGCGCCACCCCCCCCTCAATCGTCACCGCCGGCGGTCGCGTTCTCAACGTCACCGCCCTCGGCCCCAACCCCGAGTCCGCCCGCGCCGCCGCGTATGCTGCCGCTGAGAACATCACGTTCGACGGCAAGCAAATGCGGCGCGACATCGCCGCCAACGCAGAACCCCAAACCACCACCACACCATGAGCGACGCCCCCACACCAATCCGAGCCGGACTCGCTGAGGCCGAGGTGCAAGCACAGCTCGAGGAGTTCGATGTCGCCGGTCCACTCGTCGGCATCGTGATGGGCTCCTCAAGCGACATGGAGGCGATGGAGAAGGCCGCCAACGAGCTCCGCGACCGGGGTATCCCCCACGAGATGAAGGTCGCCTCCGCCCACCGCGAACCCGACATCGTGGCCGAGTACGCCAAGAGCGCCAAGTCACGTGGCCTGCGCGTCGTCATCGCGGGTGCAGGCATATCCGCGGCGCTCCCCGGCGCGGTTGCCGCCCACACAGATCTGCCTGTCATCGGCGTCCCCCTCTCGGGCCGCCTCACCGCCGCCGGCGGCCTCGACGCGATCCTCTCGATCGTCCAGATGCCACCCGGTGTGCCTGTCGCGTGTGTCGGGCTCGACAACGCGCGCAACGCGGCGATCCTCGCCGCGCAGATTCTCGCAGCGTAAGGCCTCTACGATTCAGGTCCCGGTCGCTGCAGGTTGAGCGCACCGCTCCAAGGACAACTGCCCGTCGACCGCGTCGGCGGCAACGGTGTCACCAGAGTGAAACCGCCCCTCTAGCAATGCGAGCGCAAGCTTGTCCACCAATTGCTTCTGGATAACGCGCCGCAGGGGCCGGGCGCCATAGGTGGGGTCGTAGCCCATGTTGCCCAACAGCAGCTTGGCCTCGGGGGTGATCTCGAGCTGGACACCGCGCTCTGCCACTCGCTCGACCACGCGCTGTAGCTGCAAGTCAACAATCTCCGATATCTGCTCGCGGGAGAGCGGGTCGAAGCGAACGATGTCATCCAGACGGTTGATGAACTCGGGCTTGAAGTGATTGGTCAATTCCGCCCGCAGGTCGTCGCCTGTGGCGGACACCGGAATATTGGAGGTCATGATGAGCACGGTGTTCTTGAAGTCCACGGTGCGTCCCTGCCCATCGGTGAGACGGCCGTCGTCCATCACCTGTAGGAGCGTGTTGAACACATCGGGGTGGGCCTTCTCGATCTCGTCCAGCAGCACCACGCTGTAAGGGCGGCGTCTCACCATCTCGGTTAGCTGGCCCCCCTCTTCATAGCCCACGTACCCGGGGGGCGCGCCCACGAGGCGGGATACGGAGTGCTTCTCCATGTACTCGCTCATGTCGATCCTCACCATCGCGTCTTGCGAATCGAACATGAACTCGGCCAGGGCTCGCGCGAGCTCGGTCTTGCCCACTCCGGTGGGGCCGAGGAAAAGGAATGTGCCGATCGGACGATTGGGGTCTTGCAGGCCCGCACGCGAGCGGCGCAACGCGGTGGCCACCGCCTCCACCGCCTCATTCTGGCCGACAACGCGTTCGTGCAAACGCTCCTCCATGTGGATCAACTTCTCCACTTCCCCCTCCATAAGCCGTGAGACAGGGATTCCGGTCCAGCGGGCCACCACCTCTGCGACGTCCTCAGCGTCCACCTCCTCCTTGAGGAACTGAGGCCCGCCCACCCCAGCCTCACCACCGGCACCGTCGGCCATGGCTTCGCCCTCGCTTCGTTCGCGCTCAGCCGCTTCGTGCTCGGCGAGTTGCTTCTCAAGCTCCGGTATCTCTCCGTAGCGCAGCTCGGCGGCGCGCTGGAGGTTGGCTTCGCGCTCGGCCCGTTCGGCCTCCACGCGCGCCTGCTCCAAGCGCTCCTTCATCTCGCGCACGCCCTGGATCGCCTGCTTCTCGCGCTCCCACTGGGCGCGCATCTCATCCGAGCGCGCGCGCAGCTCCGCCAACTCCGCCTCGATCGCGCCGCGGCGCTCCTTGGAAGGCTCGTCCTTCTCCTTGCGCAACGAGGTGAGCTCGATCTCAAGTTGCATCACACGACGGTCCACCTCGTCTATCTCCGTGGGCACGGAGTCGATCTCGATGCGAATCTTCGAGGCGGCCTCATCGATCAGGTCGATGGCCTTGTCGGGTAGGAAGCGGTCGGCGATGTAGCGGTGGGAAAGCGTCGCGGCGGCGATGAGCGCCGCGTCCTGGATACGCACGCCGTGGTGGGTCTCATAGCGCTCCTTCAGCCCCCGCAGGATCGCGATCGTGTCCTCCACGGAAGGCTCGCCCACCATCACCGGCTGGAAGCGACGCTCCAGGGCGGCGTCCTTCTCAATGTGCTTGCGATACTCGTCCAGAGTGGTGGCGCCCACGCAGCGAAGCTCCCCGCGGGCGAGCATCGGCTTGAGCAGGTTGGCAGCATCGACCGCGCCCTGGGCGGCGCCCGCGCCGACGATGGTGTGAAGCTCGTCCAAGAAGAGGATCACCGTGCCCTGAGCCTCCGACACTTCCTTGAGCACCCCCTTCAAACGCTCCTCGAACTCGCCGCGATAGACGGCGCCCGCGATGAGCGCACCCATATCGAGCGCGATCACACGCCGCTCCCGAAGTGACTCGGGCACGTCGCCTGATACGACACGCTGGGCGAGACCCTCGACGATCGCGGTCTTGCCGACACCCGGCTCACCGATGAGCACCGGGTTGTTCTTGGTGCGGCGCGAAAGCACCTGGATCACACGGCGGATCTCCTCGTCGCGGCCGATCACGGGATCGAGCTTGCCTTGCTCGGCCAGCTCGGTGAGGTCCTTGCCAAAGCGCTCGAGCGGCTTCTGCTCCTCCTCGGGCGATGGCGCCGTGGTCGCGCCCCCCGGCGTTTGTCCATTGGGCGGTGTCATCGCGTTCCCTCCTTCGGCGAGGTGGGTGGGATCCGGAACAACGCGCGTGCATCCGCCGCGCGCACCAACTCGGCGCCAGCACCGCGATAGGGGACGAGCTCGGCACGGAAGGAGCGGCGCACGCGCTCCAGCTCCTCGGCGAGCTCGACCTGGGTGTGCAATGCCTTCACTTCCAGCTGTTCGATACGTGCGTGCATGTCCCGCACCTCCGACTCGAGGTCGAGCACACGTTGTACCCCGGCGAGGTTCAACCCAAGCTCGGCGGTCATCTCATGGATGCGCCGCAACCTCTCCACATCCTCCTGGGAGTAGAGCCTGGTGCCCTTGGGCGATCGCTTCGGCTCCACCAAACCGCGCGACTCATACATGCGAAGCGTTTGCGGGTGCATATTGGCGAGCTCGGCCGCCACGGAGATCATGAACACGCCACGGTCGGTCTCCACCTTCACACGGGTGACGGGCTTGTCGCTCATGAGGGAGCCTCCGAGAACAATTGCGCGCGGGGATCGCCGTTCATCACCTTGGAGAGTTGCTCGACCGCCTCTTCTTGCTCGGAGGTGAGCTTCTCGGGCACATCGATGGTGAAGCGGTAGTGGATATCCCCTCGAGTCTTGCTCCCGAGCTTGGGGGGTCCCTCGCCGCGCAACCGCTGCACGGCGCCATGGTTGGTGCCGGGCTTGACCCGCAACGTCTTTGAGCCCTCGAGCGTGGGCACACGGATGTCACCCCCACGCAGCGCCTCGGGGATCGTGAGGGGAACGTCCACCTCGAGGTTGTCTCCCTTGCGCTTGAACACCGGTGAGGGCGAGACGTGTGTCACGACGTAGAGATCTCCCGCGGGACCACCACGAGCCCCGGCCTCGCCCTTGCCGGCCACCCGGATGCGGGAGCCCTCCTTCACACCAGCAGGGATGTTGACGCGGAATTTGTTCACCGTCCGCACCGCACCCGAGCCTCCGCAGGTGGGGCAGGGGTCCTCGATGACGGTGCCGCTACCGCCGCAACGCGAGCAGGGTTGGGAGATCGAGAACATCCCCTGTCCTTGCGTCTCGATGCCGCGGCCCTCACACCGGGGACACACCTTCGGCGTGGTGCCGGGCTTGGCTCCGGTGCCGTGGCAGGTGGGGCAGGCGCCGCTGGTGGGTACCGACAGGGGCACCTGCGCACCGGAGATGGCTTGGTCGAAGGAGATGCTTACCTCGGTCTCCAGATCGCGACCGCGCTGGGGGCGCGCCTTGCCGCGCCGTCCGCCTCCTCCAGCGCCGCCTCCTCCTCCAGCGCCGCCCCCGAAGAGGTTGGAGAGGATGTCGCCCATCGAGGAGGCGTCGAAGTCGAAGTTACCAAAGCCGCCAAAGCCCGGTCCGCCCGCGCCACCGGCGGCGAAGGGACCGCTGCCGGAGTCGTACTGCTTGCGCTTCTCGGGGTCCCCGAGCACGTCGTGGGCTTGGGAGATCTCCTTGAAGCGCTCCTCCGCCTGCTTGTCGTCGGGGTTGCGGTCGGGGTGGTACTGGCGCGCGAGCTTGCGGTAGGCCTTCTTGATCTCCTCGGCGCTCGCCTTCTTGTCGACCCCGAGCGTCTTGTAGTAGTCGGGACGTGTGGCCATGTGGGCTCCTCGTTACGCGGCCACCAGCACGCGCGCTGGGCGGATGACGGTGTCGCCCATGCGATACCCGTTCTGGTAGACCTCGGCGACGGTTCCCGACGCGGCGCCCTCGACCGGCTGCTGGGCCATCGCCTCGTGCACGTTGGGATCGAAGGGATCGCCAAGCGGGGAGAATGCCTCGATGCCCACACGGGCGAGCGCGGCGGCGATCTCCGCGCGCACGAGCTTCACACCGGTGAGCAGCGGGTCCTCCTCGGCCGCGGCGTCGAGCGCACGGTCGAGGTTGTCAAGCGCCGGGAGCAACTCCTTTGCGAGCTTCGCTACACCGCGATCCTGCGCTTGAGCGGCGTCGCGGGCCACACGCTTGCGGTAATTCTCGAAGTCCGCCTGGGTGCGCTGCGCGAGCGCGAGGTAGTGGTCGCGCTCCGCGGAGGTCTTCACCATTTCGTCAAGCTCCGCTTCGATCTCTCCTCCGGGGTCCACCCCCTGGCCGGCGGTGGGCTGTGGGGAGGAGGACGCCCCTGCGGGGCCCACCCCTTGATCGGGGGTGGGCTGGGATGGAGCCGGAGGAGAGACTCCCGCGTCCTGCGCTCGTTCGACCTCTGGTTGCTCCACCTCGGCCTCTGGCGTTACCTCCTCCATCAGCTCTTGCCCTCGTCAACCACCTCGGCGTCCACGACATCCTCCTCAGAGGACGAGCCGTCGGCCTCAGCGGCGGGACCCGCACCGTCGCCGGCGGCGGCCGCGTCGGCCTGGGCCTTCTGGTACATCGCCTCGGAGACCGCGTGGAAAGCGCTCTGGAGGGCGTCGGTGCGAGCGTTGATGGCGGCGGGGTCCTCTGACTCGAGCGACTCGCGTACCTCCTTGATGGCGTCCTCGATGCGTGACTTGGAGTCGGCATCTACCTGGTCGCCTAGGTCTGTGAGCTGGCGCTCGGCCTGATAGGCGGCGTTCTCGCCGTTGTTGCGGGCCTCCGCTAGTTCGCGCGCCTTGCGGTCCTCCTCGGCGTGCGACTCGGCGTCGGAAACCATCGACTTGACTTCCTCGTCGGAGAGCCCCGACCCCGCCTTGATCTCGATCTTCTGCTCCTTGCCGGTGCCGAGATCCTTGGCGGACACGTTGAGGATGCCGTTGGCGTCGATGTCAAACGCCACTTCGATCTGCGGGATACCGCGCGGCGCCGGGGGGATGCCGGTGAGTTGAAACTTGCCGAGCGACTTGTTGTACTGAGCCATCTCGCGCTCGCCCTGGAGCACATGGATCTCCACCGAGGGTTGGTTGTCCTCAGCCGTTGAAAACACCTCCCCCTTGCGCGTGGGGATGGTGGTGTTGCGCTCGATGAGCTTGGTCATCACGCCACCCTTGGTCTCGATACCGAGCGTGAGGGGGGTGACATCCAGCAGGAGCACGTCCTTGACATCGCCGGCGAGCACGCCCGCCTGGATGGCGGCGCCCACCGCTACGACCTCGTCAGGATTGACCCCACGGTGGGGGTCCTTGCCGGTGAGCTCCTTCACCTTCTCCTGGACGGCGGGCATGCGGGTCATACCACCCACAAGCACGATGTGGTCGATCTCCTTGACGCCCTTGTCCTTCGCGTCGTCAATAGCTTGGCGCACGGGCGCCACCACACGATCGAGCAGCGCGGAGGTGAGCTCGGCGAGCTTGGCCCGCGTGAGGCGGGTATCGAGGTGCTTGGGGCCGGAGGAATCGGCGGTTACGAAGGGTAGGTTTATCTGCGTCTCCTGCGTGGTGGAGAGCTCGATCTTGGCCTTCTCCGCGGCCTCATAGAGGCGTTGCAGCGCCATCGGATCGGCGGAGAGGTCGATGCCCTGGTCGCGCTTGAAGTCGGCTACCAACCAGTCCACGATGGCCTTGTCGAAGTTGTCGCCGCCGAGGTGGTTGTCGCCGGCGGTGGACTTAACCTCGAAGACCCCATCGCCGATCTCGAGCACCGACACGTCGAAGGTGCCGCCGCCGAGGTCGAAGACCAGGATCGTCTGGTCTGACTCCTTGTCGAGTCCGTAAGCGAGCGAGGCGGCGGTGGGCTCGTTGATGATACGCTTGACATCGAGCCCGGCGATCTTGCCGGCGTCCTTGGTGGCTTGGCGCTGGTCGTCGTTGAAGTAGGCGGGGACCGTGATGACGGCTGAATCCACCGCTTCGCCCAGATAGGCTTCAGCGTCGGACTTCAGCTTTTGTAGGATCATCGCCGAGACCTCGGGCGGGGAGTATTGGTTGCCGTCGGCTTCCACCCGTGCGTCGCCGTTGGGTCCGGAGACGACCTTGTAGGGGACGATCGACTCCTCCTCGCGCACCTCGGCCTCCTTGCGGCCCATGAAACGCTTGATGGAGAAAATTGTGTTCTGCGGGTTGGTCACCGCCTGGCGCTTGGCGACGGTACCCACGAGGCGCTCGCCGGAGGCGGTGAAGGCGACGACAGAGGGGGTTGTACGGCCGCCCTCAGCGTTCTCGATGACGGTGGGCTCGCCACCCTCGAGCACGGCCATGCACGAGTTCGTGGTGCCGAGATCAATTCCGATGGTCTTGCCCATGAGGATGCTCCTTCAGTTGTTGCGATCAAATCTAAGTCGGATAATAGCAGATTATCTGCGAGTAACGATTGGGGACAGGTCTGGGTAACTCCAGGCGAGTGACCCGCGTCGAGCGCAACGTGAACATCGCGGCCGTGGTGCTGCCGTTCCTCGGCGTCATCGCGGGCGGTGTGTTGCTGTGGGACAGCTTTCTCAGCCCCCTCGATCTGGCGATCATGGCGGTGATGTACATGGCCACGGCGATCGGGATCACCGTGGGCTTCCACAGGCTCCTTACCCACCGGGCGTTCCAAACACACGCGTGGATGAGATATACGCTCGCGGTGCTCGGCGAGATGGCTGTACAGGGGCCGGTGATCGACTGGGTGGCAGACCACCGCAAGCACCACACGTTCACCGACGAGGAGGGCGACCCGCACAGCCCCCACGCCGGCCAGGGGGCCGGTGTCAGCGGGATGGTGTGTGGCCTGTGGCACGCACACACCGGCTGGCTGTTCTCAACGCACGGGCAAGCCTCCTCGAAACGGTTCGCCCCCGACCTGCTCGAAGACAGGGGGATGCGACGTATCAACAAGGCGTTCCCGTTGATCGCGCTCTACAGCCTGGCGATCCCCTTCCTGCTGGGGTTGGGCTTGAGCGGAGGCTTACTCGCGGCCGCGCTGAGCGCGCTGCTGTGGGGAGGGCTTGTCAGGATCTTCTTCGTGCACCACGTCACGTGGAGCATCAACTCGATCTGCCACTTCTTCGGCAGCCGGAGATTCGCCGTTGAGGACCACTCCACGAATGTGTTCTGGCTGGCACTCCCCTCGCTTGGGGAGGCGTGGCATCACAACCATCACGCCTTCCCCCGTTCGGCATTTCACGGACTGCGCTGGTGGGAGCTCGACCCATCGGGTTGGCTGATCCTCGGCATGGCTCGGGTGAGGCTCGCCTGGGATGTCGTGCGAGTGACCCCCGAGCGCGAGCGCGAGAAGCTCGCAAGCGCCACGCCGGCTACCGGCGTCCCAGGCGTTTAGCGCCTCCAGAAGCGCTACCGTCAGACGATGACCGTGGTGAAGCCACCGTCGAAATCGACGGAGGGACCCGTCAAGCCCAAGCTGCGTGGCGTCTCGCATCAGTACGCCTTCTTCGCGTCGCTCGGCTGCGGTGTGGCTTTGATCCTGGCGGCGTCAGACGGACGGGCTCGCCTGGCGGCGAGTATTTACGCAGCGGCGGTGTCGGCGCTGTTTGGCACCAGCGCGCTCTACCACCGCGTCACCTGGCGACCGGCCGCGCGGCGCTGGATGCGACGACTCGATCACTCGATGATCTTCGTGCTGATCGCCGGCACCTACACACCGGTGGCGCTACTCGCCCTGAAAGGATCGCTTTCCATCACGATCCTGATCGTGCTGTGGGCGGGGGCGCTCGGCGGGGTGGTGTTCAAGCTCTTGTGGATCGACGGCCCGAAGTGGGTGTTCGCCGCCGTGTATGTTGCGCTCGGCTTGGTGTCTGCGGCGGTGTTCGGCGAGCTGCCCGCCTCGATCGGGTGGCTCGGCGTGGCCGGGCTCGCGCTGGGTGGGCTGCTTTATGTCCTGGGGGCGGTGGTGTACGCCAGCGAGCGCCCCAACCCCTGGCCGAAGGTGTTCGGGTATCACGAGATCTTCCACGCGCTCGTGATCGCCGCGGCGGCGCTGCAGTACGCGGTGATCGCCTTCGCAGTGATCCCGCACGGTTGAGCCACGCCCACCGAGTATTGCTCGACGATGATCGCGCCCGCCGCGAGTGTCCCCTTTACCGGGGATCTGTCGGAATAGGGAAAGGACCATGCTCCGATCTGAAGCCCTCAGAACCGACCGCTTGCCTGCTGCTAGCATTGCTAGCATGATGCAACGTGTGATGATCCAGGCGGATCGAGGCCTGCTCGATCGTGCCCATCAAGCGGCGCGGGAGCGCCGAGTGACTTTCCCCCAACTTGTGCGGGAAGCGCTCGAGCGGGAGCTTGCGCTCAACACCGCGCCACCGGCCAAGCTCTCTTGCGTCGGGGTGATAAGCACTGCTGGTCAAGCGCGCGGGAGAACCTATGAGCCTGACGTATGGCGCTGATCCTCGACACGGGTCCGCTCGTCGCACTGCTGGATGCGACAGATCCAGACCACAAGCGCTGCGTCGAACTGATTCAGAACAGCGCAGAGCGGCGCATCGTGCCGGTTTGCGTACTGGTCGAGGTGGAGTACATGCTGCGACCCTGGCCGCGCGCTTTTGCGGCGCTGCTGGAAGAGTTCGCAAGCGGCTCCTTGGAGTTGCTCGATCTCCCGAAGCGCTGGCTGGCACGCGCTGGTGAGCTGCTTGACACCTACCGCGACCTCTCCCTTGGACTCGTGGACGCCTCCGTGGTGGCGGCAACCGAGATGCTTGACGAGCACAAGCTCGCCACGCTCGACCATCGCCACTTCCACACGATCAGGCCCGCACACTGCATGGCGCTGCAACTGCTACCGGAGCCATCGTGAGCCCGCCCAGCGCCGAGCCGCGAATGCCGCTGAGACGATAAGTCAAGCCCCCGCCCTGTCGCGGGCCGCGACTGCCACCGACGTGAAGAGGCCTCGACTCGGGCACATCCGCGCCAGCGCGCACTCGCCGCAGGCGGGGGTGCGGGCGTGGCAGGTTCGACGGCCGTGGCGCAGGAGGTTCACGTGGAACTCGAGCTCCTCGCCGGGTGGGGTGATGGCGAGCATCTGATCGTGCAGCTCCTCGAAGGGAGCGCCCTCACGAAACAGACCCAATCGCGTGCCCACACGCGAGACGTGCGTGTCCACGGGAATGTCGGGGAGGCCGAAGGAGAACAGGAGCACGCACGCCGCCGTCTTGCGCCCGACACCCGGCAGGGCACACAGGTAGGCGCGGCTCTGCTCGATCGGAGCATCGCGCATCCATTCGAGCGACAGCGGCTCCTTCGCGCAAGATGCGCCCGCACGGCTTGGCGAGGCATCCCGCGGGGGAGCCTCATCCGCGACACCGGCTCCCGGCGGAGGGGTGCCGGCGATCGCGGCGAGGATCGCCTGGATGCGCGCCGACTTCACCTTGGAGATCCCTCCTGGGCGGATCGCCTCCTCCACCTCGGCGACGGGCGCCGCGAGCATGGCGGCGTAATCCATCGGCCCGCCGGGTGAGGCGAAGCGCTCGCGCAGACGCAGGAAGGCGACATCGCGGTTGCGATCGTTCGTGCTCTGGGAGAGCACCGTCAGGATCAACTCATCGAGCGGCCGCCCGTGGGGGGTCATACGGGGGATGCCGTACACCTCGCGCAAGCGGTCGCGGATGCGAAGCACGCGCGCACGGGTGGGGCGCTTCCAGGCGTGGGGCACACGCCCACGCTATATCCTCGCCGCGTGCCGTCGCCCACCGACAACACCGCCGAGATCGATACCCCATCCGGGGCACGCGGTGGCATGCCCGTCTTCTGGCGCAGCGCCCCCACGGAAGGGCCGGCCGCGCCCGCGCTGTACCTGCACGGCGTGCCGACCAACTCCGACGACTGGATCTCTCCTCGCGAGCGCCACGCCACGCGCTCGTGGTGGCGACGTTGGTGGCGGGCAAAGCGCCCCTCAGATCAGTGGGTTGAACCTCCGCCTTATGGGCCGGGCTTTCTAGAGCGCACCGGTGGCCTTGCGCCCGACCTGCCCGGCTTCGGGCGCTCAGGCAAGCCGGGGTACCTGAAGTACACGATCGAGGAGTACTCCGCCTTCATCGAGCGGTTTCTCGACATGGTGGAAGTGGAGAAGGTCAGGATGCTGGTGCACGACTGGGGTGCCGTGGGTCTCGCCTTCGCACAAGCCCACCCGGAGCGGATTGAGCGGCTGGTGGTCACCAACGCCGTCACGTTCCTCCCCGGATATGACTGGCACCGCACCGCCCGCGCCTGGCGCACCCCCGGATTGGGGGAGCTGGTCATGGGCGCCACCGCCCGCCCGATCTTGCGGTTCACCTCACGTGAGGGCAACTTCAAGCCCGGTCCGATGCCCGAGACCTGGTTGGACACGGTCCTCGACCACTTCGACCAGGGCACCCAGCGGGCCATCCTCCGCCTCTACCGTAGCTCCCCCAGCGAGGTGCTGGCGAAGGCGGGCGAGCGCCTCTCGCTGCTCACCATGCCCTCACTCGTGGTGTGGGGGATGGCCGACCCCTACATTCCCCCACACTTCGCCGCCGAGTACGCGAAGGCGCTGCCGAACAGCGAGTTGCTCGAGCTGCCCGACGCTGGGCACTGGTGGTGGTTTGACCGCCCGGACGCGATCGACCGGGTGGCTGAGTTCCTGCTGGCGAGCTGAGCCAGGCGGCTGTACCGCTCCCTCGTAGCCTAAGTCGAGAGCGTCTCGTGTACCGCCCGCCCGCGGTCGGTGAGAGCCCACGCGTACGCCTCGCCCCTCCCGCGCGCCTCCAGCTGGTGCTCGATCAACCCGTGACGACACAGGCGACGCAGCAGCTTCGACGCCTGCCCTTGGTCGGCTATCCCGGCCCGCTCGCCCACCGATCGGCTGCTCGCGCCAGGGTTCTCGGCGATAGTCGCGATCACCATGGCGGTGCGGTACGTGACGCGAATCGCCAGGTTGTCGAACAGGCTCAACGACGTGTCGTCCACCGCGGGCCTGCTCCCGACTGGAGCGCCTACATCGGGTACGTCCGCCGCTCCAGCCCGTTGCGCGCCGTCCTCCCCTCGACGCCTCTCTTGCGCACGTCGCCTCCCCTTCGCGAGTCGCGTGGTACCCGTCGGGCGCCGTCCATTTGCACCCACCGAGCCAACGCGGGCGCCGAGATACGGACGCACGATCATCTCCGCAAGCGGTTCCGCGAGCGGCGAGAGCGGAGCGTCGGCGCGGTCGAGCAAACGGGTGTGGATCACTGACAGCGCGCCCCCCACCACGCTTTCCGCGGTGAGCGGCGACGGCGCGCCCATCCCTTCTCGCGCCGCAACCTCGCGACCCTCATCGACCGCCCTCGCGAGCATCGCGAGGGCCGAAGCGCGGCGGTCGAGCGCCCGCGGGCCGCCCCTGAGCGTCTCCACTACGCACATACGCGCGGTCGCGCGATCGCGGTCGAACAGCGTGAGTAGTGCATCCGTGGCGTGGTTAATGCGCTCTTCCCACGTCAATTCGCCGTCGCACGCGTCGCGCACGAACGCCGCCATTCGCTCGAAAGCACCGTCGAGCGCGGCGAGGAAGCACGCTTCGCGGTCTTCGAAGAGGTCGTAGAAGGTGCGCCTCGACACGCCGGCGCGCTTGCACACACGCCCGATCCCCGCCCGCTCCAGTCCCGACTCGCCGACGATCTCGCAGAACGCGTGCAGCAGGCGCCGACGCTGCATCGCGGCGACGTGCGCGCCCTCGCGGGCCGTGTCGCCGCGGCGGGGACGCACCGCCGCACCACCTTCACGTCCGTGTGGGGGCGAATGAACTGTCATCTCGCCCTCTCCCTCCGCGACCCTTCCCAACGGAACCTCAGTGCGTCGGGCACAGCCGTGCAGGATTGTGCCCCTCGACCTGTGGACATCTCATTTCTTCTTCTTGCGCTGGCCTTTGCGGACGGCTTTCTTACCTTGCTTCTTGCCCACCGCCTTCTTCTTGTGCTTCGCCTTGCTCTTGCCTTTGGTCTTGGCCTTGACCTTGTGCCGAGGCTGCGTCGCGGGCGTTTTTGGTTCCACCGGGAAGACAGCCGGCGCAAACGCCAGGAGCGGAGTCGGCACAGGTTGTCCTATCGGCGAGGGGACATTCGGGGTCGTGAAAACCATGTCCGGCCCATACGTCGTACCGTCGGCGTTAGTGGCAAGGAGGCGATAGTGGTACGTCATGCCCGGTACGAGATAGCTCAGGGTCGTTGAGACCGCTTCGTCGCCACCCGCTTCGCCGGCGTCGCCGAATATTTCGGCACCGCCGTAACTGCTCGTCTCACCGATCTGGAACTCGTAACTTGTCTTCAGGCTCTCCGGGTTGACCGTGCCGGAAATCGTCCCACCCGTTGCCGAGACACCGCTCGCGGCGCCGGTAGTCACCATCGGAGGACTCAATGGCGCCGTCGTAAACGTGACATCCGACCCGTACGTGACGCCTGTGGCGTTTTCGGCGACGAAACGGTAATGGTAGGCCGTGGCCGCAGACAGTCCCACGATGCCGCGCGTCGCATTGCGCACTACGTAAGGCGTCGCTTCCAGATGAGCGGCGACGGTCTTTCCGCCCGCTTCATACGGATTCGCGGCCGTGGCGTCGTATCCCGCGGCGTCCACGTATTCGACCCAAAGCGCGGTGGGTTCGTTCTCTGTCTGAATGTTGGAGTGAACGCCCGCGGTCGTCGTGGTAACTCCCGGTTGCGCACCGTTTTCGATCAGAGGGGCCGCCGCCGGGGTGGTGAATTTCACCAATGCACCTTCGTTGGAACCAAGCGAGTCGGAGGCAACCAGGCTGCAAGACATTTTAGTGTTTCCCTCGAGCGGGTCGCCGTTCGACAGCTGCGTCAATCTCGCGTTCACCGCCACCGGGCCGCTCGCCGATCCCGCGTCCGCCGCCACGCTTGGCGCCGCGGCTTCGGGCGCCACACACACGAACTGCCAGTGGGCATCGAAGCCATTCGGTTCGAGCGTGCCGTTCAGAACGGCGCTGCTCGCGGTCAGTTCTGTCGGTGAGAGGGTTTGCACGCCCTCCACCGCCGGCACAAACACCCTCTGTTCGGAGCCGTAGGTGGCGCCGAATTGATTGACACCCACAAGCATGTACGAAAATTCGACGTTGGTCGGTATTTCGACGGTCGCAGACACGTGTACGAGTTTGCTTTCTTCGCCCGCATCCCCACCGGGCAGCGCAGGCGCTATTTCGTTTTTGACCCCTTTGACAGGGACGTAGATACCTTTTGCATATTCGAAATAATAATGCGTGTCGTGCCCGTTTGGAGCGAGAACGCCATTCAGCGTAACGCTGCTCGTCGCGCCGAGACGTGTCAGGTTGGTGGGCGGTTCGGTCGCCAATCCTTCGACGGCAGCCGGGGTCTGTTGGCTCAGTTCTTCTCCAAGCGATTCGCCCGATCCGTTTTCAGCGACGATACGATACCAGTATTTGGTTTGCGGCATCAAGCCCGAGAGCGCGACGCAGACTTCGTTAGCCGCCGTCCCCGCGCCCGCCGACGCCGGCGCGCTCTTTTCCAGCTGCCATCCATTTTCGTAGTGTTCGTAATTGAAGTGGTAAGTGGTGCTTTCGCCTTCGGGGTTCACCGTTCCACAGACCTTCATGCTCGAAGCCATCACTTCGCTGGCCACGCCCGTCGTCACCACAGGCACGGCCGCCGAGGCCGGCGCGGCCGCGCACAGTGCAATCAGCAACCCGGCGGCGACCATCGCCACGAGCCGAACGCGTAGGTCTCTATTGAGCGTGCTCATCGGTGCCCCCTCTTGTCGGCGGTACGACCGTGACTGGCTGTCCGACCGTTTTTGCCTCGGTATTTCTGCTGTTGATGACGCAGACGCGCGCTGCGCGCTGACTTTGCCGCGCACCCGGTGACCTTGATCCGTGTGGACTGGTGAATCGTCTTGCCGTTCTGCGCCTGGAAGTCCGTAGGCATCAGCATGTTTAGGTGCTTGCAGAGGTTCCCGTTGGCGGCGAGCGCCGAATAACGGCCTTGTGGCAAATACAGCTCGAAGCTTTCCACGGGCACATCCGGGACCTGTTCGAACGTGGTGCTGGTGACACCCGCGGAGCTGATGAACGTGCTGCCGACCAGATCTACACGAACGCCGTATCCCTGGAGGACCACCACGAGGTCGGGGAACTTCGCGCCGCCGTGGGATACGAAGAACACGGTGCCTTCCAGCTCCACCGGCAGCACCGGCGTCCTGGCTCGCGCGATCCCGACGCGCGAAGCCGCGGGGCATTCCGCGGGATTGCGGTTGAAGACACCGTCGAGGCACGCCTTCTGAAGCGTTTCCAGCCGCGATGGCAGTTGCTTTGGCAGTTCAACCCGCACCTTCGCGATGTTGGCCTCCCTGCCCTCCGCGCCCTTGGGATAGCTCAAGCGCGCGTCGAGGGCGGCGCCGCGTTGACGCGAGTTACGCCCGGAAACAAAGGGGTGGAATTGCGGCTTGAACCCAAGCACCGCACAGTTGGTCACCTGCAGGTGCGTCTCGACCGTGTCGACGCCGCCCAGCGCGCCGGTCATCGTCGTTCGCAGCGCCATAGGCGCGCAATTCGTTGAATTGATGATAAAATCGTGCCGGTCGAGCGTCACGTTCACCGCCCTGATGTGCAAGGGAATACCCTGCAGGATCTGCGGCAGCGGTTCGCTTGTGACCGTCAACGCAGCCGTCGTAGGATCGACATCGACTGCCGCGCGGACCACCACCGTACCCAGGTTCAACGGTCCCGCTATAGCCGGAACCACAAACGACAACCCGTACGGCGCGCCGTTGTAGCCCCCCGTCAGGTACACGTTGCCCGTGACATAGAACGGGTTGCTGCCTGCACCTACGGCCACCGTCGTGTGTCCGATCAAACTCTCCGCAGCGCACGTCCCGAGCCTCGCCGCCGGTTCCCCGCACAGCGTTACGCCGGAGAGTTGCCCCAACAAACCCGGCGGCGTGGTGACCTGGATACGCGACGGGTTCTGTTCGCCGTCGTTGCGATTCATCGTCAACGTAAAGGGCGTAAACGCGCCGGCCTGGTTGCTGGTCGTACCCGCCACCAACGACGGCGTGAACGCTTCCGAGCTCAAGCACCCCGAGCCGGCCGGTCCGGAGGCGATGGTGAAATAGCCCCCCGGCGTAGCGGATGCGCCGCCGCTCCACGGCGTCATCTGCGTAGTCGCCGCATACGATCCGCAGAATGTCGGTGTGGTAAGCGGCGCGCGCGGCCCGCCGAAAAAGCTCAGCTTCAAGCTGTCAAACGGCAGCTGCGGATTGTCAAGGAAAGTCGTGACCAGCTGCCCGGTGGCGGGATCAGGTTTGACTTCGCCCGCGAGCTTCACGATCACACCCGAGATCGGATCTTCCGCGGCGATATAGATCGCCAGCAGCGAACCGAACGGGTTGCTGCCGTTGCCGGGCAGGTTGCCCTGCTGTGCCAGGTACACACCGCCCGAGAACGGATGTCCCAACAATGGCGTCGTGATTTCAACCGTGCCCACCTTCGACGCATTAGGGCACTGCGCCGGCGCCGCGTCGTGCAGGCCCATTTGCGCTTCGCCGCAAGCCGCCAGACCGTCGGCCGCCGACGGATTCAGTGCCACACCCGCGGGCAACGTCACGGTCGTGTCCTTGAGGTTCGCCGACGCCAGGCCGGACGGGTCTTCGTACGTCTGTGGCACATTGATCTGAACGCTCAACCCGCTCGGCGAGGCCGCCTCGGCCGGTTCGGCTTGCACCTGAAGGTTCGGAGCGAAGCCGATCCTCTCGCAACCCGTCATACCGGGAGTGGTCGTTTCCGCTGTCTTCCAAACGCCGGGTTCTTCCCAAGAATCCACCCGTGCAGACCAATGAAGCGGACCTGTGCATGAGGTCGGCAGGCTCAAGAACGGACGCGGCGCGTTGCTGACGGGACATTCGCCTTCGTTGGGTTCTTCCACGAATTCTTTCAAGCACCCTCCCCGTTCTTCGTTGTGCGCGGGGTCGCCCGGCACGCCCCAGAGCGTCAGTTCGGCTTTCACCATCGAGAAGGCCTCGGGAATCGTTGGGACCGTGGCACTCACGCCATAGTCGCGGCCCGTCCGCACGGAGGGCACTATGACCACCGGTGAGGTCAGCGCGATGAACCCGAACTCTGCCGGATCGCCCTTGGGAGGCGTCAAGCTGTACACCGGCTCTGCCGGTGGAAAACCGTTGAGCTGGAGATTTATCACCCCCACCTGCGTATCGTCGGGGCAAGGGTGGCTGTCACCGAAGTTGAGTTCCGTCTTCGTGAAAGCAGCAATCGAGCATGTCGGAACCGCACTGGTGTCACCCACGAGACCGGGCGGAAGATCCAGCACTGCATCCCGCACGTCCCCGCCCGCCGCGTGAATCTTGCCTCCAGTGCCTTCGGTGTTCAAATTGAGTGTCGTGGTAAACGCAAAGGGATGCGAACCCGCCTGCGTGTCGGGTGTGCCGTCCTGGTTGGTAATCGAGACTTCGAACCCGTGTTCTTCGGCCAGGCCGAACCCAGCCAACGCCGGTGCGGCCACAGCCAGCGCAGCCGCAACTACCATGATCGATGCTGTCAGCGCCCTCCGCATCACTTGCCCCTCCCGTTACCCTGCTTGCCGTGTCCATGCCCGGTCCGCGCGTTCTTTGCGGACTTACTGTTTACGCGTTGCTTGCAGCGCTTTCTCTGGCTGATGGTTTTCATCTTTTGGCAGCGCTTCAGCGCGGCGGTGCGCCGCTTTGTCTCGATCTTCGACTTGGCGCCCTTCACCTTCTTTACGCTCTTGGGGGCAAACGCTTCGTTGTAAGGGTTGCCAACACCGCTAAACGCCTGGCTTGTGGGCGCCCCGTAGATCGCCGGAGCGGGCGTGACCGCCGACCTGCATACTTCGCCCTGACAGGGGGGAGCCAGCGGCGCCACAAATCCGCCGTCGACACGCGCATCGTAGAGGTCCTGATGTTCGTCGCCGTCGCTGCCGGCGAGCTGGTCAAAGGTTATGAAAAAGACGTTGCTGCCCGTGGCGTTGGCGTCCACGAACTGCGATTCGCGTGCACTGACCCCACCGGATATGAGGCTCAGACACGGCCTTGCACCCGAGCACCCGCCCACACCCGCCGGCTCCCACTCGTATACGTCCTCGTTTCCGTTCGTATCGCCGGCCACCAATCCGGCAGAGCTCTCGAAGAAGAGGCGTCCGTCGCTCGAGAGGTAGCGCTGCTGATCGCTGGACTCCTGCCATCCAGGCACCGGTTCAAGTCCGATCCCGTGCGGCACATAAGAGTCGCCCGTTGACGGAAGTCCAGCGGGCGCGCATGAGGCACAGGTGAGTTCGGCCGTGGCGGCGTCGTAAACGTACACTTGCGTGCATCGTTTGCCGTTGTTGGTGAAGTAATTGAGGTAGTTGAGGATGGCTTCCTCACCCACCTTCGGCACACAGGCTTGGGAAGTCGCCGGTTCCGTATTGTGACTGCCGAACTGCGACACCGATGTAAACGCGAGATACTTTCCGTTCGGACTCACGCGGGCGCCAACCTCGCCTGCTGCTGAGCCCCACTCCTCGTCTTCGCCAAAGAGATACTGGCTGTGGGCGTCGGTAGTACCAATGAATTTGATTTCGCCGTCGTGCCAAACGTAGATATTTGCCGCCCTGAGGTCGTTTGACGAGGTGGCCACCGCACCATTCGCGAGCACGCCTTTGGCGGCAAAGTACACGTAGGAGCCGTCTTCGCTCGCGCCGATGACGCCCTGCACACCGGCTCTTTCGCCTGTGTTTTCATCGACGGTCAGATCTGTCAGTTTCCCGGTTCCCACGTTGTACTGGTACAGATCGCCTTCGATGGCCGGGCTGGTCCCTGTCACGAACTGCAAAGGCCGATATGACGCCGTTGCTTCGTTTGTGAGCTGCTCCGGGCTGGTCAGGTAGACAAGAGTCCCTTCGGCGTTTGCGGCCCAGTATTGCGCCTGCCCCGTTCCGCCCGGATCGTGTCCTTCGGGTCCGCTTCCATTTGTCTTCTGGGTAGCGGAAATGTCTACCGTGCGAGGTCCGGAAGGAGTGATTTCATGCATGTAAACTTGGCCTTTGGTGCCTTCGCCGTTGTTAGTCGACCAAAACGCACGCTTACCGTCCCTCGAAAGAGCGTTGTTGGTGAGTTCGGGTGGAAATTTTTCCCAACCGTTCATACCGAATCTGCCGAGTTCAACCGCTCCATTTGGAAGAACGTTGACGAGTTCCAATGTTCCTTCATTCCACTCGTAGAGATTCTCGTTTCCTTCAAACGCGCCGGGTACGAGCGCGTCATTGGCTTCGAAAATCACATGGCTTCCATCGGCGGTCATACCCTGGTAGTTCGTTTTGAGACCCCTACAGCAGGTCCCTGGCAGAGGCGCCACGACCGGCGGAGCGGTTTCGGCCAAAAGCGCATACTTGCCGCTGAAGTTGTTGTGCAGATAGGGCATCGAGTAACCCGCGGGAGCGCTTTTCACCGGTGCCGGCTTAGAGGCAACGAGATACCCGTATTCGAGATTCGATCCGAAGCCCTGGTAGAGCGAGTAGTAAACGCTCCCCGGGCTGATGTTGATCTTGCCGTTTTCAAGTTCCTGTGGCGGCGTTATCGCGGTTGTGCTCCAGCCGTTCGCGGTACGCCGCGACATGTATTGATTGCTCAGGAGCGCACTCTGAGGGTCGGCTCCCGCAAATGCGGTCTGCGACTCGTAGGTCACGCTTTCACCGTTGTCCGCGGCCTGCTCCGGTCCCGGATGCGTTGCGGCGGCCAGTCCGCCGTCCACTCCGCCCGCGCTCTTTTCTTGCGGCGACACCTGCTCGTATGCCCTGCAGTCCGGAAGGTTCGCTCCCAGCCCCGTGCGGAACTGTTCGTTGTGACACCCCGCGCTTCCCCACGATTGCGTCGCGAGGGCGGCAAACGCGAGGAGTGCCGCTGCGACCAGCGCCATCAGCCTGGTTGTCTTGCGGGTGGTCACTTCTGCAAGGCTCAGCACGAGATCATCCCCTCCTGTAGGAGCACGCCACACGAAACCCGCGCCTGTGCGGCGGGCAAGGACAAACGGGTCGCGCACATATACGCGCCGCGACTACAACGAGCGGTACGCGCATCGCCGCGAACGGCGGTGCGCGCAAGTGCGTTCAGACGGGCGTTCTGCCCGGCTCTGCGCGGTTCTTCCCGGCGGTTTAGGCCGCTAGCGCCTGTTCGGCGGCTCGGCCAGAGAGAGAGAGAGAGAGAGAGACGCGTCAGCGACGCTGACGCGTCCTATAAAGGACCCGCCAGAAACACACGGACTCTCAGACACATGATCCCCGAACGAATGCACGCGAAAAACAACTCCCTCTCAAGAACGACCCGGTCCCTCTCCCAAGGTCCCCGTCAATACTGTTGGTGTCGACCACGAAGACCGACCCAAACCCGACCTTATGTATTCACCAGCGCACCCGTTGTGCACATGGAACATCTATAAACATACATGACCACTGTTAGCGTGTCAACCCGATGTTCCTAAAGGTCGCCGTCAGGCCGTGGGCCGTGGCGTTGTTCGTGGCGGTTCCGCTGGCGCTGCTCTACCTGATCCTCGCACCACCGGCCGCAGATCTCGCCGCCGCCACGTACAGGAGCAACCTGTTCGCGCGTGTCGGCTTCTCCACGTGGGACACGGGTTGGTATGCCGCGCACGGCCACTACCTCCCGGGCTACTCGCTGCTCTCACCGGCGCTGGGAGCACTGGTTGGTGTACGTGTACTGCTCGCCTGCTCGGCGCTAGCCGCGAGCGTCGTGTTCGCGCTCATCGCGAGCCGCGCCTTCCCCCCACGTGCGGCCCGCGTGTCCGCCGCCTGGTTCGCGCTTGGCGTCTCCGTCGGACTTCTCTCGGGGCGCGTCCCGTTCGACCTTGGCCTCGCGGTCGGGCTCGGCTCCGTGCTCGCCCTGATGCACCGCCAACTCGCCACCGCACTCGGGCTCGCCCTCCTCACCAGCATCGCAAGCCCGGTCGCGGGAGCTTTTCTCGCCCTCGCCGGACTCGCCTACGCCGTCGCGAACAGAAAGCACGGCCTCGCCCTCGCCGGCGCCGCTCTGACACCGATTCTGATCCTCACCCTCGCCTACCCCGAGGGGGGATACGAGCCCTTCGCCCCCTCAGCCTTCTGGCCTGCCCTCGCCGGCGTCGCGCTGATCGCGCTGCTCTACCCCCAGGGCCCGCTCAGCCCCCGCGGACGGAGGGCCGTACGCGCGGGCGCCACCCTCTATGCGCTTGCCCTGATCGCCGCGTTCGCCATCCACACGCCCATGGGCGGCAACGCCGCCCGCCTCGGTCCACTCTTCGCCGGGCCGCTGCTCGCCGGGGTGCTGTGGGAGAGCCCAGCCGGCGCCGGTGCGTGGGGGATCCGCCACTCGCGCGCGCTGCTCGCGGCACTGGCCCCCGCGCTGCTCTACTGGCAACTCGTCACCCCCATCCGCGACTACAACTCGATCGCCTCCGACCCTTCGGTACACGCCTCCTACTACGCTCCCCTCCTCGCGGAGTTGAAACACCTCGACGCCGCGCAACTAACCAATGGCGAGGCAGGAGCGCGCAACCACACGATCGTCGAGGTCCCCCTCACCAAAGCCCACTGGGAGGCCGCCTATCTAGCCGGCCACGACGGTGTCGAGCTGGCCCGCGGCTGGGAGCGCCAGCTCGACACCCGCTACGCATCGCTCTTCTACGCCCCCACCCTCACACGCTCCGCCTACCGCGCGTGGCTGTCTGAAAACCGGGTGCAATACGTGGCGCTCCCCGACGCCCCCCTCGACAAAGCCGGCCGCCTGGAGGGCGCGCTCGTCGCGCGCGGAGTGCCCTATTTGCGCGAGCTGTGGCACTCCCAACACTGGCGCCTCTACCGTTTCATGGGCTAACCTTTCACGATGGCAGCCCGGCTAAGGACCCTGCGCGCGCTTGCGCTGCCGCAGGGATGGCTCGATTTGTTGCGCCAAATCGCACTTGTGGGTCTCGCCTACGGCGCCTACTCGCTTGTGCGGGGCCTGGTCGAGGGCAAAGCCACAGCCGCCTTCCAGCATGCCCGCGATCTGATCCAGATCGAGCGCACCCTGCACGTATTCGTGGAGCCCTCCGTGCAGGCGTGGGCCTCCTCCAGCCACACCCTCATGGACTTCTCGAGCTGGCTCTACGTGAATGCCCAAACCTCGATCACCCTCGCGGCGCTCATCTACCTCTACATGCGCCACAACCGCTCCTTCTACTTCGTGCGCAACATGTTCGCCGTCGCCATGCTCATCGCACTCGTGGGCTACGCCGTCTTCCCCACCGCCCCCCCGCGCTTCCTACCGGAGTGGGGCTTCATCGACTCGGTATCCGACCTCACCGGGGTCCACGTCTCGCACGCCAGCGCATCGATGAACACGCTCTTCAACCCCTATGCGGCGGTCCCCTCGATGCACGTCGCCTTCGCGATCATGATCGGCTGGCCGCTGGCCTCGCTCTCGCGCACTCTCATAGCGCGTGTCCTGTGGCGGCTCTACCCGCTGCTCATCGCCTTCGTCATCATCGCCACCGCCAACCACTTCGTCCTCGACGCAATCCTCGGCGCGCTCACCGCGGGCGCCTCCGCGCTCGTCGCGCGGCGCCTCGGACAGCTGCGGCCCGCGGCCTGGCGTTTCTCCCCGGCCACCGCCAGAGCCGGGTAGGGTCATAGCCGCAACTAGATGACCACATCCCCTCCATCACACAGGCAGTCCACCACGCGACGTCGCGCGGGCGCCGCACGCACACCCCGCAATGGGCGGGTCGCGCTCACGGGAGCGCAACGTCGCGAGATGGTCCGCAACCGCCTGATCGAGTCGCGCCTCACCCCCAACGCGATCTCCATGACCGGCCTCCTCCTCAACGTCGTGGCGGCAGCGCTGGTTTGGGAACGCCTCTACTTCCTCGGCGGTATCGCCTTCATCGTCGGCTCCGTCATGGACACGCTCGACGGCCGCTACTCGCGCATGTCGGGCAAGGGCACCCCCTTCGGCGCCTTCCTCGACTCAACCCTCGACCGCATCGAGGAGGGCATCGTCCTCACCGCGGTCGCCGCCGACTTCGCCCGCGAAGGACGCGCCGGGGCAGCCGCCGCCGTGGTGGTCGCGGTGCTCGCCTCCCTGATGGTTTCCTACACCCGCGCCCGCGCGGAGGCGCTTGGCGTCGAATGCAAGGTCGGTATCGCCACCCGCCCCGTCCGCGTCGTCATCCTCTCGATCGGCCTACTCTTCGCGCGCGGCGCCTCGCTCGGCGACTTCCAACTGCTCGCCCCCGCCGTCTACGTGCTTGCCGCGCTCAGCGTCGTCACCGTCGCCCAGCGCATCCACCACGTCAAGCGCGCCCTCTCCTCTCCCGCATGACGCCACCCACCGCCGAATCGCCTACGGGCACGCCACGGCGTAGCCCGCAAGGGCGGAGCACATCCCCACCATCTGTCACCCAAGACTCGCATCGGGGTACTCTCCCCGAACTTCCACAAAGGATTGAGCATTAGATGAGCATTCAAAAGAGCAACGGCGCCCCCTCCTCCAACGGCGCGGCCCGTTATCAGCAGGACAAGGTTCGCGTCGCCATCATCGGCGTCGGCAACTGCGCCTCCGCGTTCGTGCAAGGCGTCCATTACTACAAGGACGCCGACCCCAACGAGCTCGTACCGGGCCTCATGCACGTCGACCTCGGCGGCTACCACATCAGCGACATCGAATTCACAGCCGCGTTCGACATCGACGCCACCAAGGTCGGCAAGGACCTAGGGCAAGCCATCTGGGCCGGGCAGAACAACACGATGAAGTTCGCCAAGGTCCCGAAGAACCTCGGTGTCCCGGTCTACCGCGGCATGACCCACGACGGCCTGGGCAAGTACCTCAAGCAGAAGATCAAAAAGGCCCCCGGCGAGACCGCCGACATCGTGAGCATCTTGAAGGACACCCACACCGACGTGGTCGTCTCCTACCTCCCGGTCGGCTCCGAGGACGCCACCAAGTGGTATGTGGAGCAGATCCTCGACGCCGGCTGCGGCTTCGTCAACTGCATCCCCGTCTTCATCGCCCGCGAGGACTACTGGGACAAGCGCTTCAAGAAGGCCAAACTCCCGATCGTCGGCGACGACATCAAGTCCCAGGTCGGCGCCACCATCGTCCACCGCACCCTCGCCCGTCTCTTCGCGGACCGCGGCGTGAAGATGCTCCGCACCTCCCAACTGAACGTGGGCGGCAACATGGACTTCTACAACATGCTCGAGCGCGAGCGCCTGGAGTCAAAGAAGATCTCAAAGACCAACGCCGTCACCTCCATCATGGACGAGCAGCTCCCGCCCGAGGATGTCTACATCGGCCCCTCCGACTACGTCCCGTGGCTCACCGACCGCAAGTGGGCCCACATCCGCGTCGAGGGCCAAGCGTTTGGCGACGTCCCCCTCACAGTCGAGATGAAGCTCGAGGTGTGGGACTCCCCCAACTCCGCCGGCATCGTCATCGACGCCGTGCGCTGCTGCAAGCTCGCGCTCAACAACGGCGTCGGTGGCCAGCTCGACGGCCCCTCCTCATACCTCATGAAGTCCCCACACAACCAGCGCCCCGACAACATCGCCCGCGAGGACACCGAGAAGTTCATCGCCAAGCACTCCCGTAAAACCGCCACGCATCCCAAGGGTCGCACGGCGCCACGCAAGGCCACTCCCGCTCGTGCAGGGGCCGTCCGGACACGGACTAAGTAGTGCGAGAAAGGGCGCGGACCAAGTAATACGAAAGGGGTGACTCGCGCGCGCGTGCGCGCGAGGTCGCTCCGAGAGAGCGTGACGGGGCCATAATGGTTAGGCCGATGGCCTCGCCGTTCTCGATCGCCCACGTCACCCCCTACCCCTGGGAGGCGCAAGACAACGCGGTGAATGCGCATGTGGCGAGAGTCTGCACCGAGCTCTCCGCACGCGGCCACAGGGTGCTAGTCCTCGCGCCCTCCCGCTCGCCCGAGCGTGTGCGCGAGTCGCGGCGTTCCCTGCGCGCCACCAAGTCCGACCCCGGCGGCGCGGAGTCGCTGCTCGAAGGCTCCTCCGGTGGCGAACCCCGCGTCATCGCCATCGGCGAGGTCCTCGACGTTCCCTCCACCACCGGCCGCCCCGCGCGCGCCCTCCCCGTCGATGTCGCCCGCACACTCGAGGATCTACTCACCCGTCTCCCGCTCGACTTCGTACACGTCCACGAGCCCTTCGCCCCCTCCGCCTCCTCCACGGCACTGCGCTACTCCCGCGCACTCAACGTCGGCTCCTTCCACGCTCCCACCGAACGGGTGCTCTCCACGCTGCTCGCCCGACGCTTCGTGGAGACCTTCTTCGGACGACTCGACGCCCGCATCGCCTCCCTCCCAGAGACCGCGGCGCTGATGAGCCGTCATTTCCCCGGCGACTACCAAGTGATCGCCGACGATTCCGCCGCCACAGACGCCCTGGAGCAGCTCTACCGCGAGCTCGCCTCCCGTCGCCACGACACCGAAGGCGACCCAACGCTCCGCACCCTCCTCTCGCGCCGCCCTCTCGTCGACGTCGACCTGCACATGCACACCGACCACTCCCACGACTGCGAAACCCCCGTCGAGGTACTCCTCGCCTCAGCCAAAGAAGCCGGGCTCGGGGCGATCGCGGTCACCGACCACAATGAGATCTCCGGGGCCTTAGAGGCCCGTGAAAAGGCCGCCGCCGCAAGCATGAAGGTGATTGTGGGCGAGGAGGTCAAGACCGCCAACCAGGGCGAGGTCATCGGACTGTTCATCGAGGAGAAGATCCCCCGCGGGCTCACTCTCCAGGAGACGGTCGCGGAGATCAAGCGCCAGGGTGGCCTCGTGTACGTCCCCCACCCCTTCGACCGTATGCACTCTGTCCCCGACTACCACCACCTCCTATCAATCCTCCCAGACGTCGACGCCATCGAGGTCTTCAACCCCCGTGTCGCCATTGGCTCCTTCAACGAGGAGGCCGTCCGCTTCGCCGCCAAGTACCGCCTCGTCGCGGGCGCCGGCTCGGACTCCCACGTAGCCCAGGGCCTCGGATCTGTACGCATCCGCATGCACGACTTCGACGGCCCCCAGGAGTTCCTACAGTCGTTGATGGACGCCCAAATCACAACCAAGCCCACCTCCCTCATCTACGTGCAAGCGCTCAAGTTCCTGCAAACCAAAGCCACCCCCCCTTCCGCCCGCCGCGCCGCGCGCGAGCGACGCGTCCGCAAAGCCACCCGTGGGGGCGGAGGCAGGACATAGGCCGCCCACGACGGCGCAACTACTGATGCACGCGCAAGGACAACCGGAGCCGCCGTCAAATCCCTCCGCGTCCATGCCCGCCACAGATGACGAGATCCGCGAGAAGTACCTCGAGCGGGCGATACGAGAGCTCAACTCCCTCACACGCGAGCTGCAGTCGTGCCCGCACTGCCCCCGCGGACACCTCATGCCCGTCCTCGGCTCCGGCCACCCCCAGGCCGACATCATGCTGCTCAAGTACTCCCCCCTCCCCTCCGAGGTCGAGGAGGGCGTCGCCTTCTACGGCCGCTCCGGCTCCGCGCTGATGAAGTCCTTCAAGCGGCTCTCCATCGACCCACTGGCGGTTTACGGCACGCTCTGCGTCAAGTGTCCGCTCGCCGATTCCTCGCTAGCCGATCCGGCGTGTATCGCGCGCGTCACCGAAGAGATCGCCATCGTCCAACCCCGCATCGTGGTGGTCATGGGACCCGAGGCCCTTACCGTGCTGGGCGACCTCGACATCCCCCTTTCCCGTCCACTGCAAGCGCGTCCCGGCGAGGTCCAGCAATTCACGCCCTCCATCGACGCCCTCTACGTCCCCAACATCGACGACTCCCTCGACGAGCAGGACACAAAGCGCGCCTTCTGGGACGCCTTCCGCGCGCTCGGGGAGTGGTACGCGGCGCAACCGCCGTATTAGCTAGACCGTCAGCACGATCTTGCCGAGCTTTCCGCCCTCCGCGAAACGGTCGTAGGCCGTCGCGACCTCTGCGAGTGGGAAGGTCTCTGCCAGTGGCACGGTGACGGCGCCGGAGTCGAACAGCGGTAGCACTTCGCGCTCCAGCGCCCTTGCCGCGCACGCCTTCTCCTCGAGCGGTCGGGCACGCAATGTAGAGCCGTGGATGCGTGCCCGCTTGCCCATCAGCGCCAATAGGTTCAGCTCCGCCTTCACGCCCGCCGACACCCCAATCACGCAAATACGCCCACCGGTAGCCAGCGCCGTCATGTTCTCCTCGAAGTTGGGCGCTCCCACCAGCTCCAGGATCACGTCGAAGGGGCCTTCCCCGGCAAAACTCTCCGGCGCGATCGCCTCGGCGCCAAACTCCGCTACTTGCCCTCTCATCTCCTCGCGGCGCACCGTCGCCGTCACGCGCGCACCGGTTGCTTTGCCGAGCTGGATCGCCGCTGTCCCTACCCCACCGGCGCCGCCGTGCACGAGCAGCCGCTCTCCGGGGCGTAGTTCGGCCTGTGTGAAGAGCGCGTCGTGGGCTGTGGTGAACACCTCTGGCACTCCACCCGCGTGCGCCCAATCCAGCGCCGCCGGTACGGGCATGAGTTGGCGCTCGTGCACCACCGCCAACTCCGCCTGCCCCCCACCGCCGACAATCGCCATCACGCGATCCCCCTCGGCAAAGCGCGTCGCGCCCGGTCCGAGCGCCGCGACCTCGCCAGCCAACTCCAACCCAGGAATGTCGGCCGGTGAGCCGGGCGGCGCGGGATAGAGCCCGCGCCGCTGCATCATGTCGGCGCCGTTCAATCCCGCCGCGCGTACCCGTACGAGCACCTCGCCAGCGCCGGGCACGGGGTCGGGTCGATCCTCTACGTGAACCTCTCCGTCACGGACGATGGCTGCGCGCATGGTCGCGAAGACTACCCCCGCTCGAGCATCGCAACGCACTCGATGTGGGGGGTCTGCGGGAACATATCCACCGGACGGACCTTCACCAGGCGCCAGCCCGCCTCCACGAGTTGCGCGGCGTTGGGGGCGAGTGTGGTGGGGTTGCAGGAGACGTAGACGATGCGCTTGGGCGAGGCGTCGATGATGCGGCGCACCACCTTTTGCGAGAGGCCCGCGCGGGGCGGATCCACCACCACCACGTCGGGCTTACCGGCACGTTCGAGTAGCTCAGGCAGCGCGAGGCGGGCGTCGCCGGCGAAGAAGTGCGCGCTGGTCACCTCGTTGCGCTTGGCCGCCGCGATTGCGTCCGCCACGGCCTGTTCCACGATCTCGATCCCCCACAGCTCACCGGCGTGGGGGGCGAGCGTGAGTGCGATCGTGCCGATCCCGCAATAGAGGTCATACACACGCTCCCACCCCTCCAGAGCGGCGTAATCGGTGACGATCCCGTACAGCGCCTCCGCCATCTCGGTGTTCGTTTGGAAGAACGCTTCAGAGGAGATCCGTAGGTCGAGCTCCCTCCCAAGGGCGGGATAGGCGAGACGCTCAGGCAACTCGGCCTCGCCCCACACGAGCTCCGTCTCGCCTCCCATCGTGGTCTCGGCGAGCGATGAGGAGCGTGTCCACAGCACCCCGCTCACAGTCTCCTCGCCCAACTCCGCCACGAGCGCCGCCGCGAGCGTTGGCACGTCCAACTCGCCATCGGTGCTCACCAACCGGATCTGCAACCTGCCGCTGTGGCGGCCTTCTCTCACCACGAGGTTGCGCAGGAAAGGTCTCCCGTCGGGTGCGGGGCCAGTGCGCTCCTCGCGCGAGCGCCGCTGAGGACTCTCGCTGTCAACGGGGTCTCCGCCGAGATCCTCCAACTGCGCCCGCCCACCGCCAGGGCGCCCGCCCCGGCTCCAGGGGAGCAGATTCTGCTCGCGACACCACCGCAGCGCAAGCTCGCGAGCCTGGTTGCCACGCTCAGACGCGAGCAAACAATCCTCGATCTGCTCCACCGCGTTCCAACCCGACGGGGCGTGAAAGCCGCACACCAATTCTCCGTCGGGGCCCTTCCCAAACGAATACTCCAGCTTGTTGCGGTAGCGCCACCGCTCCACCGCCGGGACGATCTCCTGCATCTCAAAGCCGTCGAGCTTGCCGATCCGCCGCAGTGCATCCTCCACCTGCTCACTCTTGATCTGCAGCTGGCGCTCGTAGGGCAACACCTGCCACGCCACCCCCGGGTGCTTTGCGGTGGGGGGGATACGCTCGGGGCTCTCCTGCACGATCTCCACAAGTCGCGCGTGCGCGTAGCTGCGCTTGCGCTTGACTATCTGCGCCTTCACATGGTCGCCGGGCAGTGCACCCGAGACGAATACCACGTATCCGCCGCCGTGTGCCCCGGATGGGGTATCGCCGCCTGCCTGCCCCCCGTCATGGGGGGTACCCGGAAGGGTGAGACGACCCACTCCCTCGCCGCCGTGGGCGAGCGAATCGATGTGCAACTCGATCTCATCGCCCCGCTCGGGCCGTTTGGGGAGCGCCTGCCCGCCAGGGTCCTCGCCAGTATCGAGGCCGTTGGCGGCGAGCTTCGCTCCCGCTTGCACGGGAGCGCTCACCTGTGCCCCAGGGGGTATACCGACGCCGGCTCCACCAGCAGCTCCAACAACGCCTTCTGCGCATGACGGCGGCTCTCCGCCTGATCCCAGATGCGCTGGCGCGAGCCGTAGAGTACCTCGGCGGTTATCTCCTCGCCGGGGTGGGCGGGGAGGCAGTGCAGCGCTATCGCCCCGTCCGCACCTAGGTCAAGTAGAGCGTCGTCGAGGCGGTAGGGAGCCAGCGCCGCGCGGCGCTCCTCTGCGGTGTCCTCGTCGCCCATGCTCACCCACACGTCGGTGTACAACACGTGCGCTCCCTTCGCCGCCTCGCGGGGGTCGCGGTAGAGCGTGAGCGACCCCTCCGCGCCCGGCGGCAACGAGAGGTCATCCTCGAGCGCATACCCCTCCGGGGAGGCGATCGCCACGTCCATGCCCGCGAGCGATCCGAGGATCGCAAGCGAACGGGCCATGTTCGTGCCATCGCCAACATACGCCAACCGCAGTCCGGCGAGCTCACCGAACGTTTCGCGTGCGGTCATCAAGTCGGCAAGCGCCTGGCAGGGATGGTGGAGGGCGGTGAGCATGTTGATGACGGGGATCTCCGCATACCGCGCAACCTCCTCCACGAGCGCGTGTGGACCGGTACGGATACCCACCGCCGCCACCTGGCGGGAGAGCACGAGCGCGGTGTCCCGCGGCGACTCCCCCCGCGAGAGCTGCATCTCACCCGAGCGCAACACCACCGGATGGCCCCCCAACTCGTGCACCCCCATCTCGAAGGAGAGCCGCGTGCGCGTAGAAGGCTTCTCGAAGATCAAGGCAACGCCGCGGCCGGCAAGCGCGCGTGAGGAGAGCGGGGCGCCCTTCAGCTCGATCGCACGGTCGAGCAGCGCGTCGAGCTCGGCCGCGTCAAGCTCGGCGCCTGTGAGGAAATGACGGGGTCGCATAGGACGGACCAGTGTAGGCGGCCTGCCCCCTCCACCGAACGTTGCGAGGGCGACCGGGTGCACGCACACCCGCGCGTGGCGGGTGCAGGCTCGGTTAGGCTGAGCGCAGAGACCCGTCGAGAAAGGACCATCGATGAAGAGAGCAGCACCCGTGCTTGCCGCATGCCTCGCGCTCACCTTCGCCGCCGGCTGCGGGTCGAGCAAATCCTCCTCCACCTCAGGGTCAACCGCCACGAGCGGCACCACCACCGGCTCCGCGGGCACGAACGGCAAGCCCAAGGAAGGGATCGTCCCCAACGGGAAGATCAACTACGCGAAACCTGCCTCGAACGCGCCCGTGCAGAGCGGGCTGGTGAAGATCGCTTATCACGAGATCTCGATCGAACCCGACACGCTGAGGGTGAAGGTGGGTAGCACGATCGAATGGTCAAACGAAGACCCCGTCGAACACAACGTCACCTCCGCCTCTGGACCCGAAAAATTCGCGTCGAAAAACTTTGGCGAAGGGGGCAAATTCAAGATCACCGTCACCAAACCGGGGATCATCGACTACCGCTGCACCCTTCACCCCGCCACGATGAACGGGGCGATCGAAGTCGTCAGTTGAAGTGGGCGCGGCCCTCGTGGGGGCTTGACGGGGTGGCGTATGTGCGCCGGGGAATCCGCCCGGCGCCGTATGCCAACCGGCCCGCCTCGACCGCGTGGCGCATGGCGATGGCCATCGCCACCGGGTCCTGCGCACGGGAGACCGCGCTTGCGACCATCACCGCGTCGCAGCCAAGCTCCATCGCAAGCGTGGCATCCGAGGCGGTGCCAACTCCCGCGTCAAGCACCACGGGCACCTGCACCGCTTCGCGGATGAGGGCGATGTTGTAGGGGTTACGGATGCCCATACCGCTACCGATGGGCGCGCCGAGGGGCATCACCGCGGCACACCCCACGTCCACCAACCGCCGCGCGAGGATGGGATCGTCGGTGGTGTAGGGGAGCACCGTGAAGCCGTCGTCCACGAGCTGCTCGGCGGCCTTCAACAGCTCCGGGGCGTCGGGGAGGAGAGTGTCCTCATCGCCGATCACCTCAAGCTTTATCCAATCGGTGGAGAACGCCTCCCGTGCGAGCTTCGCGGTGAGGATCGCGTCGCGGGCGGTGAAGCAACCGGCAGTGTTGGGAAGCAACTCCACCCCCTCCCGCTCAAGGACGTCCATGAGCGAACCTTGAGCTGTTGGATCGACTCTGCGCAACGCCACCGTCACCAGCTCCGACCCGCTCGCGCGGATCGCCTCCCCGAGCAGCGACAACGAGGGAAAGCCGCCGGTGCCTAGCAGCAGTCGCGAGCGCAGCGTCCGCCCGGCGATGGTCAGCGTGGTGGTGTCGGTGTGTGCGACAGCCATGCCCTCATCATCCTCCCTGCATCGCTGTGAGTACCTCCACGCAGGCGCCCTCGGGGATCGTGAACGTACCCCAGCTTACGCGTGGCACCACCTCCCCATTCACCGCCACCGCAACCCCGCGTGCGTCGGGCGCGAGGTCGAGCTGCACGAGCACGTCCACGACGGTCCTCCCCGCGCCGTTGTCGTTGATGTCTCCATTGAGGTAGATCATGAAGAGAGAATCTCATCGTGCCGTGTGGTGTGTGCGGGCTCCCGGAACCGAGTTGGATCGCACACCGAGAGCGGTTGCTCGTGCTTTGCGTCACCGGTGAGCGAAGCCACTACAAGCTCGGCGGTGAGCGGCGCGAGCAGTATCCCGTTGCGATGGTGCCCAGTCGCCCACGTCAACCCCTCCACGGCGGCTCTGCCGATCAGCGGGGCGTTGTCGGGTGTGCCCGGGCGATACCCCACACCCAACTCCTCGATCTGAAGCTCGCTGACGCCGGGCACCAGCTCATGGGCGTCGCGCAACAGCTCGTACACACCCCCGGCGGTGGCCTTCGGCTCGAACCCACGCTCCTCCATGGTGGCACCCAACACGTATCCCCCATCGCCGCGGGGCACGAGATAGCCGCCCTCGAATCTCACTACCCCTCCGAGCATCCCGGGTCCCGCAGGATCGCGGAGTCGCAGGATCTGACCCTTCACCGGCCTCACGGGAACCCCCAAGCACGAAGGTAGTCCAATTGATGACTCCCCACTCCACGCTCCCCCTGCCACCACCACCTCGCGTGCGCTCACCGCTTCGCACGATGCCTCTTTCCCCAAAAACACTCCAACCGCGCGGGCCTCGTCCGCGTCGAGCCTCACTCGCGCGGGGGTGTGCTCGTGCATCTCCACACCCTCCCGCTCACATGCCAGCCGCAACGCCTCCACCGCCCTGCGTGGGTCGACGCTGTGATCGTCGGGGGCATGCAACGCCAAGCGCACCGTTGGGGCGAGCGCCGGCTCGTGCTCGCGGGCCTCGCTTGCCCGCAGCCTCCTCGCGCATACCCCCAGCGACTCGCGGAAAGCGAGCTGGCGCTCGAGCTCCCGCGCCTCGTCCTCGTCGCGGGCCACCACCAGCGTCCCGGTCTTACGCAACTCCACACAGGTCCCACTCATGCGCTCCAGGGCAGCCGCGAAAGCGGGCCACATCGCTGCCGAGCGCAACCCGAGATCGAGCACCCCGCGCCCCGCCTTACCGAACTCCACCTCCGCGACAGGCGCCAGCATCCCTGCCGCCACGTGACTCGCGCCCCCTCCGATCTCCCCCCGCTCGTACACCCCTACGGACATCCCCACCCCCCGCGCCTTCCAGGCCACCGACAACCCGACGATCCCCCCACCGATGATCGCCACGTCCACTGTTGAGCCTTCACCTGTGTGCATGGTTCTGATGCTAGAGGGCACCCCACCGCGGCTCCTCTGTGCCTATACACCTCCGCCGGGCCAAACCGCGATATGGATCAACTCCGGAACATCCCCCCGCAAGTGTCAGACTGCGCGCATGGCCCACCTGCGGCCCGTCCCCGATCCCAATGGCGAGCAGCGCCGCGCGCGTCTTGCCGCCGCCCGCCTGTACCTGGTGTGCGACTGCATGCCCGGCGAACGCGACCTCTTTGAGTTCCTCGCCGCCGCCATCGCCGGTGGGGTGGACGTGGTGCAACTGCGTGAGAAGAACCTGGAGGACGAGTTCCTAACCGAAGCCGCCTCCGTCGCCGCCGATGCCTGCGACGCGCACGGCGTGCTGTTCATTCTCAACGACCGCCCCGACATCGCCGCCGCGGTGCGCGCCGACGGGGTACACCTCGGGCAGGACGACATCTCGGTGGCCGAGGCCCGCAAGATCGTCGGCCCCGACATGCTCGTGGGACTCTCCACCCACGCCCCCTCGGAGATCGACACGGCGCTCCCCACCTCTCCTGACGGCTCCCCCTATGTGGACTACATCGGTGTCGGGCCCGTCCACGCGACGCCTACGAAGCCAGGCCGAATCCCCGTCGGTAGGGAGCTGGTGGCCTACGCCTCAGCCCACGCCCACGTCCCCTTCTTCGCCATCGGCGGTATCGACTCAGAAAATGTCAGCCAGGTGCTCAACGCGGGCGCTTCCCGCGTGTGCGTTTTGCGCGCCATCTCCGACGCCCGCGACCCCGAGCGAGCGGCGCTCACGTTGAGAGCGGCGCTCGAGCTCGGCCCGCACTCCCGCGGTGACGGGCTGGGCTGATCGCCCGTTCAGTTCGATTGCGCGTTGGCGGACACATTTTGCAGCATCAGAAACAAATGCGGCCCTTGCGGGGCAACGGCCTTGTATTCACATCTTTAGTTTGGTAACGCTCGTCTCCCAGGCGCCCTGCAGGCACTGCCCGCCGGAGCGCCACCACTCCAGGCCGACCTTTTCCGAGCACTAGGCAGGCCGGATAGAACGGAGACATTCAATGTATACCAAGCTGGCAACAATCCTGATCGGGCTCTGCTTGCCGTGCGCTGTCGCCTGTACCCCGGCGTTTGGCGAAGAACTCGAATGGGAGCTGAACAAAACACCCGTTAAAGAAACCATAGCCGTAAAATCCAAAATCGCCGAAACTATACGAATCGAAGACATGAAAACACCATCCGGAGCCGTGGCGGTGGCATGCAAAGGCAGTGACGAAGGCAATGTAAACGCGGGCGGCAAAGGCGAACTCACCAAATTCACTATGTCAGAATGCACACCAGTCACGGGCGGATGCGGCGCCGGCACGATCAAAATCACCGCGTTGCACCTGCCCTGGAAAACCCAACTCATGGAACCAGGGGAAGAAGCTTTCTTTTTAGACAAAATTTCAAGTGGCGGAACCGGAACACCCGGTTTGAAGGTGGAATGCACGATTCTGGGCATAAAAATCACCGACGAATGTACCGGTGAAACCACGCACATGATCGAAGCCGCGCCATCCGGGATAAACGTCATATTCGAAACCGAACTCGCAGCCGAAGCCTACAACTGCACGCTCGGCGGCAGTGCCCAAGGCTTAATGTCGGGCATCGACCTCCTCGAAGACCCCAGTGGAAAAGAACTGGCTGCGGGGTTTGCGTGCCTTGCCGGTTTTCCCTGCTTTGAACTCAAAAATCCCGGCGGAATTTTCACGAAAACGGGAGAAAAACGCACGATAGAAGTAAAGGATATCTTCCTAACCGGCAAACCCGCAGCCCTTACGGCGGGCGCCTTCCGCGCAGGCTTTTTCACCGTCAATCTCGAAGAACTTGAAACGTGCAGGAAATTAACTTATGCGCTTAACGAAGTCTGCACTTTTGAAATCGCCTACATCAAAAAAACGGTCACCCCCGAACCGGTCGTGAGGCTGAAAATACTCATCACCCACGGCCTTGAGCCCAACAACGAACTGGGTTTCAGCGGCTGAGGCAGAAGTGAGACCGTGCTCCACCTGGCTTGCAAAAGTCCGGAGCACGGTCTCCGCTGCTCTCGACGAGCGCCAGTCGACGCGGCCCTCCACCCGATGGCCACCGTTGGGGACGCGGTAGGCTCCAAACCATGCTCACAGATCGTCCAGCGCCCGACGCCGCGCGGGCGAGCATCGATGCGGGGGCAGACGCCGGTGACAGACCGCGTCGAGCGCCGGCCCTCCCCGTTCCGCCCCCCCTGGCCCCCCTGGCCCCCGGCGAGCGACCGCGCGCCCTGCTCGTTGCCATGGCCGTCGCGAGCGCGCTGGCCCTCGCCGTGCTGATGAGCGTGCTCACAGTCCACAACCTCTCCCGCCACGGCGGGTCGCTGCCGGGCGGGTTGTTCCTGGCCGGCGTGCTGTTGCTACTAGCGCGAGGCATGTGGGAGCGCCGCTACTGGGCCGTACTCTCCTTCGAGGCGCTACTCGCCTTCCAGATCATCGTCACCTCGATGGCGCTGGTTGTCGCCGAGACGCTGCTCGCGGCCGGATTGTGCGTCGTCTCGATCGGGCTGTCGGGGTGGTTGTTCTGGAAGTTGGTGCGCGTGATGGGCCGCATTCAGGCGGGCGATCGCGCGGGAATGCCAGACGAGGCGTAGACCGAGGAGGCGCTTGTCTGGCGCCAGGGGCCCCGGCGGCGGGTTTGTACGCGGGGGTGCGATAGGCTCGCGCCCGTATGGACGGCACCTCTTATGACTGCATCGTGATCGGCTCCGGTCCGGGTGGGTACGTCGCCGCGATCCGCGCGGCCCAGCTCGGCAAGAAGACCGCCGTGATCGAGAAGGACAAGGTGGGCGGGCGCTGCCTCAACTACGCATGTATCCCCGCCAAGGCGGTGCTCCGCTCGGCCGATCTCCTCACCGAGATCCGCGAGGCCGGGGACTACGGCTTGAACGTGAGCGGCGTGGAGGTCGACTACGGGGGAGTGCAGTCTCGCCGCGAGAAGGTTGTGTCCACGCTCGTGGGCGGCGTGGGGGGGCTCTTCAAGAAGAACTCCATCGACCTCTTCGAGGGCCAAGCTTCGCTCGTGCGCCCCGATGGTGGCGGCAACGGCAGCACAGGCGAGGGCGTGAAGGTGCGTGTGGGTGAGCAAGTCCTCACCGCCACCACGGTGATTCTCGCCACTGGCTCGGTGAAGCGCTCGATCCCCGGCGTCGAGTTCGGCGGGCGGGTGATCGGCACCGAGGAGGCTTGGGCGCTTCCCGAGTTGCCCCCCCGTTTGATCGTGGTCGGCGCGGGGGCCTCAGGGGCTGAGATTGCCTCTGGTTTCGCCCGGTTGGGTAGCGAGGTGAAGCTGTTCGAGGTACTCGACCGGGTGCTCCCCACGGAGGATGCCGATATCTCGCGTCTGGTCGAGCGGGGGCTGAAGCGCCAGGGCATCGATGTCCACACCGGCACACCGGTCGAGAGCGTGAACTCAGGCGATGATTTTGTGAGCTTCTCTTATGGCTCGGAGTCGGGTGAGGCCGAGTACCTCGTGATCGCGGCCGGCCGCGGCCCCGACGTGGACGCGCTCGGCTTGAAGGACGCGGGCGTTGAGCTCGATGAGAAGGGACTCGTGCGGGTGGACGGCGCACAGCGCACCACCGCCCCCGGGGTCTACGCGATCGGCGACCTCGTGCATGGCCCCGCGCTCGCCCACAAGGCCTCCGACGAGGGCATCATCGCCGCCGAGGACGCGGCAGGCCTCGCCACGCACCCACTCTCCTACGTTGACATCCCCCGCGCCACCTTCTGCACCCCCAACGTCGGCTCGTTTGGGCTCACCGAGGCGCAGGCCAAGGAGCAGGGGTACGACGTGGTAGTCGGCAAGGTCCCCTACGGGGCGGTCGGCGGGGGCACTGTTTACGGGGACCGCACGGGCATGGTGAAGGTGGTGGGGGAGTCAAAGTACGGCGAGCTGTTGGGCGGACACATCGTGGGGTCCCGCGCCACCGAGCTGATCCAGGAGCTCGTGAACGTACGTGCACTGGAGGGGGGCTTTGCCGAGGTCGCGCGCATCGTGCACGGCCACCCCACGCTGTCGGAGGCCGTCATGGAGGCAGGCAGAGCCACCGACGGCTGGCTAATACACGGTTAAGCTCGAAGCGATGTCCACTGCGGACGCCGCCTTCTACTTCGACCTCGCCTCACCGCTCGCCTACCTGGCGGCGGAGAGGGTGCTGCAAACGATGCCCATCGCCACCGAGTGGCAGCCGGTACTTGCACGGGAGTTGCCCGGGGCGGAGTCCTTCGAGGCGTTTCGCTGCCGCGAAGAGGAGGACATCTTCCGTATGGACATGGAGCGACGTGCGGCAGAACTCGGACTACAAAACGTGCGCTGGCCCGAGCCCTTCCCGTTCGACAGCGTCTTTGCGATGAAAGCGGCCACGTACGCTAAGTCGATCGGCCGCGTGGTCCCGTTCGTACAAGCCGCCTTCCGGCAGGCGTTCGCCGGGGGGCGCAAACTAGATGTACGAGACAACGTGCTGATCGCAGCCGCTGCCTGCGAGATGCACCCGGCGGCAATGCTCAAGGGAGCCGACCTGCGCTCCACCGCCGCGCAGCTCTCGGCGGCCACCGCCCGAGCCGCCGAACTTGGCGTGAGCGACGTGCCGGCGATGAGAGTCGGCGAACGCGTCTTCCACGGCGAGCGCTCCCTGGAGGGGGCCGCCGCTTATACGCGCGCGCGCGAGTCACACCACTTTGGGACTACCACCCCCACTCCGGAAACCCCGGGCCCCAAGGTCGGGGGCAACGCGGCTGGGAGACGAACGCCTTGAGAGCGGGCCGCTGCTTTCGCCTGATCGTGCGCCGCGGGGGCATCGCCCCGGCGTTCCTCGCAAGCCCCGACCGCGTGGATCATCTAGAGGTGGTGGAGATCGACGGAGGTGAGGTGGTGTTCTTCTGGGATTGCCCCCCGCAGACCGCCTCACGCCAGGCACGTGAACTGCGCGAGGACCTGAATCTGATGGAGCGCGATGACTTCCTCGCACGCTGGAGTACCGTGGAAGGCTGATGACGCCGCTTCTGCCGGAGCCCGAGGTTGCACGCGAGTGGTTGGCGGCAATGGTGACGATCCGCCGCTTCGAGGAGCGTGCTGGGGAGATGTACGCGCGGGCGAAGATCGGTGGCTTCCTGCACCTGTCGATCGGGGAGGAGGCGACAATCGTGGGCAGCGTGCGTGCAATGCGCGAGGAGGACTACCTCGTGTCCACCTACCGCTCCCACGGCGACGCGATCGCCCGCGGCACGCCGCCCGAGCGTGTGATGGCGGAGCTGTACGGCAAGGTGGACGGCTGCTCGAAAGGGCACGGCGGTTCGATGCACATGTTCGACTACACCCGGCGCTTCATGGGCGGGTACGGGATCGTGGGCGGCAACCTCCCGATAGCGGCGGGAATCGCCCTCGCCTGCGACCAGCGCCGCAACATGTCCCTCTCCGGCCGAGCCGGGGAGGGACCGCTCGCGTCGCTCTCAGGGAACGAGGTGACGTTGTGCACATTCGGCGACGGTGCCTCCAACCAGGGGACGTTCGGGGAGACGCTGAACCTCGCAGCCCTGTGGAGGCTCCCTGTGGTGTTCATGGTGGTGAACAACCAATTCGGGATGGGGACGTCGCTCGCGCGCCACTCCGCCGTGACCGACCTACAACGCAAGGGCGAGTCGCTCGGGGTTCCGGGGATGCGGTGCGACGGGATGGACATCCTCGACACGCACAAGGTGGTGGGCGAAGCCCTGGAGCAGGTACGGGAGGAGCGCAAACCCCTGCTTGTGGAGGCGATCACCTACCGCTTCCGCGGCCACTCGATGGCCGACCCCGAGGATTACCGCACGAAGGAGGAGGTGGAATCGTGGCGCGAGCGCGACCCCATCCCCGCCTTTGGCGACCTACTCGAACGGGAGGGCGCACTCACCAAAGAGCAGCGCGAGCAGATCGACAACGACGCCAGGCAGAAGGTGGAGCAGGCGGTGGAGTTCGCCGAGGCCTCCCCCTTTCCCGAAGCGGACACCCTCTATGAGGATGTGTATGTGATGGGCGAGCAAACGCACGGTCACTTCCACGGCTCGGGGCGGACCGCCCCCGCCAACCCGGAATCGCCCGAGGGAATCGGATGATGCGGCCGTGACGGAGATGCGCTACCGCGACGCCCTTAAACTCGCGCTCCGTGAGGAGATGGAGCGCGACGAGAGTGTGATGCTGATAGGCGAGGACATCGGCGTGTTCGGGGGCGCCTTCAAGGTGACCTCCGGCTTGCTCGAGGAGTTCGGGGAGCAACGCGTACGCGACACCCCGATCTCCGAGAACACAATAGTGGGAACGGGCGTAGGCGCGGCGATGGTGGGGTTGCGCCCGGTGGTGGAGTTGATGACGGTGAACTTCGCGCTGCTCGCGTTCGATCAGATCGTGAACCATGCGGCGCACATCCACTACATGTTCGGCGGTCAGGCACGGGTGCCGCTGGTTGTGCGGATGCCCCAAGGCGCGGGGCACCAACTCGGGCCGACCCACTCGCACAGCTTGGAGGCGATGTTCCTGCACGTGCCGGGGCTGCTCGTGGCGGTACCCTCGACACCAGCCGATGCACGCGGCCTGCTGAAGGCGGCTATCCGCGACGAAAACCCGGTGATATTCATCGAGCACGAGTCGTTGTACGGGGTGAAGGGCGACGTGGACGAGAGCGACGAGCAGCCGCTCACTTTCGGCCAGGCGCGCATCGCCCGCGCGGGCGACGACGTGACTATCGTAGGGGTGTCGCGGATGGCGCTGACGGCAGAGCGCGCCGCTGAGCAGCTCGCAAGCGAGCACAAAATCGAGGCGGAGGTGATCGACCCGCGCACGCTGCGCCCACTCGACCTCGACGCGATCTTGGAGTCGGTGGCAAAGACGAATCGTTGCGTGGTGGTGGAGGAGGGGTGGCCGCACGGAGGCGTGGGCGCAAACCTCGCGGCGTTGGTGGCAGAACAGGCCTTCGACGACCTCGACGCGCCGGTGGTGCGGGTGAGTGGCGCGGATACGCCGATGCCCTATTCGAAGCCTTTGGAGGAAATCGCCTTCCCGCGTGAGAAGCAGATCGTGGAGGGAGTGCTTAGCGTGGTGAAGCAAGCGGAGGCCCGGAGATGACCGACATCGTGATGCCAAGGTTGTCCGACACGATGGAGGAGGGCACGATCTTGCGCTGGCTCAAGCACGACGGCGAGCACGTGGGGCGGGGAGAAGAGTTGGTGGAGGTCGAGACCGACAAGGCCAACATGACCTACGAATCAGACCTCGAAGGCACCCTTACGACCGTGGCAAAGGAGGGGCAGACGCTTGCGGTGGGAGAGTTGATCGCGCGGATTGGGGCGGTGGAGAGCGGGGGGCCGCCTGTGGCGGAGGAGACCGCCGAGGAGGTGGGAGCACGTGCCAAGGCGCAGGAGCCCGAGCCCGATGGCGTTCCGGCCCCCGCGCCGAGCGACTCGGCTGAGGGCCGTGTAAAGGCCTCGCCGCTCGCGCGCCGGATCGCGCGTGAGACGGGCGTGGACCTCAGCGGCGTGCACGGGAGTGGGCCGAGCGGGCGGATCGTGAAGGCGGACGTGGAGGGGGTCGCGAGTTCGTCGCACCCCTCCCCCGCTATCGCCACGCCAGAGCAGCCTTCGGGTACGGCGCCGACCCCATCCGACGCTCCGACGCGAGCCGAGACATCGGCCGGCGCAACCCCAACCGCAGAGGGGGTGCCGGGCGCGAAGGGCGACACCACCAGCGTCGAGCTGACACGCACGCAGCGCACCATCGCGCGGCGGATGGCGGAGTCGAAGGCCACCATCCCCGACTTCACGCTGACCGCCGACGTGGACATGGAGGCCTGCGTGACGCTTCGCACGGAGCTGAAGCGGCTCTCGCACGCAGACGCGCCTACCTACAACGACATGATCGTGAAGGCATGCGCGCTTGCGCTGCGCGAGCACCCGCGCGCGAACGGCAGCTACCGCGACGGTCGCTTCGAGCTGCACTCGCGGGTGAACGTCGGGGTGGCGGTGGCAGTGTCATCCGAGGATCCGACGGGGGGCGCGCTCGTGGTGCCGACGGTGTTCGACGCGGATACAAAGGCGCTCGGTGAGATCGCGCGCGAGACGCGGGCGCTGGCGGAGCGTGTGCGCGATGGCAGTGTCACTCCGCCAGAGCTGAGCGGGGGAACGTTCACCGTGTCGAACCTGGGGATGTATGGCATCCGCCACTTCACGGCGATAGTCAACCCTCCGCAGGCGGCGATCCTTGCGGTGGGTGCGGTCGAGCAGCGAGCGATCGTCGTGCGCGACGGGGAGATCGTCGCGCGGCACACGATGAGCGTCACGCTTGCTTGCGACCACCGGATTCTCTACGGGGCCGATGCCGCACTTTTCCTGGCGCGCGTGCGGGAGCTGTTGGAGGAGCCGGCAGCTTTGACGCTGTAGCTTTTCGCCTACTGGCGCGCAGACCGTGCTACCACTAGGGTCGGTAGATGAAACAAGATCGCCAGATCTCCACCAGCATCGAGGTTCGCTGTCTCGGTACGGTTGCTTACCGCGACGCCGTAGCGATTCAAGCCGACCTCCAAGCCCAGCGTCAAGCCGAGGAGATCCCGGACACATTGCTCCTGCTCGAGCATCCGCCTGTCTACACACGGGGCCGCCGCTCCCTCGATGGCGAGCTGACGCTCGGCGAAGACTTCTACCGCGCGAAGGGCATCGAGATCGTGCCGACCGACCGCGGGGGGCGTGTCACCTACCACGGCCCTGGCCAGCTCGTGGGCTATCCGATCATGCGCATCGCCGACATCAACGCACACTTGCGCACGATGGAGGTCGCCATCGTCGCGGCACTTGGCAAGTACGGCATCGAGGCTCGCTCGCGCTGCGCGGAGGGAATCGACTACACAGGCGTATGGGTGGAGGGCCGCAAGATCGCCTCGATCGGGGTACACGTCTCGCGTGGGGTATCCACGCACGGGTTCGCCGTGAACGTGGTCAACGACCTGGAGCCGTTCTCGTGGATCGTGGCGTGCGGGCTGCCCGACGTGACGATGACTTCGGTCGAGCAGGAGCTTGGGCACACGCCCCCCGGTGGTTTGAACGTGTTCGCCGAGCGTATGGCGCGCTGCTTCTGTGAGGCCCACAACCGTCGTCCTCTAGCCGTCGCGCCGCAGGAGATCGGGATCGTGGCGCCCGCGGGTCATACGCTGGTGGATGCATGAGTAGCCCACCAACCACCACCACCCGCGAGCACGCGACCCGCTCGCGTGCCAACCCTGGCGGGATGGACGTGCTGAAGGTGCTCGGCTCCGACGTGCGCCCACTGCACGAGCGCAAGCCGCCATGGTTCAAAGTGCCGGCTGCCGGCGGTCAGCGCTACCGCGAGCTGTCGGCGCTCATCAAAGAGGAGAACCTCCACACCGTCTGCCAAGAGGCGGCGTGCCCGAACGTGGGGGAGTGCTGGGAGCGGGGCACCGCCACGTTCATGATCCTCGGCGACACGTGCACGCGCAGGTGCGGCTTCTGCAACGTGAAGACCGGCAAGCCCACGTGGGACGATCCGCTCGAGCCCGCGCGCGTGGCGCGGTCGATCGCGCGCATGGGGTTGCGCCACGCGGTGGTCACCTCGGTTGACCGCGACGACCTGCCCGACAAGGGCGCCTCGGCTTTCGTCGGCGTGATCCGTCAGGTGCGCAAGCAGGCGCCTGAGTGCCAGATCGAGGTGCTCACCCCCGACTTCCAGGGCCAGGAGATGCCGCTCGCGAAGGTGATCGCGGAGCGCCCCGATGTGTTCAACCACAACGTGGAGGTGGTGCCACGCCTCTACCCCATCGCCCGCAGGGGCTCGGAATTCCTGCGCTCTTGCCGCGTGCTGCGCAGCGCATCGGAAATGGGCGAGGGCGAGGTGGTAACCAAGTCCGGTTTGATGGTGGGCCTCGGCGAGACACACGAGGAGATGGTGGACACGTTTGAGATCCTGCGCGAACACGACGTGCAGGTGCTCACCGTCGGCCAGTACCTGCGCCCCTCAGAGCGCCATCTGCCGATCGTGCGCTACTGGCACCCGGATGAGTTCAAGGCGCTGGAGGAGGCCGCCTACGCCCTCGGCTTCGACCACGTGGCGGCAGGACCGCTCGTGCGCTCCTCCTACCACGCCGACCAGCATGTGCCCCAGCCACGGCCCGGTGTAGGGCCGCTGGCCGCGAGCGGGTAACCATGCAAATCGCAAGTCAAGGTTGCGAATTGCAAGGATGAGCCAACCAAGAGCGCGTACCGCCCGCATCTCCCTATAAGCTCGCAGACAGGAGTCTTCACCCCTCCCGATCAGGCCGGTCCGAGGCCGAACGGCCCGGGAAAGGAGGTGATGCAGATGAGTGATTCGATAGCGCTCATTCTGGCGATTGCGCTCATGATCGCGGTCATCCGCGGCGTGACGTAGCACACTCCATGCCCCGGTGAGAGTCAGCCTCGATGCTCACCGGGGCGTCTCTACAAAAAGGGGCCCGGCGAACCGGGCCCCAGAGGCGATGCAAATGAGCGATCGATTGAGCTCATTCTGGCGACTCTTAGTGTACATCACAAACATGACGTTCCTGCTGGCGCTTTTCCCAACGGCCCCATCGGACAGACCCCACGTCCCAGCCGGATAGGCTGCGCCGGGCCACATGATCCCCATCAAGGACAACATCCCCAGAGAGCACTTCCCGCTTGTGACGGCCACCGTGGTGGTGGCGGTCGTCGCGATCTACGTGTTCTCCAGTCACCGGGTGGGTGTGCTGCCCTTCCTGCTTGACGCGGGCTTCTTGGCGCTACTAGGCCCAAGCGTCGAGAACAGGCTCGGGCGGGTGCGCTTCGCCGGGCTGTGCGTATTCGCGGGTGCCATGGGGGTGGGAGTTTGGGCGCTGGCCGGCACTGGCACACCCTCCCCGCTCATCGCCGGAACCCTCGGAGTGGTGGTGGGGGTGCTCGCCATCTACCTCCTGCTGTTCCCCCACGCGCGCGTGCTCACGTTGGTGCCGGTGCCGCTCTACACAACACTGGTGGAGATCCCGGCGGGAGCGCTGATAGGCATGTGGGTGGTGGTGCAGGTTGTGTTCGGTGTGGTGGGGTTGGGCGACCCGGTGGGGATGCCCTCGCTGGCGCAGGCAAGCCTGGCGGCACGATGACCCGCGTGGCGGTGCTGGCGGTGGCGCTGGCGTTCATCCTGGGCCTTGCGTTTCTGACGATTTCCGGCATTGAGCAGTATGGGTTCACGTTCGAGGCGGTGGTGTCGGTGTTCATCCTCGTGCTGCTAACGGTGGGTATCGTCGGGGCTTTGCGCAATCCTCCACGTTGATGAGAGGTCCCTCATGAGCCATGGCTCGCCCTTCCTGGAGCGGAGTGCCCGCGCGATCAGGGCGCGGGAAGCGAAAATGCGTAGACGCCGCCGCAGGCGCCAGTTCGGCGCCGCCGGCGTCGTGCTCCTCGCGGTGGCAGCGGCGGTGTTCGCGCTCTCGCGCACGTCCACCACGCACGGCTCCGAAGCCACGTCGACGAGCACAGCGACGCACACCAGCCCCGGAGCGTCGCACTCGGCCCCGAACCTCTCCCCCGCGGGCCTGCCGCTCGGGCGCCCCCCTCTCACGCTCACGCTCGCAGGGATCCCCCATGACGGAGGGCAGGCGGGCGAGGTGGGGACGAGCGGAGGCGAGGGCGTGGTGCAGGTCGCTTTCCACTATCCCCCACGGGCGGGGTTGCTGTTCAACCTCGACAACGGGAAGGTGTTGTGGCAGCTAAACCCACACACCCACCTGCACATCGCGAGCCTCACGAAGATGATGACGGCGTTGCGGGTGGTGCGGAGCTCGACCCCCGACGAAGGGGTACTCGTCACCAAGCAGGCCGTGAACTCGGCAGGCTCGAAGGTGGGGGTGCTGCCGCTGGGGAGGCACGTCCGTCTCGAGACGATGCTCTACGGGCTGCTACTTCCCTCCGGCAACGACGCGGCCATGGCGCTAGCCCAGCATGTGTCGGGTACGGCAAGCGCGTTCGTGCAAAGCATGAACCAGGAAGCGGCGCGATTGGGGATGGGTTGCACCCACTACACCTCCCCGTCGGGGTACACAGACGCCCGTAACTACTCCTGCGCGGCCGACCTCGCGGAGCTCGCGCACATGGACCTCGAGCAGCCGCGGATCGCGCACATCGTGCGCACGTACAAGGCGGCGCTCCCCTTCCCGATCAAGGGGGGGAAGTTGTACCTGTACAACAACAATCCCCTACTCATCTACGGCTACCCGGGCACCACCGGCATGAAGACCGGGTACACAGAACTCGCCGGGAAGTGCCTCGTGGCGACCGCCGAGCGCGACGGGGTGCGGTTGGGCGTGGTGCTGCTCAACTCCCCCAATCCGGGCACGCAGGCAAGCACGCTGCTGAACGACGGTTTCGAGGATTTCTACGACCTGCCGAAGGAGTCGGAGCCGCCGATCCCCGATACCGAGTAGCACCACCCCAGGTGGACAGTCTCCCGGCGAAAGCGCCCATACAAAGGAGCCGCCGGGCCATCGAGACCGCGGAGCGCCAACAGGAGTAGCCTTGTCTGACCAGATATTGACTGGCCAGTCAGCCAAGGGAGAAAAAGTGGATCTCGACGATACGCCCGAGCAGGCAGAGCACCGCGTCAAGGTGCGCACCTGGCTCGAGGCACACAAGGGAGAGGCCCCGGTGTTGACGGGGCCCGACGCGATCGTAGACGAGGCGGAGATCGTGTCCGCGAGGCGCGCGTGGCAGGGCAAGCTCGCCGAGGCGGGCCTCGCCGGAGTGACGTGGCCGAAGGAGTACGGCGGCCAGGGGATGGGACCGATCGAGCAGGTGGTTTGCAACCAGGAGATCGCCAAGGCCGGGGTGCCCGGGATCCTCGACGCGATCGGCGTGGGGATGCTCGGTCCCACGATCATCGCCCACGGGTCCGACGAGCAGAAGGGGCGCTATCTCGGCCCGATGCTGCACGGCGATGAGGTGTGGTGCCAGCTCTTCTCGGAGCCCGCCGCGGGCTCGGATCTGGCGGCGGTGCAGACACGCGCGCGCCAGCTGGAGGACGGTAGCTGGAGGTTGACGGGGCAGAAGGTGTGGACCACCAACGCCCAGTTCTCCTCCTACGGACTGCTACTCGCGAGGACCGACCCCGAGCAGCACAAGCACAAGGGCCTCACGATGTTCATCCTCCCCATGGACGCCCCGGGTGTGACAGTGCGCGGGTTGCGCCAGATCTCCGGCGAGGCGGAGTTCAACGAGGTGTTCCTCGACGATGTGGAGCTGCCCGCCGACGCGGTGGTTGGTGGCGTGGGCAACGGCTGGGGGACAGCGCTCACGACACTGATGTTCGAGCGCGTCACGATCGGTTTGGGCGGGGAGGGGTTGGGTTACAACTCCGTGCGCTTCGCCAAGGGGATCGCTTCCGACGAGCACGGCAGGCGCGACCCGGAGGTACGCAAGGAGTTGGGTGAGATCGCATCTGAACTACTCGCGGTGAGGTTCACCGGGTATCGCACCCTCACGATGCTCCAGAAAGGCCAGATCCCTGGCCCGGAGGCGGGGTTGGCGAAGGTGACCATTGTCAACGGCGCGATCAAAGCCGGAGACCTCATCACCGACGTGATCGGCCCCGATGCGCTCGCTGAGGACAGCGAGTGGGCGTACATGATCTCCTTCCTCCCCGGTTTGAAGTCGGCGGGTGGAACGGAAGAGATCCTGCGCAACACGATCGGAGAGCGTGTGCTGGGGTTGCCCCCCGAGCCGCGCCTTGACAAGGGAATCCCATTTTCGGAGCTCCGCTCCAAGGAAGGGACGGCGGCATGAACCTCTCACTCTCGGACGAGCAGGAGTTTTTGCGGGAGGCGGCCCGCGGGACGCTCTCGCGCACGAAGACGCTGGAGGCGGCACGAGCGGCACTCGATACCACACAGGGGGGCACACCCCATGGCGGGGCGCAGGCAGGCGGCTCAGAGAAAGCGCTACCCGACCTGTGGCCCACCGCGTGTGAGGCGGGTTGGCCGGGATTGTTGATCGACGAGGCTCACGGTGGCGCGGGACTCGACGCCTTCGACGCGATGCTGGTTTTGGGGGAGTGTGGCCGCGTACTGGCAGCGATTCCCCTCTTGGGGCACCTCCCGGCTACCGCGCTACTCGGCGACTCCCCAAACGCTGGAGGCCTGTTGGAGCCGCTCTCAAGTGGCGAGCGCAGGGCGGCATACCTGCCAACCATGCCCCCCGGAGACCTCTCCGACGCGTGGACCGTGGACGCGGCCCGCGGGAGTACCCGCCCGTCCGCGCCGGTGGCGACACGGGAGGGCGAGGGGGCGATTGTGAGCGGCAAGGTCGCTTTTGTGCCGGATGCCCCGGGCGCGGATCTGCTCGTGGGTGTGGCCCTACTGGATACCCCACAAGGGGGCACACCCCATGGCGGGGCGCAGGCAAGTGGCAAGCCTGTGGGCATCGCGGTGGAGTCATCCGCTACGGGGGTGTCCATCGAGGACGTGCACCGCTACGACGCCACCCGCTCGTTGGGTCACGTGACGCTCGATAAAGCAAGCGCCACGCTGCTCGACGCTAGCGAGGAGTCGCTCGCCGGTGCTTGGCACCTGGCCCAGGCGTTGATCGCGGCCGAGTCGCTCGGCAGCGTGGAGACGGCGCTCGAGGTGTCGGTGACCTACGCGAAGGAGCGCTTCACGTTCGGGCGTGCGATCGGGTCTTACCAGGCGGTGAAGCACTCCCTCACGGAGGTGCTGCGCCAGCTCGAGAACGGCCGCTCGCTGCTCTACTACGCGGGCTGGTCGCGCAACGGCGCGCCGCAAGAGTTCCCGCTCGCCGCGAGCGCAGCTCGCTCGGTGGCGGGGAGGGCGCTCGACCAGGGCGCTCGCACAATGATCTCGGTACACGGTGGGATCGGGGCGACGTGGGAGCACGATGCCCCGCTGTACTTCCGCCGCGCCCAGCTCTCCCGTCGCCTGCTCGGTGGCACCGGAGCGGCTACCGACCGTGTGGCCGGGGAGCTGATCGCACAGGCCGACGCCGCATAGCTTTGCTTGACAACCCGGCCGGTATGGCCGGCCGGGTTGTGTGGCGCCCCCTCAGTGCTTGCGGTGGCGGGGCTTGACGGCCGCCGTTTTCGCGGCTTCGAAAGATGCCGCAACGGGTGCGCCGTAGGCGGCGTTCACCGCTTCCACCAGCGATGTTTCGATGCCGCAGTTGATGCAGAAGCCGTGCTGTGACCATCCGATCGCGCGGGCCAGCACCTGGTCGGCGTAGGTCACCCCGGTGGGGTCGTGACCGTAGTAGTCATACGCCGCGTTCCACGCGGAATCGTCGAGTGCGCTTCCCGCGCCGTCTGAGGCGAGCAGGTGGGCGCCGGCCATGATCGAATCGAAGTCGTCGTAGATGGAGGGATGCTTCACGGTGCGGTGGCCGTATGAGTTGGGCCGCTTGGCGTAGCGGTAGGAGCTGGCCATCAACGCCCACGTGGAACCGGATCCCTGTGCGCCTCCGTTAGTGACGTTGAACTGCATCGGCCCCCCACAGCAACCGGCGAAGTTGAGCCCCCTGTATGTAGAGGGTGCGGTTGAGAAGGCGGTCTCCTGCTTGTGGATTGAGGCGATCAGTAGCCAATTGACCCCGAATGTCTTCTGGGCGGTGGCGTAGATCGGATAGAACGACTGCATCCACCGCTCGCCGATGTGCGTGCCTGTTTGCGCCTCAAAAGCGGCGAAATCGCGGTGTGCCTCTTCTGTCGATGGGTCGTTGACTATCGCGCGGTGGTTTACCCGGGTAGGACTTTCAATGCGGGTTGTGGCGGTGGTAGTCGGTGTGACCTGCGCCACCGGAGTGGGTGTCACGGCAAGCACAGGGGGTGGCGCAACGCTGGTTTGCGATCCCCCCACCAGCCCGCTCAAGGCAAGCGCGAGCACCGCCACGCCGAGCAGGCCAAGCGTTATGGCTGCGACCCATGCCCCCCGTTCAGAGTCCGGCTGAGGCACGTTTGAGTCGAGGGTGTCCTCGAAATCGTGTGCACTCATCGGCTCAAGCTTGACATGAAAGGGACACGCTCGCCCCCGGTCGGAAATTTTATGCGGGCGCGAGCGTCCCGAGCTTCGCCGAGAGCGAGTCGAGCAGCTCGCTGAAGGCGGCTTCGAACTTCTCCACCCCCTCGCGCTCGAGCGTGTTGGTTACGTCGTCGTAATCAACCCCGGCGGCGGCGAGATCGTCAAAGACCGCTTGCGCCTCCGCGAGCCCCTCGTGCAGGGTGGGCCTGGGGGAACCGTGGTCTTGGAAGGCGATCACCGTCTCCTCGGGCATCGTGTTCACCGTGTCCGGACCAATCAGCTCGTCCACGTAAATCGTGTCGGGGTAGGAGGGATTCTTGGTGGAAGTGCTCGCCCACAGCACCCTCTGCGATGTGGCGCCCTTTCCGGCGAGATACTCCCAACGCGGGCCCTGGAAGGTGTGCTGGTAGTGGCGGTAAGCGAGCTTTGCGTTGGCCACAGCCAGCTTCCCTTTGAGCTCTCCGTGGCCCACCTCATCGAGACGACGGTCGGCCTCGGTGTCGATGCGCGATACGAAAAAGCTCGCGACCGACACCACCTTCGAGGGATCGCCCCCCTCGGCCACCAGCCGCTCCAGGCCCCGGATGTAGGACTCCGCCACCTCCGCATACCTCCCCAGCGAGAAGATCAAGGTTATGTTGATCGACTTACCCTTGGCGATCGCGTCCTCGATGGCCGCCAGCCCGGGCTTGGTGGCGGGGATCTTTACGAGCAAATTGGGTCTGTCGACCGACTCGTGGATGCGCATCGCTTCGCGGAAGGTTTGCAGTGAGTCGTAAGCAAGGCGGGGGTCAACCTCGAGCGATACATACCCATCGCGGCCCAAACCCCCGTCCCAGGTGGGACGGAACGCGTCGCACGCCTCCCTGATGTCCTGCTCGGCGAGCGTCCAGAAGGCGGCTTGCACATCGGCGCGGCTTGCCTGCCCCCCTAGGGTGCCCTTCAGCGTGCGTAGCTGCTCGTCGTAGGCGTCCCCCGAGCTCATCGCCTTCTGGAAGATGCTGGGGTTGGAAGTGGCTCCCACTACGACGTCCTCGTCGATCAGCTTCTGCAGGTGCCCCCCGCGAATCCACTCGCGCGAGAGGGAGTCGATCCACACGCTTTGGCCGAGCGCGGAGAGCCTGTGTAGTGGGGAGGGTGTGGAGGACATACCCTCAGCCTACGCGCTCCAGCAGCGCTCGCGCGCGATCCGCGATCGAGTTGGCCCCGAAGCCGAACTCCTTCAGCACCGTCCCCCCCGGGGCCGATGCCCCGAAGTGCTCGATCCCCACCACGTCGCCCGAGTCGCCTACCCACTTCCACCAGCTCATGCTCACCCCCGCCTCGACGGCGAGCCGCGCGGGGACCTGGGGGATGACGCTCTCGCGGTACTCGGGTGACTGCGCTTCGAAGAGCTCCATGCAGGGCATCGACACCACTCGCACGCGCTTACCCTCCCCGGCGATCTCACGGGCTGCCTGGAGCGCCGGCGCCACCTCGCTACCGGTGGCGATCAGAATCAACTCGGGCACTCCATCGGCGGAGCTCCACAGCACGTACCCACCCCGCTCCAACCCGTCGGCCGGGGCGCACACAACCTCGTCGGTTCCCGTGCCCGCGGAGGAGCCTGCGTCTCCGGACAACCCCGTGCGCGCGAATACGGGAAGGTTCTGGCGTGAGAGGAGCAGCGCTACGGGTCCATCCTCCCGCTCCAATCCCACACGCCACGCTGCCGCCGTCTCATTTGCGTCGGCTGGGCGGATCACCCACAGCTGGGGGATCGCTCGCAAGGCCGCGTAGTGCTCAACCGGCTGGTGCGTTGGCCCGTCCTCGCCCACCGCTACCGAATCGTGCGTCCACACCCACATCACAGGGAGTTTCATCAGCGCCGAGAGCCTCACCGAGCCGCGCATGTAGTCGGAGAAGATGAGGAACGTCGAGCCGTAGGGCTTCACCATCCCCCCGTGTGCCGCCAACCCGTTGACTATCGCCCCCATCGCGTGCTCGCGGATGCCGAAGGGGATGTTCCTTCCCGCGTGCACCTTCGAGAACTCGCCCGCTCCGTCAAAAACCGTCTTGGTGGACTCCACGAGGTCAGCCGCCCCGCCCGCCATCGTGGGGCCGAAGGGGTTGAGCGCAGCCATCGTCTTCTGCCCGGCCGAGCGCGTGGCGATGCTCTCGCCGGTGGCAAAGGTGGGGAGCGCATCCTCCCAGCCCTCGGCCAAGCGTCCGGACCAGGCTCGGTCCCACTCATCCGCGAGCGCGGGGTAGCGCTCGCGCCACCCCTTCTCGCGACTCTCCCACTCATCCTGTACCGACGCGCCCGACTGGTGCAGGGACATGTGCTCGTACACGCGCTCGTCCACGTGGAAGTGAGCGTCTGGGTCGAATCCCATCACCACCTTGGTGGCGCGCACCTCCTCCTCACCCAGAGGCGCCCCGTGGGCTTTGGCGGTGTCCGTCGCGTTGGGCGCGGGGTAGCCGATGTGCGAGCGCACCGCTATGAACGATGGCCGCTCCGTTTCGGCGCGCGCGGCAAGCAGCGCGCCATACAACGCCTGCGTGTCCTCGGAATCTTCTACCCGTTGCACGTGCCATCCGTCGGCGTGCATCCGTGCGATGTGATTCTCGGTGTCGAAGGAGATCGAGGTGGTCCCGTCGATCGTGATGCGGTTGTCGTCGTAGCACACGATCAGCTTCCCCAGCGCGAAATGGCCGGCGATCGAGGCCGCTTCCTGGGAGACACCCTCCATCATGTCCCCGTCGGAGCAGATCGCGTAGGTGTGGTGGTCCACCACCTCGTATCCGGGGCGGTTGAAGCGCTCCGCGAGGAAACGCTCCGCCATCGCCATCCCCACGGCGTTTGCGATGCCCTGACCGAGCGGTCCGGTGGTGACCTCGACGCCCGCCGTGTGCCCGCGCTCTGGGTGCCCAGGAGTGCGCGACTGCCACTGGCGGAAGCTCTTGAGATCGTCGATGGTCAGGTCGAAGCCGCAGAGGTGGGTGAGCGAATACTGCAGAACACACGCGTGACCGGCGCTGAGCACGAAGCGGTCGCGGTCCTTCCAGTGCGTGTCCACCGGGTTCAACCGCATCGTGTGGCGGTAGAGCGTGTAGGCGAGTGGCGCCAACGCCATCGCTGTGCCGGGGTGTCCGGCGTTGGCCTTCTGTACCGCGTCCATCGCCAAACCGCGGATCGTGTCGATCGAGAGCGCGCGGATCTCATGCTCGCTCTCAGGCAACCCGCCTGCGCGCGCGATGCTCGACTCGGGGGTCCTAACCGCCATAGGTTGCGATCCTAGCGGCGCGCGGCGCGCGGCGACAGTGCGAGTCAAGTGGTCGCCACCGGCGAGCGACGACGCGTGTGGCGCCCGGGCTTTGGGCCGCCACATGCGTCCGCGCACGTGTCACGTCTGAGCGCTCACCCCACGTAGGGGCGGCGACTGCGCCGCGGAAGGCCCGCCACCGAATGGCGCCTTCCGTGCGAGCACCAACGCCTGCGCGGGGATACCCGCAGGAGCCAATGAAGATCGTGGCGACAGTGCGAACGGCGGTAGGGCCAACGTGGATGGAGCGCTCGCACCATCAGCTTCTGCTCGCAAGCTAGTCCTCTCATGTCAATCCAACCTCCGTGTCGAGCGATCGTCCGTGATGCAATGTGCCGGTTCGTCCAACGGCCAAACCCGGCATTTGCCAAAACGCACATCTAATAGTACGCTTCCTACAGATGTGCTCCACAATTGGGATCTGTAGGATCGTGTTTTTCGACCGTTCCCCGAGCCGTGGAAATAGACCTGCCCACATGCTGGAACTACTGTTTGCAATGGATTCGAGACATCGATGTCACCCACGTCAGTGACCTCCCCTATGAGTTGGAGACATCATGTTAAGAAAACAAATAAATCATTGATTACGTAGCTTGTCAAGAGCTAAGGTATAGGACATGGCTGAGAGGACACGTACACGCAAGCCACGCGAGCGGGGTCTTCCGCGGGGACCGCAGGCACTCCCACCGGAGGAGGTGGCGGCAGATCAGCGCGAGCGCCTGTATGAGGCGATGATTCGAGCTGTCAACGAGCGCGGGTTCGTGGCCACCACGATTTCCGACCTCGTGGCAGGCGCGGGGGTGTCGCGGCGCAGCTTCTACGAGCACTACGCCAACAAGGAGGAGTGCCTGCTCGCCACCTACGACGCACTGATCGAGCGCCTCACCATCCGGATCGCCGACAACTTCGACCCGGAGGCACAGTGGAGCGTGCAGATCGAGGAGTTCGTGCGTGCGCTGTTCGAAGCTTCGAGCGACCGCCCCGACGCGGCACGGTTGGTGTCGGTGGAGATGGGCGCCGCCGGTCCCGTGGGGATCGAGCGCTGGGCACGCGACGCCGACCGGCTTGCGACATTCATCTCCTACATCTTCGAGCGGGCACCCGGCGAGCGCGGAATGCCGGCGCCGCTGGCGCGTGCGATAGTCGGCGCTCTGCGCACGATCCTCTACTCGCGCGTGCGCCGCGAACGCTCCACCAGATCGCTGAAGACAGAACTGCAGAAGCTCACGCCCGACATCGTTGCGTGGATCCTCGCCTTCTATCCGGTGCCCGAGGCGATCCCCGACCGGCCGCGTCCGCGCCGCGTGCACCTTCAAGCCGGTCGCGCGCCCGGCACGCTCTCGCCCTCGCCCCCGTGGGCCCCCCGCGGGCTACCGCGTGGTGAGCACTCCCTCCCGCGCGGGTGGGTGGCGCATAACCAGCGCGAACGCATCTTCGACGCGGTGGCCAACCTCACCGCCGGGAACGGCTACCCGGCGCTGAGCCTCGAGGAGATCGTCTCAGACGCGGCCATCTCGTTGCAAACCTTCTACGAGCACTTCGACAACAAGGAGGAGGCCTTCCTCGCCACCTTCGAGATGGGCCACGCCAAGGCCACCGCCGCGATCAACCGCTCGCTCGACCTGAAACTCTCCTGGGCGCAGAACATCCGCCGTGGGTTGAACGCGTTGCTCCAGTTCCTCGCCGCCGAGCCCGCGATCGCGCGACTGGCGTGCTTTGACATCTTGATCGCCTACCCCCACGTCACGGGCAGGGTCAACGAGGCCAACTTCTCCTACATCGAGCTACTCGACATCGG
>DASXNB010000003.1:0-19607 GCA_036495305.1 Solirubrobacteraceae bacterium | reverse complement strand
GGCGATGCGCTCGCCCAGGCGATCCAACTCGGGTTGGAGTACGACCCCGAGCCCCCGTTTGACGCCGGCTCCCCGCACAAGGCTCCCACGGAGATTGTGGAGGCCGTGCGCGCTTACTCGCGCTTTGCCGAACAGGCTGCTTGAGCTGGCCTCCAAAGCTTGTGACCTGCGGTTAAACCTGGTTGACACACCCACCCGCGCGTGATCGAATCGTTCGCGGGAAGCAACCGCCAACAACCGACGGGAGGACGTATGTCAGTAATGATGGGAATGGTCATCGAGGCCGACCCCGCTCGCTTCGAGCAAGTAGCCAAAGACAATGCGGAGCTGCTCACCTCGATCTCCGAGCGCTCCAAGCAAGCCGGTGCTATCAGTCACCAGTTCTTCGCCGGCAAGGATTCGCTTCTCGTCGTCGATGAGTGGCCCGACGAAGCGAGCTTCCTCGGATTCTTCGAGGCGGCGGGTCCCGACATCGGCTCTCTCATGGCCCAGTCGGGCGTCACCACGCAGCCCACCCCGAACTTCTGGCGTCCGCTGGACACCGCCGACAAGTTCTGAGAAGTGTGGCCGGCCTTTGCCCGCGACGGGCGAGGGCCGGTGCTCGCTTGTCCACGCGTTGGAGCTGAGGGCCTCTCTCTCTCTCTCACACACACACACACACAACGGGGCCGCGAGGGGGCGTTGGGTGTTTCCGTTTTGGGGTGACTCGCGCGCGTGCGCGAAGTAGGGCCTTCTCTGCGCGTACGAGAGTTGTTTGACGAGAGCCGTCCGGGGTCTCACGCTAACCTCCGCTGTCCGATGGCAGAGCGCCACTACAAACCGCAGGACATCGAGCCCCGCTGGCAGGGTGTGTGGGCCGATGAGCACACGTGGGAGGTATCGAACGACTCGCTCCCCGGGGAGGGCAGGGACGCGACCTCCTATGTACTTGAGATGCTCCCCTACCCTTCGGGTGAGCCCCATATCGGGCACCTGAAGAAATACTCGGTGGGGGACGCCATCGCGCACTTCCATCGCCGTACCGGACACCGTGTACTGCACCCGATGGGCTACGACGCCTTCGGCCTTCCCGCCGAGAACCACGCCATCAAGACAGGAGTGCATCCGCGCGATTCCACCGCGGAGTCGATCGCCTCCTTCCAGCGCCAGTTTCGCTCGTGGGGGATCTCCATCGACTGGTCCCGCGAGCTGGGCACGCACGAACCGTCCTACTACCGCTGGACCCAGTGGATCTTCCTGCAGCTGTTCAACGCGGGACTCGCCTACCGTCGCGACGCCGCCGTGAAGTGGTGTCCCAACGACCAAACCGTGCTCGCCAACGAGCAGGTTGTCGAGGGCTGCTGCGAGCGCTGCGGCGCGGTCGTGGAAGTGAAGCAACTCGAGCAGTGGTTCTTTCGTATCACCGACTACGCCGAGCGGTTGCTCTCAGACCTCGACTCCATTGACTGGCCCGAGCACGTGAAGACGATGCAACGCAACTGGATCGGCCGCTCCGAGGGGGCGGAGGTGACCTTCCGTTGCGAGGACTTTGATCCCGCCCACCCGATCGACTACCCGGTGTTCACCACCCGTCCTGACACTCTCTTCGGGGCCACCTTCTTCGTGATGGCCCCCGAGCACCCCGACGTGCTGCGCCTCGTTGCAGGAACTCCCCAAGAGCAGGCGGTGCGCGATTACGTCAATCACGCACTCACCGAGTCGGGCGAGGAACGGGGGTCGCTGGAGAAGCAGAAGACTGGCGTCGCGCTAGGGCGCACGGTCATCAATCCCGTCAACGGCGAGGCGATCCCGATGTATGTCGCCGATTACGTGTTGATGGAGTACGGCACAGGTGCCGTCATGGCGGTGCCGGGCCACGACGAGCGCGACTACGCCTTCGCTAAGGCTTACAACCTGCCGATCCGCCGTGTCATTGAAGGTGCGCCCGAGGGTGGGGGAGATACCCCTTCGGGCACCCCCCATGACGGGGGGCAGGCAAACGACTCAGGGTTGCCCTATCTGGGCGACGGGCCGCTTGTGAACTCGCACCCCGACTTCGACGGCATGGGCAACCGCGAGGCGTTGCGCGAGATCGTGCAGTGGTTGGACCGTGACGGCAAGGGTCACGCCTCGGTGAACTACCGCCTTCGCGACTGGCTGGTCTCGCGCCAGCGCTACTGGGGCTGTCCCATCCCGATCGTGTACTGCGAGCGGTGCGGGATGCAACCCGTCCCCGCCGACCAGCTTCCGGTGGTGTTGCCAGACATCGAGGACTACGCTCCCCAGGGCCGCTCGCCGCTCGCGGCGGCGGAGGATTGGGTGAGGACAGAGTGTCCCACCTGCGGAGGTGAGGCGCGGCGGGAGACCGACACGATGGACACGTTCGTCGACTCCTCCTGGTACTTCCTGCGCTACTGCGACGCCCGCAACGAAGAGGCCGCCTGGGATTCTGCGGCGCTTGCGCTATGGATGCCAGTCGATCAGTACATCGGAGGGGTGGAGCACGCGATCCTGCACCTCATGTACGCGCGCTTCTTCACGAAGGCGCTCGCCGACCTCGGGCACCTCGATTTCCAGGAGCCCTTCAAGGCGCTGTTCACCCAGGGGATGGTCACCAAGGACGGCGCGAAGATGTCGAAGTCCAAGGGTAACGTGGTCTCGCCCGCCTCAATAGTGGAGCGCTACGGGGCCGACACCGCCCGCTGCTACATCCTCTTCGTCGGCCCCCCCGACCAGGATGCCGACTGGTCGGACGAGGGTATGGAGGGAGTCCACCGCTTCCTCGCCCGCCTCTGGCGCCTGGCTACAGAGACGGCCGAGCGGGGTGGCAACGAACCACTCCCACCCGCCGACACATTCGGCGGGAACGGTTCGCTTCACAACCAAGATCTGGAGCTCGTGCGTAAGGCCCACTGGGCGATCGACAAGGTGTCGGAGGATATGCGCCGGTTCGCTTTCAACACGTGCATCGCGGCCGTGATGGAGTTGCTGAACGACTGTTCCCGCATGCGCGAAGAGGTCCACCTCGACACGCTTCGCTTCGGTCTCGCCACAGCCGCCTCGCTGCTGTTCCCCTTCGCCCCCCACGTGTCCTCGGAGATCTATCACCTGCTCACCGGCGAGAGGGTGTGGGAGCAGCCGTGGCCGCAAGCCGACCCAGGGATGCTCGAAAGCGATTCCTACGAGCTCGTATGCCAGATCAACGGCAAGCTACGCGACCGGGTACAAGCGCCCTCCGATGCCACCCCCGACCAGCTCAAGGCACTCTGTCTCGCCGCCCCTAATGTGCAAACCCACCTCGACGGCCACGAGATCGTCAAGGAGATCGTGGTGCCGGGGCGGCTCGTGAACCTTGTCGTGCGCTAGACGCAGAGCGTCGTCGGCCGGCTCGCCTAGACTCGGCTGAGTGCCCGCGCTCAAGCCCGCCTACCTCATCCACGGCGACGATCACGGCGCCATCGGTGAGCGGCGAGCTCGCTTGAAGGCGCTGGCAGAAACAGACGGGGACGCTGGCAGCGTGGAGATCCTCTCTGGCGATGCGGCGACCCCTGAAGGTGTGGCGTTGGCGCTCTCCACGATGACCTTCGCGATGGGACGGCGCGTAATCTTGGTGGATGGGGTGGAGCGCTTCAAGGAGGGGGAGATCGAGCAGCACATCGAGCCCGCGATGGCGAACATGCCGCCAGACACCACAATCGCCCTCTTTGCCCGCGAGGAGGGCCGCACCAAGGCGCCCGCTGCCCTGCACCGGGCCGTGAAGGCCGCGAAGGGGCAGATCGTCGCCGAGGCCACCATCAAGCCGTGGGAGCTTGCGGGGTGGGTGCGCGAGCAGGCCACCCGTCTCGGACTCTCACTCGACGCCTTCGCCGCAAAGACACTCGTCGCGCAGGTGGGTGAGCGCCAGCAGCGTTTGCTACGCGAGCTCGAGAAGCTCGCCCTCGCCGCTCCCGCATCGGATCGGGAGGAGAGCGAGCGGAAAGCGCCGCTGAAGATCACAGCCGATGACATCGAGCAGCAGGCGGCCTACTCAACCGCATGGCGTGCCTTCTCCTTCGCCGACGCGCTCGTGGGTGCTGACGCGGCTGAGGCCACCCGCTCCTACATGCGTTTGCGCGCCCAGGGCGAGCGGCTCTCCGGGCTCGTGTACCTGATGGCACAGCGTTTGCGCGACGCCGAGGGAGTGTCGGTGCGCCTGCAAGCGGGTGAACCACCCGCTGAGATCAAGCGCACCCTAAGGATGCCACCGCGCGCCGCGGACCGCTTCATCGCGGATGTCGCGCGCTCCGAGCCCGAGCGTTTGCGCACTGCGCTGTGTCGCATCGCCGATCTGGAGCTAGACACGCGTGGGGGAGCTCAGTTGAGCTTCTCCCGCACCCCGCTCTCCTCGCTCGAGGAGGACACACTCGCCTTGCGCGCGATTCTCGCCATCGCCAACTAGACCCGTTCGCGGGCGTGGTGGAACGAAGGCTCTACGACCCGCGGTCGTAAGCGATCTGCTTAGGAGTTAGGAGCGGTGGCGCTCAGGAGCCGCTGCCGGCGAGGGTACGCGCGGCTCGTGACTTCTTGCGCGCACCCGTGTTGCGATGCAACGCGCCGCGCTTCACGGCCTTGTCGATCGTACTCACGAGGCGCCGGTGCTCGGTGGCGGCTGTATCGCCGTCTTTCTGCTCGGCAGCGGCCTCGAGGCGACGGAAGTAGGTCTTGATCGCCGAGGTGTATTCGCGGTTCTCCTGGCGCTCGCGCTCGGAGCGGAGGATGCGCTTCTTCTGTGAATGAATGTTAGCCATAACCAAGGGCGCCCCGCGCCCCGCTCTGACTGCCGGGGCGCGCCGCGCAGCGCCGTACTATAGCGGCCCGTGTCTTCAACCGAGTCTGCCGAGCCGCCGCCGAGCGCACCGCCGCCCGGGAGGGTAGCCCGCAACACGGCGATCTTCTCGCTCGGCACCGGCCTCTCGCGGGTGCTCGGGCTGGTACGGGAAATCGTCGCGGCGAGCTTCTTCGGCACGAAAGGGCCGGCGTCTGCGTTCACGCTTGCCTTCCAGATCCCCAACCTCGTGAGCAACCTGTTTGCGAATGCGGCCCTCTCCGCGGCGTTCGTGCCCGTGTTCACAGATCTGCTCGCCCACGGGCGCAAGCGCGAGGCGTTTCGCTTGGCCTCCACGCTGTTCTGGATCATCCTGATCGTCCTCGGGGCGATCACTGGCTTCTTCGTCCTCGCGGCCGGGATCATCATGCCGCTGTTCATCGGTCCCACCTTCAATGGCGCGCTCGAAGCATTGACTGTCGGTCTCTCGCAGGTGCTGTTCCCAGTGGTGCTGCTGATTGGACTCACCGGTCTGCTCGTGGGGATCTTGCAGTCCTACGAACATTTCACGATTCCCGCCATCGCGCCGGCGGTGTGGAACCTCGTGATCATCGTGCTGCTCGTGATCCTGCGCCCCCACTTCCACGGGGGCTACGAAAACGGTCATCAGATGTATGCCTACGCGATCGCCATTGTCGTGGCCACCTTCGTGCAAATGCTGATGGCTTTCGCCGCACTCGGGCGGATTGATTTCCGCTTGCAGATGTCGATCGACTGGCACGATCCCCGCATCAGACAGGTGTTCACGTTGATGCTTCCGGTGACGATCGGTCTCGGCATCGTGAACCTCGATCAGCTCATCAACTCGGTGTTTGGCACGCTCGTCTCAGACCAGGCGCCGCGCGCGATCGACAACGCGTTTCGCATCTACATGCTGCCGCAGGGGCTATTCAGCGTGGCGGTCGCGACAGTGCTGTTTCCAACGCTCTCGAGAATGGCCTCGCTGCGCGAGGTATCACCGATGCGCCGCGCGATCGGTGTGGGGATGCGCCAGATCAACCTGCTCTTGATTCCGGCCGCCGCGTTCATCGTCGTGCTCACCACACCCATCGTGCGACTGGTCTTCGAACGCGGGCAATTCGGCCCCGAATCGACGCACCTGGTGTCGATCGCACTGTTCTGGTTCGCGTTCAGCCTCCCGTTCGGCGGTATCAACCTGTTGCTCACGCGCGTGTTTTTCGCTGTGCAGCGTCCCTGGATACCCACGCGTCTCGCGGCGATCAACATCGTCGTTGACATCGTCGTGAGCGTAGGTCTCTACAAATCGCTTGGGATCGCGGGTCTCATCATCGGCACGGTGATCGCAAACGCGCTGATGACGTGGTTGCTGCTCTCGCGTTTGCGCGAGGGCTTCAACGGTCGGCTGGAAGGGGCGCAAACGACGATGATCACGGCCCGCATCGCTGTGGCATCGATCCTGCTCGGCGTTGTCTCCTGGGTCGTGTGGAAGGCGCTCGACAGCGTTGTGGGTGGCTCACTACCGGCGCAGATCGTCAGTGTCGGCGGCGCCGGTGTGGCGGGTGTGTTCGTGTATGTGCGGGCTGTCTTCGCCATGCGTATTCCCGAGGCGCATCAGGTTCACCAGTTGATCATGAACCAGCTCCGCAGAGGTTGAGCGTCGCCCACCAACCCGGCGCTGACTTAACCTCACGCTGACTAGAAGGGCCGGGGGAGCTTTCGCCCCTCCCGGCCCCCGTTCGGTCAAAGATCGCCATTGAACTACTACGTCCCAGGACTTGTGTCGTATGCCTGGGCGGCTATGACACTCCCAACCCCGAGACTGGCCATCCCCGAGGGGATGCGTTGCCCGGTTGAGCCGCCTGTCCCCGAAGGGGGAAGCTCTTGGTCGAGTGGGCGATCCGCCGAACTGGCCTAAGGCTATCGCGGGTCAGCCTGGGCGTGGGCCTTCTACAGTTTGGCGCCCATGCAACAAGACAAGATCCGCAACTTCTCGATCATCGCTCACATCGACCACGGCAAGTCGACGCTCGCGGATCGCATCCTCGAGTTGACTCACGCCGTGGATGAGAGGTCGATGCGGGCGCAGGTGCTCGACTCGATGGACCTCGAGCGCGAGCGGGGGATCACGATCAAGGCGCAAGCGGTGAAGGTGGCGTACACAGCGTCAGATGGGGAGACCTACCAGCTCCACCTGATCGACACTCCAGGACATGTCGACTTCACCTACGAGGTATCCCGCTCGCTTGCTGCGTGCGAGGGGGCATTGCTCGTCGTGGACGCATCCCAGGGCGTCGAGGCGCAGACGGTGGCCAACACCTACCTAGCGGTAGAGGCGGGGCTCGAGCTGATCCCCTGCCTCAACAAGATCGACCTCCCAGGGGCGGAGCCAGAGCGGGTGGCGGGGGAAGTGGGGGAGCTCATCGGTGAGCCGGAGGAGGCGATCCTCAAGATCAGCGGCAAGACGGGGGAAGGCGTGGGGGAGGTGCTGGACGAGCTGGTCAAGCGCGTGCCACCACCCTCTGGTGATCCCACCGCTGCGCCGAGAGCACTGATCTTCGATTCGGAGTTCGATCAGTACCGCGGGGTGATCGCCTACATCCGCGTCGTTGATGGGGTGTTCAAGAAGGGTGAGGCGATCCGCGCGATGGCGGCGGGGACGCGCGCGGAGATCGACGACATCGGGTTCTTCTCCCCCACAATGACCCCCGTGAAGCAGTTGAGCGCGGGGGAGGTGGGGTATTTGATCACCGGCATCAAGGACGTCACACATCTGCGCGTCGGCGACACTTTGACTACGGGCTCGCGGGCGGAGGACGGGGCAACCGAGGCCCTCCCCGGATACCGCGACGTTAAGCCGATGGTGTTCTGCGGGCTGTTCCCCATCGACTCCGACCGCTATCCCGACCTGAGAGACGCATTGGAGAAGCTCACCCTCAACGACGCCGCGCTCTCATGGGAGCCCGAGACCTCCGACGCGCTCGGGTTCGGTTTCCGCTGCGGCTTTCTCGGGCTCCTGCACATGGACATAGTGCGGGAGCGGTTGGAGCGCGAGTATGACCTCGAGCTGCTCGCCACGATGCCCTCGGTGGAGTTCGACGTGACACTTACCAATGGGGATGAGATCGAGGTGCACAACCCCTCGGACATGCCTGAGCCGGGTGTGATCGCCGAGATCCGCGAGCCCTTCATCAAGGCCCAGGTGATCTGTCCGCGCGAGTATGTGGGGGCGGTGATGGAGCTCTGCCAAGAGCGCAGGGGGGAGCCCGCAGGCATGCACTACCTCTCACCCGAGCGCGTGCAGATGAGCTACGACCTACCGCTTGCGGAAATCGTGCTCGATTTCTTTGACCAACTCAAGTCCCGCACACGCGGGTATGCCTCGCTGGACTACGAGCTGAGCGACATGCAACCCGCGAACCTCGTCAAGCTCGATGTACTCCTCGCGGGCGACACGGTGGATGCTCTTTCGATGGTGGTGCACAAGGACAAGGCGTATGACATGGGACGCACACTCACCGAAAAGCTCCGCAAGCGCATCCCCCGCCAGCAGTACGACGTGCCGATCCAGGCGGCGATCGGCTCGCACATCATCGCCCGCGAGACGGTGAAGGCGTTTCGCAAGGACGTGATCGCGAAGTGCTATGGCGGTGACATCTCGCGCAAGAAGAAGCTTCTGAGTAAGCAGAAGGAGGGCAAGAAGCGCATGAAGCAAGTCGGCCGGGTTGAGGTCCCACAGGAGGCTTTCCTCGCGGTTCTGGAGCTGGGGGAGGAGTGATTTTTAACCCTCGCCCGTGCGAAGCGGCGATTCGGCGGCCATGAGAATCCTATTTGTGTGCCTTGGGAATATTTGTCGCTCACCCACAGCGGAGGGTGTGATGCGCAAGTTGGTAACCGAGGCGGGATTGCAAGACTCCATCGAGCTCGACAGCGCAGGGATCGGTGGTTGGCACATAGGGGCATCGCTGGGGCCCGTTCTACATCTACCTGTCCCCTGGACCGCGGTTTGTCGGATGAGGGGGTGTGCGTCCCTCCACGATTGAAGACCGCCGTCGTGTGTATCTGCTTGCCCGGGTGGTGATCGCGCGCCACTACAACCGTCCACTCACACTCGATGCGGTTGCCAAGGCGCTCGCGTGCTCGCCGCGTCAGCTCACCCGCGCGTTCGCCCAGTTCGGCAACGTCACCTTCCGTGAGGAATTGCTCACCCGTCGCTTGACGGTTGCCGCGCAAATGCTCGTCGAGCGGCCGACACTCCCGGTGCGCGAGGTGGCAAGGGCGGTGGGTTACCGTCAGGCCCCGCACTTCGCGCAAACCTTCCGTGGGCGCTACGGGCTCACCCCGGCACGGTTTCGGGCGAGTGAGCATGCTGCAGGGCAGGCTCATCAGGCGCTGACTCAACCGGCCCGGAGCCCGGCAGGCGCAGACACATCAGCGTGCCGCCCCCCGCGGCGGGCCGGGCGCTGATTGTGCCACCGTGCTGTTCGGCCACCTGACGCACGATCGCAAGTCCCAAGCCGGAACCGGATCGCCCGCGTGCCTCCACGCCGCGGTAGAAGCGGTCAAAGACGTGGGGTAGGTCCCCCGTTGAGATACCCGGCCCGTGGTCGCGCACGGTCAACTCCGCGCCGTGCAAACTAACCTCGACCGGACTGCCCGGCGGGCTGTAATTGACGGCGTTGTCGACCAAGTTGTTCACCGCCCGTCCGAGGCGGTCGGGTGCGCCTGTGAGCACCACCCGGTCGAGTTTCACCTGAAAAGGGGTGTCGGGGGAGTGGCGGCGGGCGCGTTCGATGGCCTCTTCCACCACCAGATCGAGACGTACGTCCTCGCTGCCCGTCTGGGGTTGCTCGCCGCGCGCGAGTTCGATCAAGTCGTTCATCAGCAACGTGAGCTCCTCGATCTGCTCCACCACATCGTCCAGCATCCGCTCGCGCTCGGTGGGCGCCATGTCGCGCTCCTGCTTGAGGATTTCGATGTTCGTGCGCAAACTCGTCACCGGGGTGCGCAACTCGTGTGAGGCGTCGGCCACGAGTTGGCGCTGGGCATCCACAGATGCATCGAGTGCGTTCATCGAGCTCTGCAGGGCGTCGAGCATCGCGTTGAAGCTGCGCGCGAGCCGTCCGATCTCATCCATCCCTACCGGGTCGATCCGCTCGGAGAGGTCGCGTGTACGGGTCACGTGCTCGCTTGCCTGGGTAAGCCTGCGTACGGGCCTCACCGCAGCGCCCGCCACGAGGCGCCCGAGCAGCGCGGCAAGCGCGATCCCCCCGATGTCGAGCAGGATCAGGATGTTGCGCAGCCGGTTCAAGAGTTTGTCGACGCTCGTGAGCGGTTGAGCGAGCTGAACCGCATACCCGGCGCGTAGCGTCTCGGTGAGGATGCGCAAGTGGATGCCCTGCGTGTCAGCGTCGCGGTAGTAGGGCTTACCCCCCTTGGCCGCGAGTCTCAGCGTGGCTGCGTCGATCGGGAGCGTGAGGTTGGTGGAGGAGCGAAACAGGATCTTGCCGCTGGAGTCGATCAGCTGCTGGTATCCACGCACCTGGTCGGGGTGGGGGGAAAGGTTGCCGAAAGGGTTTCCCTGGAGCGCCACGATCGAGTTGGGGCCGGGTACACCGTGCCTGCCCACCTTCCCCGGGACGATGGGGGTAGGTGGCGATATGAGCAAACCGAGCGGCGCGCCCGACTTGTGATCGGCGGCCAGCAGCTTGCGTCTACCCGAGCTCGTGAGCACGCCCGCGAGATAGCGCACCTCGCGCCCGCTCAACCCTCCAGGCGCGGTGTTGGCGATGAAACGCAACCCCCCCGAGCGGTTGCGTAGCTGTTCGTCCACCTGGCCGCGGAGCTGGTGGGAGACGAGCAGGTAGGTGAGCGCGGAGGCGAGCACCACCGCGACCGCCACGGCGGCGGCCGACACGAGTGTGATGCGCCGGCGAAAGCTCATGTTCGCGGTGCCCCGTTTCAGTGGTTTGGGCAGGGAGGGTGTCATCGGCCTCGCAACACATACCCCACGCCGCGCACCGTGTGCAGAAGGCGTGGCTCGCCGCCCGCCTCGGTCTTGCGGCGCAGATAGCCCATGTACACGCCGAGCGAGTTGGAGGACGAGCCGAAGTCATAACCCCACACGTGCTCGAAGATGATCGAGCGGGTGAGCACCTGGCGGGGGTGGCGCAAAAACAGCTCCAGCAATAGAAACTCGGTGCGGGTGAGATTCAAAGAACGCTCTCCCCTTCGCGCCTCGTAGGCCACGCGGTCCATGCGTAGGTCCTCAAAGCGCAGGGTCTCCTCATGCCCGGTCTCATCAGAGCGTCGCAAGAGCGCCCGTACTCGCGCCATCAGCTCACGCAGAGCGAACGGCTTGACGAGGTAATCGTCGGCGCCCGCGTCCAACCCCGCCACGCGATCGTCCACCTGATCGCGTGCCGTGAGCATCAGCACGGGTGTGCGATCGCCCTTCTCGCGCACCCTCCGGCAGACCTCCAGGCCGTCCAGCACCGGCATCGATACGTCGAGGATCACCACGTCGTAGGCCCCATCGGACATGCGCACCAGCGCGTCCCCACCATCGCCCGAGAGGGCCACCTTGTAGCGCTCGAGCGAGAGCGCGCGCGAGAGCGCGTGCTGTACCGCGGGCTCGTCGTCGACTACGAGTATGCGCGCTTGCTCTGTCATGGATTGCGCCTCCCCTCGCGCGGGCCAACGAAGGCGGGCGCAGGTGAGGCTATGGTGACGGTAGCGCCACAAACCTAGAACCAGGGCCGAAGAGGATGCGAAGAATCGTCGAACACGACACCAACGCGGCGATTCCCCACCACACGTCGCAAACGTCCGGTAACGGCGGGATGCCCGCGCCGCCGGTCGGGAGTACCCACAACGAGATGTCAACCCAGTCGCGCCGTCTACGCAACGGGTTGATCAGCCTCGCCATCTTCTTCGCACTCGTCGCCGCCCTGTTGTTCGCGGTGCCCGGGTTGCGCTCGGCGGGCCAACGCATCACCGACGCCTCCCCTGGGTGGGTGGTTGCGGGGATCGGCTTCGAGTTGCTCTCCTGCGCCGGTTACGTGGTGCTGTTCGAGCTCGTGTTCAAGATGGAGCGGCGCTTCAGTCGCAGGCTCTCGCTGTCAGAGCTCGCCGTCAACTCGGTGGTGTCTGTGAGCGGTCTCGGCGGTATCGCGCTCGGTGCCTGGGTGTTGCGCACGAAGGGGGTGGCGGTCGAGCGGATCGCGCGGCGCTCGGTGCTGATGTTCGTGCTCACGAGTGCCGTGAACGTGAGTGCGGTGGCAGTCATCGGGATTCCCATGTGGTTGGGGATCTTGCCCGGCACCCAGAACGCGCTGCTGACACTGTTGCCGGCGGCGCTTGCGATCGCCACGATCCTCGGCACGCTCGCGGTCGCGGCGCTCGCCGGGAGACTCGCTGAGCGAGGGTCGCTGCGCCAAGGACGCCGCCACGTGGCGCTCGAGGCGGTGAGCTGTGGCGTGCGCGACGCGCTACGGATGATCGGAGAACGCGATTGGCGGCTGCTCGGGGCGATCGGGTACTGGTTGTTTGACACGCTAGTCATGTACGCCTGCTTGCGCGCGTTTGGCACGACGCCCACGTTCTGGGCGGTGGCGCTGGCGTATCTGATCGGTTTGATGGGCAACGCGATCCCAATCCCCGCTGGGTTGGTGGCGGTCGAAGGGGGGCTTATCGGGATGCTCGTGCTCTTCCACGTGCGTCCCGTCTCGGCGGTGGTGGCCGCCGTGGTGACCTACCGGGCGATCTCTCTGTGGCTGCCCGCGCTGATCGGATCGGTGGCGTTCTTCTCGCTGCGCCGTGAGATCGGCGAGCCCGTGGTGGCCGTCGAGGGGGCCGGCGGGGGTTAGTTTCGGCAAGCTGCTTGGCGGTGGCGGTGGCGGCTGCGGCGCGGCTTGTACGAGTGTCGCTACCTGAGGTCGGTTTCGGCGAGCTGTTCGGCCGCGGCGATCGCGGCTTGGTCCTGCTGGCAGGGGTGTCCGGGTAGCAGGCTCATCGCGCGTTGCAGTTTCGGCGGGATGTATCCCGAGAGGCCGGGGCAGTAGACGGGGGGAGGGAGGTTTTCGCTTGCCGACCCCGGCGCGTTGAGCGGACGCAGTTGCCTCGCCGCGAGCGTCATGTGGGCAAGCGTGTCGGAGGACACATCTATCGCCAGCCTCCCGCTGTAGATCTCCATCGAGTGGCCTTCGTCGTAGATGGTGGCCGGTACACCTCGCACGAGCAGGTTGCTCTGTTCTCCGAGCGCGCTGTTCGAGTGCAAACGGTAGATCACGGTGGCGACCTGTAGCGGCAGCAGGCAGCTTCCGCCGCCACCGAGCAACCCCTTGCCGTTTACGCAGTCCCCGTAGTACACGCTGTCACCGATGGCGGTGCTGTAGCTCTTCATTCCGTCCACCGTGGCAAGCGGCTTGCCGATGAACGTGGGGCCCGCCCAGTAGAGCCTGAAGTAGGGGAACGTCTGCGCTTCGGCGAGCCCCGCGCTGTCAAGTGGCGGGGGATGCACGGTTCCGCACCCCCCCCACAGCGCCGCCGCGATGAGCAACGCGAGCGCGGTGGATGCTCTGAGGGCGGCTCTCATCGGCCCGGATTATCGGCTACCGGCGCTCCGAGCGCGCAAGCGCGACTTTTCGGGCACCCAACTGTTCTACAGGCACAACGCGCGATTCGTCCAAATGAGTTCGGCTCACGCGGGAGCTGGGGCCCGGTGGAGTAGCACACCGGGCCCCAGCCGATTACCGTGGCGGGCAGTGCAGAGCCAAGTCCTCACCTCCCGCCCGTCTCGGTTGCCGGCCATCCGTACGGTGTCGCTGCCGAAGTTGCTCTCGCCGGCCTTCCTGTTGGCCTGCGTGCTCGTGGGAGCGTGGTTGATCCTCAACCCCCGCTCCCCCGACCTCGCCGCGCAGGTGTACCGCGCGAGCCTGTTCGAACGGTATGGGTTCACCCTGTGGGACAACAATTGGTATGGGGGTCACCACCTTCCTGGTTATTCGCTTGTGTTCCCCTGGGTTGCGCTCGTGCTGGGTATCCGCGTCGTGGGGGCATTCGCCGTGCTCGTCTCCACGGCCGCCTTCGAGCGGATCGCCACCACCGTGTACGGCCCGCGTGCGCGTTGGGGCGCCGTGTGCTTCGCGTTGGCGGCCGCGGGAGACCTGTGGATCGGAAGGCTCACATTCGCGCTAGGTGTCACCTTCGCGACACTCGCGGTGCTCGCGCTCGTGCGTGATCGACCCTGGCTGGCCGGGGTTCTCACCGCCGTGTGCGCCGCTACGAGCCCAGTGGCGGGCCTGCTACTCGCGCTCGCCGGTGGCACCCATGTTCTCGTCACGCGCAACCCGCGGGCGGGCTTCGCGCTTGTGGCGCCCGCGCTGCTCGTGGCGCTCCCACTCGAGGCTCTGTTCCCCGAGGGTGGTTGGGAGCCCTTTGCCGCTAGTTCCGTCACAGCCACTTTGGCTGTGACGCTTGCGTTTCTGTACGCCCTCCCGCCCGAGGAGCGGCTGTTGAAGATCGGGGGGCGGATATACCTGGGTGTGATGGTCCTCTCGATCCTGCCCACTCCGATGGGCAGCAACATCGACCGCTACGCCGTGCTGCTGGCCGGACCTCTGCTTCTGTGCGCGCTCGGACGCGACGGCTTCACCCGCGCAGGGAGGCCACTTGCGGGGGTTGTGCTCGCGGTTGGAGTTATCGTCGTATGGACCGCATGGGGGCCAGTCAGGGAGAGCACCGGGGTGATCGGTGACCCCTCCACCACCCCTACTTACTACCGCCCGCTCGAACGCTTCCTCGATCGAAACGGAGGGCCGTTGGTACGCGTGGAGGTGCCATTCACCCACTCCCATTGGGAGGCCGCCTTCCTTGCATTGCGCTTTCCCCTCGCTCGCGGCTGGGAGCGACAACTCGACACAAAGTACGACGGGATCTTCTTTAAAACCCCCCTCTCCCCGACGGCCTATCGTGAATGGTTGCGGGGGGACGGGGTGAGTTACGTGGCGCTACCCGATGTGCGGTTGGATGGTTCAAGCGACGAAGAGGCAGCGCTCATCCGCAAGGGCGAGCCCTACCTGCGCGAAGTGTTCAGAAGCGCTCATTGGCGTGTGTTCACGGTGGGGGGGCACGCCCCGCTCGCTTCGTCCCCGGGCGTGCTCACCGCGGTCGGGCACGATTCGTTTGCGCTGCGCTTCTCGGCCGCGGGGCGGTCGGTGGTGCGGGTGCGCTACACCCGCTACTGGACGGTTGTGAGCGGCGCCGGCTGCGTAAGCGGCGCGCCCGGGGGGTGGACCGCGGTGAGCGTCAATGGGCCTTCCCTCGTGCGTGTCGCCGCGCGCTTCTCTCTCTCGCGCGCGCTTGGGCTTCACGGCGCCTGCGCGCGCTGAGAGCCGCCCGCTTGCGGGCCGCGGCCTGCGCCGTCCGCCTGTGCGTCGCCGTTTGGGTGGTGCGCTTGTGCGCGGCGGCTTGTGCGGCTCGCCTACTCGCCGCCGCCCGCGCGGCCTTCGCGGCGGCGGCGGGATGGGCTTGTGGGGTGGAGGGTGAAAGGGCATACAACCCCGTGATCCCCGACAGGTAGAGGTAGTGGTCGTCGCTTATCACCGGGTCGAAACTGCCGGTGTTCATCGTGAACACCACCCTCCCGGTGGAGATCCCCAAGCCGATCGTCCGGTGAGTACCGAGGTCGGCGAAGTACACGATCTTCCCGATGATGGTTCCCGAACCGGAGATCTTCCCGCCCGCGTGATACTTCCAGTCGACGTGTCCCGACCGTGCGTCGAGCGCGTAGAAGGTGCCGTCGTAGGAACCCACATAAATCGTGGGACCCAACCCGGGGGCGTTGGTGACGGCGGGCGAGGCGTACACGTAAGCGCCGGTTTGCACCGCCCAGTCGAGTTTCCCTGAGGAGGCGTCATAGGCGTAGACGCGGCCGTCGGTGTTGCCGAGGAACACCCTCCCGTACATCACGGCGGGGGTGGAGTAGAAAGTGCCGCTCCCCAGCAGGGCTCCTCCCGACCCGCTCGCCCACACTCGGTGACCGTCGCGCTCGCGTACTCCCTGCAGCTCGCCCGAGTAGTCCCCGAAGTAGAGCACCCCGTTTGAGAGGCTCGGGCTCGCCTTCACCGCGCCCGCCGCGTGGTAGGTCCAGAGGGGTTTCCCCGTGCGCGCGTTCAACGCGTACACGGTCCCGTTCTGGGAGCCGAAGTAGATCGCGCCTTTGTCGAGCAGGGGGGAGGACTCCGCGCGGGAGGGCAGGTTTCGCGACCAGCGGATGTGCCCGTTGGTGGTGTTCAACGCCACAACCCTCCCTGCCTGCACCCCGGAGGAGCGCGAGAGGATCGTCACGAACACTGCGTCACCGCTCACGGCGGGGGTGGAGGCTGACAGCGCCCCCAACCGCCTGCTCCACAGGCTCTTCCCGGTGTACTTATCGATCGCGTTCAATATCCCGTTGTCACCCAACTGGAAGATACGATTGCCCCACATCACTGGCGGGAACTCGAGCAAAGCCGGTCCACCCCGAGCCCAGATCGTCCTGAAGGGTGGCCTCATGGATGCCGAGGCGGGGAAGTAGCGGGTGTGGTTCTTCGTGTACCCATACAACGGCCACGCGAAATGGTCCACCCCTTTGACCTTCGGGAGCGTGGGCGTGGGTTGAGGCACGAACACCGCGTGCGGGTGGTAGATGTTGCCCGTCCGTTTCTTCTCGTACAGGTACCCAGCGACGGCGACCCCGGCTATGAGCACCACGACCGTACCGACGGTTGCGAGCCACGCGTTACGGGAGCGGGGGAGGGGCAGCCGTCTACCCGTCATCGCCCACTCCGAGATTCATGCGCTGGGTGGCGCCCGTTCGGGCGGTGGGGCGGGAAGACTGGACGATGTTCGGGCGACAAACGAGCAAGCTCAGGCGGCGAGCCTACCGGAGGAATCCTCCTCCGGCGCATCCCTGGGATGAGCGGTCCTGTTCGACTCCGCTTGTCCGCCCGCCTGTAGCGGGGGTGTGCTTGTGGTGCCGCCGAGCACGAATCGCAGGAGCCTCGCGCCGGCCACGGCGAGCATCCCTAGGCTCATGGCGGCGAGCGGGAGCAGCGTCAAGCCCGAGATGAGCGACACGATGTCATGACTGTTCGCGATCGACCAGTCCCACAGCGCGTAGTCGCCCGCGGTTAGGGCTAGCAGCAGAGGCAAGGCCCTGAGGCGCACGCGCACAGGTTATCGGGGGGTTGGGACGGCAACGAAGCGCGCCCGCGCATGGGCGGTCGCGGGTGAAGCGGCGGACGGGACTCGAACCCGCGTCATCGCCTTGGAAGGGCGAGGCTCTACCGTTGAGCTACCGCCGCGCGTGCCCTCAGTTTACGGCTCGCGACCGGCCTCAGGTCGTCAGCCGGACAGAGGCGCTCGTTCGCTAGGCTCTGGCAAGCACCACGGGGAGTGGCGCAGTCTGGTAGCGCACCCGGCTGGGGGCCGGGCGGTCGCAGGTTCAAATCCTGTCTCCCCGACTAAAGGCTCGCTAAAGAAATTATGAAAACCCTGCGTTTTGCAGGGTTTTTTCGTTGGTTTGTGGGTGCCGGTGGGTCACAGGTTCAGATGTCGTTTCTCAGTCGGAAAACTCCGCAAATTGCGGGCTTTTTCAGGCGTATTCGGCATGAAGCGTGCATGGGGACGTGTCCGGTGATTGCAGATCTATTGCAGGCAGGGCCCGATTCTTTTGCAGCCGGTTGGGGCGTAATTGCAACAAGGTCCGCGTCAGACGACGGGGGCGAGTTGCGGCCATTTGCGCCTATATGCGGGCGCGTGCGGGGGTGGCGGAGCGTTCGATCGGCTGTCGCTGGCGCCGGCCAACAGGGGCGCATTTTGCGACCGGAGAGTTCTCAGGTTCTAGTCGGATGAGGTGTTGGTTAGGGCTCCGTGATCGCGGCTGTTTTTGTATGTGTATATGGGGCTTTGGTGTGTTGTTGGTAGGCGTCCATGGCAGTCCGCGCGCGGGTGCGAGCTCGTTCTTACGCGAGCTCGGTGTAGGTGCCCAGGATGCTACGGGCCGCCTCTTACGATTGTCGTGTTCGTGGGAGAGTTCGAGCTCCATCGTCAGGGCTCCAGTTGCACGGGCAGCGTCTTGTGCTGGTTGGCGAACGCGGACTCGACGTAGGTGCACTCGCCGGCGATCTGGATCTCGGGATAGCGCTTGAGCGTCTCCTCGATCAGGATCCGCAACTCCAGTCGCGCGAGCGCGGTGCCCAGGCAGAAGTGCCGCCCACCGGCACCGAACGCTTGGTGCTCGGCTTCGCGCGTCAGGTCGAAGCGGTCGGGGTACTCAAAGCGCGTCTCATCGCGGTTGGACGATGGGTACCACATGACCAGCTTCTCGCCCTCACGGATGCGCTGCCCGTGCAGCTCGGTGTCGCGTGTGGCCGTGCGGGCGAAGTGCGCGAACGCCGGGAACATACGCAGTGACTCCTCGACCGCCGCCGGCACCAGCGAGGGGTCCTCGAGCACCATCCGTCGTTGCTCGGGGTTTTCCATCAGCGCGCGCATGCCGCTGCAGTAGGTAGCCTTGGTGCTGTCGTTGCCAGCGGCCATCAGCAGCAGGAACCCCATCACGATCTCGTGGTCCTCAAGCCGCTCGCCGTCGAGTTCCGCGTGCACGAGCACGCTTGTCAGGTCGTCGTTCGGCGCCGCGCGTCGTTCGGCGATCAGCTTGCCGCAGCGCGCGAACACCTCGGGCACCTCGCGCTCCATCACGCTCTGCGCACCCTCCGGCGTCGCGTCCGGGTCGCCCGCGCCGACGATCGCGTTCATCAGGTTCGCCCATGCCTGGTCGTCCTCGGGCGAGAGGCCCATGAAGCTGCCGATCACCCGCGCCACCACCGGCTGGGCGACGTCGTTGACGAGATCGCAGGTCTCCCGGCCCTCGAGTCGCTCGAGCACCTCGATCGTGATCGCGCGGATCGCGTCCTCGTGCTCGGCGATCCGCTTCGGCGTGAAGCCACGCTGGAACAGCGCCTTTAGCCGGTCGTGCTTGGGCGGGTCCATCCCGATGAACATCGCCTGCTGCATCTCCAACGACAGGCCTGCATTGGATGCGGTGAAGCCGCCGACTTCGGAGGAGTAGGTCTGCCAGTCACGGCTGATCTCGAACACGTCCTCGGCGGTCGTCACCGACCAGAAGCCGGCTTCGTCGGGAAACTCAGCGATGCCGCTTGACCAGTGAACCGGACACTCAGCGCGCAACCGCCTGAACAACTCCAGCGGCGGCCCCTGCTGAAAGTGGGCGCGGTCAGCGACGCCCAGCTCGTCAAGCGGCATCTGATCCTGGCTTGTAGTGCTCAAGTGTCCTCCCGTCTTGACTTGGCTTGATCTACAGACGCAGCCTACTCCTCGGGCTGGCCGCCGCCCACACGCCAGGCACTCGCTTAGTCCGGCGGTAGCAGTGGTCTGAGGTCGGGCGATGTGCGCCGTCGGACGTCGTCCAACGCGATAGCAGCGGGCCCGGCCCGCCAAACGCTCGCTTAGGTCCGGGATACTCACCGGAGGATGCCCGACGAGTTCACGACCCCCGATCTGGTGGAGTTGCAGAGGAGGCTCACCGCAGCTACCAATCGAGGCGACGCCGATGCGGTCGTGGCCTTCTACGTGTCGGATGCCGTGTATGACATGTCGTCGGTGGGTATGGGCGTCATTGAGGGGCAGGCGGCGGCGCGTGGCTTCATTGCGGACTGGTGGACCTCCTACGAGGAGAGCGAGTTCGAGGCCGAGGAGACTCTCGATCTTGGCAACGGAGTTGGTTTTCGCGTGCTCGTTC
>DASXNB010000002.1:0-24762 GCA_036495305.1 Solirubrobacteraceae bacterium | reverse complement strand
CATGCGCGGGCCCGCCTCCACCACGCGCACGCGCGGGTCGAGATCGAGCTTCTCGCCACGCTCCCACTGGCGCAGGGTGAGGTAGGTGACCTCGTGACCCTCTTGCGCCAATCGCTCGGCTAGGTTGCGATACCAGCGCTCAGCGCCCCCCACCGTGTAGGGGTAGAGGCAGTCGTAGATCAAACAGACACGCATTCAGGCGCAGACTGCCAGGAATCGCCCACAGGCGTGGGCTCCGACCGGTGCGATAGCATCCAAATTCGAAAGGGCGAGCCGGGGAACCGCCACTTTTGGGCTCGCCAGGCGTTTACGTCGGCGGAGGCCAAACCGCGAGCGAGCAGAGCCCATAGAGCGATGAGCACCGCAGAGAAGACAAGGCCCACCATTGACGAGGGCGCCGAGGAGCCGACATCGACGCTTGTGTCGGTGGTCATCCCCTGCCTCAACGAGGCCGAGAACATCGAGGCGTGCGTCTCAACCGCGCTCCAGGTTCTCGCGAGCAGCGGACTCGACGGCGAGGTGCTGGTGGTTGACAACGCCTCTGAGGACGATTCGGCGGCACTTGCGGTCGCGGCAGGCGCACGCGTAGTGTCAGAGCCACGCCGTGGCTACGGCAGCGCCTACCTCGCGGGCTTCGCGGCGGCCGAAGGCAAGTACATTGTGATGGCCGACGCCGACCTCACCTACGACTTCAACGAGATCCCCCGCTTCGTCGCCGAGCTCGACGGCGGGGCGGAGCTCGTGATGGGCGATCGCATGGACAATATCCAGCCCGGTGCGATGCCGTGGTTGCACCGCTACATCGGCAACCCCATCCTCACGGGCCTGCTCAACTTCTTTTTCCGCACCGGTGTGAAGGACGCGCACTGCGGCATGCGAGCGCTACGGCGCGACGTGCTCCCGCGCCTTGACCTGCGCACCACCGGTATGGAGTTCGCCTCCGAGATGGTGATTCGCGCCTCCAAGGAGAACCTGCGGATCGCGGAGTTCCCGATCGAATATCACCCACGGGGTGGGGAGTCGAAGTTGTCGAGCTTTCGCGACGGCTGGCGGCACCTGCGCTTCCTGCTCGTGCACTCGCCCACGCATCTCTTCATCCTTCCGGGAACAATCCTCGCCGGCGTAGGCACGTTGATCGTGGTGCTCGTGGGTGGCGGCCTCGACCTCTTCGGCCGCTCTTGGGGCATACACGCCCTCATCGGCGGGGCGCTGCTGATGGTCGTCGGCACGCAGGTGCTTGCGCTCGGTTTGTGCGCTCACGCCTACGGCACCTACTTCATGAAAGAGCGCGACCCCTGGTTTGACACGATGCGCGCTCGGTTCCGACTCGAGCATGGGCTGCTGCTCGGCGGAGCCTTCGTGCTGCTCGGGCTTGTGCTCGGTGGCATCATCGTCGGCACCTGGATCTCCCATGGTTTTGGCTCGCTTGCCGATGAACACATGGCGGTTGTGGCGGCCACGCTGCTCATCGTGGGCATTCAGATCTTCTTCTCGTCGTTCTTGCTGAGCATTCTCGGGCTGCGGCGTCACTGAACGTGCGTGTACGCGTAGCGCTCGCTATCGCGCTCTCGGTGGTTGCGGGCGTGCTCGTCGTTGACATGTCTGGTCGTGCACCCCGTACCGCCGGAAGCGACCATGTGAGCGCCCTGATCTTCGCTGCAGCGATACCCGGCGACGGAACGCTCTGTCAAGCAATGGGGGCTTTGTCGGCCGATGCAGCACGAGTCCAGATGGTGATCGGTACCTATGGTCGCCCAGTGCCGCCGCTCGTTATACGTTTCGAAGCAGAAAACGCCGAACTCGTAGCGAGGGGACTTCTAACTGGTGCTCGTGAGGGGCCGGTCACGATACCCTTGACGCACATAAGTGCGGCTAGACCTTCAACCCGTGCATGCATCCACGTTAATGGCAACACGAAGGTGGTCATCGGCGGTGAAGGAGTGCCTGTCAGTGCGGGCGCTGAGCTGGTAAACGGTCGGCAACGACCAGGACGGATAAGTCTCCTCTATTTCCGATCCGGTAACGAATCTTGGTGGCAGCTATTGCCGACTCTCAGCACCCGGTTTGGCCTTGCGAAGACGCCGATATTTGGTGATTGGACTCTGCCTTTCGTGGCTTTGATGCTCTTGGGCGTTTGGATGGGCACTGTCCGGCTGCTGTTGCGGGAGCTCTCATGAGCGGTGTCGGTCGTGGGTTGGTCGCGTCAGCCGACATAACAGGCCGGGCGACAGGCGAAACGTCCGTCGCGCCTTCGCGCCTTCGACGGGTTTGGCGTACGACGCGGGCCGCAATTAGTCAAGTTCCGCGTGCTGGCTGTGCCTGTTTTGTGATCGCTTTTCTCAATGCGGCGATATGGGGAATTGTTGTACCTCCATTCCAGGTACCCGACGAGATCACCCACTTTGGTTACGCCCAGTACCTTGCGGAGACTGGCAAGCTGCCTCCACAGGGACCCGTCGCTCAGTATTCGGCCCAGGAGCAACAGACGCTGGGGAATCTCGATTTCTTCAGTGTAATTGGCCACGCGCAAATGCACGGCATTCTCACTAACGCCGAAGATAAGGCGTTCCGCGCGGCGCAAGGCACAGAACCAAGTCCCATAGGGGCTGGCGGAACGTCATCGAGCACCAATCAGCCGCCCCTCTACTACGCGCTCGAGACGATCCCATATTGGCTATCGCCCTCGAGCAATATCCTTACTCGGCTTGCACTGATGCGTCTGCTGTCGGCTCTCATGGCGGCTGGCACAGTACTTGCCATCTTTATGTTTCTCCGAGAGTTGCTTCCCCGCACGCCATGGTGTTGGACGACGGGAGCGCTCGTGGTTGCGTTTCAGCCCACTTTTAATTTCATCGCCGCCGGGGTTCAGGGCGACAACTTGCTCTTCCTAACCTCCGCGCTCACTTTCCTCCTCTTGCTGCGTACCTATCGGCGTGGTCTTACCCCGGGTCGGGGTGTGGCTTTGGGGGCTGTAGTCGCTGCAGGGACGCTCTCCAAGTTGACATACATCTCGCTGGTGCCAGGGATAGCGCTGGCTGTGGCTCTTTTGATGTTGCGCGCAATGCCCGCTGGTAGGCGCTCGGCGTTCAAGGCCGCGGCTGTGACGGTCTCGGTGGCAATTGTGCCGTTTCTTATTTATGCGGCTCTAAATATGGTTGTTTGGCATCGAGGAGGCCCCACGGCCGGCGGGATAGCAGCAGCCACAAATAGTGCTCTACCGTCCGGGGGCACCATAACTATGAATGAGACGCTTGACTACACCTGGGAGTTGTTCTTGCCAAAGCTATGGTTTATGAACCATGTCTATTTTCTCCAATACCCGCTTTGGCATGTTTGGTTGGATGGGTCAATAGGCCATTTTGGTTGGTTGGATTACTCATTCCCAGCATGGGTCTACGCGGATGGGCAGGATCTCGTCTATGTTCTCGCAGCGCTCGCGCTGGTGGGACTTGTAAGGCTGCGTACTCGCATTTTCTCAATGTTTCCGATCTTCTTCTGTTTTGGTGTGATGGCTGTCGGTCTTTTCGGGGCGATTGGCTACGCGGGCATTCGCTACCGTCTTAGTACGGGCTTCGCCTTCGAGCAAGCGCGTTATCTTTTCCCGTTGGCCGTCTTCTACGGCCTATTCGTAGTACTTGCCGCACGGGGGGTTGGCCGCCGCTGGGCACCCGCCCTGGGCGCGGTGCTCGTCGTGCTGGCAATGGCTCACGGACTGTTCGCCGAGACCCTTACGATCTCTCGTTACTACGGATAGCTGCGGGAACGAATCATCTGTGTCATCCTGAACTGAACCCTTTGCTATCGCTCGATCTGAGTTGTGGGGTGAAGCTCGACCAAGGCGAGCTGCTCCTGGGTTCGCAGCGCCGAGCGCAATCCCCGCTCCACCTGCTCAGTAGCATGATCCCAAGTCCGGCTTGAAACGAACTTAATACCGGCTTTGGAGCGATGCTCCCACAAGTTCCCGTCTTCCAGCATCAACTCCATGTGGTCGGCAAGTGCCGACGGCTCAAGCGGTGAGAGCTCGACCGGTCCGTTTGCCCCAAAGACCGATTCCGCGCTTGCCCCCTGCAAATCGACGCAAGGCAGGCCACAGGCGAGCATCTCCTGCGGTATGAGCGAGTAGTTGGTGAGCGACAAAGCCAAGCCCACGGTCGCCTCTGAGAACACCCAGGAAAGCTGCTCGGGATTGGCCACTCCCATGTGCTCATACGGGAACGGGGCGTACATTGGGTGGGAGTCCCCGAACATCAGCACACGCAGGTCGGGCTTGCGCCGGTAGAGCTCGTGCAGCGCCATCACACCAAGCGCCACCGCACGGCGTGGGGTTGTGCTCCGACAGTAGAACACAACCGTATCCCTGCGGCGGCCTGTCGCTCGCGGTTGGTAGATCGCGTGGTCGACCCCATAGTCGAAGGTCTCGGCCGTTCCGCCATAGCGATCCACATAGAGGTCGCGTAGCCACGGACTCCCACAGATTCCGTAGAGCCCGAGCCGATAGGTCTCGGCGGCCCAGATCGACTCCACGGAGGTGGGGTAGAACTCTGGCTCGTGGTCGTTCATCAGGTAGGCGCGAGCGCGGGTGTTGGGCAGGGCAAGCACCGGGTACACGGTCTGCCAGCCTGTGGCGACGGCGACATCGGCCCCATACCAGTCGTCAAAGCCGTTGAACACCGGTGCGCTCACGGGCGCAAAGTGCTCTCGGATCGCTGCCTTCACGACCGCCGGCCACTCGTTTTGTCGCTGGCCAAAAGGATCATCGACCCAAACCGAGCAGCTGTGCCCGCGGCGCTCGAGCCGGAGCATCAACTGGAAGACGATGTTGTGACCGCCACTACCCTGCGAGAACGGCGGTATCGCAAAAGCGATGTGCAACCGTTTGCGCTCAGCCATCCCGGGAAGCGCCACAGCGAGAGGCGTGGGTCCGTCGCGCAAGATGCGCGCGATGGGCTCGTACTCGTGTGCGTCGATCCGGGGGAGTTGCGGCGCTAGTGGGATCGCCGGCTTGCCTCCCTGGGCGGGCGGCGTGGGAGCGTGATCGCTGCCCTCATGAGAGAGGGCCTTCCGGATAGGCGCCGGAATCGCGTCGGATCTTGAGCCGAGCGTGGAGAAGGTCTTCCGACCCGCGTGATGCGTCGTTGATCGCAGCGCCCACCTCGCTCGGGTTGCGATGGGATAGCGGCGCTCACGCATCCACCGCAAATCGCCGGCGACGAGCGCCCTCACGTCGCGTACCGTCGTTCCAACCCCGAATGACTCGACGTGACCAATCGAGGAGCGCAAGCCCCGGTACTCGTCAAAGTAACGCTGCATGAACTCGATCGGACCGTAGTCGTGAGCATGAAGGACAGCGGCCTTTGGGTGGTACACCTTCGTCCAGCCCCGCTCGAGCATGTCCTGGCCAAAAGCCTGGTCCTCTGAATAGGCGAGATCGCGAAAGCGGACATCCTCCCAGCAAGCGCGTGCATAGCAGGCGTTGACATTCGAAAGGAACGTCAGCCCACCGCATCGCTGGGTTGCGGGCTGTCCGTTGGGCGAGAACCCCGCGAAGAACTCCACGAGCTCCCGGGCGATCATCGGGCTCGTGTCAGTTCGGGGGAGGTGTGGTCCAAACGCGGCGCCAACCTTCTCATCGAGGGCAAACGCCTCCAGGTAGGCGTCAAGCCAACCTGACACCGGCGTCGCGTCCTGGGTCAAGAAGCAGATCAACTCGCCCGAAGTGCGCTCCCCGCCCAGGTTGCGTGTGCGTCCATGGCCGAACTCGTTCGGGTCGATCTGCAGGATTTGCGCTTCGCTCGCGCGAGCTATCTCCACCGAGCGGTCGGTTGAGCCCGAGTCGATGACTAGCACCTCCGCGATTCGTTCATCCTTGACGGCATCGAGGAGCTCCGCCAAATAGCGCTCCCCGTCCTTCACGGGGATCACCACCGAGACGCTGGGCGTAGCCGAGCGCTCGCTCACGAGAGCAGGCGACGCTTGGCTCGCTTGAACACGCGCCCCGCGCCTCGTATCGCCCGCAAGAGGGCCCGAAACTCCGCCGCGCCCCGCCTGCGCATGAGCGCGTTGAGGTCAAGGTGCCAGCGATCGAGCCAATAGGCGCGCTCCTGCCACTGTGCGACGGTGGCGTTGGCCCGCGCCTGAACGTCGACGAGCTCGTTCTCCAGGGATGCCAAGCGTGCACGCAAACGCTCTACCTCCTCTTCGAGATCACGCTCGTGGGAGTTGGCCCCGCCGGTGGGCAGGCTTTGGGAAGGGAGGGCGGTCATACGTGGCTTGCGGCGATCAGATGTTCTCCGCGATCCTTGGGGCCTCGCGGTTGAAGAACCACAGACCTATGCCGAACACGAGCGCGATGATAGCTAGCGGTATCAGCAGTCGCGCGGCGCCGCCGATGTAGTCGGAGGCGCTCCCTAGCGACGGATCGACGAACGCGTGACCCATTTGCGTGAGGATCGCCGCGATCGGGCTGCACATGGCAAAGCGTAGGAGGTGCAGGTGTTCCTTGGCCAGTACGTATGCCGTCCAGATGACCGGCGAGCCGTAGAAGAGGATTTGCGAGACGATTTCCCAGATCGGCTGGATGTCGCGGAAGCGCACATACAGCACCGACAGCAGCATCCCGGTGCCCACGGCAAGCGTCGCGAGTAGCGCAATCAGGAGGGGCAACTCGAGCCAACTTGCGCGTGGCGTAACTCCTGAAGCAACAGCGAACACAAACACCGCAATGAAGTTCATGCCCAGGTTGAACAGCGCGACAAGCGCTACCGAGAGGGGTATCACCATGCGTGGGAAACGCATCTTGCGCAACAAGCCCTCGCGTGCGAGCAGGCACTGCACCGAGTTGGATGTGGCTTCGACGAAGAACGTCCAAAGCATCACGGCGGTAAGCAGGTAGGCGGGATAGTGCGGCACGCCCTTCCCGAGTTTGAACACCACCGACCACACCACGTAGAGGACGCCGAAAAACAGCACCGGCTTCATCAACGACCAGAAGTAGCCCAGCACTGACCCGAAGTAGCGCAACTTGAATTCGGTCGTAGCCAGGGTGAGCGTGAGGTTGAAGAAACGGTGCAGGTCGTCGCCCATCGCAGAGGGACCGTGGCCTCGGTCGGCGATGTATACGCCCTCCTCTTTGAGTGGTCCGCCAAACGTGTCGGTGGTACTCATGTGTGTTCGACCTCGAAACCATGCGGGAAGTTGGCGACGCCGCCCGTGAAGTGTCCTCCATGCACCACCAGTGTCGCCACATCCTCGCGAAGGTCGATCGCGTTGTCCCCGCGTCCGTTCAGGGCAATCGATGGGGTGAGGTTGTAGCGGCTCGCCGTCAGCCAATTCTCAAAGCGCATGCGCACGATTGTGTTCTCTCCTGCTCTGAAATCGCCGGTCGGGCCGTGATCGAGGGCCGTTGTCGTAGCAAACACCGTATGGCCCACCTCGTTGCGCAGCGTAACGCCGAAGATAGGGTCAATGAGGGCCTCGTTGAAATGAACCTCCATGCAGGCGCAGCATGGGTCTCCATGTGCCACGGACGCGATCCTCTCACCCGCTACGTCCTCAAACCACGCGTCGACGATGTCGGCCTCGCGGATGTTCGGACGTGATCCGTCGGGCCGGTCGGGTTCCTCATCCACTTGATGGACGGCCCGGCCGAAGTTGAGCTCGTTGTAGCGTCGCGCGATCATCGCGGGATCGCCCAACTCGACCATCCGCCCCTTGTCGAGCAGCATCGCGCGGTCGCAAAAGCGTTGCACGCTGCTCATATCGTGGGTCACGAAAACGATCGTGCGCCCCGCCTTCTTCAACCTGTGGAACTCGTCGAAGCACTTCTGTTGGAAGGCCGCATCGCCTACCGCGAGCACCTCGTCGATGAGCAGTATCTCGGCGTCGACTTGGATGGCTACCGCGAAGGCAAGCCGCACGTGCATGCCCGATGAGTAGTTCTTGAGCTTGAGATCCAGGAACTCCTTCAGTTCGGCGAACTCGATGATGGCGTCGAAGCGTTCGCGCGCCTGGCGGCGAGTGAGCCCTAGCATGATCGCGTTGATCATCACGTTGTCGCGCGCGGTGAGATCGGTGTTGAAGCCGACGCCAAGCTCGATGAAGGGGGAAAGCCGACCGCGCACTCGCAAACCACCGGCGTCGATGCCGTAGATACCGGCGATGCACTTGAGGAGTGTGCTCTTGCCGCTGCCGTTGCGCCCCACGATCCCGAAGAACTCCCCCTCTTCGATCTCGCAGCTCACATGGTCTACGGCCTGGAGCACGTCGAACGTGCGCGAGCGAAAGGGATGGAGGGTCCGCTCCTTGAGCGTGTGGTACTGCTGATGAGGCAGCTGAAAGGCCTTACTCACGTTGGCGACCGAAACGGCGGAGGGCCGCCGTTGCCCCGACTTGTCCTCGGGTTGGCTGGCGACCGGCTCGCTGCGCCGCTCCAGTCGTTCGGTGCTGGTCGTCAAGGCGCTTGAACGCTAGCAACTGCGTGCGTGTGCTTGCGCACGTGGGCTTTTCTTCCCGTGGCTCGCCTTGTCCGCCTTCTACTTACCGCTGGCTCGCGCGATTCGCTGCTCCAGCTCGATCAGATGGTCTGCCAGCTCGTCACGTTCGCTCTCCGCTCGGCGCAAGCCTTCCTCCAAAGTTACCCGCTCTGCGATTGCCCCCTCCAGGGCCGCGGAGCGCTCGAGCCACCGCTTGGGCGCGAAAGCATGCGTGATTGCGCATGTGGTTTGCACCTGGCGCGACTCGCCGCGGGTCCCCCACAACAACATCGCCACTCCGGAGCTCTCAGCGGCGGGAGCTAGCTTGTGAACCTCTATTTCCCTCAGAGGCTGCCGATGGTCGGAGTTTGCGATGTCCTCCTCGATGATGGCGGAGGTCATCCAGTTGCGCTGGTACACCACCCGAACGTTGCGCTCTGAAGCCCTCATCATCGCGGCGATGCGGGTCGTTTCGGCCTCGGTCTCCCCATCCTCGTCTCCCACCGACACGGCGATCTCTCCGTCTGGAGACAGCACCCGCAGCAGCTCATTCACGACGCGTGGCTTGTCCTCGATCTTATGCAGCAGGCCAAAGGCGACGACAACATCGAAGCAGTCGTTTGGGAAGTCCAGGCGCTCCGCCTCCATATGCCTCAACTCGACCGCCCCTGCGAGCTCAGTTGGCGCGGCCTCGATCAACATAGGCTCCCTGTCGATGCCAACTACCTCCTGGGCCCCGGCTTGGGCAAGTAGCAAAGACCCGTGCCCGGTTCCGCAGCCGACATCTAGCACCCGCTTGCCGCTCACTTGCCGGGCGATCCACCGATAGCGCACGAAATGCTCCGCCTCCGCGAGTTGACCACGCAACATTTGCGGCAGAAACGCATCGGGGATGGCATCGAGGATTTCGGCCACGCTTGGCATCGCTCGACTGGACCATAGTCGAGGCCTCGACTACGCTCGGCCTGTGCCGAAGCTTCTTCTGCTCGCGCCCACGCCAACTCCGCAACCGATAGCCCGGCTCCAGCTGGCGTTGCTCGAAGAGTGTGCGCTACAAGGCATAACCGCTGAACCCGTCAAAACGCACTGGCAGCCGGAAGATCCTGACACACAGATGGTCACCATCGCTCTCTGTACCGAACACGATGCGCCCGAGGTGTCACTCGATGGGCCGCCGTTGGTGATGCTCCTTGCGAGCGGCTATGCAAGAGCCTGCCGCAGGGACAGCCTCGATGAACTGGGTTCGGTCGCACGCGCGATCTTCGCTACCGAGGATACGGGTGTCCGGTTGATGGCTGACCTCGGCTACAGCGCTTGCCGCGTGCACTGCGGTTACACGGCCGCGTGGGATGCCAAGCCGCGTTTTGAGGAGCGAGACATCGACATCGTGGTGCATGTGCCTATCGATGCCCTCTCGCGTCGCCAAACCGTGGCGTGCGAGCGGTTTTCTTGCCTCGACCTCCGGCTCCTCGTCATCGAGCAGGACGCCTCTGACCCGCGTGCGAGGAGTTATGCAACAGAGCTATTTCCACGCGCCAAGGTCTTCGTTGCCCTCAGGGGTGAGGGATCTGGCTTCCACGATGTTGCGGGCGCGATTCTCGCGGGTAGTGCCGTGGTGGCGGAGCACGGGATTGCGCTCCATCCGTTGCGAGCTGGGGAGGACATCCTGTTCGGAGAGCCGGCAAGCCTTCCGTACCTCGCCGGCCGGCTCCTCTCAGACCGCTCTCGGCGTTTGCGGATGAGCGCTCACGCATACATGACGTTGCGAGTAAACCTGCCACTGAGGGACGTAGTGGCAACGCTCCACAAAGAGTCCCGCGACATTTACAGCACGATCGAGATCGGCCCCGGTCCTCATTGAATCTCCGGAACGCGAGGCAGATAAGGCTCGCCCCCGTCCATCGCCTCCGGCCAGCGCTCTTCAAACAGCGCCTTGTCACGGGGGTGGGGAGTGGTTCCTCGAGTGACGCTCTCGTGGTGTAGCAGTAGCGCCTCGGGAGTCCACGCCACTCGCAGGCCCATCGCGCGTGCTCGCAGACAGAGGTCTACATCGCCATATTCGACGTGTATCTCCTCGTCATAGCCGCCAAGTTGCTCATAGGTGGCCTTGGAGACCATCAGGCACGCTCCGGTTACCGCCACGCAATTGCGTTGCAACAAGAGCTGGCCACGATATGCGTCAGCTTCTCCTGCCAGGAAACCTCCGACGGGCGCTGGTCCAAACGCCTTTGCGAAGAACACCCCCGCGTGTTGCACGAGCCTCTCCGGGTAGATCAGATTGGCGCCGACCACGCCCACTCCCGGCTGGGCGAGGAGTTCGAGCATGCGCTGCACCCAATCAGGTGCGAGTGCCTCCACGTCGTCGTTCAGATGCAGAAGAACATCGCCGCGTGCCGCCAGTGAACCTACGTTGCAGGCGAGCCCGTAATGAAACGGCTGTGCAAACGGCACGATTCTGTATGGGATGTCGCCGAGTGCCGATGTGTCGATGTTGGGTGTGGCTTCATCGGTGTCCACAAGCACCACCTCGATCCGTTCGTATGAGGTTTTTCCCGCAAGCGAACGTAGGCATGGCCCAAGCAAGCCGTGGTTGCCTGTTGTTGGAATGACAATCGACACAAGCAGGCGATCGCCCAATGCCCAGCGCAACCGTCGCGCACCGCGAAACGGTCCCGGCTGGATCTGAAGGCGCTCGTCCCGTCGCTTCGCCAACTCCAGCAAGCACTCCTCCTCGAGCTCTGTCAGCTTGGTGTCGCATGTCCTCGTGCTCGTGTAAAGCACCTCGGCAATGTGCCTGACCTTCGGTGTCTCGTCTATCAATCGCAGCAGTGCGTCGTAGGGGCCTCGCAGCGGAGCGCTCCCTATTTCGCGTGCGTGTCGCAGACGATCGAGGCGGATCGCGAAGACCGAGCCGATGTAGTTCCATGCGAGTAGCAGCTCGGGCGACCAGTCTGGCTTGAAGAATGGGTGCTCGCGCTTGTGATCGCTCGACAGCCGATCCTCGTTGCAGTAGACGATGTCGCAGTCCCCGCCGCTGGCAAATGCCGCCAAGATATGAGGGTGGAACAGGTCGCTCGTTCTCGCGAAAACAGCATGTGTTGCTTTGCTCTGCTCGGCCCTGGTTAGGGCCTCGTTGAAATTGTCGGCCTCGATAGCCTCCCAGTCGGTGTAGGTTTGCCGCACAAGCGAAGTTAGGCACATGTCGCTAGTGGTGCCGTCCGCCACGATCAAGACGACAAAGCGCGCTGCCTGCGCTGACTTCTGATCAGACCATGTGTCCACGCTGCGGTGATCTAGAAAGCTTCTGTAGGTGGCATCGTGATCCACTTGCACCACCCGCTCGGCAAGCGAAGCCCCGCCGGCGTGACTGACAGCCAAAGCCTGCACCACGTGTTCGCCGGTAGCCCACAGGCTGGAGTCGAGGACGATCACCCAATCGCCGGAGCCCGGTCCTTGCTCGTCGGGGAACGACGATTGGGCGTCTGGGTTTGGGTGGCCGTGACGCGTTCGAATCGGCGGCCCGCCACCGACTCGCACCCACACCGACTCAATGCCTGAGCGCGCCAGAGCGGCGCCAGCGATGATGAGGTTGCAGTCGAGCGGACCTAGATTTTTTGGTCCCGGGAGGTGGTGCCACAGCCGAGGGCCGTTGGCGCGCAGACGCGCGTTCTCCATCAATGCGATTGCCCGCATCGGCGTGGTCCTTGGCGCGTCCGCCAAGGCGCTCATTGCCGTCGCAGCGACTTGAACCGCCGCAGCGGCTCGGTCACACGCCAACTCAGCGAGGCCCATGTGGCCTCCATCACGGCGCGCATATGAGCGACTTCACGACGCGCTTGATCCAGTTCGGCTGAAAGTGCAGCAGAGGTCTTCGCCAACTCGAGCGAGACCTCGTCGTACCGCCGATAAAGCTCATCCATGTCCGCGAGCTGTGCTTCGAGGTCGGCCAGCCGCTGTTGCTGAGGCTCTGGCGGCTCGACGCACTCGAAGTGTTGCATCGGTAGCCAAGCTATCAGTGTGCGGAAAAGGGCATCCCCGTGCTAAGCCGCGATGACTGGAGTGGGAGGTTGGGTGACCGGGCATCGCTAACGCCCCAGGGGAGCGTGCCAACTCCTCCCTATCCCAAACGGATAAACGTTCCATCTATTCACGCCAAGCATTGACGGGCTCCCGCTGGGCTTGTTGACTACGGCCGATGACGGCCTATCGACAAGCGCGCTCGTCGCGGAGAGCCTCCCCCCAGGACCGCCTCACGGCGGGTCGTCCTTGCGGGGGGTGTTGAGGATGCCCACCGACACCCAAACGGCTCCCCCACGCAAGCGAGCCTCCTCGCGTAAGCAAACCATCGAAATCCAGCGTGCTCGCATGCTCGAGGCGATGACTGAGATCGTCGCCGAACGGGGCCTCTATGGCACTACTATCGGCGGTGTCGCCGCACGGGCGCGGGTGTCGCGGGTGACGTTCACGGAGATCTTCGGCTCCATCGAGCACGCTTTTGTGGAGCTCGTCAAGCAGGTCACTTCCTGGCCCGCAAATCAGATCCGCGACGCCTTCATGCGCGAGGACTCTTGGAGATCCAGCATCCTTGCCGGCCTCGAGGCGCTGCTAGTCCTGCTCGACTCCGAGCCCGCACTCGCGCGAGTGTGCGTCATCGACGCTCTCGCCGGTCCCCCGGCGGCGCTTCAGCACCGCGCGCGCTTGCTGGAGCCGCTGGTGGATTTGGTTGACAGCGCACGCGAGAATCTTGGCCCCGACGCTCAACCGCTGGCGGTCACGGGCGAAGCGACGGTGGCGACCGTCGCAGGGATGTTGCATGCGCGCGTAGTCGCCCGGCAAGCGCCCCCTTTCATCGATCTTCTCGGGGAGCTCGCGGGGCTGGTTGTAGCGCCCTACCTAGGCATCAAGGAAGCGGAAGAGGCATCGCGACTTGGGGAGCAACGCTCGCGGGAGATCGCTCGGGAGCGGGCTGCCCAGCCCCGTCATCTACGCGTGCCCGTCCCCACCCAACTCCATCACGCGAGGGCCAGCAGGGCTCGTGCGTGCGTGCTCTATGTCGCTGAGAACCCCGGTGCCAGCAACCGCACGATCGCTTCCGGCATCGGTATCAAACACGTTGGTCAAGCCTCTACTCTGCTCGCTCGCTTGGAGCGCCTCCAGGTGCTCACCAAGCAGGCGGGCGGCGTTGGTCGCTCCAACGCCTGGACGCTCTCCGCGCACGGAGAGGAAGTAGTCCGTTCGCTTAAACGTCCGTAACGGCATCCGTCCGGGAGGACGGTATCGGTAAGGGTCTTTGATGTTCACGTCTCCCGGTCCGCCGTGGCGTGCGCCTCACCGAATTGGAAACGATCACTTGAGTCTGCGCAAAATGTTTCTGACTTCCCCAAAGCCTCGAGTTTCAGCGCTTTTGCCTCTGGAAAAGGGAATCCACGTTTGCTCTAACCCAAACCTATGCCGCGATGGCGCAAACGGGTTACTCCTGTGGTTGCCCGCTTTGAGGATGTGGGCTCCGCTGGGACACTGCGTTTGGGCTGCCGTTGCTGGGCGTTAGTGCCTGCCTTGTAGATTCGCGGTCAATCGAGCGAGCATCGCTATACGCCGTCAAATATCAACCATTTTGCGCAGATGACAGTCAATCCGATGAGTCCCGTCAAGTGGCATTTTGCCTACGACTGCGGTAAAATTCCGTCAGATAGATTAATTGGGAGAAGGGCGCAAGACAGGGGTCAAGTAATGCGCATGGATGACGCAACTAAGCTTCAGGCAACATGGCCTCGGGTTAGCGGGGCCGACCGTGGCTAATACTCGAAGCAAGGCACCCAAGCGGCAGTGGATGCGTGGGGGGTCGGCCTCGATGCGTGGTGTGCTGCTGGGGCTCGTGTTGGAGCGCCCTGGCCACGGTGGCGATCTGGCCAACCGCATGCTCATGCGGCTAGGGGAGACCTGGCGTGTGGACACCAACGACGCTTACCGCTTGCTCGAGCAACTCGAGCGCGAGGAGTTGATCGAGTCGCGCGAGCAACCCCGTAAGAACAACGAACGGCGCACGATGGTGGTGTACCACCCCACCCCGAAGACCTCCTCGGCGCTCACCTTGTGGATGGAGACCCTTCTCCCTCGTGAGCCCGTCCGCTTCGGCTTGCACGCAAAGCTCGCTGTTGCGCGCGCCGAGGACGCTCCGCGGCTGATGGTGGCGTTGCGCGACTACGAGCAGAAGTGCCTCGCGCTCGCACAACTCGTCACCCCCAATGGCGGCGCGCAACGCTCTTGGCCGGCGCTCTTCATGGACTGCACAAGAGAAGCGGTGTACACCCAACTGCGCGCGGAGATCGACTGGGCGTCGGCGGCGCGCGAACGCATCGCCGAGCACGCGGGCCGCCAACCGCAGCAATGACGCCACTGCTGCGCATTCGCGACGTCAGCAAGGCATATCCCGACGGTAACGGCCAGAACGTCGTCTTCGAGAGCGCTTCGCTCGACGTCGAAGCAGGCGCCCAAGTGGGCGTGTATGGAAAGCGGCGCTCGGGGAAGTCAACGCTCTTGCGCATCGCCGCGGGCATCGACCGCCCCGACGCGGGTAGCGTGATGTTCGACGGCAGCGACCTCACTCGTCTATCGGGGGGCGACCTTGCGCGACTATTGCGCTCGAAGCTCGCCTATATGGCGGTCAGCGACTGGCGTCCCAACCCTGGTGAAAGCGTCGCTCAACACCTCGCCGTGTCGCTCGGAGGCGACGGTCTCACCGTGCGTCAAGCGGAGCGCGCCGCCCTACGTGAGCTCGACTTCGTAGGTGTGAGCGCCGCGCAGGCTCACTCGCAAGCCACGCAACTACCGATGGTTGACCGCACCCGTGTGATGCTTGCCCGTGCGCTTGCGCGCAAACCGTGGCTGGTGGTTATCGATGACCCGGTGCTCTCACCCAGCGCCACCGAACGCGACAGCATTTACAAGATCGTGCGCGCCGCCGCCCGCGACCGGGGCGCCGCTCTGCTCGTCGCTTCCGAGGACTTCCCCGCGCTTCAGGGCTTTGACGTGATCATGTCGATCTCGGCGCGAGAACTCTGCTCCAGCGACGGTACGGCAACGATCGTCCCGTTTCCCCCGCAACACTTCGATCAGATTCGCGACGCCGGGTCATGAACGGCCTGGTGCTGCGCGATGTCGTAAAGCACTACCCCAGCGGTGGGGAAACCGTGTGCGCGGTCGACGGCGTCACCCTGGAGATCTCACCGGGTGAGATCGTCGCGCTCTACGGGCCGAGTGGGTCGGGAAAGACAACGCTTCTGCTGCTCGCCGCCGGGCTGATGGCGCCCGACAGTGGGGAGGTGTCCTTCGACGGTCGCGACGTCGGGAGCATGTCCGCGCGCGAGAGCGCCCACTACAGGTTGCACGACCTCGGCTTTGTCTTTCAGGCCTTCCATTTGATGCCGGGAACCTCGGCCCTCGACAACGCCCTCATCAAGTTGCCGGTCCGCGGCTACACGGTGCGCGAGGCGCGCGAGAAGACGGAGCCTTGGCTGAAGCGGCTCGGCCTTGGCGATCGCCTCGATCACCGCCCCGAGCAGCTCTCGATGGGCGAGCGCCAGCGGGTGGCGATCGCCCGGGCGCTCGTGGGGGAACCGCGCATGCTGCTCGCCGACGAGCCCACCGGCAACCTCGACTCGATGCGCACCCGCGAGATACTCGCGTTGCTGCGCGATGTCTGCCACGAGCAGCGCATCCCGGGTTTGCTCGTAACTCACGACTCGGAGGCGATTTCGTTCGTAGACCGCACCCTCACCCTCTGCGACGGGCGCCTCCTAGACGGCTTTGACATCGAGCTCGCGAAGCTCTCCTCGTGAGCAACATCCTCAACCCCAAGATCTTCGGGGTGCGCCTTTCGATGCTGATGTTCCTTTACCGCCGCCGCCTGCGTGCCCATCCTGTCCAGGAGGTGCTCGCCGGCATGGGAATCGCCGTTGGGGTGGCGTTGGTGTTTGGCGTCCTCCTTGCCAACTCCGGCCTTACGAGTTCAGCCGACCGACTCGTGCACGGTCTCGCTGGATCGGCGCGACTCACCCTTGTGGCGCGCTCTCCCGCTGGGTTCCCCCAGCGTCTCACCAATACCGTGAGGCGGCTCCCCGGGGTCCAGGTCGCTACGCCTGTGCTGCGCGAGAACCTGACCGTCGAAGGCCCTCGCGGTAGTCGCGCGATCCAGCTCATCGGCGTCTCGCCGAGTTTGGCCTCGCTAGGGGGCGTCGCCCAGCAACAGCTTGGCAATGGCGCCCTATTGCTCGACGGTGGGGTTGGACTCCCCTCCGGCGTGGCAGAAGCAATCGGCGTCGCACGTCATGGGGGTGTGAGGATCGTGGGTAACGGCTACCCACATCCCGAGACCGTCCAGGTGGTGCTCGACGGAGAAGCCCTCAAAGCCATAGCCGGCAGTCCGGTGGCGGTTGCGTTGCTCTCGGTGGCCCAACGTTTGGCCGAACGCCCCGGCCGCATAACGCAAGTGCTGGTTGTGCCACGTCCCGGGAGCGACGCGCTCGTTGCTGGCGAGCTCGCGCGCGTCGGCGGGGGGCGTCTGGATGTCGAGCCTGCCGACAACGAACTGAAACTACTCACTCAAGCCACCGCCCCCAACCGGCAGTCAACCTCGTTGTTCACGGCTATCAGCGTGATGGTGGGTTTTCTGCTTGCCCTCAACGCGATGCTCCTCACAGTCCCAGAGCGCCGCCGTTTCGTCGCCGAGCTGCGCATGCAGGGCTTCGATCCGCGTCAAATCCTGCTCCTACTCGGCTTCCAAGCGGCAGTGTTGGGTGTGCTCGCCTCGGTCGTGGGGGTGATACTTGGCGATGTCCTCTCTCACACCGTCTTCCAGGGAGTTCCTTCCTATCTCACCGCCGCCTTCCCGGTGGGTGCCGAGCAGACTCTCGAAGTTAGGACGGTGTTGCTTGCCGTGGGTTGTGGGGTGCTCGCGACGATGCTCGCCTCGCTCTCGCCCGTGTTCGATTTGCGTCCCGGCCGTCCCGCCGACGCGGTCTTTCGTGACGCCGGTGGCGAGGGCGAGTTGATGCTCTCAAAGACAGTCATCCGCGCAGCGTTGCTGGGTATAGCGTTGATCTGTTGCGTGGGATTGCTGGCGGCCACAGCTCCCAAGTTCACGATCGTGGGCGGGGTGGTGCTCGCCCTTGCCACGGTTTGTCTGATGCCTGCGGTTATGACATGGGTGGCGCACATCCTTCCGCTCGCCACCGAACGTAGCCGCAGTGGGACGGTGATCGTCGCGGTGTCGGAGCTGCGGGCGATAACCACCCGCTCGATAGCGCTTGCAGCGATCGCTGGTCTCGCCGTTTACGGAAGTGTGGCGATCGGAGGCACCCGTGACGATCTGTTGCGGGGGATCGACAACGCCATCGCCCAATATCACTCCACCGCCGACATCTGGGTGACTACCAAGGGCAACGTGTTCAACACAGACAGTTTCACCCCCGCCTCCAGTGTCGCTCGCATCGCGCGGGCGTCGGGAGTCAAGTCTGTACGGGTCTACCAGGGAACCCTCACCGACGTTGGCAAGCGACGGCTGTGGGTTCGCGCGAGGCCCGCGGGGGACTCCGCGATGGTGGAATCAAGTCAGCTCGTAAAGGGCGACTTCGCGCGAGCCGATGCCCTCATCCGCGGTGGCGGGTGGGTTGCCATGTCCAGCGGCTTCACCGACGAACACCATCTTAAAGTGGGGAGTGTTTATGAGTTGCCCACTCCCGCCGGCTTGGATCGTGTGCGCGTTGCCGCCATCACCACAAATTCGGGTTGGCCGGCGGGGACTATCACTATGAACAGCGCCGACTATCAGCGCTTCTGGAACACGGGCGAAGCCGCCGCGCTCGAGGTAAACCTGCAACCGGGTGTACCGGTGGCGGTGGGTATTCACTCTGTCACCCATGCGCTCGGCGCGCGCACGGGGTTGTCGGTGCGCAGCGCCCACGCGCGCGCCGCCGAAGCACAGGCGAGTGCCCGTCAGGGATTGCACACACTGGGGCAGATCTCAACGCTCCTGCTCATCGCCGCGGCCTTGGCGGTGGCGGCCGCGCTGAGTGCCACCGTGTGGCAGCGCCGTGTTCGGCTGGCGTCGCTGAAGATCCAGGGCTACCGTCCGGCGCAGCTTTGGGGGGGCCTTTTGCTGGAGAGCGGTGTGATGCTAGGGGTTGGTGCTGTGGCGGGGGCGATTGTGGGGGTTTACGGCCACGCGCTTGCGGGCAGATGGCTCACGATTACCACGGGTTTTCCCGCGCCGTTCTCTATTGGCATAGCTCAAGTGTTCCTCACTCTCGCGTTCGTTACAGCCATTGCTTTGGCGGTTATTGCGCTCCCCGGACTGGCAGCCGCACGGGTTCCGGCCCGTGTGAGCCTGCAGGAGTGAGTCGGGCTCCCGTCCCTCTCGCGGGTGCGCAATCCTATCCCTGTGGTTAGTTTTGTGCGCAAGAACGGACTTTGGTTCGCGGCCGATTTCGCGTGCGCGACCCGGCGCTACTGGCTTGCGGTGTTTCCCCGTGTAGCGCTCGAAGTGCACCATCGTAGGGAGCGCGCTCAACGTATTCCCGACCCCGCGCTTCGTCGCTTCGCCCTGGAAGCGTTGGAGCAGAAGCGAGGAAATCTCGAGGGCGCCGCGGCGTTTGCGGCGTTCGTCCCGAGGGGCAGACGACCCGCGGTGGTGAAGGCACTCGTGGCGTGTCAAACGATCTGCGACTACCTCGATCTCCTCTCAGAGCAGCCAAGCGCCGACCCGGTGGCCAACGGCTACCGCTTGCACGAGGCCTTGATCGTCGCCACGGTCTCGGGTGAGGGTCATCGTGACTACTACGCGCATCACCCTCACGGCGACGATGGCGGCTATCTGCAGGCCCTGGTGGAGGCCGCTCGCAGCTCGCTCGCGGTGCTTCCATCCAATGAGGCGGTGTGTGAGTCGATGGGACGCGCGGCAGAGCGAATAGCGCTCTACCAGAGCTTCAACCACGGGGACGCGAAGGGCTCTTATGAGCCCTTCGAGCGCTGGGCCAGGCAGGCCACCCGACCACATCGCGAGCTGCGCCCGTGGGAGACGGCCGCCGGCGCTGGATCGACGTTGACCGTGCTCGCATTGATCGCCTCAGCCGCCACTCCAAAGCTGGGCGATCGCGCCGCGAAGGAGATAGAGGACGCCTACTTCCCGTGGATCGGCTCGCTCCATTCGCTGCTCGACAGCCTTGTCGACCACGAGGACGACATCGCCGCCGAAGGGCGGGCGTTGGTTGGGTATTACGCCTCCCCTCTCGATGCCGCCACGCGCATGCGAACGATCGCGTACGAGGCGCTCGCGCGCGCGGTGGCGTTGCCCGAAGGCAGACGTCATGCGCTCATCCTGGCGGCGATGGCAAGTTTCTACATCTGCGAGTTGCATCGCTCCTCCTCACCTCATGCTCAACTCGTGGCTCCCTCCGTGCTTGACGTGTTCGGTGGGTTGGCCGCCCCGGCGATGGCGATGCTGGGCGTACGCCGTTTGTTGCGCCGTACCCCACCTGGGGGTGCCGAGTTGCCGCGAATGCTCGCCGCTCCGCCCCGCGCAGGGGTTTCTTGAAAATCAAGTACCCGACTTTCCTCTTGTCATCGCATAGCGGTAGCGGAATCATGATGGTGCAGTACGAGCCGATGCCCATTCGGTCACGTGCCCTCCGGGGGGGCAGGCCGGTCCGCCCGCACACGCAAAGACTTTGCGTTTGCGGGCGGACCTGTCGTTCAGCCTGACCTGTAGCTCGCCCCGGCGGTAGTGTTCGCGCCTCAGGAGATTTGACTGGCTGGCCGTCTGCGGTCGGGCGTCCCTTCCCCACAGAGCGCTATGCAACGACTACCCACTCGCATTCAAGGCCCCGTGCTGATCGAGCCATCGGTATTCGGCGACGAGCGGGGGTTCTTCGTTGAGACCTACAGGCGCTCAAACCATGAGCAGATGGGGATACCCGCGGGTGATGAGTTCATCCAAGACAACCACTCCCGCTCCAGTAGGGGGGTCGTGAGGGGCATGCACTTTCACATCGGCGCGGGGGTGGCGAAGCTCGTGCGGTGTGGACGTGGGCGGATAATCGACGTGGTGGTGGATCTCCGTCGTGGCTCGCCGAGCTACGGCGAATGGGAGGGTTTTGAGCTCGACGATGAGCTCATGCGCGAGCTCTATGTGCCGGTGGGGTTCGCCCATGGGTTCTGCGTGCTCAGCGACGTGGCAGACGTGATGTACAAGCAAACCGCCTACTACGAGGCTTCGATCGAGCGGGGGATAGCGCTCGACGATCCCGAGGTGGATATCCGTTGGCCGCTCCCCGAGCGTGAGCTTGTGAAGTCAAAGCGCGACGCCGAAGCCCCGCGCTTGAGCGACATCGCCGCGGAACTGCCCTTTGAGTACCGGGGCTGAGGCTCCACAGGCGCCCGGCGATCAAGCGCAGCGATGGGGCTGCTTGGATGCAATGCTTAGGTCATGGGTAGGAGCTCAGCGCTGATGCGGCGACGTCTCGCCGAATTCACGGTCACACCAGCTCAGTATGCGATTGCCGCCTACTGCGCGATGGGTGCGTTCACGTTGATAGTGCTGAGTGGCGCCGCCGTGAGACTCACCGGCTCGGGCCTTGGCTGCCCACGTTGGCCGCGCTGCTACGGGAAGGTGTATCCCCCGCTCAACACTCATGCGCTGATCGAGTTCTCAAACCGCATGGTCACGATCCCCGTGACTATTGCCGCGTTCGTGGCGTTTGCGCTCGCGTTTCGCCGCACACCCTACCGCCGCGATTTGATGTGGCTCAGCGCGCTACTCCCACTGGGTGTCCTGGCACAAGCGGTGCTCGGAGGGTTGACCGTCCGCGGTGACCTCGACTACGGCTGGGTGATGGGCCATTTTGCCCTCTCGATGATCGTGCTGGCCGCGGCTGTGGTGTTGGCGTGGCGCGCGAGCCACGAGCCGGGCGAGCGCCCCAGGACGGCGGATCGAGCGCTCGCGATCGCCGCGCGCTCGACGGTGGTGTTGGGTGGATTGGCGATCTTCGCCGGTACCGCCGCCACAGCCTCTGGTCCGCATGCCGGCGGATCCCCCGGGCAGCGCATCAACCGGCTCTCCTTCGACGGCAAGGGGACGATGGATTTCGTGATCCACCGTCACGGGGAGATCGCACTCGCGTTCGGTCTCGTGGCGCTCGCCACGTGGTGGCTCGCGCATCGCACGCGCGCCGGGAACACAGCCGATGGTGTGGTTCGGAGGGCAAGCACCGCCACGTGCGTTCTGATCGCCTTGCAAGGGCTCGTGGGACTCGACCAATACAAGACGCATTTGCCCACCGAGCTTGTGTGGGTGCACGTGAGTTTGGCCTCCTTGACGTGGGTTTTGGTGCTTTGGACGGCCTTCTCTGTGGGTCGCCTGCAGCCGCGGGTCGTCCCCTTCCAGGAGCCCGAAGCGCCCGAAAAGCAGGCATTCTCGGCATATTCCCCGGAAATAAGGGCCTGAAATGCGGGAAAAGCCTTGGTTTGCGGGCAACGCCGTCCTTGCCACCCGTTAGCCTGGCCCTAGCAACGACACTCGAGAAGGGAGTGCCATGACGAAGAACGACCTGGCTGATGGGGTAGCGCAACGTACGGGCTTGGCGGGCACGCAGGCTCGGCAAGCGCTTGAGGCGGCGATTGATTTGATCTCCGACGAGCTGGCGGGCGGTGGAGAGGTCGCTCTTGCCGGGTTTGGCAAGTTCAGCGTCAGCAGCCGTGCGGCCCGGCAGGGACGTAACCCGGCGACTGGGGAGACGATCAACATCGCCGCGTCCAAGGCGGCAAAATTCTCGGCCGCTAGCGCGCTCAAGAAGCGCTTGAACTAGGGACTCCACCGGAGCGAATGGATCTCGACCAGCGGCGAGCCCGCCGTGAGGCGCGCAAGCGCGAGCTTGGGCGCCGACGGGCACGGGGGCTCGCCGCGGTAGCGGCACTGGTGGCGGCGGTTGTCGCTGTCCTCGCTGTCGTTGTTCTGGGCTCCGGTGGTGGCGGCTCCGCCGGCTCCACCAAATCCGCTTCCCCTTCGGCCACGGGCAGCGGGCGGGCAACCACCTCGGGCTCGCATGGTGGGCGCATCGGGAACGGGGCATCCGGCACTGGAGTGGCCGGCCAGATCGTCACTCCCGCGCAGGCGGCGCGGAGGGTGAGTGGTGGCGCGAGCGTGCCGATCCTGATGTATCACGTCATAAACCCCCCACCAGCGGGGGCCAAATTCCCCGGTTTGTATGTATCAAAGGAAGAGTTCGCCGAACAGGTGCAGGCACTCGCGAAGGCCGGGTATCGCGCAGTGACCATGGATCAGATGCTCGCCAACTGGACTCACGGCACACCGCTGCCGTCTGGCGAGCCGATTGTTTTGAGTTTCGATAACGGCTATCAGTCGCAGCTCTCAAACGCTATGCCTGTGCTACGCGAAGAGGGGTGGGTGGGGGTCGAGAACATCCAGCTCACAGGTTTGCCGCCCTCTCAAGGGGGGCTCAGCCGGGCGCAGGTGGCGGAACTGGTGGCCGACGGGTGGGAGCTCGACACACAGGGGATCAGCCACGCAGATTTGATTGCGCTGAGCCCCTCGGCGTTGCGCGAACAGGTGGTGGTGGCCCGCGAAGAGCTGCAACGCCGCTATCGCGTGCCGGTGAACTGGTTCTGCTACCCCTCTGGCCACTACAACGCTGCCGTGATTGCCGAGGTGAAGGCGGCGGGGTATGTGGGCTCCACTACCGTGGTCCCGGGGTGGGCCTCGCCTGAAGGGGACTCCTACCGCTTGCCGCGTCTGCGTGTACTGGGCGGGACGAGCGGACAGCAGCTTGTGAGCGAGGTGCAGGCAATCCGCTCAAATCCCGTTCCACCGGCTTCCTACAACGGGGCGTGAGGACGCGTGGCGCGGGTGGATCGATAGGATCCGCCGATGAGCCACCCCCCCGGATGGGGCTCCTGGAGCCTCGACCCAATCGCAATCCTCGCGCTGGTTGGCGCGTCATATGTGTATGTCCGCATGTACAAGCGCGCGGCGTCCCGTTCGGCTGCCGTAGGCGCCGGGCATTGGGTGCCTTACGCGGCGGGGATCACGGTCCTGGCGATCGCCCTGCTCTCACCGATCGACGCGATCGGAGATGGGTGGTTGCTCTCGGCGCACATGCTCCAGCACGTGCTCCTCTCAGACGTGGCACCGGCGCTGCTCGTGCTCGGCTTGCGCTCGCCGGTGTTGCCGCTCGGGCTTGCCCGTCCCGCTCTACGGGCCGTTGCTCCGGGAGGGCGTTGGGGGCGGGTGCTTGCGACGGTGACATCCCCGTGGGTTGCGATCCCACTGTGGGCGACCGCGACGTGGGTGTGGGCGATCCCCGCGGTGTTCGACTTCGCCGCCCAACACCAGTTGGTGCACGCCTTCGAGCACGCCACGCTCTTCTACACGGGTCTTGCGCTGTGGTGGTTGATCATCGATCCGCTCCCCCGTGCGCGTTTGCGACCGGGCGGCCAGCGGCTCGCGCTGCTCGGTTTCACGCGTTTGGCTTCAGCGGCGATCTGTGTGCCGCTCACGTGGATGACCAGCGTGCAATATCCCCTTTATGCCTCCGCTCCACGCGGCTTTGGCATGTCGGCGCTAGCCGACCAACAGCTCGCCGGCGCGGGCATGTGTTTCATCGAGTTCCTCGTCTTCGGCATCGCCTTCGCCGCCGTCTTCATCTCGATGCTCGGCCGCGACGACTCGCGCATCGCAGTGGCCGAACAAGCCGCCGCCAGCGGACGCTGAGTCTGCTTCGTCAGGTCACCGGGCTACTGAGCCACGGGGACCAAGCAGATCAAGGACGCACCGACCGCAGTGTGCAAAACGCACATAAGGGAGGGAGGACACAGATATGCGCCGGTCCCCGTGGCTCAGCCGCAGCCGGTGTTGTTGCCGCAGGATGAGCACGTGTAGCAAGAGCCGGTGCGCTGCATCATGCCGCCGCACTGAGAGCAGGCGGGGCCGAGATCCAAGCCCTGTAGCCGAGCTGGGACGACCGGGGGTGAGTCGGTGAGCGCGGATGCCGCCGCCGTAGGCTTAGATCCGGCGCTTGCCTCAGGACCGGCCGTGTCGGAGGAGACGACCGACTGGGCCGCCTCCTCGGCGAGCTTGCGTGCTCGCACGGCCGGGGTGAGGATGCCCAGTTCCTCTTGGGCGTCGGTGTCCAGGAAGCGGGAGGCGACCCAACGCAGGATGTAGTCGGGCATCGACTTGGCGAACGGGATCTCGGGGTTGCCGGTGATTCCCTCCGGCTCG
>DASXNB010000001.1:0-25863 GCA_036495305.1 Solirubrobacteraceae bacterium | reverse complement strand
TCCGCCTCCCGCGCCGGAGGTGCTCATCACGGGTTCGAAACTATCTGTATCGGGCAAAGCGACAAAGGTTCGCCTGACATGCACAAAGGCGACCTGTATGGGGTCGGTGGACTTGACCCTCCGTGTCGTGGTCAAGCGGCGCAGGGGCAAAAAAACCGTCTCGCGCCGCGAAACCCTCGTGCTCGCGAATGGGTCCTACTCGATTGTCGCGGGTGCGAGCGCCAACGTGACGCTTCGGCTCACTGCGATAGGCCAGAAGCGATTGGCTCACGCCAAGCACCACCCAGTTTCGGCTGAGGTCACGGTCAAGGTGGAGGGTGGCAGCACGGCAAACACGTCTGTCCGCGTCAGTTGAGCCGCGACGACGACAACAACGCCTGGAGCGGGCGCGTGCGGGGTTTGGGATTGGTGATGACCTTCCTGCTCGCGGTCTCGCTCGCGGGCGTACCCTCGTTTGCTGGTGCAACATCGCCCGTGCGTGCTTCGGCTCGTTACCAGCCTCGCCTAGGCGGTGGCAAGCGGAGCGGCCATCGACACACCCGACGGCAGAGCCACTCGCGCCAGTCCCGTGCGCGTGCTCGCGCGGCGATCGTGGGTGGTCAAGCACTCGCTATAGAACAGGTGCCATGGCAGGTGACTGTTGAAGCGGTCGTGGCTGCTTCGGAAGGGTTTGAGGACATCATCCGCTGCGGTGGGTCGGTCATCGATTCGAGTCACGTGCTGACCGCGGCTCACTGCGTCTTCAGGTCATCGCCTAACGAACGGATACCGGTCGACGACTTCACCGTGCATGCGGGAACTTCGGATCTCGAGGCTCCCGCGGAAAGCGAACAGGAGGCATCGGTCACGGGAGTGCGCGTTCACCCCTACTACAGCTATGTACCCAACTCCGGTCATGTCGCTCCGGATGACGTAGCGGTGTTGACACTCTCGCAACCGCTCTCTCTCGGTCCTGCGGTCGGCTCGATAGGGCTTGTGCCACTCGGCCTCTACCCGGGGGAAGGCACGGCAGTCGGCTTCAGCGGGTTCGGGGAGGAGAACGCGAGCCTCCAAGAATTCAACGGCAAGCTCTATGGGCTCGGCATGGCAATCGCCTACAGCCGCGAGTGTGGCGGCGAAAACGGAGCAGACAATGCTGTTTTGCTGTGCGCGAGCGCGCCCGCCGGGTCACCCTGCAGCGGCGACAGCGGCAGTGGCCTAACGGCCCCCGGTTCGCCGCCCGTGCTCGTCGGGGTCATGAACGCGGTAGCGGTCGTCGCTGGGAAAATATGCGTTGCGGGCGCTTTCAGCAGCATCGCCAATATCGCGGCCCCGGAGATCCAAGATTTCATCGACGGGAGCGAAACGCCGCCGCTCGCGCCGCGCGGCGGCGGAGCGAGCTGTGTGGCCAACGAACCGACCGTTGGGGCTTCGATGAGTTGCGAAGCTGGGACTTGGAGTAACAGTCCCACATTTACGTATGTGTTTCAGGACGGTGAAAGCGGACGCGCTTTGCAATCGGGATCGTCATCCGAATACGAGTACAAACCCGCCGACGTTGGCCACACCGTCTACATGCGTCTGCTGGCCACGAACGCTGGTGGGACGGGCGTCGATCGAACGTCCACGACATTCCCGGTCGCGCCCGGAGCGCCAGACAAAGCCCTCGTCGAGAAACCGTCGAAGCGCGTGTCGCTTGTCGGGGATCGGTTTGCGGTACGTGCAGGAGCCCCGCTGCTTGTGACCGTGAAGTGCACGGGCGGATCTCGCTGCGAAGGACAGCTCAAGCTGACGTGGATGAGCCCAGGGGCTAAAGGTACCGTCCGCAAGCATTCCCATGAAGTCCTGCTGGGAAAGGTGAGCTTCACGGTGGCTGGCAATCACAAGGCGGTCCTCAAGCTGCACCTGACGAACGCCGGGCGGAATCTCCTCGGTGCCCATCATGGGCGCCTGGAGGCCGACTTGACGATCATCGAGATTCAGTTTGGGGCGAAGCTCACCCACTCGCGGAGTGTCGCGCTGTTTCGCAAGTGACGTAGGTGCGCCGTCGATGCGGGATGCTCAACATGACCGTGTGAGCGCCGGCGAAAGGACGGTCTAGTGGTTTTGGTCGGCGTCTTTGAGCGCTGATAGCGTGGCGCTGTGAGCGTCGCCCAAACCGACACGTCCAAGCCCCGATGGCTCCACAGGCATTGGAAGCTGGCGCTGACGACCGTCATCGCCGGCTTCCTGCTCGTGCTCGCGGTCGTGAGCTGGTCGTTCTCCTCGCTCGTGGTCGCGCCGGACCACTCACGCCTTGCCACCGATGCGACTGTGGAGGGATTGCGATCCGGACAAGTGGTACTCACGCGCTCGACCGACAGCCTGCGTCCGGGTGTCTACGGGCTCGATTGGAGGGATGGTCACGCGATTGTGGAAGGCGTCACGGGGAGCGACGCGCACACGGTTACCCGCACGATGCGGGCCGTAAAAGGCAATCTCGCGGTCGGCACGAAGGTGACACTCGACTCGAGCGTGTACGAAGGCAACCCGCAACAGGCGCTCGGCCTGCGCTTCTCGAACGTTGAGGTGCCCGACGAACTAGGCCCGATGCCTGCATGGTTGATCCCGGGACACTCTCGTACCTGGGCGATAGCGGTGCATGGGATCAACAGTGACCGTCAAGACATGATGCGCGTGGTACCCACGCTTCACCGCATGGGATTGCCGACGATGCTCATCACCTACAGGGAGGATATCGGGGCGCCGCGCTCACCGGACGGTTTTCACCATATGGGTTTGACTGAGTGGAGAGACCTGCAAGCCGCGGCCCGCTACGCGCTCGCCCACGGCGCACAGCACCTAGTGGTAATCGGTTACTCGATGGGCGGATCGATAGTGACACAGTTCATGGAGCGATCGCCGCTTGCGCGCGATGTGAAGGGAATGGTCCTCGATGCGCCGGCACTGTCATGGACGAAGATCCTTTCCTTCAACGCAAAAAAGATGGGATTTCCCTCCTTTGGTGCCATCCCAGTTGAGTGGGCGGTCGGTCTGCGCATCGACGCAAACTGGGATCAGCTCGAAGCGCTCGACCACACCGCGAGCTTCCGCTTGCCCACGCTGCTCTTTCACGGCATGGAAGACAAGACGGTGCCCATATCGTTGAGCGACGAATTCGCAAAGAAGTTGCCGGGCTGGGTCAGCTACTACCGGGCGGCTCACGCCGGGCACGTGGAGTCTTGGAATGTCGACCCGGCACTCTACGAACGAAGGCTCACGGCGTTCCTCGGTCGTATCGGGGATTAGCCCGCTTCGGCTGCCGATCGACTACGGTATCCGCTTGTCTGTCATGGATTTCGATGTGCGCGCGTGCCGACCGAGCGAGGCGCCGACGGTGCTTGAGCTATGGGAGCTAACTCGCAGCGAGCACGCAACCATGCCTGACCAGCTCGATGACGTGCAGCGACTGCTTGCCCGTGACCCAAGCAGTCTGCTCGTTGCTGAGGCGGGCGGCGAGATCGTCGGTGCACTGATAGCCGTCTCGGATGGTTGGAGGGGAAATATGTATCGGCTTGCTGTACACGTCGAACAGCGCCGCGCGGGAATTGGCTTGGCACTCGTACGAGCTGGAGAGTGGCACCTACGCGGGCAAGGTGTCAACCGAGTGACCGCCCTTGTCGCCTATGACGACGACATCGCTGTTTCGTTTTGGGAGGCCGCCGGCTACCCACAAGACCGCGCGATCGGTCGCCACGTCCGTAACCTGTAGGCCCGCCTGGCTGCTATTTCACGTGTGACCGGTTGTTTGCGCTTCTGTTCAACCCTGGTGCGAGTGGGATGCTAACGGACACCCTGGTGGTAGACACCCTTGATTACGAGGGCTTTGGCCGATGCCGGAGGAGGGACTCGAACCCCCGACACGCGGATTATGATTCCGCTGCTCTAACCAACTGAGCTACTCCGGCGGGAGCGGGAAGTTTAGCCAGTCGCGTGGGCTGGGCGGGGTCGGCCCGGACACGCACACGTGTTGGCCGGAGGGCTCCTTTGCCCGGCATGGCGACTGATGGGCGCGAGGACAGCGCCGTACTTTCCCGTGCCTGGCCCACGGCATACTCCCGATGCCCGACGTGAACACGGGGATCATGATGCTTGGCTACGGAGCCCATCGGCAGAGGACGCGGCAATGCGTTTCGGCTGGATTCGATGGCAGCGAGATTCAAGGACGATGGCAGTGGCGTTGATTCCTGGCGGTGGGCTCCGTAAACCGTCGTATTCATAGTGGCGGCGTGATGGCCCGGGTGAGTGCCACTGTGGGTGCGCCCGCGAGCTCGCCGACTTTGAATCGTGAGGTAGCTTCGGTGCCGCATCCGGTTCGCTAGCGTGCCAAGGCGATGGACACGCTCCCTTTGCTGGCGGTTCCGAACGTCTCCGAGGGACGCGCACCGCACACGATCCAGGCGATCGCAAACAGCTTCACAGCGCGTGGGAAGAGCCGTTTGCTCGATATCCACTCAGACCTTGACCACCACCGTTCCGTGTTCACGCTCGCGGGCACCCAGGGAGAGTTGGGCGAGGCACTGCTAGCGGGAACACAGGCGGCGGTGGAGCGGATCGACGTGGGCGAGGCACGCGACCCTGAGGACATCGGCGCGCACCCCCATGTGGGGGCGGTTGACGTGGTGCCGATCGTTTATCTGGACCCTGGGCAACGGGGTGTGGCGTCCGCGCAGGCGCTGGTGCTCGCGCACGAGATCGGTGAGCTGCTTGATGTGCCGGTGCTGTTGTATGGCGATCTCTCGGGCGGCCGCACGCGGGCGCAGCTGCGCAGGGGAGGGGTGGGGGCGCTCGCGGCGCGTCTCGAAGCGGGCGAGTTGCAAAGCGACTTCGGCCCCTCCCGCTTGCATTCGACGGCGGGAGCCACGCTCGTGGCCGCCAGGGAGCCGCTCGTGGCATTCAACGTCGAGCTCGCCCCCCCCGCCACTGTTGCGGATGCGAAGCGCATCGCGAGCCTCATCCGCGAGGGGGGCGTCGAGGGGCTAGGAGGCTTGCGGGCGATAGGGGTGGCGTTGCGAGCGAGTGCTGAGAGTGGGCACTGGGCGGGGCGCTGCGATGCGGAGATTCACGACGGCGATGCGGGGCATGACAGCGATGAGGAGGGCAACGATGAGGAGGGGGAGTATCCAAAAAGGGGTGACTCGCGCGCGCGTACGCGAAGTAAGGCTAACTCCGCCGCGCGCGCGCGCGAGTCACCCCTAAAAGAGATACCCACTCCCCAGGTGTCGATGAACGTGGAGCGCCCGCTCGAGCTGCCCCTCAGGGAGGTGGTGGAAGCGGTTAGGAGGCACGCTGAGGTGGCTTGCGCGGAGCTCGTGGGACTCGTCCCCAAGGCTGCCCTCCTTGGCTTCCCCGAGGACGTGCCGTTGAGGGGGTTCGATCCCGGTGTGCACACGATCGAGAACGCACTAGGGTTGTAGGGTCACGTCGCACGGCGCGACGCGGGAATCCCCTGTCGACACCACAAGCGAGGCGAGATGGCCCAAACCAAGCGCAGACGGCAAACCAAGCATCGCGGCAACGCCGCCGGGGTGGTGGAGTCGCGCGGTAGAACTGGGCGCAAGCCAACCAAGGAGGAGAAGACCGGCAAGGCGAGCGGGCCCGCAACCAAGGAGAAGCGCTTGGATCGCGCGGAACGGGAGCCAACATGGCTGGGGGCCTTCTACAGAGCGATGGCGGCCGCGGTGGTGATGCTCCTGATCAGCATCCTCGTCTTGAAAAAGCCAAACGAGGCGATCGCGCTGTTTCCGATCGTGTTGATCGCGTACGTCCCGATCAGCTACTACACCGACAGGTGGTTGTGGAAGCGCAGGATGGCCACCAAGGCCAAGCAGGTGGGTAAGGCCAAGCAAGCCGACGGGACTGGCTCGAAGTGAACGTGGCGGGTCACGGTGGTGGTCCCGATGTGCGCTGCTTCAGCGTGGGGCCGATCCAGGAGAACGCCTACATCGTGCGTGCCGACCCGCAAGCGAGCAAGGCGTTGCTGATCGATCCGGGGGAGGAGCCGCAACGCCTGCTCGACGCGGCGAACGCGCTCGGGGTGGAGATTGAGGCGATCCTCATCACCCACTGCCACTTCGACCACATCGGCGCGGTCGCGCCTGTGGCGAGGGCGACCGGTGCGCCCGTGTATTGCCCGGAGATGGAGACCGCCCTGCTTGCGGACATCATGAAATGGACGATGCCCGGGTTCGGCCCGTTCGAGAGTTGGGTGGCGGAGGAGACCGTGAAGGGCGGCGAGCGCTTCACGCTCGCGGGGCTGGACATCGAGGTGGTGTTCACCCCCGGGCACAGCCCGGGGCACGTGACTTACGCGATCTCTGTGCCCACCGAGACCGAGGACCAGCGCGGCAACCCGGCCTTGCTCTCGGGGGATGTTCTCTTTCAAGGGTCGGTGGGCCGCACCGATCTCCCGGGCGGGGACTGGGGGACGTTGGAGCGCTCGATCGGCTCGCTGATGGCCGGCTACGAGCGTGACACCGCCGTATACCCGGGGCACATGGGCACAACCACGCTCGGGCGCGAGTGGGACACGAACCCGTTCCTGGCGGAGCTGCGGGCTGAGGCGAAGGTGCCCGTCAAGCGCGCCCAGGCCGCACAGTCGCAAGCGACGCTGCACGCAGAGGGCGCAGAGCGAGCGCAAGGAAGTTGAGCGGCGAGAAGATAAAGGCCCCTCGCGGTACCTATGACGTGCTGGGGGAGCAGGCGGCCGCGCGGGCGACGCTCGAGCAAAAGACAACATCCATCCTCGAGGGCGCAGGGTACGAGCGGATCGAGACCCCCACGTTCGAGGCCACCGAGCTGTTCGCGCGCGGGGTGGGCTCCTCGACCGACATCGTGCAGAAGGAGATGTACACCTTCACCGACGGCAGCGGACGCTCACTGACGTTGCGCCCGGAGGGGACCGCGCCCGTGTGCAGGGCCTATGTCGAGCACGGCATGCACAAGCTCCCCCAGCCGGTGAAGCTTTGGTACCTCTCGAGCTTCTTTCGCTATGAGCGCTCGCAGAAGGGGAGGTTCCGCCAGTTCTGGCAGGTGGGGGCGGAGGCGCTCGGCAGTGACGATCCCGCGGTCGACGCGGAGTCGATCGCCCTGCTCGGGACGCTGCTTGAGGAGATGGGTGTGCGAGACGTGCGTTTGCGGCTCTCGAGCATTGGTGGGAGCGAGAGTCGGGGGCGCTACCGCGAGCGCTTGCAAAGACACTTGCGCGCCCACGAGGAGCGCCTTTCAGAGGAGGTGAGGGGCCGCATCGACCTCAACCCGCTGCGCGCGTTCGACTCCGCCCACGAGGGAACTGTGGCGGTGATGCGCGACGCCCCGCGACTACTTGACGAACTGGACCCGCAAGACGCCGAGCACTTCGCTCAGGTGTGCGAGCTACTCGATCGTGCCGGTGTTGCCTACGAGGTGGACCCCACGCTCGTGCGGGGCCTCGATTACTACACCCGCACCGTGTTCGAGTTCACAAGCGATGCCCTGGGAGCGCAGAGCGGAGTGGGCGGCGGCGGGCGCTATGACGGGCTCGTGCAGCAGCTGGGCGGGCCGCCTACGGCGGGGATCGGCTGGGCGGCCGGGGTCGAGCGGATCGTACTCGCCGGCAACCCCCCGCCTATCGGTGGTGCGGGCGCGGATCTGTTCGTGGGGTTGGTCATAGATATGCAGATAAAAGCCGTTACCCCCCGCACGAAGTCGATCGCGTTTGGAGTGCTCTCCGATGCACGATCCGCCGGCTTGAAGGCGGTGATGGAGATGGGGGGCCGCTCGCTGAAGGGGCAGCTCGGACAGGCCAACCGGGTGGGCGCCCGGTATGTGGCGCTCGTGGGCGAGGGGGAGACCACGCTCAAGGACATGCAGGATGGCGGTCAGGAGACGGTGGAGGCCGGGCAGGTGGTGCATGCGGTGCTGCGGGGCCTCCACGACTTGGCGTGAACAGGCGCTCCTCGCGCCACTGTAGGGCGCCACGCTTTCGTGTGAAACCCTGACGAGCATGGGGTTTCCGTGGTGAAAGGACGCTTGCGAGGCGTCCATGACCCATAGTCCGGTTCAACTCGGACGCCAAATATGCCGAAGTGAGTGACGTGGCCCAGATTTCACGTCCCTTTCAAATCGCCCTCGGCGCCGTGGCGCTGCTGGGACTCGTGTGGATGGTGGCTCTCCGCAGCCACGGCGCGAACCCCAACGAACCCGCACCTTCCTCGCCCGTGAAAACCTCGGCAAAGACGGTCGCACAAGCGAACCCCGGTGCGCCCTCGCAGATCTATCACGGCGCGGCTCCCGGCGTTGAAGGGCTCACACGCGCGATTGCCAAAGCGCATGGCGCGGTGGCTACCTCACAGCAGAACGCCCAACAACTGCAGAACAAGTCACGCGAAGCCTCAAACGAAGCCCAGCCGCAGAGCCCCTCCGTACATGTGGCGGTGAAAACCGCTCCAAGTGCCGCTCAGGCATCCAAAGCGGCCGCGCTCGTGCGTCAGGCGACCGCACGCCGCCATGCGACGGCCGTGGCGAAAGCCAAGACCGCTTTGCCACCCGCCCAAGTGGCCGTCGAACACGAGCTCGCACAAGGTAAGACAGTGATGCTCGTCTTCTGGGACCCGAAGGCCAGCGTCGACCGCGAGGTGCAGGCCGAAGCGAGCGCGCTGGCCCGCGGCTCGAAAGGCACTGTGACGATGCACGGCGCGCGCGCCAACCAAGTGGGCACGTTCGGGTCGATCACCGAAGTGGCGCACGTCTACCAGACGCCCACGATCCTGATCGTGAACAGGCACGGTGTGGTGAGCACCCTCACCGGGCTCACAGACGTGTTCGCGCTCAAACAGGCAGTACGCGAAGCACGCCTGGCCGGGCACTGACGCAATCCCCTTACACTCGACGGGATGACCGTCGAGGAGCTTTCACATCATCTCGAGCGGCCACTGGGGCGCGGGCATGTGCCGGAGGATGCGTGCACCGGCGCCGCCGGGGGCGCAGCCTGTGGCGATTTGATCCGTGTGTCGGTGCGGGTGGACCCGAGCGACCCCGAGGGTCGCATCGTGGACGCAGGCTTTGACGCGAGCGGCTGCGGTGCCACCACGGCGGCGGGGAGTGCCACCGTTCAGCTCATCCGCGGCGAGCCCCTCCTCGCGGCGGCGAAGCTCGGGGCAGGCGACATCGCTGAGGAGCTGGGGGGACTCAGCCCCGCCAAGCGTCACGCCGCCGAGCTTGCCGCCGATGCGCTTCACCGCGCTCTGGGCTGGGCCTTGCGCAAGCAAACACGGCTTGCTCCCGCAAAGCGCGCGCTCGTGGCGATGAGCGGCGGCGTGGACAGCGCGGTCGCGGCTCTCCTTGTTTCCGAGAGCGGCGAGGAGACGGTGGGGGTGACACTCGAACTGTGGTCAGACCCAGAGAACGACGGCGAGCGCTCCTGCTGCTCGGCCCAAGCGGTGCGCTCAGCGCGGGAGATCGCTCACGGCATGGGGATGCCCCACTTCTCGATCGACCTACGCGAGGAGTTCCGCGCGGGCGTGGTGGAGGGCTGGCTTGAGGGGTATGCCGCCGGGCTCACCCCCAACCCGTGCGTACGCTGCAACGGCAACGTGCGACTCGACGCGATGCTCGAGCTGGCCGAGCGACTTGGGGCGAACAGCCTCGCGACGGGCCACTATGCGCGCGTATGTCCGGGTGAGAATCCCTCATCGAACCCGCGCCCAAACGGCGACGCTGGCGTGCCGGGGCCGTTGCTGCGGGTGGCCGTGGACGAGGCGAAGGATCAGAGCTACGCCCTCGCGGGCCTCTCGCCACACTCGCTCGCGCGTCTGCGCTTCCCGCTCGGCGCTCTCACCAAGCCGCAGGTGCGAGCGCGTGCGCAGGGCGCGGGTCTCGAGGTGGCAAAAAAGCCAGATTCCCAGGACCTTTGTTTCCTGGCGGGCACCGACAGCACCTCCTTTCTCGCCCACCACGGGGATCTGCGCAGGCGAGTGGGGCCGATAGTCGATCGTGAGGGGCGCACCCTTGGCGAGCATGGGGGTGTGCACACGGTCACGATCGGCCAGCGCCGCGGCCTCGGGATCGGTGGCCGTGAGGGCAGCGACAGCTCTCCGCTGTTTGTGATCGCCACCGACCCGCACGCGAACACGGTGACGGTGGGACCGCGTGAGGAGTTGCGCACCGACAGCGTGAGCGTGCGCGACGTGACACTGCACCGCGACGGGTCGATCGTCGACGCGGTGAAGGTGCGCTATCGCGGACGCCGTGTGCCCTGTCGTGTTGGGGGCACGCGAGTCGCTGGAGAACACGAACGGATCGAGCTCGAGATGGCACAGCAGATCGAGCGCACCGCGCCCGGGCAGATCGCATGTTTGTATGCCGGAGATCTAATCGTGGGGCTCGGCACAATCGCATCGCACGACGCGATCTAGGATCATCGGCGGCTCACCCGCTCGGCGCGGGCGAGCGACGAACCTCCAGAGGGCACGAACGAACATCCACGAAAATGAGCTCACGATGAACACAGACGAGATCCGCGAGCGCTACCTCTCCTTCTTCGAGGAGCGTGGCCACAAGCGCATCCCCTCCGCGCCCCTGGTGCCCTCGGCGCACGACCCCTCCGCGCTCTTCACGGTTGCCGGGATGCATCCGCTGAAGCCTTACTTCCTGGGTCAGGAGTCCCCGCCCGCGCCGCGTCTCACCAGCTCGCAGAAGTGCTTTCGAACGGTGGACATCGACAATGTGGGAAACACCAATCGTCACCTCACGTTCTTTGAGATGCTCGGGAACTTCTCGATCGGCGACTACTTCAAGGCTGAGGCGATCGCGTTCGCGTGGGAGCTCTCGCTGGACGTGTTCGGATTCGCCCCGGATGACATCTGGGTGACGGTGTTCGAGGGCGACGAGCAGCTCGGGTTGGGTCCCGACGAGGAGGCCATCGAGCTGTGGAAGGCGGTGGGGGTGCAAAGCGAGCGGATTGTCCGCTGCCCGCGCTCTGAGAACTTCTGGCAGGCAGGGCCCGAAGGGCCGTGCGGACCGTGCTCTGAGCTCTATGTCGACCGTGGCGCTCACATCGGCTCCCCGGGCGACCTGCCGGGGGGTGAGAACGAACGCTTCCTGGAGTATTGGAACCTCGTGTTCATGCAATACAACCAGCGGGTGGGTGGGGACTCGATCGGAACGCTCACCGAACTTCCCGCGCGCAACATCGATACCGGCCTTGGCCTCAATCGCATGGCGGCAATCCTGCAAGAAAAGGCCTCTGTGTTTGAAACCGACCAGTTCGCTCCCCTCATCGCACTGGGTGAGGAGCTCTCGGGTGCGCGCTACGGCCAGGACGCGAAGGTCGACCGTGGGTTGCGCATCCTCGCCGATCACTCCCGCGCGACGGCATTCCTGGTCGCCGACGGGGTGGTGCCATCCAACGAAGACCGCGGTTACGTGCTGCGCCGGGTAATGCGCCGCGCGATCCAGCAGGGCCGCGCGCTTGAGATGGCTCCGGGCTTCTTGAACCGCTACGCCGATCTCGTGCGCGAGACGATGGGGTCCGTCTACCCCGAACTCGTAGAGCAGCGAGAGGCGATCTCCAAGTGGCTCTCCTCCGAGGAGGAGGGTTTTGGCCGCACACTCGAGCAGGGGTTGGGGGTGCTCCGCTTTCACATCGACCACGCCCGCGAGAAGAACCTCGACCACATCCACGCTGAGGATGCGTTCAAGCTGCACGACACTTTCGGTTTTCCCTTCGAGCTCACGCGTGAGCTGCTGGAAGAGGAGGGTTTGCGCGTGGACGAGGCGGGCTTCGAGGAGCTGATGGGCGAACAACGCGCCCGCGCCCGCGCCGCCGGTGGCTCAGGCGCCACAGGTGACGGTCCACGCGAGCGTGCCCGCCGCTTTGCCGAGCAAACGCAAGCGCAAACCCTCTTCACGGGGTATGAAACAGAGCGCCAGCCCACGAGTGTCGCGGCAGTCGTCGTGGAGGAGGAGGGTGCCACCAACAACGGCCTCACCACGCGCATGCTCGTGAAGCTTGCGGAGTCTCCCTTCTATGCCGCCGGGGGCGGGCAGATCTCAGACACTGGCACGCTGGAGTGCGAGCACGGCGACTGCTGCGCGCGGGTTGAGGGTGTTTACCGGCTCGGCGACGATCAGGTGCTCTCGGTTGTGCTGGAGCGGGGCGAGTTGAACCCACAGGAGCCCGTGCTTGCGCGCGTCGATCACGCGGCTCGACATGCCACCCAGTGCAACCACACCGCCACCCACCTGCTGCACGCCGCGCTACGCGAGCGCCTGGGCGCACACGTCCGCCAAGCCGGTTCCTACGTAGGCCCCGACAAGCTGCGCTTCGATTTCTCTCATGGCTCTGGGCTCTCACCCGAGGAGCTGCGCGACGTGGAGGACCGGGTGAACGCGTGGATCGCCCGTGCCGACCCCGTGCACCCGATCACCACAACCCTCGATGAGGCCAAGAAGCTAGGCGCGATGGCGCTGTTCGGCGAGAAGTACGGCGATGTCGTGCGCATGGTGGAGATCGGTGAGGGCGACTATTCGCGCGAGCTGTGCGGCGGCACCCACGTGCGTAACACCGCCGAGATCGGTGTCTTCCGCGTGATCTCAGAGACATCCTCCGCCGCCAACGTGCGACGCATCGAGGCGCTCACCGGACCGGGCGCGGTAGCGCTACTGCGCCAGCACGACCGGGAGTTGGAGGAGGTTGCCTCTACGTTGCGCACAACCCCCACCCGTGCCGCCGAGCTGGTGCGTGAGCGCGAGCAGGAGCGCAAGCAACTACAGAAGGCCACCCGCCAAGGCGCCGGTGCGGGAGCACTGGACCTCGAGTCGTTGCTCTCAGGTGCAGAAGAGTTCGCCGGTGCCACCGTGCTCGTCACCGAGGTGAAAGTGTCCGACGCGAAGGCCCTTCCCGACCTCGCCGACCGTGTCAAGGGCAAGCTCGGGGAACATGGAGCGCTTGTGCTCGGCGCCGCCGTCGAGGATCGTGTCGCGCTGCTTGTGAGTGTTTCCCCCGCGCTGGTGCAGCGGGGCCTGAAGGCTGGCGAGATCGTGAAGCTCGCCGCGCAGGTAGTAGGCGGCGGTGGTGGCGGGCGAGACACGATGGCCCAAGCAGGCGGCCGTGAACCTGAGAAGCTGGGGGAGGCGCTCGAGGCGGCGAAGACGGCCATCCGTCAGCTCCTCGATGACGCCGGTATGGATGCGAGTCCTGGCGCTTGACTACGGCAGCGCGCACTGCGGTTGCGCGCTTTCCGACCCCACAGGCACGATAGTCACACCTCTCGATGCGATCACCCACCCGGGCGGCAAACGCGGGCTTGCGGCGCTCGGCCGGCTCGTCTCCGAACGTGAGGTGGAGCAGGTTGTCGTGGGCCTACCGCTGTCGCTGCGGGGCGAGGACACTGAGCAGACACGCGAGACACGTGATTTTGCCGCCACACTCGCCGTGAAGCTGGGCGAGGGCACCCCTGTGGAGCTCTACGACGAGCGCTTCACCACGCGCATGGCCGCCCGAGTTGGTGGTGCCACCTCAGATGAGCATTCGCGTGCCGCCGCCATCCTGCTGGAGGAGTGGCTCGCGCGCGGGCGCTAGGGTCATCGCCTTGGCACGCGACCGCAAACCCGAAGGCTCGACGCAGCGCACCGACGCAGAGCGCGAACGCGCCCGCGAAGAGCGCGAACACCGCCGCGCCACGAGGGGGGGAGACATCGCTCCACCGTTGCCCCCACCCGTGCACCCTGACGTGCCTCCCCGGCTCACGGAGCGCCCTACGCCCGTCGCGCCGCCTGTCATTGCCCAGGAGGAAGTACCCCTCGTGGCGCAAGCACATATCGAGCCTCCCGACAGGCATATCGAGCCTCCCGAGAGGCATATCGAGCCGCGGTACGAGAGCAGCCGCCGTATGCACCGCCCCGAGCTGCACAGACCGCATCTCCACCGGCCACACCTTCCGCGCCGCGCCTCGCGCGCGAAAACGGGCGCCGCGCGGGCCGGGGCTCTGCTCGTGCTCGTCGTAATCCTTGCGCTGCTGGCGGGTGGCGCGGTGGTGCTGATCCACCGCTCCAACCGACCCGCACCGCCGCCCGCGCCGAAGATCGTGAAGGTGGTAATCCCCGAGGGTTACACCGAGGCGCAGATCGCGACGCTCGCCAAGGAAGACGGACTGAGCGGCAGCTACTCGAAGGGGGTCAGTGCCGCCGAGCGTACGGGGGTGCTGCGCCCATCCACCTACGGCGCCCCGTCGGGCACCCGCGGCCTCGAAGGCTTCCTCTTCCCGGCCAGCTACGAACTGTATTCCGGCAGGCCCGTCACCGAGCTCGTGGGCCAGCAGCTCGACGCCTTCCACGCGAACTTCGGCGGGGGGGAGGTGCACCGCGCGAAGGTACTCGGCGTCACGCCCTATGACCTCCTGATCGTGGCGTCGATAATCGAACGCGAGGCCGGCATCGCCCACGACCGACCACTCGTGGCGGCGGTCATCTACAACCGCCTGCGTCTGAACATGACGCTCGGGGTGGACGCCACGCTGCGCTACGCCCTACACGACTTCACGCACCCCCTCACCGAAGCACAGCTCGCCTCGAACTCGCCCTATAACACGCGCATCCACAAGGGTTTGCCACCGACCCCCATCTCGAACCCGGGTGCGGCCGCGATCCACTCCGCCGGGCACCCCGCGCACGTCTCCTACCTCTACTACGTCGCCGGCGCCGATGGTTGCGGTGAGCAGGTGTTCTCAACCAGCTACGCACAGTTCGAACACAACGCCGCCGCTTACCGGCAAGCGCTTGAAAAGAACGGCGGGCGCGTGCCCACCTGCCATAAGAAATGAAGCGCCTCGGGGTGATCGGCTGGCCCGTGGCGCACAGCCGCTCGCCGGCGATGTTCCGCGCCGCCTTCGAGGAGTGCGGACTCCAGGAGTGGAGCTACCAGCGCCTACCGCTCCCGCCCGAGCTGTTCGAGGAGACCGTCCGCGCGCTTCCCGCAGGCGGTTTCGTGGGGGCGAACGTCACGATCCCGCACAAGCATGGGGCGCTGGCCCTCGCAGACAGCTCGAGCGACGCCGCCCGCGCGATCGGTGCGGCCAACACGCTTAGCTTCTCAGATGGGGGTATTGCGGCCGAGAACACAGACGCGCCTGGAGTGGTCGCCGCCCTTGGCCGCTCGCCGGCCGGTTTGAGCGCGCTCGTACTCGGCGCGGGGGGTAGCGCGCGGGCGGTCGTGTGGGGGCTTTTGAACGCTGGGGCGGCGGAGGTGTCGGTGTGGAACCGCACCCCTGAGCGTGCCACCACACTTGCGAATGACCTGCGCGCGCGCGCGGTGAGCGCTCCGGTGAGCGCGGATTTGCTCGTCAACTGCACCTCGGTGGGCCTGCAACCCTCGGCCAGTGACGCCGCCGCGCTCAACCAACTCGCTCTGACGGCCGATCAAGTCGGTAGCTATGCCTATGTCATCGACCTGGTTTATCGCGCGGAGCAAACGCCCCTGCTCGCCGCCGCGCGCGCGCATGGAGCAACGACGGTCAGCGGCCTGGAGGTGCTCGTCGCCCAAGGCGCGCTCAGCTTCGAGATCTGGACGGGTCTGGCGGCGCCACTGGACGCGATGCGTCGCGGCGCGGGACTCACGCCCTAGCGCGATCGCGACGCCCCCAACGCTGGGGCGCGCGGTATGAGCTTCCCTCCGGACGGTTTGCGCGACGAGGACCTCTTCCCGGACGGGAGCGAGCCGCGCGTGGATGTGCAACTGGATCGGGCTGAAGATGATGAGCGCTCGCGACCCGAGCACGACTCTTACGGTCGCACAGATAGGGCTCTTGGCGAGGGTTCTGACGCGAGCACGTATGAGAGCGCCGGTGAGCGTGAATCCCGCGGGGACTCTGTTGCCGGAGTGACCCAACCGTCCCGTCGTGGCTCCTCCTCTCGTTTCCTCACCGATGTGATCGCGGACATGGGGCTCGCCACGCGCGAGCAGGTCGATCAGGCGATCGAGGCCTCGCGCAACGAAGGCACCACCCCCGAGCGGGTGCTGCGCGCTCGCGGCGCCATCACCGCCGACGGGCTCGCTCGCGCGCTTGCCGAGCGCTACGGCCTCGACCACCTCGACCTCGATGTCTTCCCGGTCGACATGGGCGCCGCCAACCTCGTGGCGAACACGGCCGCCAAGCGCTATCAGGCCGTACCTGTCTCGTTTGTCGACAAACGCACCCTGCTGCTCGCGATGGCCGACCCCTCGAACGTGCTGGCCGTCGATGACGTGGCGATCATGACCGGCTACGAGGTCAGGGTGGCGGTGGCCCCGCCCGATGCGATCGGCGACCTCATCTCACGCATGGCCCGCTTGGATGACGTTGTCTCCGGCGAGGCGGCGATCGAGGAGTCAGAGGACTCGAGCGCCGAGATCGTCAACCTGCGTGAGACCGCCGACGACGCGCCGGTAGTCAAGCTCGTCAATCAGATCGTCGCCCAGGCTGTAGAGCTCGGCGCCTCCGATGTGCACCTTGCGCCCGACGGCAACGAGGTGCGCGTGCGGGTACGCGTAGACGGAATCCTGCAAGACATCACCACCGTCCCACGCCGCATGGCGGCCGGAGTCGTCTCGCGCGTGAAGATCATGGCTGAGCTCGACATCTCAGAGCGCCGCCTGCCTCAAGACGGTCGTGTGGGCCTCACCGTCGACGGCCGCCACGTCGATCTGCGTGTGGTCACCCTCCCTTCGGTTCATGGTGAGTCGATAGTCATGCGCATCCTCGACAAGGACTCGGTCGTGATGGAGCTCGAGAAGCTCGGCATGGCAGAGGAGGAGCGTGAGCGCTTCGAGAAGGCCTTCAACGAGACCCACGGCGCCGTGCTTGTCACCGGCCCCACCGGCTCGGGCAAGTCAACCACCCTCTATGCGGCCCTGCTGGCGCTGAACACACCCGAGAAGAACATCATCACCGTTGAGGACCCCGTCGAGTACGAACTCGACGGCATCACGCAGGTGCAGGTATCCAGCAAGGTCGGCCTCACCTTCGCCACCGGGTTGCGCGCGATGGTGCGCGCCGACCCCGACGTGATCATGGTGGGGGAGATCCGCGACCGCGAGACCGCCCAGATCGCGGTGGAGTCGGCGCTCACCGGCCACCTCGTGCTCTCCACGCTTCACACCAACGACGCCCCATCCGCCATCACGCGCCTCACCGAGATGGGCATCGAGCCCTTTCTCGTCGCCTCGGCGCTCGACTGCGTGCTCGCGCAGCGGCTCGCCCGCATGCTCTGCCCCAACTGCAAGCAACGCACGATCGTCCCCGCCGACGTGTTGCGCGAAAACGGCTACAAAGTGCTAGTCGACCTGGAGGCTTACGAGCCCGTTGGTTGCCGCCGCTGTTCGAACACGGGCTACCGCGGGAGGGTCGGCATCTACGAGGTCATGTCGCTCTCCTCAGAGGTCCGCCGGCTGGCGCTCGAACGGCGCTCAGCGGATGAGATACGCGATGTTGCGGTCCGTGAGGGCATGCGCCGCTTGCGCGAGGATGGTCTTCAAAAGGTGCGCCAGGGGCTTACTTCGGTGGCGGAGATTGCCCGGGTTCTTGGGAGTAGTTGAGATGCGTGGCCCATCTGCCGATAAGGGCTGCATGAGATGGCCTACAGCGACGCCTGCCGAGCCCCGGCGCCATGACCGGGGGGTTGTGCGATGAGCATCGACTTCGCGGAGCTGCTGATGGAGGTCGTGCACCGGCGCGCCTCAGACCTGCACCTCTCCGCCGGCGCCCCCCCGACCGTGCGCGTGCGAGGACGCTTGACGCCGGTGGATGGTTATCCGATCCTCACCGACACCGATACGCGCGAGATCGTGTATTCGATCCTCTCCAGCGACCAGCGTCAGCGCCTGGAGACCAACTGGCAACTCGACTTCGCCTACGCGATCCCCGGGCACGCTCGCTTCCGCGTGAACGCGTACTTCCAGCGCGGCGCGATCGGCGCGGCCTTCCGCTTGATCCCCTTTGACCTGAGCTCCATCGACCAGCTCGGCCTGCCCCCGGCGGTGCACGATTTCACGCGCAAGCCGCGCGGTTTCGTGCTCGTCACCGGGCCGACGGGCTCCGGCAAGTCAACTTCGCTCGCGGCGATGATCGATGAGATCAACTCGACGCGCGAGGAGCACATCATGACGATCGAGGACCCGATCGAGTTCTTGCACGCGCACAAGAAGTGCCTCATCAACCAGCGTGAGCTGGGCTCCGACGCGCAGTCCTTCGCCGCCGCGCTCAAGGCAGCGCTGCGCCAGGACCCCGATGTGATCCTCGTGGGCGAGATGCGCGACCTCGAGACGATCTCGACGGCGCTGACCGCGGCTGAGACCGGCCACCTCGTGTTCGCGACCCTCCACACCCAGGACACCGCCCAGACGATCGACCGCATCATCGACGTGTTCCCGCCCGAGCAGCAAGGTCAGGTGCGCGTGCAGCTCTCGGTGGCGCTACAGGGGATCGTCACCCAGCAGCTCCTGCCCACCGCCGACGGCTCGAGCCGCGTCGCGGCCTGTGAGGTGCTGGTGCCCAACCCGGCGGTTCGCAACCTGATTCGCGAGGGTAAGACCCACCAGATTTATTCCGTCCTGCAAACCGGCTCGGCGCAGGGGATGCAGACGATGGACGCGGCACTCGTCCAGCTCGTGCGCACCGGCAAGATCTCCCAGAATCTCGCCGAGGAGCGCTCCTCGGCGCCTGAGGAGCTACGTCGCCTGCTGGGCGGCGGGATGATGGCGGCATAGCGTGAGCACTTACGTCTTCAAGGCGATGGATCTCGCCGGCGTGAAGGCGCGCGGGGAGATCGAAGCTGACTCCAAGGAAGCGGTATCCAACCAGCTGAAGTCGCGCGGCATGATCGTGCTCGACATCGCCGACAAGCACGCTTCGCGCCAGATCGAGTTGAGCTTCATGAAGTCGGTGAACGCGAGCGACCTCGCCGTCTTCTCACGCCAGCTCGCGACGATGATCTCCGCCGGGCTGTCGATCCTGCGCGCGCTTTACGTGCTCGAGGAGCAAACCGAGAACAAGTTCCTGAAGGAAACGATCGTCCAGGTACGCAAGGATGTCGAGGCGGGCCTGTCACTCAGCGGGGCGATGGAAGCTCACCCGAAGGTGTTCAACCCCCTGTTCGTCGCGATGACCCGCGCCGGCGAGGCGGGCGGTCTGCTGGAGGAGTCGCTCATGCGAGTCGCCGACCAACTCGAGAAGGACGCTTCGCTGCGTCGCCAGATCCGCTCGGCGATGATCTACCCGGCGCTGGTCATCACTTTTGCCGTGGGTGTCATGATGGCGCTGGTTGCGTTCCTGGTACCGGTGTTCGAGGGCGTCTTCAAGCAGTTCGGCGGCGAACTCCCAAAGATCACACAGGTGTCAGTGTTTCTCTCACACATGGTGCTCGGCTACTGGTGGGCGATGTTTGGCGGCACAGCGCTGCTAGTCATCTCCTTTCTGAAGTGGAAGAAATCTTCGTGGGGTCATCCGATGTGGGACCGCTTCAGGCTGCGGGTGCCGATGAAGATCGGCACGATCGTCCAGCAGATAGCCGTGGCGCGCTGGTCGCGCACGCTTGCCTCACTCACTACGGCGGGTGTGCCGCTGCTGCTGGCGCTCGAGATCGTGGGCAAGACCGGCGGCAACATCGTGGTAGAGGAGGCGATGGACGGGGTGATCGCATCGGTCAAGCGCGGCGGCACGATCTCAGAGCCGCTGTCGAAGACCACGATCTTTCCCACGATGGTCACACACATGGTGGGCGTGGGAGAGGAGACCGGGGCGCTCGATGAGATGCTCGCCAAGGTCGCCGACTTCTATGAGGATCAGGTGGAAGCGTCGGTGAAAGCGCTCACGTCAATCCTCGAGCCGATCATGATCATCGTCATCGGTTCGATCGTCGGCTTCATCGTCATCTCGATGTACATGCCGATGTTCACGGTCTACAACCACATCGAATAAACATCAGATCCGACTGACGCTTACCAGGCGGTTCTCGACCGAGAGCGACACCCGCCCGTTGAGCAGCGCCAGCAACTCTTGGCCCACCAGCTCGCCGCGCCAGCCGCGCAAGGTGCGAACGTCGGCACGTGTGGCTGTGCGCTCCCCCACGACGATTGCTTGCAGGTCGACGCGGGAGGCCAGCAGCTCGTAGGCAAGATCGGATTCGCGCGCACGGGTGCGCACTAGCGCCTCGCAGAGGGCGATCAGTGGCGCGTCCTCGGGCTGGGGGTGGGCCGGCCGCTGTCCGCTCTCGAGCGGGGCGTCGTTGCGTTGCAAGCCCCGCTCGACGGCCTGCAGGATCTCCTCACCGCGCCGGCGCATGCTGCCCTGCCCGACGCCCCTGATGTCTTCGAGCTTGCGTGTTGAGGAGGGCTTTCGCTTCGCGATCTCCACGAGCGCGCTGTCGCCAAGAACGCTCTGCACCGGCCGGTCGCGCTCGGCGGCGGTGCGCTCGCGCCACGCCACCAGCTCGCGCGCGATGCCCTGTGAAGCGGCGCTCAGCCCTCGCATACGCGGCAGCCGTTCGAAGATCGCGTCGAGGTCGCGCTCGTCGCTCACTCGCTCCAGGTACTCGCACTCCTCATGTGCCCACTCCAAGCGCCCGGCTTGCGCCAGGCGTCGCTTGATCTCCGCGGCCAACTCCAGCAGGTGCACGACATCCTCGCGGGCGTAGGAGAGTTGCTCGGCGGTGAGGGGTCGGGCGTCCCAGCGAGTAAAGCTGGCGCTCTTGGCGAGCCTTACGCCCAGCGTCTCTGAGAGCAGGGTCTCATAAGAGCACTGGGCAGGCATTCCGATGAACCCGGCCGCAACCTGCGTGTCGAAGATGTTGCGTGGCCGGCATCCGAGCGCGCGCCGCAACAGCGCGACATCCTGGCGTCCAGCGTGCACGACGATCTCGATCGTGGGGTCCTCCAACACGCCCGCGAGCGGCCCGCCCCAGGTGGGCATGGTGGAGTTGGAGGAAGTCTTCTCGGTGCCTGTGTGCTTGAGCGGATCGATCAGGTCGATCCGCTGCTCAGCGCCGGTGCCAGCCACGGCGATCTGGATCAGACAGAGCAAGGTTCGATAGCGCCCCTCGCCCATGAACTCGGTGTCGAGCGCGAGCGCCCCGCTCTCACGGGCGCGACTGGCGATCTCTTCGAGCACAACTGTGGTGTCGTTATCGCCGGTTTCAGAGAGTGGCGTCACCGGCTAATCCTCTCCGATCTGCCACGCCCGCGCCACGCGGGCCGCTCGGATGGTCTCAGCGCGGGCCCCCGCCGTCAACTTCGGCGGCGGGGAGGCGCAGGGCAAAGGTGGCTCCGCTCTCCTTTGCGTTCCCATCCGACGCTTGCAGCTCAAGCGACCCGTCCATGCGCAGCGCGAGCTCGCGGCCGATCGCAAGGCCCAGGCCGAAGCCGCTGCGGCCCTGTGAGGCGCCTCCGCGTTGGAAGCGCTCGAAAATCCGCTCGCGCTCCTCTGGCGCGACGCCCGGTCCGTGGTCGCCCACGAGGATCTCGGCGCCGGTAGGGGCGGTGGCGGTGTGCATGCGCACGTTCGTGTGTGGCGGCGCGACGGCGATGGCGTTGTCGAGCAGGATCCGCACGATCCTTGCCACTGCGCCCGGGTCGCCTTGCGCCCAACAGGTGTCGAGCGCGGGCTGTATCTCTATCTCCACCTCATGATCGCCGGCGCGCCGCTCGAACTCCGCCGCCACCGCTCGACACAACTCGCTCAGTTCCACCGGCTCGGCACGCAAGGGCGCCTGTGCGTCGAGGCGGCTCAGATCAAGTAGGTCGGTCGCGAGGCTCGATAGCCGTCGCGACTGCTCGCGTGCCCGCGCCGTGCGCTCGCGGGCGTCCTCGATGTCCAAGCGCGCGGGGTCGAGGTCGTCCTCGAGTAGCTCGAGCGTTCCGTCGAGTGACGCCAGTGGGGTGCGTAGCTCGTGGGAGGCGGTCGCCACGAAGGCGCGGCGGGCCTGCTCTTGGCGACGCAATCGTTCCTGCATGCTGGCAAAGGCGCGCGTGAGGTCGCCGATCTCATCGCGGCTTCCCTCGACATGGATCGGCGCGTCGAGGCCCCGTCGCTCCAACTCGCCGGCGGCTTCTCGCAGCCGCTCCAAGCGGCGCAGCAGCGTTGTGGTGAGCGCGATCCCGAGCAACAGCGCGATCCCGAAGCCGGCGGCGGCGGCCTCGACGAACGCTTTCTGCACGACATTCACCGCCGAGCTCACATATTGCAGGCGGCGCACGAGCACCACCGCGTAAATGGGACCGTCCTCGCCGACGCGCATCGGCTCCGCCGCCACCAGCTCGTCTCCGATGAGTGTGTGCACGCCTCTATTCGTGCGCAACGCCCGGTTGGCTTGAGCGAAGTAGCTTGGCACGTCGAGGTCCTGGTTGGCGGGGGAGTAGACGGTTTCAAGGCGACGGTTGAGCACCGTCACCTGCGCTCCGGCTCGCCGACGAAGCAGCGCCACCGTTGCCGCGAGTTCGCGGTGGTCGGGCCGGTTGGTGGCGCGGTTGAGCGCGATCTCACCAAGCTGGGGGCGGGTGGCGGCGATCGCGGTGAACACCGCCCGCTCGCCGTCTGAGCGCAGCCGCTGCTCGAGCGGGGAAAGCAGTGCGAGCGCCGCCACCGCGAGCGTGACGGCGCTCGTGAGCAGCAAAGCCGCGAAGACGCGGGGGCGCAAGCCCAAGACCCGACGGCGCTCCCGGGCGGCGTTCACGGCTCCTGGAAGCGGTACCCGGCGCCACGCACGGTGAGGATCAGCTTTGGCTCGTCGGGCTTGCGCTCGATCTTCTCGCGCAGGTGCCGGATATGGACATCTATGGCGCGTGGATCGCGGTAGGCGGAGTCTCCCCAGATGGCGCGCAACAGCTCTTGGCGGTTGAACAGCCGTCCCGGCTCGCTCATGAGCTGGGCGAGTAGCTCGAACTCGGAGAAGGTGAGCTTCACTTGCTCGCCGTAGGCACTGGCTTCGCGATGGCCACGGTCGACGGTGATCGGGCCGAGGCTCAATATCTCCCGCCCGAGCGCTCGCGGTCCGCTACGACGCAGCACGGCGCGGATGCGGCTGCGCAGCTCGGCCAGCCCGAAAGGCTTGGTCACGTAGTCATCGGCGCCTGCCTCCAAGCCGAGCACGGCGTCGGCCTCGGTGTCAAGCGCGGTGAGCATGATGATCGGCACGATGTTGCGTTGCTCGCGCAACGCGCGGCACACGTCATACCCATTGGGTCCGGCCCCGAGCGCGACATCGAGCAGGATCACGTCGAACTGCTCGCTTTCGGCACGCTCGATGGCCTCGGTGCCCTCGGCGACGGCCTCGACCGCGTGGCCCTCCTTGGAGAACGACCGTGTGAGCGTGTCGCGTAGCGACGCCTCGTCGTCCACCACCAGGATTCGTAGCGACGCGGGCGTGTTCACGGTGCTCACGCTAGCGCTCCGCGCGGTCGGCGAGGTGGGATCGTTTGTGTGTGCAGGACTCACGGCAGCCTCCACAAAAGACCTTTAGAGCGCAAACCCGCTTGTAGCGACACGTCCGTGCCGTGCGCGCGAACCCAGCGTGCGGCCGGTGCGCAGCCAGGGGTGGTTTTGAGGGTGTGTGCGCTGCACCGAGAGTCGAGGAAGGCATATCGCACCGCGCCTTGCGCGGCGAGCGCGCGCAACCGCGAGGGGCTGGTCAGCGGTTGGCCGTTGTAGCTCGTGAGCATCAGCACCGGACGGTGGTCTTGCACGATGAGCGACGCGACCGTGGTCGCCGAGCCGGCGGCTAGCTCGTAGTGCGCCGCGCCCTGGTGGGCGAGTAGGTATGCGCTTAGCGCGCTCTGCTCGCCGCTGTTCAGCGCGCCCACGTTGCCCGCATCCGACGTTCTGTCTTCAACGGCTTCGATGCTCGCCACGAGTGGGATCGCGAGCAGCGCGGTGAGAGGGAGGGCCAGCCAGCGCCCCCACTTGCCGGCGCCCGCCACCAGCGCCACCCCGATGCCGAACATGGCGGCGACAGCCGGCGTGAAGCTCTCGACATAACGGGGGTGCAGCCGCGCCATCTCGCTGAAGAGCGCGATCCCGGTCGCCAGCCAAACGAACACTCCGATTGCCACGGCCCGCTTCAGGCGGTCGCGGTCGCGGCGCGCGAGAGAAATCAAGACCGCGATACCCAACAGGAGCGCGACTAGCGCCTCCCAGCCGAGCCACCTGGCCGGAAGCTGGCCGGAGCGCGCGAGCAAGCGGGTGGGTGAGGGCGGCGTGATCGGTGTGTTGCCACGGTGAACAGCGCCGCCGGGGCCACGCGAGCGCTGCGTGCTGGAGGAGGATTGGCCCACTTCCACCGTTTTCCCGGTGAGCCGTTCGCTGCCGTTGAACACGAAGGCGGCGTTCCAGGCGCTGCCGTTGGTGGAGCCAATCGCCCATGGGCGAGAGTGGGCGGGGTAGAGCAGTGTCGCGCCGAGCCACGACAGCGCTATGACCACATAGACGGCACCGGCGCCCGCAAGCTGCCACGCGCGGCGTCCGCGTACCCCCCGAGGCCCCTCGCCGGACTCTGGCGCCGTGTCGCTCGCGGTGGCGCGCTCGCGAGGCAGGCCGAGCCAGGCGAGCACGAATAGTCCGGGGAGCGCGACCATCGACTCGAGCAACTTCACGTTGAACGCCAACCCGAGCACCGCGGCGGAGCCGAGCAGCCAGGCGGTGCGTCCGCTCTCACAGGCCCGCACGAGCAGCAGCAGCGCGAGCACCAGCAGCAGCATCATCACGGCGTCCATCGTGTCGCTACGGGCGGTTATGACCTCGATCGGGAGCACCGCGAGCGCGAGCGCCGCGAGCAGGCCGGCGAGCGTGCCGAATGGGCGTCTCATGGCCGCGTAGAGCAAAGGCACAGCCACGGTTCCCGCTAGCGCCTCAGGCAGCTTCAGCGAGGTGGAGCCCCAGCCGAGCAGCTTCACGCTACTCACTTGCAGCCACAGATCCACGGGGGGCTTGTCGATCGAGACGCTCCCGCCGGGCTCGTAGGCGCCGAAGAAGAAGTTGTGCCACGAGACACCCATGCTGCGGACGGCCGCGTCGTAGAAGGGGTCGAGCCGCACCGCGCCGAGATCTACGAGCCGCAAAACCGCGGCGAGCCCGGTGATGAGGGCGAGCGCGATCAAGCGCAAAGGTATCGCGGGCGCCCTCATTCGCGTGAACGCTAGTCAAAGCGGGCGTCCGACAGCCCCACACCCACCAGAAGGCGCGCGGGCAGGTAGTGTGGAGCGCGATGAGCGACACAGAGGACAAGGAGCCCCAGCCCTGCATGCCGTGTCACGGCACGGGTAAGGTCATCTCGAACTTGGGTGGACATTCGAGCAAGGTGACTTGCCCGTGGTGTCGGGGAGGCGGTGTGCGACTTGTCGGCGCTGACGCGCAGGAATACCAACAGGAACAGGCGAGCGCAAAACACGCTTGAGATAATCCGTCCAGAGTTGGTGTAACGCTAAAGCGCTCGCCGGGCGAAGCCGATGTATGCGCTGACAAGCCAGGCCACAAGCCAAGGCAAAGCGCTCGTAAGGGTGTTTAAGCAAAGCCGGTGGCCCTTGCCGATCGTCGATCGGTGGGGACCGCATCGTCGCTGAGAGACGGTTGGAATGAGGGCTGGCGCCCAAGAAACGGAATCCAAGGAGGATTCATGCTTTATCGACTGCGCCAGCGCGCGAACGATGAGGGTGGTTTCACGCTTATCGAGCTTCTCGTTGTGATCTTGATCATCGGTATTCTCGCCGCGATCGCTATTCCTTCGTTCTTGAACCAGAAGAGCAAGGCCAATGACGCTCAGGCGAAGGAGCTTGCGCGTACCGCCCAGACCACGGCTGAGACGATCGCTACCGACAACAACGGCAGCTATTCGACTCTGTCACAG